>NZ_RRCU01000001.1:0-965731 GCF_003856855.1 Halomonas sp. YLB-10
AGGATCGTTTCCGCTCGACTTGCATGTGTTAGGCCTGCCGCCAGCGTTCAATCTGAGCCATGATCAAACTCTTCAGTTTAAAGTCTGATAGTCCGTTAAGCGGACCAAACTTGGCTCAAGGCTCAAACGTCTCGTTTGACGAGTCGCTTGCCTTGATATTTCAGTGACAGTGTCACTGACTCATCGGCAAGCGCCCACATGAATTACCTGATCAAATTATTAAAGAGCGTGCTCTGGGCTCTATAGAAGAGCTTAAAGAGCTTCTCGCTTTGCAGCGCCTGTTGGCGCAGCGCCCTGCGAGGAAGGCGCATTCTACAGAATCGAAGCATTTCGTCAAGGCTTTCTTTTTTCGCCATGCTAGCGATGCCTGCAGGACCCAAGAGAAAGCGAAGCGAGCCTGACGCGCATCCTGCGATGCCGTCCTGGCGACTCCGATCGAGTGGCGAGCATTTTACCGATTTCTCGTTGCCCGTCAAGCGGAGAATTTTTCGAAGACTTCAAAAAGCCTTTTCAAAACAATCACTTTTACCACTCTTCACCGCCTGTGACGTTTGCTCGTCGTCGGCAGCGGATGCGTACTTTACGGATCGGGGCCGGCCTTGGCAAGCACTTCGTGTAAAAAAATTTCACGCCACCGTCATCTGCATGACATCCCCGACAAGGCGACGAGGAAGGCGCCAAGAAATTGCAGCAAACCGTCGGGGCTTTCCCTGCTTATCTGGCTCGTCATGGAGCATCCACTGACGTGTCGAATCGGCCTAGGCGTCGCCGCCTTCCACGATGCCGCCGAGCTCACAGGCGATCCCTGCCGGAATCTGCTCATCTGGATTGGCAAGCCGCATGGCCAAGGCGAAGGTCCCGCTCGAAGCGTCGATCACCGGGTCCACATGGATGACCTCCGCTGAATAGCGTTGCCCCACCGGGCTCGATAGCGTTACCTCGATGACATCTCCTGCAGCGATTCTTCCGTAAGCGGCCAGCGGCAAAGCGGCCTCGATGCGTAGCGGATCGAGCTGAACCAGTTCAAGCACCGGCGTGGCGTCAACGAATTCACCCTCCTCCGCCAGGCGTTCGCTCACCCACCCATCGAAGGGAGCCCGCGTCGTGAGCTGTTGCAGACGTGCATTGGCGAGATTGACCTGCAGGCGGGCCAGGCGAAGCTCGGTATCGATCTCGTCACGTTCGCTCTCGCTGAGCATATTGCGCTCGATCATTCGCTGGTTTCGCTGCATGCGTCGTGACGCATAGGCGGCGCGAGAACGCTCCAGTTCGACACTGGCGGATTCGACATCCCGCATCAGCGAAAATAGCGGATCGCCAGCCGCCACCCGCACGCCCGCTTGTACGTCGATTCGCTCGATGACGCCCGGCACCTGGCTCGACAGAGCAGCCTGGCGACCTGGCTCCACCAGGCAGCTTATTTCACCAAATCCCGGTTCTTGCAGGTCCGTGTCCTGCGCCAGTGCCGGCGCGGCGATGCATCCCAGGGCGACGATCAGTGATCTCGCTGCTTTCATGCGCACTTCCTTTCCATGACGGAGACAAGGGTTAAACAACGATCGGCTATCAGCGCAGACCATGGCCATACAGATCTGCCAGTGGGAAAAACCATAGAGCGGATGAAAGGAATGAACGCGCCTCTTTCCGCGCCATGCCACTTCCGCGCCACGCTACTCCCCTCTTCCGCTGAAACCCAGTTGGTCATCTTCACGCCAGTCGGCTTCGAGCAAACGTGCCCGCTCCCGGGCGTGGCGACGCTCCCTGGTCTGCTGCGCGCGGCGCAGTCGTGTGGCAAGCCTTCCAAGACGGCGTTGCCAGCCATCCAGTTCCGTCAGCAATTCATCCTCTTCGGACAGCACCCACTCGACGCTGCCCGGATCGCCCTGGCGAGCGCAGCGCCCCATGATCTGACGATCTATCCGCGCAGCGTCGTGATGGCCCGCCAGGATCACGTGCAGGCCGCCCGCACCACGAGTCACCGGATCAAGCGGAATATCGGTCCCGCGTCCTGCCATGCTGGTGGCAAGGGTGACCGCCCCTGGCGCCCCGGCTGCGGCGACGACCGCCGCTTCGTCGGCGTCCTGGCGAGCGCTCAGTATTCGGTGTGCAATGTCGTTGGCCTTGAGTCTCGCCGAAAGCGCTTCGGCATCAGCGAGGCTGACGGTGGTCACCAGCACAGCACGCCCTTGCGCGACGAGAGAAGGAAGACGTTGGCAGATCCATTCCCACTTGGCCGCCTTCGTGTCGCAACGCATCACCTTGCCGAGACGCCGCCGGCCAGGCCGATGAGGGGGCACCGTCACCACCCTCTGACGGTAGGTAGTCCAGAGTTCGCGCCGCACCTCCCTGGCCGTACCGGTCATACCCGACAGGTGGCGATAGCGGCGAAAGAAACGCTGGTAGGTCAGACGCGCCAGGGTAATGTTGGGATCGCTGGGCTCGCACCCTTCGCGGCGCTCGATCATCTGCTGCAGCCCCTTTTCCCAGCGCCGATCCTCCATCACCCGGCCGGTGTGCTCGTCAATGATCAGCACCTTGCCATCCCGTACCAGGTAGTGGACGTCACGTTGAAAGTGGTGCTGCGCCAGCAGAGCCTGCTGGATCAACCACTGCTGACGGGAACGTCCCTGCCAGTGTCCGGCCATCGACTGGCGGGACAGTCGTTCGACCTGCGATTCCAGATAACGCTTGCCGCTGTCGGTCAACAACAGCTGCCCCTGTTCCCGCACGAAGTGCTCGTCCTCGACAAAGCGCTTCGCCATGGCGATGGCCTCATCGACAAGCGCAATATCCAGTACACCCTCGCCGGCGGGGCCAGACAGGATCAAGGGAGTCCGCGCCTCGTCCATCAGCACGCTGTCAGCCTCGTCGACGATGGCGAAGTGCAGCCCTCTGAGCAGCAGCCTGTGGCTGGTGAGACGCCCCTGCAGTCGTGCAGCGTGGGCGCTCAAGGGGTGACGCCTGGTGCCCAGCTCCTGAGTGTCCCGCAGGTAGTCGAATACCAGTTCCTTGTTGGTGCAGTAGACCACATCCGCCGAGTAGGCCCTGCGCCTTTCGGCGGGCGTCATGCCGTGGACCACCGAGGCCACCGAGAGACCCAGGCGGGCGTAGACGGGGCCCATCTTGTCGGCGTCCCTTGACGCCAGGTAGTCGTTGACCGTGATGATGTGCACCGGGATGCCGGCCAGGGCGGCGGTAGCAGCCGGCAAAGTGGCCGTCAGGGTCTTGCCCTCGCCGGTCTGCATTTCCGCTACCTGCCCCTTCAGCAGGACCATGCCCCCCAACAGCTGCACGTCGTGGTGTGCCATGCCCAATTCACGTCGTGCCACTTCCCTGACCAGGGCGAAGGCACGTGGCCATAGCCACCCAACCACGCCGCGACGGCGCAACGCCTGGCGCAGAAGGCCAGCCTGCGCATCGAGCGCGGTGTCGTCGAGTCGTGACAGCTGCCGCGCATGCCAGTGAATGACGGGAAGACGGCAACGCAAGACCCATCGTCTGACCGAGGAGGGCCCGCCGAGGCTTGCCCTCAACCCGTGCCAGGCCCGTTCCAATGCACCAGGTGCTGACACCGGGCGCTCGGCGCGGCTGATGACGTCTGCGGGAACTCGTGTCAGCATCGACTCAGCGCTCGAACAGGCGCAGGAAGGAACGCCGGACCTGCCGCCACATGCGGAATCCAATCGGCTCCGGTGTGTGCTCGATACGCACCTGGACACCTTGACCCAGGCGCACCCTTGCAACGCTCTCGATCAGGCCGGTGGCGCTGAAGTCCGCCAGATGATGCCGACGAAAGGCCCTCAGCGGCTCGCCTTCCCCCGACGCCGCCGTGGGGTCCAGGGCGACATCGCCTCCGCCCTTCTGGGTGAGACTCAGGCTCGGCACCTCATGACTGGCGCCAGGGGACAACCGCAGCAGGTGCGAGGCGGCGGCCTCCACATCACCGCCGCTACGCACGCTGACGCTGCGCCGGTCGTCGCGCACGAGTTCCGCCTGGTGGGTCGGCACCAGCGTCCGCACTCGCAGGTCACCGGATTTGACCAGCACCCCGAGGGCCTGGCCGCGGCGAACATGGCTACCCAGGAGGGGCGCCCCTTCGGGCATCATCCAGCGTCCATCGTGGGGGCTCGTCAGCAATGTCGCCGCCGCTCTGCGCCTGGCATCGACCAGCTGACCATCGACCAGGCGCTGCGTCTCCGCCAGCACCGACAGCGCCTGCGGGTCGCGAATGTCGGCCTGCTGCTGCTGCTGAATTTCCCGTGCCCTGGCCTCGAGCAGCCTCACCTCGGCGTCGAGTTCCGGTGCCGCGATACGGGCAATCGGGTCGCCGGTGCGAAGTGGCTGCCCTTGTATCGCCATCAGTTCGACCAGCTCACCGCTGACACCGGACCGCAGGCGCGCGGGCTCGGCAGAATCGATCACCCCCTTTAGGGTTGTGGCGTGAGGCGCGGGCACCAGCAGCAGGCCCGCCAGCAGCAACGCCAGGCCGCCGAGCAACCAGCTCCAGGCGCGAGTGCGAGAACCTTCGAGTTGGCTATCCACGGACATGGCCTTCAACAGCTTGAACAGGGGCAACAGCAGCGTCATGGTCACCGACCACAGCGCCAGCAGGATACCGATGAACAGGTACTGGGTGGCGACGAAGGTGGCGATGACCACCATGATGATCAGTCGGTAGACGAAGGACAGCACCGCATAGGCCACCAGCCACCAGGCCTCCTTGAGCGAACCGGCCTGACCGCTGACATCGCGACGTCCCAGCAGGTAGCGCTTGACCACGTAGGTGAGCTGCTGGTTGGCGCGGGAAAACAGATTCGGAATTTCCAGGTAGTCGGCCAGCACGTAGTAGGCGTCGAAGCGCAGCAGCGGGTTGCCGTTGAACATCAGGGTCGAGACACCGCCGATCAACATGACGTTGAAGGCCAGCGAGCGAACAACGCCAGGCTCGGCCATGGCCCACACCAGCATGGCCGTCGCCGCCAGCCAGAGTTCGACCAGCACTCCGGCGGCCCCGACCAGCATGCGCTTGCCCTTGTCCGGGCAGGCCGCAGCGGCGCTGGCGTCGACGTAGGGTACCGGGAAAAAGACCAGCAGCATCACCCCGATCTCGTGGACCTCGCCGCCCGCGTCGCGCGTGGCCCAGGCGTGCCCCAGTTCGTGCAGGGTCTTGATCAACGGGTAGACCAGTGCCATCAGCAACAGATTGTCGACCCCCAGCACCCGATCGGCCAGGTTGTCGCTCAGCTGCGTCCAGTGGATGCCTGCGACCACCAGCGCCAGCACCACGGTCGCCAACCACAGCACCGCGCCCAGCGGGCCCAGCAGCGGCCTTACCAGCGGGTAGCTCGCGGCGACGAAGCGCTCCGGATCCAGCAGCGGGATGCGGATGCCCAGCGGCGACTTGATCAGCTGCAGCCACTTGCTGCGACGCTGCCGCGTCTGACGCCGTGACAGTTCCTCGATATTGATGTCTTCGTGCCCCGAAAGCAGATTGGCACGATGCAAGCGACCGATCAGGGTGACCAGTTCCTGCTGTGTCGGCATGGCTTCGCCCAACGACCGGCTGACCTGATGCCAGATGTCGTCGAGGGTGCGTCGTCCATCGAGTCGCCCGATGATCTGATAGGACTCCGGCGTAAAACGATGCACCTGTCCAGTCAGGGAATCGTGCAGCACGTACCACGGTTCGCCGCGATACTCGTGGCGTGACAAACGCGCATGCCGGCGCAGGCGCAGGCGTAGATCGGCGACTCGGTGCCAGTGCTGGCTGAACAGTGCAGTGGTCATGATTCACCCCCACCAGCGCCACAGCGTCAGCTTGAGCCAGTCTCGCAGCCCGCGGGTCCAGATCTCGATCAGCGGACCTTCGCCGACCTCGACCCGCGCAATACCCGACAACCCAGGGCGCAGCAAGCGTTCCACCTGCCGGGGGTCAACCTCGCCGGCGTTCATCTCCAGGCGAGCCTCGACGATAAAGCGGGTCTGACCTTCACCGCTGGTGCTCCGAGGTGTGATCCGCTCGACCACCAGCGGCCAACGCTTGCCGGTCATCGAGGCCAGCACCATCGAGCCATGCTGGGTCGGCGCCAGATCATCGATACGGCCCTCGGGCACGGCCAGGTCCAGGCGAAACCCGTCCAGCGGAGAGACGCGAAACAGCTCCTCGCCTTGCTCGGTCACCGCGCCCAGTCGCTGGGTCAGGTCGCCACTGACCACCACCCCATCGAAGGGCGCGACCAGGGTGGCCCGATTGAGCCTGGACTCGACCAGCGCAACCCGCGCCTCGGCCTGCTCTCGCTGAGCCGCCAGCACGTTGAGCCCGGCGCGATCACCACGCGCGCGGGACTCCTGCTCCTGACGTGACAGCTTGGCGATTTCGCTCTGCCATTGCAGCCGTTCCAGCAGCAGCTCCCGGGTTTCCATGCTCGCCAGCACCTGCCCGCGCTCGACACGATCACCGGCTCGCACGCTGGTTGCCTCGAGATACCCCCGGAACGGCGCCGAGATCACCCGCTGCACACGACTTTCGACGGTCACCTCCGCCGCCACCTCGTCCACCGTGGTGATCAGGGTGGAGGCGACCAGCAGAGCCACCAGCGCCAGCACCGCCAGCTTGAGCCCGAGATGTCCCGGTCCAAGCAGGCGCCCCAGTTGCTCGCCAGCCGATGCCAGCGCCTTGACCACCAGCGGCCGGTCGTTGCGCCTTTTCTCCTCCAGCGCACGGGTGCATAGCGCCAGCAGACTCTCCAGCGCCTCGATCTCGTCGAGGGTAAAGGGTCGATCGCGTTCCAGGGTCACGGCGCCACGCGCCACCCCATCGTCGAGGCAGGGTACGCTGACCACCGAAGGAACACCGCCGAGGGTGACCAGCTCCTGATGGGCCAGCTGGACACCGCCATCGTGCCGCCCTGCCGCACCTTCCACGGGAGGACAGGCCACGCTGGCCAACTGGTCGAGCGCCTCATCCATGGCCGCCGCCGTGGCCTTCACCCGATTCATCTTGCGATTGAACTGGGCGCTGTGGGAAATCTGCAACACGCGACAACTGGCACCGCGGCGCCAGCCGAGGCTTACGCGTTCGGCACCGAATTGCTCGGCCAGACGGGTCACCAGCTGTGCCGAGGCTGCGGCGAAGGTAGCCTCGGACAGCACGCCGGCCAGCAGGGACAGGCGGTCCCCGAGTACCGCCTGGTGTCGCAGCATGTCTTCTTGCCGCTCACTCATCAGGTCCCGTTCCAGCGCAGCGACACCTTCCTCGAGTCGCTGCATCAGTGGCACCAGGGACTGACGTGCCCGCGCCACACCGTCGTCGGAGGTGTCGCGCAGGCCAGGCGGAATCGCCAGGCTCAGCGCTACCGCGCCTGCCACCTCGCCATCCATGCTCACCGGATAGCCGATGCCCAGGTGCGCCTCATCCAGTTGGCTGACCATGCCACTGGCAACCTCGGCGACCTCACTTGCCAGCGCCAGCAGTGCCTCGCCGGCGCCCTCGCTGAAGCCCGGCCACAGCGCCACTGGCTCGATGCCGGATGGCCCACGCCACGCCACCAATCCCTCGACCAGCCGCACCTCATCGACAGCGCCGCTGCGCTCACAGTGCCGGGCCAGCCAGTGCTGCATCCGTTCACGCATGGACGCTTCAACGTCGCCCCTTGCCTCGTCTAGCAGCATACCGCTCCCGCTGGCCCGTTCAGGCCCCTCATCAAGGTGTCAATCAAGACGTCTCCTCATCGTCATCCTTGCGCAGCCGACGCCATTGCTCGGCGGCCTGTTCACGTCGAAGCGTCTTGAGTCTATCGGTGTGCTCGGTAGACGACGACATGGCTCGCGCGATACCCCAGCCAGCGCCGGCCAGCGCCGCTGCCAGGCCACCCAAGGCCGAACTGCCCATGGCACCTTGCTGTTCAGCAGGGACGGACGCATCTGCTTCGCTCGACACCTTGGGCGATACCCCGGTCGACGCCGGTGAGCCTGCCGCCTGTGGCGACTGGTCCAGGGTTGCGTCATCGACCGACGGTGCCGCCTCGAGCGACTCACTACCCTCCGCAGCGTCTGGCGCCGTCAGCACGCTGCCGGCAGCCGGAGGAGCGGCGAACAGCGGCAAGCCGCTGATCATGCCACCGCGACTGTCATGGTGGGCCACCCAACTAGCGACAACACCACGTAGATCCTCGAGTCCTTGGCTCGGAGCCACCGCTGCCGGACGGTTGTTCGAGACCATCGCCTCGCTCAGGGCGAACTCGGTGCGATCCATCCAGCTCCAGGCGGCCAGGCGCCCGCCTGGCTCCTGCTCACGGTAGAGGTTCTGCTGCGCACCGCGCACCAGATCCAGCTTGCCCTGAGCCAGAGTCACGATGGACGTGACACGCTCGACCTCCGGCGTGCTCGTCGAACCGGCAGAGGCCACACTCAACCGTACTCGGCCATATTCGCCGATCAGGATGTCGAAGCCGTAGTCACCACCGAAGCCGTCGAAGCCGGCGCCGCCCATCGCCACATCGTGGCCCAGTCCGGTCAGGATGACGTCATCGCTACCTTCGAAGTTGTCGATGGTCTCGATGGTGATCAACCCTGGCACGCGAGTCACTCGAGCGAAATCGCCCATCAGAATATCGTTACCGGCACCGCCCTCGAGCGTGTCCTTGCCGCCGCCACCCAGCAGCACATCGCGATCGATGCCGCCAATCAGGTGATTGTCGCTGCGCAGGGCAATATTGCCGGTTTCCGCCAGGCGGTAACGGCCGGTGGTATCACTGAGAATGCGGCCGTCATCGGCGATGGCCACGGTCTCGCCGCCGGCGTTGACAAGGGTATCGGCGCCGACACCGCCAATCGCCTGATCCCGGCCCACTCCCAGCAGGATGACATCATCCCCACCGGTGCCCTGGCGCCGATCGAGGCTCTTCACCTCCTGGCGAACACCATCTTGTGCGGTGATCGACCCATTGTCCCCAATGACCACGTTGTCGCCGCCAAGGGCACTGATGCGTTCACCACCAAACCCGCCGATGATCCAGTCATCACCTTTGCCGGTAGTGATGGTATCTATCCCGCCGATGGCGAAATGAAGGGACGCAAAGGACGTCACCACGCCATTGGCGTCGAACAGTACCTCGGCGTGATCACCCGCTACCTTGTCAGCACCAGCGGCGGAGGTGATGACATCGTCGCCTTCGGCGCCGATCACCAGGTTGCCGCCGCTGCCGACACTGACGCTATCCGCCGCGCCGTGACCGTGCGCCAACGAACGCGCGCTCACCAGATGTCCCGCTGCGTTCCACTCCAGGCGACCGAGGTCGGCAAGCACCGTGCTGGTCTGATCACCCGTGGTGATGGCATCGCTGCCCGCACCACCGACGATCTCATTGCGACCGGCATTGACGCCGATGCGATCCTGTCCCGCCACCGCCGATGCGGTACTGGTCATCGTCCTCAACACCGAGGTGTCGTCCCACTGGAGTCGCCCATTGTCACCGATCAACTGGTGACGACTGGTGGCCGAGGCGGCGGTGATCGAAATCCGATCATCGCCAGCGCCGCCGATGGCCGTGACCGAACCGGCATTCACCTCGAGGGTGTCGTCGCCGCCGATGGCAGTCGCACTGGAGGCGGCGCTCAACAACACTCCGCTGGCACTCTGGCGCAGAGAACCGTTATCGCCAAACAGCAGGTGACGGGCGTCGACCGATGCTGCGCTGATCTCGATGGTGTCCGCACCGGCACCGCCCACAGCGGTGACCGAACCCGACTCGACAGCCACACGATCGGCGCCGCCGACGTTGGGCGTCAGACTATCGCCGTTGACCAGAACGCCGACGTCGCTCCAGCTCAGGGTGCCGCGATCCGCCAGCACCACATGGCGCGCCCCGTCGCCAGCCTTGACGATCTCGATCAGGTCACTGCCCACCCCACCGATGACCACGGAGTGGCCACCGCTCAAGCGAATGCTGTCGTCCCCGCCGCGGGTATTCAGCATAGCCGCCGTCTCGCTGGCGGCAGTATCGGACGCCAGGCGGGAGGTCGCAATGACCAGGACACCCGCAGGGTTCCACTCAAGCAGACCATGGTCACCGATCGCCACGCTGGCACTGCGCTCAGGCGAGGCGACAGTCACGCTGTCATTGCCACCGGTGCTGAGGCTGTCACTGCCTTCTCCGCCAATCAGGACGTTGCGACCATCACCACCGTCAAGACGATCCGCTGCCCCATTGGCGCTTGGCAGCGTGACCAGTTCACGCACCTGGGTGCCCACCACGTCCAGCCGGACGTAGTCGCCCACCAGCAGGTCATCACCGCTGCGACCGCCGCTGGTCAAGCTGCCACCGTAAAGCACGTCAGACCCGCCCCCCCCCAGCAGCAAGTCATTGCCCTCGCCGCCGAACAGTCGGTCGCCTCCGTCGTGGATACTGTCCTTGAGCACCAGCGTGGCACCACTGGACAGATCGTTCACCACCTTTAAGGTAACCTTGGCGTTGTCACCGATCAGCCAGTCGGAAGCGCCGCCTCCGCTCAGGACGTCGTTGCCACTGCCACCGATCAACAGGTTGTCGCCACCGCTGACGCTCAAGCTGTCATCGCCGCCCGACGCCATGTCGACGCCTTCCACCGCGAGCACCCGCTGACTATCGAGCAGTCGCAGGCCCGCCTCTCCGGGGCGAGCCTCCAGCTGGATCACGCCGTGGTCCCCCAGCAGGATGTCGTTGCCTCCCCCAGTACTCAGCACGTCATCACCGGCTGTGAGGCTATCTCCGGTCGGATGGGCAATCGCTGCGGCGCTGGCATGCACCGTCATCACCGTATCGGCCAGACTGAGGCGTCGGGAAACATCCACGTCGATGCCACCATCACCGTACAGATGGTTGTTACCGCCCTTTTCATCACTCAGACGGTCATCGCCGGATCCACCAAACAGCTGGTCATCACCGAGGCCGCCAATCAGCGTATCCGCGCCGGCACCACCCACCAGCACCACGCCACCGATGGCCTGACTGGCGTCCAGCAGGTTATCACCGGCCTCCAGGAACGGCTGAGCCAGCAGCGTCGGCCGGCCGCCGACGGCGCTGTAGCGCTCGCCACTGCGAGAGGTATCGCCGAACACCACCAGCGGCATCTGCCACTGATAGCCACCGCTCACCCGGATGTGGTCATCACCGCCGCCACCGTGGACCACACTGAGCGGCATTTCACGAATCACACGGCCACTGCTGGCACTCACCACTCCGTCGAGCACCAGCGCCCCGGCGCTGGTGATGTCGCGAATCAACAGACGCTGTTCGCCGACCAGTACGCTGTCACCAGCACGGAAGCCATCGGCGTACCAGCTGCCGGCACTACGATTCAGCTGGGAAACACCCGCCACCGTCTGTGCCTGCCAGTCGCCGTCGAAGGCCACCGGATCGGCATCGATGGCAAGCTGATCATTGCCTGCGCCCAGCAGCGCCTCGAAGACCTCGACACCGTGGAAATGAACCCCTCGCTCGGTATCGATGGTACCGCCCACACCGTTGTCCTGGGACAGCATGCCTTCACCCATGCCGAGCCCGCCGATCCGCTCGGCACCGATGACACCGGACAGGTCGGCCACGCTGGCATCCACGTGCAGCACCAGGCTGTCGCTATCCTCATGCGCGGTGCCGGAGGTCTCGGCGGCCAGCGCGCTGACACCTTCAGAAGGCAGCATCAGCGGCACAGACGGCACCGGCGTATCGGCGACAGTGCCCCCTTCGACGATCAGCGGTCCCTGAATGTCGGACAGACGCCGTTCGGTGACAAACTGCATGCCCGCCTCGACCGGAGCCCGATATCGGGTCTCCGCCACCACCTCGACGGCCACCTTGTCGGCCCAGTTGCTGGCGTCGAACACCACCGCAGGTGTGGTGACGGAGGTCAGCGTCAGGCTGTCACCGACCCAGCTTCCCAGGGTATCGTCGGACATCAGGTGCAGCCTTCCCTGGGCATCGATGTGGTTGATCCGCAGACGCCCGGCAATGCTCGATCCCGAGCCATCTTCCAGGCTCAGGTAGCGCCCGGTCTGGGCCCCCAGCGATGCCCAGTCGCCATCTTCCAGGACCAGAATCGCCCCGGCTCCCTGCGCAGCCAGCACCGTCACGCTGCGCTCACCGTCGAACAGGGTATCCAGCACGATGCGCCCACCCAGGGGGAACTCGGTCTGGCCATCGCTATTGAGATGGACCCTGACCTCAGCGCTCGGCGCCTTGGTCAGCCTCAGCGTGTAGCTGTCGCTGCCGCCCAGGGTCGAGACTCGGGTACCGCCATCCGACTGCTCCACCACCAGCCCAGCGCTGTCATCGTCGTGGACGCTGACGTCGACCTTGCTCGTGGCGCGCTCGGCAAACGAGCTGGCCTGCCCCAGATTGCTGGAGATATCGAAGCCCAGCTGGGCGTCGATCCGATCTTCGATGTCGGTGTTGCCGAGCGCCTCCAGCACCAGCGTCTGGGGCTTGTCCCAGTTGGAGGCATCGAAGCTCAGGGTGGCGCCGTGCTTTGCCACCAGACGATCGCCGAAGGCCGACAGATCCACGCTGACCGTGATCACCTCACCGGCCTGGGGCGCCACCGACAGGCGCACTTCGACGCTGCCGGACTGAGCCGACGCACCCTTGCCTTCGATCACCTGGAGTCGATCCTGGGCCGTGGACACCACCACATCTCCGCGCGTCGCATCGAATACCGTGATCTCGGTATCGGCGATGGGCTGATCCAGCAGCGAGGCCAACGCCTGGGGCAACGGAGACGACGAGGGCGTCTCGACCTGGGCCAGATAGCTGATCGCCACCTGTCGAGTCCCTTCGACCAGACCATCGGTCGGCGCCTTGACGAAGATCTGCTGGCGCGGTGACCAGCTGCCCCCGGTGAACACGAAGTCCACGGTGATCGCCTGGGTAAACTCGCCCAAAGCGTCGAGTGACAGAAGCAGCGTCTCGGCCGACGCCGCGCCCGCCGCGTGACGGTCCTGAGTCGACGCCATGCTGGCGGACAGTGTCAGCGTCACCCTGCTGCCCTCGGCGATACCGGAGATCGGCAGGTTCGTCGACAACCAGTAAGCGGCAGCGCCTCCGCCTTCCACCACCCGCGTCGCCCCACCGGGCTGCTCGACCAGGATGGCACCGTGCTCGGGGCTAGCCACCTGCACCGTCAGCGCCTCGGCCAGAAGATTTGCGTAGGCCTCGTCTGCAGACACGGTGCCATGGCCCACCAGGCTGCTGGCCCCCCTGGCGTCGATCGCCTTCACCTCGCCGCTGACGTCCCCCGCCACCTGGATCTGGTCACTGCCGAGACCACCGATGACCTCAGTCAGCACGCTTTCGCGGGTGCTCAGCACCTGAATTCGATCGTCTCCCGCTCCAGCCTCGACGCGCACACGCTCGAGATCGTCATGGGACAGATTGAGTCCAGCGCCGAACACGGCACCCGCGGTGATCACGAAGTTGTCGTCTGCGCTGCTGCCGAAGGCACTCAGACTGTCGTAACCGTCTTCGCCATCAATTGCCAGAGGCGCCTGGGTGGCGTAGACCTGATACTGATCGTTGCCCTGGCCCCCCAGCACGCTCATTGCCTGGCCGTTGCCTCGACTGACAAAGCCGTCGCCAGCCTGGGTCACCGCGATCTCGTCGCCCACGACGACGCCCGAGGCGTAGACGCCAGCGCTGGCCGTGCCTACAGGGTTCGGATGCTCGCCGTACTGCTGGCCAATCTCGAAGCGATCGTCGCCGCGACCTCCGTCCAGCGTCATCACGGTCGATGAGCCATCGACCACGAAGCGGTCGGCGCCGTCGTGGCCATTGATGGTCACCCGGGCATTGATGCTGGCCCCCACATCGATACGCTCCACGGCGCTGCCAGCCTCGGCCAGACGCGCAACGAAGTTGTCGCGGACCAGGAACAGATCCCCCGTGGTAGATGCACTCGACAGGGCACGAATCATGCTGCCGTCATAGTTGTCGTAGCCACGACCTTCGATGAACAGGGTGTCCGCTCCGGCATTGCTGGCACCGCTGTCGAGAACGCGAATGCGGTAGTCGCCCTGATCCGCCTGGCGCGTGACAATCCGGTGCTCGTCGCTGCCGGATCCACCATCCAGGGTCAACAGCGCCTGGCGATCATTGAGCTCCACCACGGTCAGACGGTCCTTGCCGCCGTCGCCGGCCACCAGCATGGCGCCCACCAGGGTATCGGCATGGATCAGCATGTCGTCGTTGCCGCTGCCACCCCGGAAGCTCATGTTGTTGGTCACCGCGATATCGCCGTGCACATGCAGAATATCGTTGTCGTCGCCCAGATCGACGGCGATTTCCCCTGCGCGATGCCGGCCATCGAAGAGCAGACGATCGTCTCCCGCCCGGGTCACCACCGTCAGGCTGTCGGCAAACTGCCATTGACCCAGGAAGGACACCAGATCGTCACCATCCCCGCTGTCTACCGACAAGGTGTCGGCTCGGTGATCGCCGTTGAAGGTAACAGTATCGGTACCGGCACCGGAGGTGACCTTGGCCGCTGCGGTGACGGTAAGGTCTTGGGTCACGTCCAGGGTGTTGGCACCCTCGCCCATGGCGAGGGAGAGCGAGCCGGCCTGGATGCTGGCGTCGAAGGTGAAGCGGTCATCGCCCTCTCTGGTCGTGACATCGAAGGCGTTGGTCACGCCCAGTGAGTTGTTGACGGACAGCACGTTATTCCCGGCGCCCAGCGCCAGGCTCAGCGAGTCCGCCTGATGGGTGCCGTTAAAGGTGACGCTGTCCACACCCGATCCGGCGGTGACTTCGGCCAGACCATCGACGGTAAGGTCTCGAGTCACGTCCAGGGTGTTGGCGCCATCGCCCATGGCGATGGAGAGCGAGCCGGCCTGGATGCTGGCGTCGAAGGTGATGCGGTCATCGCCACCCGTGGTTTCGACATCGAAGGCGTTGGTTACCGTCAGGTTGTCTTTTACGGACAGCACATTATCGCCGGCACCCAGCGACAGACTCAGCGAGTCCGCCTGGTGGGTGCCGTTAAAGGTAACGGTGTCGACGCCGGAGCCGGCGGTGACACTGGCCGCTGCGGTGACGGTGAGGTCTCGAGTCACGCCCAGGGTGTTGGCGCCCTCGCCCATGGAGATGGCGAGCGAGCCGGCCTGGATGCTGGCGTCGTAGGTGATGCGGTCATCGCCCTCTTCGGTCGTGACATCGAAGGCGTTGATCACGCCCAGTGAGTTGTTGACGGACAGCACGTTATCGCCGGCGCCCAGCGCCAGACTCAGCGAGCCTGCCTGATGGGTGCCGTTGAAGGTGACGCTGTCCACACCAGCGCCAGCGGTGACACTGCCCAGGCCGGTGACGGTGAGGTCCTCGGTCACGTCCAGGGTGTTGGCGCCGTCGCCCATGGCGATGGAGAGCGAGCCGGCCTGGACGCTGGCGTCGAAGGTCAGGGAGTCATCGCCCTCTTCGGTCGTCACATCGAAGGCGTTGGTCACGCCCAGTGAGTTGTTGACGCTCAGCACGTTATCGCCGGCGCCCAGCGACAGACTCAGCGAGCCCACCTGGTGGGTGCCGTTGAAGGTGACGATATCCACGCCAGAGCCGGCGGTGACACTGGCCGCTGCGGTGACGGTGAGGTCTCGAGTCACGTCCAGGGTGTTGGCACCCTCACCCATGGCGAGGGAGAGCGAGCCGGCCTGGACGCTGGCGTCGAAGGTCAGGGAGTCATCGCCCTCTTCGGTCGTCACATCGAAGGCGTTGGCCACGCCCAGTGAGTTGTTGACGGACAGCACGTTATTCCCGGCGCCCAGCGACAGACTCAGCGAGCCCGCCTGGTGGGTGCCGTTAAAGGTGACGCTGTCCACACCCGATCCGGCGGTGACACTCGCCGCTGCGGTGACGGTAAGGTCTCGAGTCACCTCCAGGGTGTTGGCGCCATCGCCCATGGCGATGGAGAGAGAACCTGCCTGGACGCTGGCGTCGAATGTGATGCGGTCATCGCCCTCTTCGGTCGTCACATCGAAGGCGTTGGTCACGCCCAGTGAGTTGTTGACGCTCAGCACGTTATTCCCGGCGCCCAGCGACAGACTCAGCGAGCCCGCCTGGTGGGTGCCGTTGAAGGTGACGGTGTCCACACCAGCGCCGGCGGTAACACTGGCCGCTGCGGTGACCGTCAAGTCTTCTGTCACGTCCAGGGTGTTGGCGCCCTCGCCCATGGCGATGGCGAGCGAGCCGGCCTGGATACTGGCGTCGAAGGTCAGGGAGTCATCGCCACCCGTGGTTTCGACATTAAAGGCGTTGGTTACCGTCAGGCTGTCTTTGACGCTCAGGACGTTATCGCCGGCGCCCAGCGCCAGGCTCAGCGAGCCCGCCTGGTGGCTACCGTTAAAGGTGACGCTGTCCACACCCGATCCGGCGGTGACACTGGCCGCTGCGGTGACGGTAAGGTCTCGAGTCACGTCCAGGGTGTTGGCGCCCTCGCCCATGGCGATGGCGAGAGAACCTGCCTTGACGCTGCCGTCGAGGGTGAAGCGGTCATCGCCCTCTCCGGTCGCCACATCAAAGGCGTTGGTTACCGTCAGGCTGTCTTTGACGCTCAGCACGTTATTCCCGGCGCCCAGCGCCAGACTCAGCGACCCCGCCTGATGGGTGCCGTTGAAGGTGACAGTATCCACACCCGATCCGACGGTGACACTGCCCAGGCCGGTGACGGTGAGGTCTTCGGTCACGCCCAGGGTGTTGGCACCCTCGCCCATGGCGATGGAGAGCGAGCCGGCCTGGATGCTGGCGTCGAAGGTGATGCGGTCGTCGCCACCAGTGGTTTCGACATCGAAGGCATTGGTGACGGTGAGTGTGTCGCTTACGCTCAGGACGTTATCGCCGGCGCCCAGCGACAGACTCAGCGAGCCGACCTGATGGGTGCCGTTGAAGGTAACGGTGTCGACGCCTGCGTTGCCGTCGATTCTCAGGCTCGCCGCCTCGACATTACCCTCGATAGTGACGCTATTGTCACCATCGCCGCCGGCAATGTTGAGTTGCTGGGTGATGTCCAGGCTACCCTGCTGGGTCAGCGCATCATCGCCGCCGCCCAGCGCCACGCTCATGCTGTCGGCTTTCAGGCTTGCACCCGCCGCGATCAGTACCGTCTGACGCTTGTCGCCCCCTTCCAGAGTGATATCACCGGCAACCGTCCAGTCGCCACGCAGTTCGACCTTGGCCTCCGGCGTATCACGGAAGGTGGGCTGGTCTTCATCTGGCGTGTCGACCTTCATCACCACATGGCGCGCGGCCTTCACGATGATGTCGTTGGCCTTGAACAGCAGATCGTCGCCCGCGGTCATCAGGATGTCGCGACCGGCATCCAGCGTCACCCCTGCCTCGATGTGCAGGTAGTCTTCGTTGTCATTGGCGTCAGAGGTGTTTTCCCTGGCCGTCAGCACGATATCGCCATCAGCCGAAACGATATCCTCGGTCACCGTGATCGGACTGTTGGCGGTGATCTCGATATCGCCGGTGGCCGTCAGTCCCAGACCATGGATGGTCAGATGTCCGGTGTTGTTGAGGTAGACCTTGCCGTCGCGGGACTGGCCTTCCAGGGTACCGATACGGGAGGTCAGCACCTTGCTCTTGGTGCCCACGTCCTTGACCGCGATCAGACGTACCCCGGCGGTCAACAGGTTGAACGTCTCGTTGGCACCCAGGGCGCTGTAGATGGCGCCCTGCGAGAACACGAACGCCAGCGCATCGGTGGAGCCCGCCGGCCCCGCCTGCACGGTTCCCAGCCGCAGATCACCCTTCACCTCGCGCACGAACACGGAATCGGCGCTATCGATATCGACGCGCCCCGCGGTGTCATCGGTGACCAGCGCCAGCAGGCGGTCGGCGGCGCCGACTCCGCCGAAGCCGGTCTCGAGCTGCAGCGTTTTCGCCTCGATGTCGCCGCGGAGTTCATCGGCATGGGTCGCGATGATGGAGTTGAGCGCGCTGAGTTCGACCCGCTCTCCCCCCTTGATATGGCCGACCCTGAGATTGCCATCCACCGCCGCCAGGTAGACGTCTTCGCCGGCATCGACGGTGACGACACCATCGCCGCGCGTGGCCAGCTCGATGGCGTTGGTCGCCTGGCCCACGCTGTCGCCCGCGATCAGGGTGATATTGTTGGCCAACACCTTGAGCAGGTCATGGTTCAGCCCGTCGATGATGCTGCCCGCGGCCTTCAGCCACAGGTCGCCGCGCTCGGTGAACAGGGTCGAGATCGCCAGATCCCCCTCGATCTCGTGCAGCGAGATATCGCCCTGAGCGCGTGCGGTCAGGGTGGCGGCATCGGTCAGGGCCAGCTTGAGCGGTGCACTGGCGCCGGAACCGATCTGCCCGCTGGCCGCTTCCAGCACCAGATCCGAGGTGCGTATGACCAGGTCGGCACCGGAGGACGTGGCCGCCAGGATCGATCCGGACACCTTGACCCTGGCGTCCTGTCCGGCCACCAGCTTGGCCAGGCGAATATCGGTCTCCGACACCACGTAGGCCGAGTTGGCGGCGGTGATAAAGGTATCGCCTGCGTTTTCGATGGCGAAGTCATCGATCAGGTTGATCGAGATGTAGCGAATCAACTGCTCACCGCTACTGACCTGGGTCTGGGGGTCCAGCAACACCGTTGCCAGCTCCACCTGGGCACCAAGCTCGCCGACCACCTCCAGCGCGGTGGACAGCTCCAGCGTGCCGCCGCTTATCGCGGTCACGGTGTAGTAGCGTCCATTCTCAGTCACATTGAGCGACTTGCCGGCAAGATCGACGGCCTCGCCCACCTTGAACACGCTGGTATCCCAGCTCTGCCCGTCGGTGCGCACCAGCTTGACCGTGGTCACGCCCTGGTCGCGCTGGATATCAAGGAAGTCCACCACGGCGCTATGTGGCGCCTGCTTGAGGTAGGTGACATCGGCCCGTTCGGCGGCGGACAGCAGTACCCGCTGCTCGTCGGAGAGCCCGGTCAGCCCACCTGACATGTCGAGCAGCTCGCGTCCGCGGGCCACACCGACACTGTCGCCGGCGATCAGGGTGATATCGCCCCCGGCAATCACGTTGGGTTCCTGAATCTCGGTGCGAGTATCGGTGGTTTCCTGCAACAGGCCCGCGCCGATCAGCGACAGCAGCTCCTGCTCGGTCCACACCTTGATGCTGCCGCGCACCTGCTCCTTCTCTGCCGCGCTCAGGGTCACCCTGTAGCTTGCGTCCTGGTACTCGGTCGCACTGCCGTAGACGTCATGCAGCTCGTGGTAGATATCGGTGCGATCGGACTCGATGCCCGTGAGGCGAGCCTCGATCTGGGCGTCGTCGAGACCCTGGTCGGCGAAACGCTGACGATAGGCGTCACGCTCCGCCTGGGACAGCCTGATCACCTGATCGCTGGCGTAGGACGCCACACGACGGTAGGTCAAGGTGTTGCCCTGGGCCACGCCAGCCCCGGAGGCCAGGATCAACCCTTCTGCGCTGAGGTCGTTCAGACTGTCGATGGTGAAGTAGCTGCCATCGGCCCGATAGAAACGATGCGCGACCCGGGCATCACCGGCGGCGATGTCCGGCGCGCTGAGGCGCAGCTCGTCACGTACTTCCAGGGTGCCGCCGCTACCATCGCTGATCTGACGCACAAGACCGAGCAGGATGGCCCCGCTGTCGACGCTGAGCACACTGTAGCTGGTGCCATCGGCCAAGCCGCCGATCCAGTCATCGGAGGTTGCCTGGCGGTAGTTCCAGTAGGTGTTGTACTCCTGGGTCTTGCGGGTTGCCAGGTCGTCCTGGGCGTCCTGAATCTTCTGCTCGGCGGCGCTGCCGACCAGATTGAGCTGTGACCAGACGCCGTCACGCAATTGCTCGACCGTACGCTCATCGACCGTGGCGGCGTCATTGCGGTCGAGCAGATTCCCCGCGGCACGCACCCAGACGTCGCCCAGGCGGCTTTCGACCCGTTCGATCCCCAGGTCCCCGCTGAGCTGATCGATGGCAATATCGCCACCGGCCACGGCATTGAGGCGGCCATCGGCGTGCTGGGCCAGGGTCAGGGGGGCGGCCAAGGAGCCGATCGCATCGCCGGCCGCCAGACTCAGGTTGTTGCCCTTGACGTGGACACCGCCAAGGGCACTGCCCGCCTTGAGCGAGCCCTCGGCAGACAGGCTGACGTCGCCCCAGCCGCTGTGGGCGCGCAGCACGATCAGGTCAGCATTTTCGTGCGCCAGATTCAGCGGACCACGCTCGGTCACGGCGTCCACCGTCATGGTCATCGCCGCAGCGCCGCCAGCGCCCTCGATGGACAGGAGCTTCAACGCCGAACCATCACCGATACCGTCCGCTGCGCGCAATACCACGCTGGCGCCGGAGACCCGCACATCACGGGTCGGGTCATTGTAGTGAAGAATCTGGCCATCGCTGTCGATGCGTGTCTCGCCGTTGTAGTTGGCCAGATCCCCGAGCACCACCACGTCGCCCACCGAATCGATATTGATCGAACCCGTAGCCTGGCCGAAGAAGCTGATGTTCACCGAATTGTTGGCGGCCACCGAGTGGGTGTGCAGGATCTGACTCGACTGTTCCTGGACGAACTTGGCGTAGTGGGTCTTCTTGCCATACCAGGTGCTGGTCGACCACTTGTCGACGAGCTGCGGATCAGTCCACTCGCTGGCGTTGACCTCGCTCTTGTTGTACTGATAACCGGTCTCGCTGCTGGTATAGAAGTAGGACAGCGAATCCTGCAGGCGCCCGGGCGATATCTCGGATTCGCCCCAGTTCAGGGTATCCGGGTCGGCGGCAAAGGCGTCGATTCCCGCCCAGGCGCTGGAGGCGGTCTGAGCATAACGCCGCTTGGAGCTGTCCTGGACCACGCTGAAGCCGTAGCGCACATCACTGTCCGGCGTATAGGTGTAGGTCTTGCCAGGATCGGCGAAGTCGTAGCGATACTCGGTCACCAGCGGATTGGCACTGGAGCCCTTGTACTTGTCGGCGATCCGTAGATAGCCCTCGCCATGACGGCTGACGTCGAGATCCCCCACCGCCAGGGTGTAGGAAGTGTTGTTGGTGATATTGATCGCACCATAGCCCCCCAGCACCTCAAGCTTGCCGTTGCCGGTATTGGCGATGTGACCGGTGATATCCAGCTTGCCGCCGCTGATGGCAAGGCCGGTGACCTCTATCTGGCGAGTATGGCCATTGAAGATCACCAGGGCGTCGCCGGAGGACGCCGACAGCGTCAGGTTACCGCTGGAGCCGCTGCGGATGTGGTCGGCGATACGCTGGGCATCGGCGGCGCCGATGGTCAGATCGTAGCCGTCGACGCCGGCACGAATATAGCCGTTGAGGTTGACGTATTCGGCATCGATGACGATGCTGCGCGCCTCCACTTGTGGGCTCGCGCTCGCGCTGTTGGCGATCGCGGATAGCGCATCGGCGTCCAGCGCCCCTGCGCCATCGTCGCCATCGGCTCGCACCGCGGCGGCATCCGCATTACCCCCAGGGTTGAACTGTGACAGCCCCTTGATCGTCAGCTCGCCCGGCGAGCTCAACAGGATACTTTCAGCGCGCATCTCGTTTTCCACCGAGATGGATCCCTTGGCGTAGCCGATCAGCTCGCCGGAAATATTGCGGGTCAGCCCGCCGAACACCAGGCTCGAGGGCGGAGCGGTGTCAAAGATTCGTCGGTCATAGAGCGACTCCGCGTCGCTGTAGCCAAGCGCCCCCATCAGCACGTCGCGGATCTTCTTCTGGTTGGCGTCGTTTTCATCGAAGGCAACACCGTAGCTGTTGACCACGGTGATGCGCGGCTGGCCATTCTGGGCGCCAGGGTCCCCCTCCACCGTCAAGCCGGCGCTCTCGCTCGCGTTGATGGCGTCGATCTCGGCGCTGGAAGCCACCTGGGTCAGGTTCAGGTAGAGCCCCCCGGTAACCTGGGGAATCTCGATATCGCCCAGCACCATGCGCGAGGGCGCCTTGTTGAGGATGGTGATGCTGGCGTCGGTGGGCGCCTCGACATGGCCGCCGCCGCTCAAGTCGTCGGCGTAGACGTAGACCGCCCCCGCCTGGGCCCAGACGTCATCCAGGGTGATGGTCAATTCGTCCACCCGACTGACGATCAGCTGGCCATTGACCTTCTCGCCATAGCCTTCATCGACCAGGGCCTGCTCGAGGCGCGCGATCTCGCCCTGGTAGAAGTCGACCAACCGGGTATTGCCGGAGTTGCGATAGACGTTGTATGCCTCGCGAATGCGTTGAAGCTCATCGACCAGTCCGCTCTGACCCGGAGTGACGCTCACCGCGAAACCAATATCGTCATGGCCGGTTTCGGCCACGATATAGTTGCCACTATTGGCCACCTTGGCCGCTAGCTGGTCCTCGAGGGCTGCCATTTCGGCTTCTTTCTGGGTGCGCTCGGCGGGGGTCAGGCTGGTGCTGTTGAGCGCTTCTGCGAGGGCATTGATGCGCGAATTGAGATCCGCGATGTCTTGCCGCTCCTGCGTTACGTCGATCACCCCGAGCACCAGCGTCTTGTGGCGCCCCAGGCCGGTTTCCACCCGGCCGTCGATAATCACGTCGGCGTCGGCGTCGGTCTCGACATCGCCGTCAACCAGCTGAGCCCCGCCGCTGCCGAGGGCGGCGTCGATGGCACTGCCCACCGCCGACAGCCAGTTGACGCCCTTGGCCCGCGCCTCCATGTCGCTGAAGCCAAAGCGCTCGGTAAACAGCAGGATATCCCTCGCTCCGATGACCTCGGCCCCGCTTGCCACCTCGATGCGGTTGGTCTGGTCCATCTTGGCCAGGGCGTTGAGGTCATCGATCGGAATGATGCTGCCGGCAAAGCTGTCGAGCACCGCGCTGACCGCGTAGCGATCACGCTCGCCCTGGGCACTGCCACCGGCCACGATATCGATATTGCCAAGCGCGGACACCTTGGCACCACCGCGCACGGTGACCCTGTTGTCCGGAGTCACCACCACCTTGGCGCTGCCCACCCCGACGGTGGCCGCGCCATAGGTATCCATCAGCAGTGTCGCTGCCAGGTCGCCGCCGCCACGGGCCGACATCAGCAGTTCGCCCTGGCTGACCAGCTCGGCGTTGCTCTTGATCTCAACGCTGGCGGCCAGATTGGTGGTCAGGATGTCCACCGTGATACCGGCGCCGGAGGCCAGGCCGCCGGCGGTCAGGTTGACCTTCTCCTTGAACACCACCTGGTTCTTCGCCGCCAGGCGCAGATCACCGTCACTGGTGTGAAGGTAGGCATCTTCGCCGACCACCACTCGGGTATTCAGATCGAGACGGGCGACGCTGGAGGCGCCGGCGCCGGCCACCGCACCACCGGCCACCCCGCGGATATTGCCGTCGTCGGTGCCTGCCAGACGCTGCTTGTCCAGTCGGGTATCGCTGAATACGTCAATCGCCGCAGCCTTGAGAAGCGCCTTGTCACCGACCTCGGCCAGGGTATTGGCGGTAATCCAGTAGCGCGACTCGGCGCCGCTGCCGGCGAACACGCCCCCGGAGACACTCATGATGCGGGCGTCGACGTCGAAGCTCTGATCGGCGTGTACGGTCAGCAGGCCGCTGTTGCCGGCAGCCTTCACCAGCAGCAGTTCGGCGGCGCCGATCAGCGCCTCGGTGGTGGCATGCTGGGTGACGTGGGTGGCGGCGCCGGCGCCGGCGGCCACACCGCCACTGCCGGCCAGGGCATCGAGGGTCGCTTCCAGCTGCCCGTTCGCACGGACGCTGGCGTCTCCGGCGAGGACGCCATTGCCGCTGCCGATGCGTGCGCGACTGACGGTGCGCTGTTCGACGGTAACCTTGGCGGCACCCGCCGCCACCAGCCCGCCGACGATACTGCTGGACTTGCCAGACAGCCGCGAGTTCAGGTCGCTGGTGACGTCCAGCCGCCCGGCGATGGCAAGATTGGTGCTCTCGCGCAGGCTACCGCTGCCGTCCTCCAGGGAGGTGTCGGCGATCTCTGCCACCACCTCGGTGCTGTCCTTGAGCGTCACCAGGGTCGCATCGACGCCCAACAGCGCCCCCCCGGCGGAACCCAGGGCTTCACCCGTCAGGCTGTTGCCGCCCGCCAGGGTATTCAGGGACGCAGCAACGTCCATGGACCCGGCGGTGATGCGGATATCATGGGCCGCGCTGGAGCCAGGCGTGCCGACCCGCGCCAGCACCTTGGCCTTGAGCTCTCCTTCGACCACCGAAACGCCGATGCCGACGCCCGCCGCCACCGATACCCCCAGGGTCTTGATCTGTACCGCAGGCGTCAGGCTGGCATTGATGCTCAGGGCGTCAGACAACGAGATCCGCGCGCCGTCACCGATCCACGCCTGCACCTCCTGGGACAGGGTCACCAGGGCCACGTTGGCGCTGCCACCGGCCATCCCGGCGGCCACCGCCACCACCTCCAGCGCGACCCGATCGATACTCGTGGCCGAGACGTTCAGCGAACCGACACTCTGATTCTCGCCCACCCTGGTATACTCGCCGACCCAGGCCCTTGTCGCACCGCTGATCTCCACGGTGCCCACCGACACGCCTGCGGCCACCAGGCCGATGGCCCCACCTGCAGCCCTCAGTGAATAGTCGCGATCGGCGCTGGCCACAATATCGACGCGATCCGCCGCCTTGATCAGGGTGCCGCCAGCGGCGCTCGTAGCGCCTTCCAGCGAGGCAAGCTGCTGGGTGCGATCCAGCAGGATGGCCACCTGGCCACCCACCGCGATGCTGGGTGCCGCCGAACCGCCATAGGCGCTGATCGACACGTCACCGTCGTAGTCGCTCGCCACCTTGATGGCGTCCGCCGCATCCAGGGTCGAGCCATGGCCCACCTGGGCGGTCACCGCCCCGTTGAGCTCGACCACCCCCACCGACAGGCCGACACTGGCAACACCGCTGACCGCACCGGAGCCGGTCAGGGTCTGCACCTTGAGGGCTTCGCTGGCCTTGACGCTGACGTCCCCGCCGGCGGTGATTGTCACGCCACGTCCCAGGGTCGCGGCGGTGTCACCTACCTTCAGAGGCGACTTGACGTCGAACAGGGTATCCCCCGAGAGACCAGCGGTCAGAGTGCTCAAGGCGCTGTTGGTCGAGGTGCGGTTGGCCTTGTTGTGGTTGCCGGCATCGTCGGGACGATCGAAGTCACCGTCGAACGCCGCCTGCTCGTCGCTGTCCAGCGGCGTATCGGTGCCGGAATCAGAATCTTCGGCCTCGGCCTTCATGGCGAACTCGCCGCTCTGGAAGCCGGCGAAGGTATCGCTCACCAGGTCTTGCAGGTCCTCGACCCGCTCGAAGCTCTCCTCACTCAGCCCCTTGCCCAGACTGATCACCGAGATGGCGCCACTCAGGCTCAAAGAGCCGGAGCCAGCAAAGGCGATCACCGTGGAGTTGAGGGTACGCGACAGCCTGGCCTCGGCGGTCACATCGCCCCCCGCGATGATCTGCGCACCATCCGCCACACTGACACGGGTCTGCTCGCGCAGCACCATGACGTCCACCGAGGCACCGAAGCCCGCCGCGCCGACGGCGGCAGCGCCGACCCCCTGCAGATAGCCGGCCGGGCCACTGCGCTCATTGACCAGGGTGGTGGTGGATGCTTCAAGCAGCACGTCATTGCCGGCGTTCAGCTCGCTATCGCCGGACACCAGCACCTGCGTCACCGCATCCGCCGTCATCACCGATACCGCGCCGGCTACACCGACCGCACCGCCACCGGCGGTGGCTACGGTGATCCCCAGATCCAGGCGCTGGCTTGCCGACACCGCGATATCATTGCTGGCAGTCACTATTGCCTTGTCCAGCGACACTCGTGCCTCGGGGTTGAGCAACCCCAGCGCCAGCGAGGCGCCAAAGCCGACGGAGCCACCGGCCACCGCACCGACGATAAAGCGGCCGTCCACGTCGTTGTCGGCACGTACCGCCACGTTGGTGCCGGCGACCTCCACGTCCTTGAGATAGGCCAGGGTCTCAAGCGACAGATCGACCACGCTGGCCGATCCCGCACCGGCGACGCCGTTGAGGCCCACCGCCGCCCCCATCACCGTGGACAGGAAGCTCACGTCGGCGCGGGCCTCCACCGCCACGTCGCCGCCAGCCTTGACCATCAGGCCGTCGCTTTCAGCCGAATGGTCGAAGCCGTCACCGCTGATGAAGGCCTCGGTCTTGTGCTGGAAAAGGGTGACATCGACACCAGCGGCGCCGGAGCTGCCTCCACTGACCGCCGCCGCGCCACCGCCACTGTCGGCGTCGCCACGATGCAAGGCCCGCACCACCACGTCCGCGGTGCTGTCGATGCGCGCCTTGTCGATGTAGGCGCGGGTCGCGCCGGTGACACCATCCACCACCACATTGGCCGCCAAGGCATTGCCGGCGGCGCCCGCCGCGGTCACCGCCACGCTGGTGAAGGACACCTCACTGGTGGCCAGCACCACCACACCCTTGTGGCTGTCTGTCGTCCAGCCATTGTTCCAGTCATCGCGCACCGATACGGCCGCACCGCCGGCGCCGGCGCTGACGCGCGCTCCACCACCAATCCAGGCTTCGGAGGTGCTGCCCAGCAGGTCGACCCCGACACCACCGCCCAGCGCCACCGCACCCACGCTGACGGTGCCCAGGGTAATAGTGCTGACGTCCTTGCTGTCGCTGACCACGCTGACGTTGCCGGCGGCATCGACGCTGCCGCCGTCGATGCGCGCGACGCTGGTGTTGTTGATCAACGAGCTGCCGGCGTTGCCGGCACCTGCGCCGAAGGTGCCATAGCTGACACCGGCTATCACGATCAGGTTGGTGGAGCGCGAGCGGGCATCAATGGCGATATCGCCGCCGCTCGAGTCGAGCGTGGCGCCCTGGCTACCGGCCAGGATGCTGTTGTCGATGTCCAGATAGGCCACCGAAAGACCGGCCGCACCACCCTTGACCGCCACGTTGACCTGGGCACTGGCCGCCGAGATCGCGCTGGTGTCGCTGGCGCTTACCGCGATGCCGCCGGCGCCACTCACCTCGGTGGCGCTGTCGCGAATATCGGCGACCACGTCCTTGCGGGTGAAATTGAGCGAGGTGGTACCGCTGAGTGCGGCGAAACCGGCCACGGCACCACCCAGGGAGTAGGCGCTGATGCTCGAGGATGAGACCGCTGAAAGGCTGACCTTGCCGTCGCTGGACGCCACGCTGGCGCCGCCCTTGATCAGCGCGTGGATACGGTTGGCGCTGTCGCTGGTGGGGTCGTCCGGATCACCGCCGATATAGTTGTAGGCCAGGTAACCGGCCAGGGCGAAGGCCCCGGCACCGGACCCCGCCACGGTAAAGGCATTGAGGCCGAGATCATCGCTGGCCGACAGGGCAATGTCTCCCGTCGCCGAGACCGTGGCCTGGTCGATCACCGCCGTGACGCTGCCGCGCAGCCAGTTGAGCGACAGCGCCCCGGCCACCGCCACCTTGCCGGCACCGGCACCGGCCAGCGCAAAGCTCCACACCTGGTCGCCCTGCCCAGGCGTCGCCGGGCGATTCTCGTCTGAGTCTTCTGGCGGTATCAGGCTGTCATCGACCTTGACCGAAGGCACATCGGTGATCCGAATCAGCTCGGCCTTGACGTCGACGCGCCCACCCGCCGTTACCTCGGTGCTCGCCCCGAGGATGCTCGCGCTCACCGCCGACGCCATGTCGTTGGTCGCCGAGGCGCCGGCAAGACCGACGGAGCCGGCACCAGCCGCCGCGCCGGCCACGTTGATCATGATCGGCGCCACCGAGGCATGCACGCTGACGTCACCGGCGCTGGCCCTGACCACGGCGCCATTGCCAATCGATGCCAGTACATCATTCTGCATGAAGTTGATGCCGATGGAGCCGGCCAGGGCCACCGCCCCGGCGCCCGCACCGCCGGCGGTAATGTTGAGCATGCTGGCTTCGGAACGGGCGTCCACCAGCACGTCGCCACTGGTGGCGGTCACACTGGAGGCATCGATCAAGGCGGCGATCTGGCCCACGCTGTAGCCGTGGTCGCTGCGCTCGCCCTGGAGAATGAAGGCGTCTTCGCTGGCGTCGACGTTCTGGTCGCTGGTGTTGTCGACGGTGCGCGAGGGATCGCTGGGGTCGCCTCCCAGATAGTTGAAGGCGATCGCCGCGCCCCCCGCCGCATTGCCGGCACCAGCGGCGCCGAAGGAGAAGTTGACCAGGCCCTTCTTGTCCTGGGCCAGCACGCTGACACTATCGGCGGCGGTGATACTGGCGCCGCCCGAGACTTCGGCCAGCACGCTGGAGCGCAGCCAGTTGAGCCCCACCGCAGCGGAGCCGGCCACGCTGCCGGCGCCCGCACCGGCGATGGTCAGGTTGATCACCCCGGCGGTCCAGTCCATGTTGGACATGTCCCGGGCGGCAATATCCGATGATCCCGTGCTCGGATTGGTCTCGGTGCCCTGGGTCGCCGGGTCCACCTCAAGTCCCAGTGCCGACAATTCCAGCGCGGCGCGACCGCTGCGCTCGGCCAGGCCCGCCCAGACGGCTACGTCACCACCGGCGATCAAGGTGGCCCCCGTCACCCGGGCCACAATGGCGTTGTCGACCTGAACGGTGCCGCTGCTGACCCCGCCGGCCACGGTGCCGGCGCCCGCGGCGCCGATGGCCACGACCACCACCTGGGCACTGTCGGTGGCCTGGATGCGAATATCACCGGTACTGCTTTCGACGCGACCGCCGTCGATCAGCGCCTCCACCTTGCCCTTGATCAGATTGACGCTGACGGCACCGGCGAGGCCCACCTTGCCGGCCCCGGCGCCTCCAAGGGCGACTGACACCACCAGGCTGCTGGCCTCGGCGTCCACCACCACATCGCCACCAGCTGTAACGGTGGAGTTCTGGATCAGCGCCTGGCTGTCGTTGTCGATCAGATTGACCGAGACGCTGCCGGCCAGGGCCACCTTGCCGGCACCGGCTCCTGCACCGCTGATCGCCACCAGCTCGGCGCGATCGCGGGTGGCCACCAGCACCTGGCCCACCGTCGAGACGTTGGCGTTGCTGATTGAACTGCGCAGGGTATTGGCGATCTGGTTGACCGAGACGCTGCCTGACCCGGCGAACTTGGTGCTGGCACCGATCCCCAGGGTCAGCGAGCGCACCAGACCGGTGTTGGCCGCTACCACCGACACCGCGCCGGCGTTGGCGATGACGCCGCCGCTGATCAGGGCCTGGGTCTGATTGGACAGGCTGTTGACCGACACCCCGGCGCCAAAGCCGGCGGTGCCGCCGACACCGACGGCGCCGGCCAGCGTCCAGACACTGCTGTTGTCCTCGGCGTTGATCTCCACTTTCGGCGCCGGCGCAAGGGCGTCACTGCCCTTGTCCAGAAAGCTGTCGACCACACGTGCCTGGGTGGCATTGTCGATCAGGTTGACCGCGGCGGTCCCCGCAAGGCCAACCCCCTTGGGCCCGGTACCGATACCGGCCGAGCCGGCAAGGCTGATGACCAGCGTATCGCTGAGCGCCTTGACCGAGAGTCCACCAATCACCAGCGACTCGCTGGCACTGCCCAGCGCTTCGACGTGGGCGTCGACGTCGTGGCTGATATCGGCAAAGGCCGCCGCCCCCCCGACACCCGCCTTGCCGCCGCCAGCCACTGCGCCGGCGATCAGTACCGTGTTGGCGGCGTCACGCGCCACCACACTGACATCCCCGAGATCGCCGGACTGGATATTCAAAAGCCCCGCATCGACGGTGCGATCGGAGGTCAGCACACTGGCTGCGCCAGCCACACCAAAGCCCTTGGCGCCCGGGGCGACAGCGACACCGGCTGCAGCAACCACCGTCCAGCCCTCTCGCGCAGCGCTGAGTGCCAGGCCACCGGTGTCAAAGGAGGTGACGCGATCGATCCGCGCCCGGGTGATGCCGCTGTCGAAGGCCAGGGCGGCGGCCCCGGCCACCGCCACCTGGGTGCCACTGCTGCCCAGCGACAGCGCGGCGCCACCGGCCAGCATGCCAAGATGACTGCTGTCCTTGGCGGCCACCGACGTCTTGCCGGTGATCTTCAGCGTCTCGATCCCCTGGATCAGGGCTTCGGTACGATAGTCGGCGATATTCACCACCACCGAACCCGAGACACCGAGGCCGAAGCTACCCTTCTGGTCACCGCCGGACGAGGTGGAAGACGTGCCGCCGCTGCCGCCGGAAGACGCCTTGGCGGCACCGCCGAGCTTGCCACTCAACTCCTTGAGCACGCTGTCATAGTTGCTCTGGTTGTTGGGCCACTTGTTGGGGTCGTCCTTGGTGGCGCTGCCCCCAGCCGAACCACCACCAGCGCCCGAGCCGCTGGCGTCACCGGCCGAATCCAGCCCGCTGGTACCGCTGCTGCCCGCCTTGGCTCCGGCCAGGGCGAGGTTGGCTACCACCCCGCCGTTATTGGCCTCGACCAGCAGATCACCTCCTACGGTGATGCTGCCGCTGGCGCTGGCTGGCGTGGTCACACCACCGATCACCGCTCGGGTGTCGCGCTCCATCACCGAGACCACCGCCGACACACCGACGCCAGCGCTTTTGCCGGAGGCGACGCTGCCGCCGATACCAAAGGCGTAGGTGTCGTCGTTGGCGCCGACCCTGAGCGCCGGCCCACTGGCCCCGTCCACCGAGACGGCACCAATGTTCAGCGATACCCCGTCCTGAATCTGCGCCAGGGTGGTGTTGTCGACGATATTGGCCACTGAGGTGGCGTTGAAGGCGACCTTGTCGGCCTTGCCACCGGACACCGCCGCCCCGATCAGCAGGGTGTCGCTGTCGGCGCGCACGTCCAGACTGCTGGCGACCAGCGCCACACCTGTCTCGATGACCGCACGGGTATCCGCGCCGAGCAGATGCACGCCGATGGAAGCACCGATGGCGCTGCCGTCGGACTGGATGCCGGCGAACCCGGACTTGATGGTATCGATATCGCTCTTGAAGGCGTCACGCCAGGCCTCGGCGCTGGCCTCGTCGGCGCCGGCAAAGGTCGGCAAGCTGAGATTGCCGACCAGCGACAGCAGGTGGTTGTCGCTGCGAGCGATGACCTCGACCTGCTGCTCGTCGCTGGGTGTGACGCTGGCCACATCGGTGGCGCCCCCCAGATTGATCCGGGCACCCTCGCGGATGCGGGCCTCGCTGTCCTGATTGACCAGGAAGACGTTGGCGGCACCGGCGATGGCCAGCTTGCCCCCCTCGGCGGTGGCCACGGTCCAGCTGTCGAAGCTGCCGCTGATCCCCAGATTGCCGGTAGTAAAGGCGTTGAGCGCCTCGACGAATTCCTCGATACGGGTCTGCAACGGCGAGCTCAGGGCAGTCCAGCGGCTGTCGTCGCTGAAGTCTTCACTGGCGAGATCCACACCGCTGACGTCGGCCCCCTCGAACTGATAGATCAGGCCGGCCTCGCCCCCGCGCTGGTGGTCATCGGCCACCAGCACCTTGTCGCCGTTGGCCAGGTCTGCCGTACCTTCCGCGCTTGCATGGTCGTAGGTGCCATCGAGTTCACCCAGGGCCTTGCCCGCCACATACAGGTGACGCCCCCACAGGCTATCCATATCGACGCTGTTGAGGCTCTCGGCGGTGACGCTGATGGCATCGCCGGCGTCCAGGTCCACCAGGCCCTCGACCACCGCATCGGCATGGTTGTTCTGCAGCGCAAAGACGAAGCCGCCGGCGACACCGACATCGGCTACCTGGCTGTCTTCCTTCTGATCCTTGGCGCTGTCGGTGCCCTGGATCTCGGACTCCGCCGCGGCGTCTCGCAGCTTGCCGATCAGGGTGTTGCCCAGCACCTTGTCGGTGAAGCTCTCTTCCTTTTCCTTCTTGTTGGGGTCGACGCCGGTAGCGGAGCCCTCGGCGCTGACCGCCGGGCGGTGGGCGCTGGTAGCGCTGACACTGACCGCGCCGGCCACCTCGATGTCGCTGCGCTGGGAGGCGATGGCGCCCAGTCGCGTCACGCTGGTGCCAAGGCGGGCCTCGGCACGATTGATGTCCACCGAGACCGCCAGGGCGGCGGCCACGTCCAGGGCGTTCTTCTGCTGGCCCTGGGATTCCTTGAAGTGCTCGCCGATGGAGGCAGGCCCGCGGTCGGCGATGCCTTCCTTGATCTTGTCACCGATGACGCCGCTGAGCGCCTCCTGAAAGTTGCCGATCACCGATGTCGGCGACAGGTCCTCGGCGCTGGCCGTGGCCCCGTCGACAAGGCTATCGGGGCCACCACCGGGGGCGGTACCGGCGCTGGCGCTGGTACCGCCGTGGTCTTCGCCCTGGGAGGTCTCGGCGCTCAGTGTCAGATCGCCGCCCACACTGACGTCACCGGCCAGTTGCGCCTCGGTGTTGCTGGTCTCGACGTTGATCGCCAGGGCGATGCCGACCTTGCCCTTGTCAGGGGCGGAACTGGCGGAGGTCTCGTTTTCCTCCACGCTGGTCGCCGCGACCACCAGATCATTGCCTGCACTCAGATTGGCGTCTTCCCACACCATCACCCGGGAATCGCTGACCAGCACGCTGACCGCCACCGCGCCGGCCACGCCCTTGAGGCCATCCGGTTCAGCAGAGACGCTCTGGGCGGTGCTGACACTGCTGCTCAGGTTGATGTCATTGGCGGCGCTCAGGGTACCGTGGACGTGCACACTTGAGCGGGTGATCAGGGTGCTGACCGACACACCCAGGCCCCAGGCCTTGCTGGCGCCCACCTCGGTACTGATGTCGAGCTCGGAGGCGACGGTGATGTCCCCGCTGGTGGCGGTGATGACCGCGTCGGAGCCGATATCGATGGCGACCTCGGCCACCATCACCGAGACACTGCCAAACAGCGACAGCCCCTGAAGGAAGTCCAGCGCCGTATCGATGCCCTGGTCGAGGAAGGCCACGCCGGTGCGCAGGTTGAACCAGTCGCGATCGGGATCCACCAGACGCGCATCGATGGTTACGTCCCCGCCCTTGAGCGTGGCCTTGTCGATATCCACCGACAGGTCGAACAGGCCCACGTCGACCAGGCCATTGGCAGGCGCCAGCAGGGGTTGAAACAACTGCGCGCCAAGGTGCAACTCGCCGCTACCGGCATCGATCACACTATCGCCGCCGATCGTCAGCTCACGCGCCAGGATCGACAGATCGTGTCCCAGCGTCGGATCACTCATGCTCAGATCGACGTTGTCCAGGGTCAAGGCACCGTCGGCACGCAGCTCGACACTGCTGTCCAACGTTCTGGTCACGTTGGACAGGGAGGCGTCGCCATCCCAGTAGCCCACCAGGCTGGCGCCCTCACTGACGGTCACGTCGTCGAGCCGGGCGAGGCTCCCCGCCGCCAGTTCCACCTCGACCTGATCGCCAGGCTTGGCGTTCACGATGGTTGTTCCGGTCGCCGCCTCGGCGATATCGATGGCCAAAGCGCCGGTAAAGGCAGTGGCCGTCAGGGTCTTGTCGGCGCCTCCGGTCAGGCTCAGGCGCGCCGCCTCGATCCCGGACAGCGTGGTTGTGGCCGAACCAACGACCAACCCGCCATCGGTCAGCGTCATGGAGTCGCCCGCCGCCGCCAGCAGGCTGTCGGTGCCGGCGCCGCCGTCGACACTGGCGGCGCCGGACACGACGACGATACGGTCATCGCCACGGCTACCGATCAGGGCATCGCTGCCGCCGGCACTGGCGTCCAGCACCACGCCGGTCCCGCTCAAGGCGGTGCTCTGCCATTTGTCGCCACTGACGCCCATGCCGAGTGCATCGGTCAGGATCTTCGCGGTGGCGTCGGCGCTGACGGCGAAGCTCGCGCTTCCCGTGGTGGTGTCGGTGACCACAAGACGCCCGCTGGCACCATCGAAGCTCGCGGTCAGGCCCTCGACACTGCCGAGCAGCACCAGCAGGTCGCCGAGGGTGCGGGCGTCGGCCACATTGAGCGCCCGCGTCTCGCCGTTCTGCAGGGTGAAGCTCAGGTGCGCGCCGGAGTTCTCGAGTTCGCTACCGGTGACGTAACGCGCCAGGTAGGACTCGTACTCCGCCTGGCTGGCGAAGTCTTCTGCACCGGGAATCGCATCGCCCAGCGCCGAGAGGAAGGTCTCGATCTCGGCGTTGGAGGCGCCGCCAGCGGCCATCAGCGCAGTGACCCGGGTCTGTTCGCCGACCCCGTGCCAGCCGCTGGCATCGAGGGTGTTGGCGCCGGCGTTGCCGACCAGCGTCAGCGCCTCGATATCGCGATAGCTCGACGCGGTCCCGCCATCGATGCTGAAGCTGTCCCCACTCACATTGACGGCGTTCTGGCCATCGGCCAGGACGATTTCCAGACGATCCTGGCCGACGCCGCCGCGGATCTCGTTCTGCCCAGCCCCGGCACGAATGACGTTATCCCCGGCTACCGCCACGAACTGGGTCGTGGCCTCGCCACCGATCATCAGGTCGTTGCCGCTGCCCCCCTGGAGATAGACACTGCCGGCAAAGCCACTGGCGTCGAGCACGGTGTCGCCAAACTCGGCACGCAGCATGCCGTGCTCGATGCCGGCCAGGCTGTCACGCCCCGCTTCCCGAGCGCGCACCTGGGTCGAGGTCACCGTGGCGCTGGCCCCGGAAGCTCCCAGCGCCAGACCACTGCCGACCAGCGCCTTGGCGAAGGAACCGTCGTCGGCCACGGCCATGAAGTCGCCGATAAAGCTGATGCGCCAGCGTACCTGCTGTTCTCCAGCAGACTCGAACAGCTCGCGGGCCACCTGCAGGTTGCCTTCGCCCACCGCAGACAGCGCCTCGAGCGCCTGCTGTACCGCCAGGGCGTCGGCGTCCCAGGCCAGCGCCACGGTCTGCTCGCCGGCGAAGTGAAAGACCACCGTCTCACCGGCGCTGCGCGACCACACCAGCTCGCGCTCCTCGGCGACGTCGCCGCGCACCAGGGTGGCGCTACCGCTGCCACCGAACAGACGCAAGCTGTGGGAAGTACTGCCCAGCACCGAGTCGCTGCCGCTGCCACCATCGAGGCTGTTGCTGCCGCGATTGCCGAACAGCACGTCGTCACCGACACCCCCGACCAGGGTGTCGTTGCCACTGCCGCCCAGGAGTACCGCGTCGCCGGCGCCGGCCTTGAGGGTGTTGTTACCGGCGACGCCTTCCAGCTGAACCGAACCGCTGAACGCAGAGGCGTCCAGCATATTGGCAGAAGCACCGCCCACCAGGGTGGCGAGTTCGACGTCGCCCAGTACCCAGTTGGTCCAGCCGGTCACGCTCAGCGCGGTATCGGTCAGGGTCATGTCGGCGTCGGCGCTGGCCTCGATGCGGTCGTTGCCGCCACCGGCCTGGACACTGCCGCCCCCGGCGCTGAGCACGAATCGGTCGTCCTGCGCGCTGCCGACAAGTTGGCTATTGCTGGCGCCATCCAGGCTCTGGAAGGTCACGCCGGAAAGCGAGTAGCCGCTGGCGTTCAGCGTCTGGCCGGTCCCCGCGGCGGACAGCACCAGTTCCACGGGCTGGCGCTGGAAGCTCAGGCTGCCGTCGCCGGTGGTGACCGTGGCGGTGGCGCCAGCGCTGGTCAGGGTGATGTCCCCGGATGCGCGCTGCACCACGTAGGTCAGCTCGACCTCCTCGGGGGTGAACTCACTGCCCAGCTCACTCTGCTCGAAGCGATCGCTGCCGCTGACCGACACCAGGGTACTGCGACCGGCGCCGGCTTTCAGGGTATCGTCGCCGCCGCCCCCGACGATCAGGTTGTTGCCATTACCCCCGTCCAGGATAGTGTCGATCTGCGAGGTGACATCACCGATCAGGCGGTCGTCGCCGCCGGTCCCAATGACGTGATTGAAGCCATCGATACCGACGAAGCCGGTGGCCTTGCCTGTCCCCAGATCGACCTCTACCGAGGTGGAGAAGTCGCTGAAGTCGAGGATCTGGCCGGCCCGACCGTCGAGTCGGTCGATGCCGTTGAACGCGATATTGCCAAGCCCCAGACTGCCCTCGTCGTAAAGCGACCAACGCGCCCCGTCCTGGCTGCTCGAGAGCCGGTGCCGAGCGGCATCGTCCGTGGCTGACAGCACGCCGTCGTCACCCTGGCGATAGGAGGCGGCGTTCACCGTCTCGATGCCCGTGAAACTGAGCCAGCTATCGTTGCGCGCCGCCGTGGTGGTGCTCGACCAGTCCACGCTGCCCGCCCCATCGGCGCTCACCTGCCACTCGGTGTTGCCCTGGATGCCCTCGATGCGATCATCGCCCTCGCCCCCCGCGAAGGTGATGGTCAGCCCCTGGCTATGCTCGAGTGCCAGGACGTCGTCGCCGTCGCCGCCCTGGAAGCTCACCAGCAGACCATCCGCCTGGCCCAGCAGGCTCTGGTCCACGCGCAGGATGTCCTGGGCGTCGCTGCCCTGAATGACCACGCCGCCACTGGCCTTGGCGTCATCGAGGCCGCGTGAGGCCACCACCTGACTGACACCTTGCTCGTCGAGTTCGACCACCTGCAGCACCTGCTGCTGGTTCTCCTCGACCACCCGCAACGTCATCTCGGCGCCACCGGCCACGCTGGCGGTCAGCGGGTCCGCCGACATCAGCATGCGTGGCTCGAGTCCCTCGAACACGAACCGGGACGGCTCTGCCTGGGCACGACGAGCACGCCTGGGCTGGCGGAGAAGACGAGCGATCAATTCGGACAGAGGCTTGCGCTGGTGGCGACTCATGGGGGGACTCCGGTGGCGAAAAACGTCAAGAGGCGCATCGCGGCGACGATACGCCCCCTGATCTCGGTCGATCAGTGAACGGGAGTGTCCTGTTCGGCGTCAGACGCGACCGCCTCCTCGGCGGGGTCGCCCTTGGCCAGAGCACCCAGCCGCGAACCACCCTGCGCCTGACGGCTCAGTCGGTTGAGATTGCGCAGCGACTGCAGGTGGACGTAGAGCAGCTCCAGTTCGTCACTGTCCAGCAGCGCCTTGAGGCTGTCCTCGGGCAGCGCCTTGAGCTTCTGACGGTTGACCGCCTGGAAGCCGGTCAGGGTGCGCTGACCACCTTCCGGCAGGCGAATCTGGGCCTCGACCGACTCGAGCAGGTCGAGCTCGACCAGACGGGCGCAGAAGGCGCGGGTGCGCTGGAAGTGCGCCTGATAGTCCTGAAGGAAGTCCAGTACCTTGCCCAGGTACTGGGTCTGCTCACCGTCGGCGTCGAAGAAGCGCTCGCCGCGACCGTCACGATTGAGCCCTTCGTAGTCATCATCGATGCACAGGGTGAAGGTCTTGTCGTTGTCGGCGGAGGCAAACACGAAGGGATAGCGGCGGAAGAAGGCCGGTACGTACTCACCGCGCCACTGGCCTTCACGGTCCACCAGCAGATTCTGGTCCTGCTCGAGTCCCAGCACGGCGACCGGCAGCACCCCGTCGTCGGCCTGGGTGAAGACGATCGGCAGGTCGGTGGCGGCGGTCGGAAATTCGGCCGCCATCAGCGGCACCGAGTTCACCCCGCTGGCAAAGCCGAAGTCCTTGCCGACCTTGAGCGACAGCTCGCGATGCTTGTCGCGGGTGATCGGCTGAACGTTGCGATAGATCAGAAGTTGAGTCGCCATGAAAGAGTCCTCTTGTACTTGAGTGTCGTCCCTGGGCCTGGACGTCAGCGTCGTTGCGCGGCCAGCGCGCCGGTGGAAGTCGGGGAGACCAGTGTCACCCCGTGGTAGAAGGTCACGAAGGGTTCGCCTTTCGCATCGAACCCCAGAGAAAGGTTGCTCAGCGGCTTGTCGCCGTGGGCGGCAATCCACTCGATCGCCTGTGCGCGCGACGTACAGCGCCACTCGCGAGCCAGCGACAACAAAAGGCCCGCCAGTTCGCCCAGACGTATCTCGGCCGGATGTAGATGCAGATTGATGGAATCACGACCGGTATCGCGGCCCTGGCGCCGTTCCTCGATCCTCACGGTCAACGGTGGCCAGGGCTTTCGTGCCAGCGCGTGGCTGACCTCGAGCTGTTCGATCACGTCGCCGACGAGCGGGGGCATCGCCGCAAGCGTGCTCGCCATTGCATGGCGCACCGCCTCGGCGCTCTCGAGCAGGACATAGTCGGAGACACTGGCGTCGACGCCAGGGCGCCACTTCCACGCCTGGTACAGCGGGAAGCGACGCCCCGGCAGGGCCTTGTCCGGCAGCGGCGCTTCCCAGTACACCTTGGTGGTCGCGGCCTCCAGCCCGAGATGCAGATAGTGCGCCATCGCCTGCGTCGACAGTCCGGCGACAAAGGCCCTCCGGTCGCCAGGCGCCAGCGCCAGCGACTCCAGCAACCCCTCGAGGCGCACCGCAAGATCGTCGGCGTCAACGCCCTCGAGCGGCACACTGTAGAGCCTGCGCTGATGCGCCCAGCGGGCGGGAGCACACTTGACCGAGCGCTCGGCACTGTAGGGACGCGCGAGGCTATCGAGCCAGGACTCGATCAACGCCTGACGCTCGGCGAAGGGCCGGGGTTCAGTGCTGGAAGGCAAGGAGGTCCATCCGGTCATTCATATGGGCGTCGATCTCCGCCAGGTCTTCGCCATTGATGACGCCGGCGGCATGCTTCAGCCGCAGCACGCTGATCAGGTAGTCGTAGCGCGCACTGGCAAGTTCGCTGCGGGCGAAGAACAGATCGCGCTCGGCGTCGAGCAGTTCGAGCACCGGCATGACACCAGATTCATAGGCCACCTGGCGGTATTCGACGATGCGCTGGTTGGCGGTCAAGGACTCGCTGAGCGCCCTGACCCGGGACATGGCGGTGACGATACCCTCGAAGGCCGCACGTATCTCGCGGTCGAGTTCACGCCGCACCTGTTCGAGTCGAGCCTGCCCTGCCTCGATCAGACGGGTCCCTTCGCGCACCTCCGACGACACTCGCCCACCGCTGTAGACCGGCACACCGAGGCCGACCCGAATGGTCTGGGTCTCGACCTCGCTGCCGCCGCCGAACAATGAGCCCTCGGTCTCGTCGTTGTCGTAGTCGAGACTCAGATCGAGGGTCGGATAGTGACCACCACGACTCACCTTGACCTGCTGATTGGCCACTTCCACCGCCAGCCGTGCGGCTGACAGACGAGGATTACGCTGCATCGCCAGCTCGATCCAGGCCTCGACTGACGACGGTTCCGGGCTCGCCAGGGTCAGGTCCTCATCGACCAGGCTAAGCTCCACCGGACGCACGCCGCTGACCTCGGCCAGGGCATTGAGGGCATCGCGCAGACGGTTGGCCACGTCCAGCTCGCGCGCCTCGACCTGCAGAAAGCGCGCCTGGGCGTCGAGCAGATCGATCTCGCGAATCAAACCGTCCTCGAAGCGCGCCCTGACCTGCTCGAGATTGGTCTGGACCTGCTTCTTTTCGGCTTGCAGGAAACTCAGGTTTTCCGACAGGGCGAGTACCGCAAAGTAGCGTTCGGCCACCCGCAGGTAGAGATCCTGGCGCGAGACCTCGAGCTCGGACGCGGCCTGCTGGATCTCCAGCTTGGCCTGGCCAAAGGCTGCCCAGCGGGAATAGTCATAGATCGACTGCTCGAGCGAGACACCGTAGACGGTGGTCGGGTAGGACGTGCTGCCGCTGCCGTAGACCTCGTTGTCGGTACTGACGATGTCCTGGGAGATCTCGCTGCGCTCGACATTGACATTGATCTGCGGCAGCAGCGCTGAGCGCGCCTGATAGTAACGCTCATCGGTGGCCTGCTTACCATGAAAGTCGGCCTGAAACTGAGGATCGCTGTCCACCGCGAGCTCGTGAAGTTCCAGCAGACTTTCTGCCAGCACGGACGGAGCAAGCAGGCACGCCCACCCGCCCAACGCCAGGCCGAACGCAAGCTTGTTGAGATGCATGATGATTTTTCCCCTGCGCACCGGTGGGACAAACACCGGCATTACGCAACTGCTTTGTAATATTTTATTAACAACGGACGTACGATATTACCCACATCTTTTGTAGGAACACAGCTCCTATCTACTCTTTTGCAGGCAACATGATCAACGCAGTATCGACGCAGTAGGAAACTACATCGCAAAAGATGAGAAAGTTCATACTCGCTATCGCATTCCGCCACCGAAGGGAATCGGGTAGCACATTGAAACCTGGAAAGTTCCGAAATTACGCGGGACAAGAGACCATCTTCAGGTACACGGGAGCGGCGGCAGCCATGCGCCAAGCAGGTTGCTTCAAGGCCTGGCAGCCGCTGTCACCTCAGCCCAGCCACCTGAGATTACCCAACCACTCACACTGATCCTTTCAGACTAGACCGAAAGAACGAGCAAAGTCCTACGTCAGCGATGATAACGCCGCACCTGGCGACACCTGGGCGCTATTCATCCAGGCTGGCAATGCGGTTGCGACCACTACGCTTGGCGCTGTACAGGCGCCGGTCGGCGCGCTCGAACAGCGGTGCAAACCCCTCCCCCTTGCGATACTGGCTGACGCCGATGCTGATGGTGATGCGAATCGTCTGTCCATCCGACAGGGTGATTTCCCCCCCTTCCACCGCGCGACGCACCCGCTCGGCCGCCTTGATCGCCTCGGGCAAGGCGGTTCGCCGCATGACCACCACGAATTCCTCGCCGCCGGTGCGCGCCACCAGATCGCCATCACGCAGGCAGTTGGCTACTGTTTGCGCCAGCCAGGTGAGCACCTGGTCACCGGCCGCGTGACCGAAACCATCATTGACCTGCTTGAAGAAGTCGATATCGACCGCGGCCAGCGAAAACACCATCCCGCCACTGTCGCATTCCTCGATCAGGCGGGTGACGTGGCGATCCAACTGGCTTCGGTTGGGGAGTCCGGTCAAGGCATCGGTCATCGCCTGGTCTTCCAGTTGATCACGTTCGAGGCGAATACGCTCGACCTCCATCTCGTTGGAAATGACACGTTCGACGGCCCCGACCAGTAGCCGGACCAACTCGATGTCGACCTCGCTGAAGGCGTGCCGGCGCACCGACGGACTGGAGAAGTTCAGGGTTCCCCATACCTTGCCCTGGATCCGCAGCGGTGCACCGATATAGGTCTCCAGCTGAAAGTTCTCGTAGCAGGGGTGGCCCTTGACTCGCTCGTCCTGCCCGGCGCGGTGGGTATGGAAGACGTCATCGGCGTCGAGGGTCAGCCGACAGTAGGTGTCACCCAGTGCAAAGCTATCGCCGGCCCCTACTGGCGCATTATCCGAGGCCGCCCAGCGCACCGTGTAACGCTCCCCCTCGACCTGACTGACAAGCGCGATATCCAGCCTCAGGTAGCTCAAGGCGTCACGCAGCAGCATGTCGACGATCTCTGATACTCCGATATCGGTGCGATTTACCCCGGTATGGACATCCCGCAACAACTGGATCATCGAGCGATACTCGGAGACGTCCTGGATGATGGCGTAGAAGCCCATCACTTCATCTTCCACCACGTCCGGCAGATAGTGGACCTTGAAGTAGATCTGGCGACCGTCCTGGAGCACCAGGGAATCCTCGTAGCTGACCTCCTGCCCCGCCAGCGCCAGATCGAAACGTGGCCGGATCTTGGCGTAGGAGTCTGCATCGAGCACCGAAGACACCGGCTGCCCCATCAGCGCCTCGGCAGGCTGGCCGATGAAGTCGAGGTAGGCACGATTGTTGAAACGGAAGCAGAAGTCGCGGTCGACGTAGGCCACCATCACCGGCAGATGGTCGGCCATCCGCGCGATGACACCGCGGCTTGCCTTCTGCCGAGCCGACAGTCGCAGCACCAGCCCACCATCGGCCAGGCGACAGCAGCTACCATCGCCCAGTTGCAGCGGCATCGAAGGCTTGGCAGCGTGAGCGGCACCCCGGGATGCCAAGGCTTCGGCGACCCTGGCGACCTCGCCAGGCAGCTCTGCCAGCCCCCGCCCGATCCAGACCTCTCCAGGCTCGCCCAGCACGCTCACGGCATCACCGACCACGTCGTACACCTGCAACTCCGGCGTCAGGCGTACCAGCACCGTTCCGGACGACACCAATGCCTCTTCCACCCAGGCAAAACGCTCCATGAGGACAACTCCTTGCGTAAGCCCTGCCCTGGACCGGCAGCAGGTCAATACCCTGGCGGCTCGCGTGCCGTCTTCTCTAGCCTATGAAAAGATGCTTATAGATGCCGGGTTATTTCGCTTGCCCGCTTCCACGTTATGCTGGCGTCGCCGACACCGCCGCGGGAGCTGCCCATGAACCACCAGGACCTTGTCGCCATCGAACACGCCCTGACGCTGGCCAATCGCGGGGATACCAGCTGGCTTTGCACGCGTCTGGACACCCTTGCTCCCGCCTTCCCCCACCTGAGCGTCACCAGCGATGCCGATGGCCCCGGGTACGCCGGACAGCCCATCTTGCTGCCCCAGGCCCGGGACGGCGGCGCCTGTCTGGTCAATATCGACAACAACGCCAACGATGGCACCCCCTGCCTGGTCGAGCGCCTGTCACCGAGCAGCGAGACCCTGGTGCACCTGGAGGTCATCCATGCAACGCTCGCCGGCCAGCCATCGCTGATTCGCCGCGTCAGCCTGGGCAGTACGTCCATGAACCTGCAGCGACCCACGCCAACCAGTCCGCTGGTCCAGATCGGCGACGACGTCGTCGAGGTGCTGATCCAGCCGGCCTTGCGTCTGGTGCTGACCGGCCACTCCCCGGTCAATGCCGACCTGGCGCGCCAGGGACAACGGCTCGGCTTCGAGGTCATCCTGTGCGCCCCGGACTACCCCGACACGCATCACTCGACAGCGCCCCTGCCGGCAGGCGTCGAGTTCCAGCGCGCGCCCGCAGCTCCCTTCCTGCGCGGCGGCGGCGGGCACCGACGCACCCTGGTGATGGACGCCACCGACGCCTCGACCATTGCGCGAGCGAGCCGCGAGGCCTGCTGTCATGGCTATCTGGCGATGACTGACATCGATCCAAGCCGAGCGGCGAACTGGCTTTACGATGGCTGGCACAGCCTGCGCACCTCGCCCACCGTCTGACGCCCCGTCGCTGCGGCCAAAGCGCCAATTGACAGCCATCGGAGGCGGTCCTACGCTGTGCGCATTCCTGGGGGAGCCTGACGGCTGAGATTCCGCATCACGCGGTAACCCTTTGAACCTGATCCGGGTCATGCCGGCGAAGGGAAGGATGGTTGCGTTATCTCCTCTTTCTTCCTGTCCGCCGCTCGTCCCGCCTGTCCACCGGTCCCTGCGGACAACGACAAGAAAGAGGTCTTCTTTCGATGATGCTCGATCCCACCTGGACGGCGCTGTGGCTTCTGCTGTGCGCCGCCATCTTTGCCATCCCCGGCCTGATCTATGCCCGACGTCGTCAGGGCGGCCTGGATGACTACATCTCGGCTCGCAACAGCCAGAACACCCGCGCCACGGTGTTGACCCTGGTGGCCACCACCCTGGGCACCTGGATCCTGTTCGGCCCCGCCCAGGCGGCCACCTGGGGCGGCATCGGCGCCGTACTCGGCTATGCGCTGGGTTCCATGGTCCCGCGCCTGGTGATGATCCCGCTGGGACGACGCATGCGTGAGCTGATCCCCGAAGGCCACGGCCTTACCGAGTTCGTGATCCATCGCTACGGGCGCACCATGTACGCCTTCACCCTGACGATCATGCTGTTCTATCTGTTCATCTCGCTGGCGGCAGGCCTCACCGCAATCGCCCATATGGTCACCCTGCTGGCGCCGATCCCGCTGTGGCTGACCGCCTGCGTAGTGATGATCGCGACCCTGCTCTACACCTTCTACGGCGGCCTGCGCACCACCATCTTCACCGACAAGGTACAGATGCTGGTGATCCTGCCGTTGCTGGCGCTGCTGCTGGTGTTCGGCTGGCAGGCCGCCGGCGGCGTCGCGCCGACGCTCGAGGGCCTGCAGGAACGTGCGCCTCAGTTGCTGGATGTCACCGATGCCGGTGGCCTGCGTGCCGGCCTGACGTTCTTTATCGCGGTGATGCTGACCGGCCTGTTCTACCAGGGTACCTGGCAACGCATCTACGCCGCCCGGGACAGCAAGGTGCTGCGGCGGGGCTTCTGGATCGCAGGGCTGTTCAACTTTCCGGTGATCGTGCTGATGGGCCTGTTCGGCCTGGCGTTCGTCGGCCTCGGGCTCGAGGGAGACGGCTCGGTGGCGCTGTTCAGCGTGCTGCTGTCCGAGGTGCCGCTGTGGTTCGCCCTGGCCCTGATTCCGCTGGGTCTGGCCCTGGTGATGAGCAGCGCCGACACCACCGTCAACGCCACCTCCAGCATCATCGCCGTCGACATGCACCGGCTGCTGCCCCAGGCCAGCGAAGCCACCCTGATGCGCCTGGCACGCTGGCTGATCGTCGCCGCAGCGGTGCCGGTGACCTGGGTGGCAGCCCAGGGCTACAGCGTGCTCTATCTGTTCCTGCTGGCGGACCTGCTGTGCTCGGCGGCGGCCTTCCCGGTGTTCTTCGGTCTGTTCAATCGCCGCTACGACGGGCGCAACGCGGTCCTCAGCACCGCTGCAGGGCTGGTCGCCGGCCTGGCGATGTTCCCGTCTCCCAGCGGCGGTACCGCCACCCTGCTGGAATCCTTCCTGCTGGCGGCCTTCGTGCCGGTGCTAGTCTCGCTGGTGCTGATGAAGCTGCTGCCATCCCGCCAGGACTATGACTTCACCCGCATGGGCAGTCTGGTGCGGCGTTTCCAGAGCTGACACCGCCACGCTGACAGCCTGGCAAGGCGTGATAAAAAACAGCGGGACGTGCTGACGCGTCCCGCTGTTGTCGTTTCAAGGCCTGGCGATCAGGGGCCCTGGCAGTTCCGGCTCATCAGCGCTCGGGACGCGCCAGCCCCAGGTGGTCGCGCAGGGTGCGGCCCTGGTACTCGCGTCGAAACAGCCCGCGGCGCTGCAGTTCCGGTACCACTTGTTCGACCACGTCCTCGATGCTGTCCGGCAGCGACGGCGGCATCAGGTTGAAGCCGTCCGCCCCGCCCTGCTCGACCCAGCGCTGCATCTCGTCGGCGATACGCTCCGGGGTGCCGACCATGGTGCAGTGGCCGCCACCGGCGGCGAGCCGTCCCAGCAACTGGCGCAGCGTCGGTCGTTCGCTCTCGATGATCCGCAGAATCGTGGCGTAGCGCCCCTTGGGCCCGCTGAAGGCCTCCAGTGGCGGCAACTCGGGCACCGGGGCATCCAATTCCCAGTCGCTCACGTCCTGACCGATGAACTGACTCAACTGGCGCCGGGAGCTGTCCACCGGCAACAGTTCGTCGAGCTCCCTCTGCTTGCGTCTGGCCTCCTCTTCGGTGGAGCCGACGTAGGTGACAAGCCCCGGCATGATCGCGACCTTCGGTCTGCCCGCGGCCTTTACCCTGGCCTGAAGATCGCTGTAGTAGGCCTGGGCCGAGGGCAGATCGTAGGCCACCGCGTAGATGGCCTCTGCGTAGCGCGCGGCCAGGTCACGGCCCTGATCCGAGGCGCCGGCCTGGAACAGCACCGGGTGGCCCTGGGGCGGACGCGGCACTGTCAGCGGGCCATCCACCAGAAAGTGCTCGCCGTGATGGTGAACGGGACCGACCCGGCTGGCGTCGACGTAATCGCCCTGGCGATCCCTCACCAGGGCGTCGTCACTCCAGGAGTCCCACAGCGCCAGCACGGTATTGGCGAATTCCTCCGCCCGGGCATAGCGCTCGGCGTGGCTTGGCATGGCCTCGAGCCCATGGTTGCGCGCCTCGCTGTCGAACATCGAGGTCACCAGGTTCCAGCCCAGGCGTCCGCCGGAGATATGGTCCAGCGAGGCCAGCATGCGCGCAGCATGAAACGGCGTATAGAAGGTGCTGGAGACGGTCGAGATCAGCCCGATGTGTTCGGTGGCCCGCGCCATGGCCGCCAGCATGGTCAGTGGCTCCAGGGTCCACAGCGGGCCGTCGGCGACGCTGCCCACGGCGTGACCATCGGCGAAGAACACCGCATCGAAGCGACCCCGCTCGGCGAGCCGCGCCAGCTCCTCGTAGTAGCGGATATCGGCCAGGCGCTCGACGCTGGAACGGGGATGACGCCAGGCCGCCTTGTGGTGGCCACAGCCCATGATGAACAGATTGAGGTGCATGCTGGCCATCAGTCCTTCACCAGTCCGCCGTCGACCACCAGGTTCTGGCCGGTGACCGCTCGCGACCAGGGCGAGGCGAACAGTAGCGCAGCGTCGGCAAACTCTTGCGGCGTGGTCACCCGTCTCAGCGGCGTGCTGGCGGCGATCAGATCGAACACCGCCTCCGGCGTGGCGCGGGAGGCATCGGTGGTGCGCAATAGGCCCCCGGAGATCATGTTCACGGTGATGTTGTCCGGGCCCAGATCGTGGGCCAGGGTGCGCGTCAGCGACAGCAGCGCCGCCTTGGCGGCGGTGTAGTCGTGGTAGGGCACCACCGGGTTCTGGAACAGGTTGGTACCGATATTGACGATGCGACCAAAGCCGGCCTCACGCATGCCGGCAAGCGACGCCTGCACCGTGTTCAGTGCTCCCCGGGCGACGCCCTGAAGCTGATGATCGAGGTGCTCCCAGGTCAGCTCGTCGGGACCGGGACGGGCGTCGCCGTTGAAAGCGAAGTCCGGCAGCGCATTGTTGATCAAGGTGGTGACCGGTGCGCCGAAGTGCTCGCGGGCACGCGCGAACATGGCATCGACGGCGCTGCGATCACAGACGTCGGCGGCCACCGCCAGGGCTTGCTCGGGATAGTCGGCTACCAGCGCGTTGGCGCCCTCTTCGCTGCGTCGATAGTTGACCACCACCCGCGCGCCCTGCTCGAGGAAGCTGCGCGCCAGGCTGACACCGAGGCCACGTCCGGCGCCGGTGACGACGACCAGCTGGCGGGAAATAGGAAGCGCGGGCGGGCTTGCGGAGGTAGCGCGTGAGGCGTCGGAAAGGGTCATCTGGCGGGTCCTTGGTCGAGGCGAGGAACGCACGCCGACCCCTGGACTGACGACTGCGCTGACATCCCTTCGCCGGTATGAACTGGATCAGGTTCGACGGGTGTTTCTCAGCCCCGCTATCGTGCGGGACACCCCGTGCCATGCGCCTTCGACCTTAGCCCATCGGCGCGGGGCGGACAAGCCGCGCAGCACCTGGAACATCACCGCAGCCAGGGCATGCAGATGGGCGCTTCAGATCCGACGGTCAGCCCGGTGCCTGGACGGCTTGCATCAAGTCACTTCCTTCCTCTCCCGCCCGATTGACCCTGGTCGAGACCGGCCATGCCTCGAAGGCGCCAGCGGGTAGATGCCGCACCGTCTGGCGCATGACGTCGCGATCACTCAGGGCAGGATCGAGCCAGGGTTCAAGGCTGCCGTCGTCCAGCGCCAGCGGCATCCGAGCGTGCACCTGACTCGCGCAGCCCCGGGCGGGTTCGGTAAGGATGGCAAGGCCCGGCCTGCCGTCGGCCCTTTCACTGAAGATTGCCGCCAGCCACAGCGGCGCGCGATCTTCACGACATAAAAAATAGGGCTGCTTGCCGGCCTCGCCCGGCAGCCACTCGTACCAGCCGTCCGCCGGCACCAGGCAGCGATGGCGAGCAAAGGCCCCACGAAAATAGCGCGAGGTGGCGACCTTCTCCACGGTGGCGTTGATCGGCTCCGGCGCCCCGGCCTGGGCCCAGTGGGGTCGATAGCCCCACCACATCGAGGTAAAGGAAGGTACGCCCTCCCCGTCCATGGCGAGCGAGGTGATCCAGGTGCCCGGCGCGACATTGTAGCGAGGTGGCGGCTCCTGCTCGGGCAGGCGCGGCGCCACCGGCAAGCGCATCAGCGCCGCCAGCTGAGCAAAAGGTGTGTAACAGGCGAAACGGCCGCACATGGATACCTCCTTTACCGGACCCTGCAGGATCAGCCTAGCACCATCTCTTGCGTCCACTCAGGCCACCTGTGCGCGCTACAGGTTAGTCATCTGCGAACGTTAAGTTTTCGCTAAGCTAGGCAGCCTAGCCTTGCCATCAACTCCTCTTTCAAGGACGCGATGACATGGCCCCGGCAATCGCAGCATCGGCCTCGAAGACGACAGCCCACACGGATGCTCCCGAGCCGAACATGCCCTCCGGCCTGTGCTGGGCGTCCCCGGAGCGGCTGGGTGAGGCAAACGCCTTCATCTCCGACGTCTATCGTCTCCATCACAATGCCTCCATCAGCAACCCCTACCAGCGCTTGCTGACACTGCGAGCCCCCCATGGCGCGCTGGTCGCCACCACGGGGCTCAGGCGTGCCGATGAAGGCCCTCTCATGGTGGAACACTACCTCGAGGCACCTGTCGAGATGGTGCTCGCCACTCGTGGCCTCTGCGACCTTGCGCCGCCGCGCCACCAGGTCATGGAGGTCGGCGCCCTGGCCAGCGCATCGCCAGGCGCCGGCCGACGGCTGATGCTGTCGCTGGTGGTGGTGCTCGAGCGACTGGGTATCGACTGGCTGGTGGTGACCGCGTCCAGGGACGTGCGCAACGGCCTCGCCCGGCTCGGCATCGAGATGCACACGATCGGTCGCGCCCATCGCCACTGCCTGGACAACCCTGTGGACTGGGGACGGTATTACGAGCGGGACCCCAGGGTCGTGGTGATTCGCCCCCTCGAGGTGGCCAACAGCATGCGCGCCACCCCGCTCGGCGCTTTGCTTCTCGCCGGCGCAGCACAGCTTGCCCCGGAGGCGGCAGATCCCGTACCGGGGCTACCCCATGTCCACGCCTGCTCCGCGGCCGGGGACATGCCCCATGGATAGGCTACACCAGCGCCTGCGCCAAAGGGCGAGGCTGTCGCCGGATGCGGAGAGCCTGATCGGGCAATCCCCGGATGGCGCCGACATCCGACTTACCGCCCGGCAACTGGAGGCCGCCACCGACGCTGTCGCGCACCAACTCGAGCAGTCGGGCGTTTCCCACCTGGGCCTGCTGGGTCACAACTCTCCTGGCTGGCTGGTCGCCCAGCTCGCTGCCTGGCGGGCTGGCCTGCCGATCACCCCGATACCTGCATTTTTCAGCGAACAACAGCTCAACCACCTGCTCGATACCACCGGGCTGGACGGGCTTCTGATCGCGCAGGACAGCCCGCTGGACGCCTGGCTGCCCTCCGACTGCGCAAACGACTTCAAGCGCCAGCCACTCGACGCTCCGGCCGGCCTGTCCATCGCCTTGTTCCGGCGCCCCTCGACACCCGCACCACTGCCGGACGGAACGCGACTGATCACCTTTACCTCCGGTACCACCGGCACCCCCAAGGGGGTCTGCCTGTCCGGGCCTCATCTCGAGTCGGTCATCGAAGGGCTGGAACAGCGCCTTGCAGGTGTTCCCCTCCATCGTCACGGCGTGGTGCTGCCCATGGCGGTGCTGCTCGAACATCTGGCCGGCGCACTCTTCGCGCTCTGGCGGGGAGCCGCGATCGTTATCGATACGCCCGATCTTGCCGGGCTCCATGGCAGCGGTACGCTAGACCCCGACCAGTGGCAACGCTGGCTGGCCAAGCGCCGACCCGACAGCCTGATTCTGGTACCGGCGCTGCTCAAGGCGCTAACTCACCTGGCCTCACATCATTCTGCGGCAAACGGTTGGCAACAGGTGTTGTCGCTAGTCGCCGTGGGCGGGGGCCAGGTGCCCCGCCGCCTGCTCGAACAGGCAACCCAGTTGGGACTCCCTGTCGCCCAAGGCTACGGCATGTCCGAGATGGGCTCGGTGGTCTGTCTGAGCCGCCCGGACGAGCCCCAGGATGGCCGTGTCGGGTGCCCCCTCAAGGGATTGCGCCTAAGCACCGATGAGCAGGGGCAACTGCTGGTCCACGGTCGTCGCATGCTCGGCTATCTGGCGTCCGATCATCAGGTTCCATCAACCGAGATGCCCTGGCCCAGCGGAGATCTCGGTCACCGCCTGGCGGACGGTCATTGGCGCCTGGACGGGCGTCAGCGCAACGTCATCATCCTGTCGAACGGACGCAATCTCTGTCCCGAGTGGCTCGAGGCGGAGCTCGAGCTCATCGACGGTATCGATCGTGCCTTCGTCTTCGGCGAAGGCTTGCCGGGGGTGCTGGCGCTCCTTAGTCCTTCAGCCGCTATCCAGCCCCCCCGCCTGGAAGCCCACATCACCGCGCTCAATCAGCGCCTGCCCGACTACGCCAGGGTCCGCGGCTGGCAGTCGTTGATGCGGCAACTGCCAGGCGTCGCCGAGCCGCTGTCGATCGCCAGCAACGAACTGACCGCCAACGGACGCCTGCGCCGGGCCAGCATTCAGCTCCGCCGTCGCTGCGACATCGAGCGGCTTGTCGCCAGAACCTTCCCCGGCCATGAGCAGGTATCAGCAGCGCTTTCCTCCGCCGCCGACGGCCTCCCTTCATACCCACAGGAACCCCCGCCCCCATGAACACGCTGACCGATACCCCGATCGTCACCTCGCCACCTGTCGATAACGGCAAGCCCGACGGTTTCTACCGCCACCTGCTCGCTGCCACCAAAGACGAACGCCGAGCCTTGATGGGAGGAGAACTGATCGGGCGCGCCCAGGGTGGCAAGATCACGCTGCCCGAATATCGCGCCTTTCTCGCCCAGGCCTATCACCATGTACGCCACACCGTCTCACTGATGATGGCCTGCGGCGCCGAGTTGTCCGCTCCGAACTTCGTGCTGCGCGACAACCTGCGCATGGCCATCGCCGAGTACATCGACGAGGAAAAGGGCCACGAACACTGGATACTCGATGACCTCGAGTCCACCGGCGTCGATCGGCACCACGCACGTTCACGCCCACCACTGTTCGAGACGGAATGGATGGTGTCCTACGCCTACGACAGCATCAGACGGCGCCATCCGCTGGCCATGTTCGGCATGGTACTGGTGCTCGAGGGTACCAGCACCTCGGCGGCCAGCGCCGCCGGCAGGGCCATCCGCGATAGTCTGGGCCTGACCGATGACGCCTTCCACTACCTGTTTTCCCACGGCGAACTGGACATCTCCCATATGGCCTTCTTCGCCGAACTTATGGACACCATCACCGACACCGAGGAGCAGGCCCAGATCATCCATTCGGCCCGCGCCTTCTATCGCCTCTATGGCGCGGTCCATGACGCCGCCCTGCGAGACGCCGAGCACTGGACGGACGAAGCGCTGGAGGCAAACTCATGCCATCACTGAGCGAGCGCAGGATTCTGGTGACCGGCGCCACTGGCGGCATCGGCTCGGCGCTGGTAAAGCGGCTTGACGCCGAAGGCGCCAGCCTGTGGCTGGCAGGGCGTGATGAGGGCAAGCTCAGCGCCCTGGCGGGCGAGCTTGGCAAGGCTGCCTCGAGACACACCCTCGTCGCTGGCGTCGATCTGACCACCGCGATGGGCCGCCAGCGGCTACTCGACCAGCTAAGTCAGACAGTTCCCGAGCAACGACCTTCGACGCTGGTCCACCTGGCCGGCATCAATCACCTGGGCTGGTTTCGCGAAGCCTCGCCAGACGACGTCACCCGGGTGCTCGATACCAATCTGACCTCGACCCTGCTGCTGACCCAGGCCCTGCTGCCCTTGTTTCTCGGACAACCCAGCGCCAACCTGCTGTTCGTTGGCTCGCTGCTGGGGCATATCGGCCACCCGGGCTATGTCGCCTACTGCGCCAGCAAGGCCGGCCTCAAGGGCTTCGCCGAAGCGCTGTCGCGGGAACTGGAAGACACCTCGGTCCGGGTGCAGTACCTGGCCCCCCGCGCCACCCGGACCGCCATGAACGGCCCCGACGCCGAAGCCATGAACGAGGCCCTTGGCAACACCGTGGACAGCCCCGAGCGCGTGGCCGATGCCATCATCACGCAGCTGAAAAGTGGCCAACGTCGCGCCGCTCTCGGCGGCAAGGAGCGCCTGTTCGCCCTGATCAACGCCATCGCCCCCACCCTCGTCGATCGCGCTATCGCCCGGTCCCGAGCCGATATATCCCGCCACCTGGATCCCCCTGCACAGGTTGTCCAGGACTAACCAGCCGATGACCGTATCGCCTTGACCCTTGTGCTGCACAAGGGTTTTAGTCTGTGGTGAAGATGCTCGAACTTGCACAGTAGTGACGGAAGCCTCAGGGGCCACCACCCTGGCCTGTCTGGGCTTTTCTCAACCACCACAGGGAGAGGAAATGAGCACGAACACAGCAAGCCCGGCGCAGCGGGCCTCATCCAGCACTGCCCGCCTCTATCGCATGAAGACCGCGGAGCACCTCTGCCCCTTCGGCCTCAAGACCCTGTCGCTGCTCAAGCGCAAGGGCTACCAGGTCGACGACCACACCCTGACGTCACGTGAAGCCATCGACCGCTTCAAGCAGGAAGCCGACGTGGACACCACACCCCAGGTGTACATCGGCGACGAGCGCATCGGCGGCTACGAGCAGCTGCGCCGCTACCTCGGCATGAGCGTGCCCGGCGACAAGGAAGTCAGCTACCGTCCTGTCATCGCCATCTTCGCCACGGCCCTGCTGATCGGCCTGGCGGTGGGCTGGGTGTCCGGCCAGTCGCTGGTCTCAGTGCGCACCATCGAGTTCGCCGTCGCCTCGGCCATGGTTCTGCTGGGCCTGCAGAAACTGCAGGACGTGGAAAGCTTCAGCACCATGTTCCTGAACTACGACCTGCTGGCCCAACGCGATGTACGCTACGGCTACATCTACCCCTACGCCGAAACACTGGCCGGCATACTGATGCTGGCAGGCAGCCTGATCTGGATCGCCGCGCCTGTGGCCCTGTTCATCGGTACCGTGGGGGCCATTTCGGTGTTCAAGGCGGTCTACATCGACAAGCGCGAACTCAAGTGCGCCTGCGTCGGCGGCAACAGCAACGTTCCCCTGGGCTTCGTTTCCCTGAGCGAGAACCTGATCATGCTGCTGATGGGCCTGTGGATGCCGGCCAAGGCACTTCTGATGTAGAGCGCGCCTGATCTGGCCGTTCCAGACGCGTAGCAAAAACCCGCCAGGTATTGCCTGGCGGGTTTTCTCTGGCACGATGCAACGTTTATTCGAAGCCGACATGCAGACTGTAGCGACCACTGTTTTCATTGGCGCTGCCAAGCACACTGCCTCGCACTTCAAGCTCATAGTTTCCGGGAGTGACAGGCTCCTCCAGCAGGAAGTGGCCGTTGTTGTCCGCGTCGCTGGCCACCAGCTGCCCCGCGGGGGAATACAGCCTTCCCTCGATACTCATCGACTGACTCGAGTCGCTGGCAAGATGTTCACTGCTGACGACGATCATTCCTTCCTCTTCGATCGGCAACCGGTAACGCACGGGTGCACCACGAAGCTGTTGGGTGGCAGACACACCTTGCCGCAAGATTTCGGCTTCCTGCGAATGGCCCTGCGCAGCCCATACCGGTAGAGAAACGCCCACGAGGACAGCTACACCCATCATGTGTTGCCACAATTTCATAACGATTACCTCCTTTGAATGTTGGCACCTTCATGATGTGTCATCTGGCTTAATCTACGCTGAAACATTGAAAAACGGCGTAGTGAAGCAGATCCCGCCAGCGGCCTGAATGGCAACCGTAGGCGCAGAGGCATCAAAACCAGACGCGCAGCCCGGCAACCACTGCGGTGTCCTCCACTTGATCGCCTTCATCACGCGCCATATCGGCAGTATCACCATAAAGTTTCTGCCAATAGGCGCCGATATAGGGCGCGAACTTGCGATGTAGCTCATAGCGAAGGCGCAGGCCGGTGCGCAAGGAATTGAATCCCTCCCCTACACCGAACTCCTCGGCATCATCGAACGCCACTTCCATTTCCAGGCGAGGCTGCAGATAAAGCCGCTGGGTCAGTCGCAGATCATATTCCTGCTCCAGACTCAAGGAGGTGTCACCATCGTCACTGACACGAAGATCCAGCTCGGTTTCCAACCGGTAGGGCGCCAGCCCCTGCAGACTGATCACGCCGAAATAGCGCTCGGGATGGTCATCGCTGCCAAGCCCGCCCTGGTAGCCAAGCCCTCCCTGTAGCTCCCAGAAGTCGGCGATCAGTCGGCTATACAGCAGATCCAGTGATTCAAATTCCGCATCTTCGCCATCCCCTTGGGTGTTATCCCCTTCCCCCTTCAGGTAGACGCGATGAACGTCGCCTCCGTACCAGGCCTGAAAATCCCAGGTTACTGCCTCGCTGTCTTCAGACGGCCAGACGTATTCCAGACGGTCGACCAGCACCGAGCCACGCAGATGTTCCTGCATCGGCGACGGCCAGTGATCTGGCGCGTCGTAGCCATCCTCAGCCAGCGCCAGCGACGACAACCCAAGGCCCGATAGCGCTGCCAGGCAAATACGGCCCACACGAATTTCCATGCGTCATCTCTCCTCAGGCAACCTTGACGACGCGGAACATGCCGGCGTCCATGTGATAAAGAAGGTGGCAGTGGAACGCCCAGCTGCCCTCGGCATCCGCCGTGATCAGTGCAGAAAGGCGCTCGCCAGGCTTGACGTTCAGGGTGTGCTTGCGCGGAATCAGCTCGCCGGCACCATTCTCCAGCTCCATCCACATGCCGTGCAGGTGGATCGGGTGCTCCATCATGGTGCGATTGACCAGGATGAGGCGCAGACGCTCGCCCTTGTCGAAGTGGATCGGCCCCGAGACCTCACTGAATTTCTTGCCGTCGAAGGACCACATGTAGCGTTCCATGTTACCGGTCAGATGAAGCTCGAGTTCGCGACCAGGAGGACGACGGTCAGGCCATGGCGCGATGGCCTTCAAGTCCTGATACACCAGCACACGACGCTCGCGGGCATCCAGGCCGATTCCAGGCTGATCGAGGCGGGAGCCAGGCTGCGCCACGCCCACCGGTAGCATGGCTGTACCAGTGGCGCTCTCCGTACTGTCCATCTGAGCGTGATCCATTCCCGCCATGCTCGAGTGGTCCATACCGGTCATCGAGCCATGATCCATGCCGCCCATGTTCGAGTGATCCATACCGGCCATCGAGCCATGATCCATGCCCGTCATGCTCGAGTGATCCATACCGGCCATCGAGCCGTGATCCATGCCCGCCATGCTCGAGTGATCCATACCGGCCATCGAGCCGTGATCCATGCCCTCGTGGGCTCCCATGGCCTCCATTCCTCGATCGGCAATACGTCGGCGTTCCGGCAGCGGCGCCACCATCCCCATACGCGGCGCCAGGGTCCCCCTGGCAAAGCCGCTTCGGTCCATGGACTCGGCAAAGATGGTGTAGGCCACATCGTCTTTCGGCGTCACCAGAACGTCATAGGTTTCCGCCACCCCGATGCGGAACTCCTCGACGGGCACGGGCCGAACCGGCTGGCCGTCGGCCGCCACCACCGTCATTTCGAGCCCCGGAATCCGCACGTCGAAGTAGCTCATGGCGGAGCCATTGATGACACGTAGCCGCTGCGTCTCGCCGGGGCGAAACAGGGCAGTCCAATTGTCATCGGGTGAATGACCGTTGAGCAGATAGGTGTAGGTGGCGCCGGTAACATCGGCGATATCACGGGAGCTCATGCGCATCCGGCCCCACATGGCACGCGCTTCCCAGGTGGAGGCGAGCCCCTGACGGTCCACATCGGCGATGAAGTCTCCCAGGGTGCGCTCCTGGAAGTTGTAGTACCCCTCCCCGGTCTTCAGGTTGTGGAAGATGGTCGAGGGGTCCTCGAAACTCCAGTCGGTCAGCAGCAGCACGTGCTCGCGGTCATAGCGAAAGGGTTCGCGCTGTTCGGCGTCGATGACCAGGGGGCCCACATGGCCAATCTGCTCCTGCAGTCCTGAGTGGCTGTGGTACCAGTAGGTGCCGCTTTGACGGAGGGGAAAGCGGTAGGTAAAGGTTTCGCCCGGCATGATGCCGGCAAAGCTCACGCCGGGGACGCCATCCATCTCAGGCGGCAGGAGAATGCCGTGCCAGTGAATCGAGGTGGGCTCGTCCAGCAGATTGGTCACCCGCAGCGTCACGTCCTGCCCTTCCTTGAGCCGGATCAGGGGGCCAGGGCTGGTGCCGTTGAGGGTAATCGGCCGTGCAGACTGGCCAGCGATGGGCACGCTCTGGCGACGAATGGCCAGCGAGATATCCGGACCGCTTTCCACTCCCTTGGGGTAACTCGAGGTCTGCCCCCAGGGGTTGGCCCAGGCAGGCGCCAGACCGAGGGCGGCGGTGCCGATTCCCAGGGCCGCGCTTCCCTTGATGAATCCTCGTCGTGATAGCCGATGTGGCGGCAGAAGTGTCGTCGACATGGGTGCTGTCTTCCTGTGCGATGAACTTCTGCCATCTTCCATCGCCAAGCTGAAAGCCAGCTGAATCCTTAACGCACGGCCTCTCTCTCGGAGGTTGACGCCAGCGCCAACGGCAAGCGGATGGTCACCTCGAGTCCACCGCTGGGCGCCGCCCGAAAGCCGACCTCTCCCCGGTACTGCTCGACCAGTTCAAGCAGAATCGACAGGCCAATGCCGTTGCCTGGCCGCCCTTCATCCAGCCTCTGCCCTCGCCGGCCCAACAACGGCAGCAACTCCGCCGCCACTCCGGGGCCATCATCCTGGATCTTCAGCTCTAGACATCGCCCCAACGTCAGCGCGAGCCACACCGACTGGTTGGCCCACTTGCCCGCGTTGTCGAGCACGATGCCGATCATTTCCAGGAAGTCCTGTCGCTCCATCTCGATGCAGGCATCCTCGGCGTCCCCGAGCGCCATGACGAAGCGCTTGTCGGGGTAGAGGCTTCGAAACATGTCGAAAAGCTGGTCAAATTCCCGCTTGACCCGGGTGTGCTGGCCGCCACCGGGGCCCGCCAGACGCGCCTGACGCAGATGGGATTCCATCAACTCCTGCATCAGCGTCAACCGCTCCAGCAGACGCTCACGGCGGGATTTATCAAGCTCACGCTTGCTGCGCAGCGCCTGCATCACCGCTGTCAGAGGGGTCTTGAGCGCATGGGACAGGTCTGCAACGGCGTTACGCGAACGCACCAATCGGCGCTCCTGGCTGTCCATCAGACGGTTGAGCTGCGAGACCAGAGGGCGGAACTCCTGCGGCACCTTCATTCTGAGACGCTGTCGCTGACCACTTCGCAGCTCGGCCAGCTGGCGCTGCAACAGATCCAGTGGCCGCAGGGCGGCATTGACCGCCAACCCGTTAAGCAGCGAAAGAGCCAGCAGCACCAGACCTGCGATGGCGCCAATCCACCAGTGCAGGGCCGCAAGGCCTTCCTCGACGCTGTCGAAGGATTCTCCGATGAGCAGCACCCCAGGCCTGCCGTCCACCGTAAAGGTTCGCCTCAACACCAGCAGGTGACGTCCCTCCAGGTGTACATCCAGCAGCGACCTGTCAGGCCCATCCAGGTGGGGCGTCAGCGCCGACAACCAGCTCGGATGGGAGGTGGTGACGAGCTCGCCGCGCTTGAGCACGTACAGGTGATGAAAGACCTCGGCCGACAGGCTCGAGGGCAAGGTGGGGGCCGGTACCGGGTCTGCGGCTTGACGCAGTTGCGCCAGGCGATACTCCGCCTCCTGACGCAGTCGGTCACCCAGAAAGTCCCGCGCGGTCTCGCGCAGCAGCAGGCCATGCATGAACCAGGTCAATCCCATGACCAGCAGGGACACCGCCCCGAGGCTGACCAGCAGGCGCAGACGGAGACTATTGCGTCTAATGCGAAACAAGCACGTACCCCTGGCCTCGGCGGGTCTGGATGACATGCTTGCCCAGCAGACGCCTCAGGCGCGCGATATAGACCTCCACCAGGTTGGGCGCCGGGGCATCCTGCTCCAGGGCGTAGAGCTGATCGAGCAGCTTCGTCTTGGAGTGCACCCGGTCAGGGTGGTGCATCAGGTAGCGCAGCAGGCAGAACTCGGTGGCGGTAAGCGTCTGCCATGGGCCTCCCGCGCAACTGACCTGGCGCTGCTCCTCGTCAAGGCGGATGCCATTGACGATCAGCCGCGCCGTCAATTCGGTACGCCGCCGCAGCAACGCCTGTATCCGCGCCAGCAGTTCCTGTTCGTGAAAGGGCTTGGTGAGGTAGTCATCAGCCCCCCGACGAAGGCCGTCCACCTTGTCCTGCCAGGCATCGCGAGCCGTCAGGATCAGCACCGGGAGGCCTAGGCCGTGTTCACGCTGGAATTCGAGCCAGTCGAGCCCCGAACCATCGGGCAGGCCGATATCCAGGATCATCAGTGCATACTCTTCGCTGTGCAACAGCGCCTTTGCCACGCTCAGTCGCTCGGCAACGTCGACGCGATAGCCATGATCATCCAGCGTATCCTTCAGACTCTCGCAGAGCAGGTCATCGTCCTCGACCAGCAACAGCTTCATCACCATCATCTCCCTGCCAGCGGGCCCAGGCATGCCACGCCTCACTCGAGCCGGACGGGGTGGCCCCGTCCCAGGCTTGCCGCCTATTCTCCCACACTCAGGGTGCCATGCATGCCCGCTTCAAAATGTCCGGGTACATTGCAGGCGAAGGTCAGCGATGCCCCCTGCTCCGGCGCCTGCCAGACAAGCGTCCTGGTCTCTCCCGGCGCCAGAGTCACCGCCGGCATGTCCATGGCGCCTTGCATCTGACTCATGTCGTGGCCGTCACCTTGCATGCCATGCCCTCCTCCCGAGGCCATCTCACGCATCATCTTGCGGTGTTCGTTCTGAGCCTCGGCGGAGCCGATCACGAACTCATGCTCGAGCTGACCGCTGTTGGTGACCTCGAAGGCCACCACCTCCCCGGGGGCAACGCTCAAGCTTTCCGGGTCGAACCAGATATCGCCGGCCTCGACGGCGATGGTGCGATCCGCCTGATCGGGGTCCATGGCGTCCGATTGAGCGTGGCCGGGACCTGCCAATGCCTGGGTCGACAATAGGCCAAGAGCGACCACCATCAGTGTGCTGCGCATGACGTCATCCTTCCGTTTTGGGTGTGTCCCTCTGTTTGTAGCGCAAGAACCTGAATCCATACTGAATCGGCGATAGATGGCTATGCGGTTCGCTGCGCCTACGAATGCTTCCACTGTTCCAGCAGCAGATCGATAAACAGCTGGGCGGTGCCCGAGATACTGTGCACGTTGCTGCGTACCAGGCCGATGGTGCGCTGGATGCGTGGCTCCGGCAGCTCCCGCGAACACAGGATCTCGTGATCCGGGCCCGGCATGGTCATGCGCGGCAGAATCGCCACTCCCAGGCCCGACTCCACCAGCCCCAGCGAGGTCGACAGATGCTGTACTTCGTAGAAGCTGTTGAGGTGGATGCCCTCGGCGGACAGCGCATTGTCCAGCAGGGTGCGATTGCCGCTGTCGCGACTGACGGTGATCAGCCGCACCTGCTCGAGGTCTGACCACTCGATCTGCTCCCTGGCCGCCAGCGGGTGATCGGAGCGCAGCGCCAAGACGAAGGGGTCTCTCATCAACTGGGTGAAAGACACCTCGGGCCGCTGGGCGCTGAACATGTTGATGCCGAAGTCGGCCTCGCCGCTGATGACCTTCTCGAGACCCTCGTTGGCGCTGACATCCAGAATACGAATACGGATGCCCGGCCAGGCCTCGCTGAACCCCCTGATCACGCTTGGCAGAAAGTAGAAGGCAGCGGTCGGCAGGCAGGCGATGGTCACGGTGCCGGTCTGGTGGGTGGCCAGCTCGCGGATACCGAGGATCGAGGACTCGTACTCTTCGATCATCCGTCGCGCCCGAGGCAGAAAGTCGGCGCCTATCGGCGTCAGCCGGGTACGCCGGGTGGTGCGCTCGAGCAGGCCCACCTCCAGCAACTCTTCGAGCTTCTGGATTCGCCGTGACAGCGCAGGCTGCGACAGGTGCAGGCGCTGAGCCGCCTCATGGAAGGAGCCCAGCTCCGCGACCTGGATGAAGGCCTGCAGATCGAGAAATTCAAGACGGTGCTGCATCGGGTCACTCTTGCATGAAGGCTTTTGGACTAATAACCATAGCGCATTAATCCTCATTTCGCATTGATAGACGCCAAACTTTGCATTTGAAGCATCAATAGACGCCTGACAAGCTGATACCACGACCTCCAACAACGGCGTGGCATCACGATGATGAACAGCATCCCCTGCATGATCATGCGCGGCGGCACCTCCCGCGGGCCCTTCCTGCGCATGAGCGACCTCCCCGACGACGAGCCCGCCAGGGCGGAAATCCTGATCAGCCTGATGGGCTCCGGCCACGCCCTGCAGATCGACGGGATCGGCGGCGGCGACCCGCTGACCAGCAAGGTGGCCATCGTCGAGCGCTCCAGCCACCCGGACGCCGACGTGGACTACCTGTTCGCCCAGGTGGACGTACTCAACCGCCGTGTCGACTTCAACCCCAACTGCGGCAACATGCTGTCTGCCGTCGGCCCCTACGCCATCGAGTCCGGCCTGGTGGAGCCGCAACCGGACTACACCCTGGTGCGGGTACGCAACCTCAACACCCAGCGACTGATCGAGTGCCACGTACCCACCGACGCCGGCCAGGTCCGCTACGACGGCGACACTCGCATCAGCGGTGTCCCCGGCAGTTCCGCCGCCATTCAACTGAGCTTTCTCGACATCGTCGGAACCAAGACGTCGGGACTACTCCCGACCGGCCAGGCCGCCGACACCATCGACGGTGTCACCGTATCCTGCCTGGATGCGGCCACCCCGATCATCATGATCGACGCGCGAGAGCTTGGACTGAGTGGCCGCGAGACGCCGCTCGAGCTGGACGCCGACAGCGACCTGCTCAAGCGTCTGGAGAGGATCCGTCGTCATGCAGGAGAGCTGATGGGGCTTGGTGACGTCAGCGACAGCGTGCTACCGAAGCCCGTACTGGCCTCGCCCGCCGAGGATGCCGAGCGCACCCTGTGCACCCGCTACTTTGTCCCCCATCGCTGTCACAAGGCGATCGCTGTCACCGGTGCCATCGCTGTGGCGAGCGCCGTCAGCGTCCCTGGCACCGTCGCCAATCGCATCGCCATCGATGCAGGGCAGCTCAAGGCCGGTGACCTCAAGGCGGCCGTCAGCCTGGAGCACCCGTCAGGGTTCATCGACCTCCAGGTGGAGCACCGCGACGGCGACCCCGGCGATATCGCCCGGGCCTCATTGATCCGCACCGCCAGAAAGATCATGAGCGGCACCCTGTTCTATGCCCTGCCCGACCCTACTCTGCCCGGCACGCCTTCCAGCCGCCCCGGCCCGGACTGATCTGCACCGACAAGGACGCTGCCGGCTGCGCCGAGCGCCGCCGCGCCCGACAACCACAACCGCCATAACAATCACCACCTCCCCAACCGACATAATAATCGTCACAACGACCGTCAGGAGACACGCCATGATGACCCGTAAACCTTCCTCGTTCACCGCATCACGCCTCGCCTTGTCCCGCGTTACCAGGGCCGCGGCACTCGGCATCGCCATCGCAGGCGCCAGCCTCGCCGGCAATGCCCAGGCCGCAGATGTCGAGGTACCCGCCAATATCAAGTGGACCGTGCCGTTCGGCGTCGGCGGCGGCACCGATGTGTGGGCACGCTTCTTTTCGCCCTGGCTCAGCGACTATATCCCCGGCGAGCCGACCATCATGATCGACAACGTCCCGGGAGGCGGCTCGATCAATGGCGCCAACCTCTTCGCCATGCGCGCCAAGGCCGACGGTTCAAACTGGCTCGGCACCTCGGCCTCCACCCAGTACCCGGCGATGCTGGATGATCGCCGCGTACGCTATGACTACAGCGAATGGACGCCGATCCTGGCGACCCCCACCGGCGGGGTGGTCTATGGCCAGCCGAGCCTTGGCGACACCGCCGACGCGGCGATCGATGCCCTGCTCAGCCAGCCGGTCAAGCTGGCCGCCCAGAACCCCACCGGTCTCGAGCTGCCCGTGCTGATCGCCCTCGACCTGCTCGGAGCGGACGTCCAGGCGGTGTTCGGCATGCGCAGCCGCGGCGAGGGACGACTGGCCTTCGAACGCGGCGAAGCGGACATCGATTTCCAGACCAGCTCGGCCTACCTGAGCAACGTCACCCCGCTGGTCGAGTCCGGCAAGGCAGTGCCGTTGTTCTCGCTGGGCCTGCTCGACGACGACGGCAAGATTGTTCGCGACCCGGCCTTCCCCGACCTGCCGACCTTCAACGAGGTCTACCAGGCGCGTCACGGCGAGGCACCCTCCGGGCCTGCCTATGAGGCGTTTCGTAAGTTCTTCGCCTCTGGCTTCGCCCTGCAGAAGCTGATCATGGTGCCCAGGGACACCCCTCAGGAGCTGGTCGACGCCTACCGTGACGCAGCCCGCGAGTTCGTCGCCACCGATGAGTTCAAGCAGGACGCAGAGGCCCAGCTCGGTCCCTATACCCCGGTCATCGGTGACGTCATCCAGCGCCACCTGGAAGACGCCATGTCGATCGATGAGGCGACCCGTGAGTGGCTGGCCAAGTGGCTCGAGGAGAAGCACAACGCCAGGATCTGACACCGTTCGGGAAGCGCCGGCCGCGACGGCCGGCGCTTCCTGGCTCAACGACTTCAACAAGACGCCCTCGGGCGTCACCAACAACTCGAGAGCCACACGCCATGCTTGATATCCTTCTTTCCAGCCTGGGACAGCTGTTTACCCTGTCCCATCTGCTGTTCATGACGCTGGGGGTGCTGGTCGGCCTGGTCGTCGGCATCATTCCAGGCCTCGGCGGCATCGCCGGCATGTCGCTGCTGCTGCCCTTTCTCTACGGCATGGAGCCCACGGTCGCACTCGGCATGCTGATGGGCCTGGTGGCGGTCATCCCCACCGGCGACACCTTCGCCTCCGTGCTGCTGGGCATTCCCGGCTCCAGCGCGTCACAGGCCACCGTCATCGACGGTTTCTCCCTGGCCAAGAAAGGCCAGGCCGCACGGGCCCTGTCCAGCGCCTTTCTGTCATCGATGATCGGCGGCCTGATCGGTGCCGTGGTACTGACCGGCTTTATCCTGATCGCAAGACCGCTGGTGCTGTCGTTCTCGTCATCGGAACTGTTCATGCTGACCCTGCTCGGGCTTTCCATGGTGGCGGTGCTGTCGGGAGCCGACCTGTTCAAGGGTCTGGCCGCCTGTGGCCTGGGTCTGCTGGTGGGGGGTATCGGCATGGCACCGGCCACCGGAGAATTTCGTCTGAACCTCGACATCGACTACCTGTTCGATGGCCTGCCGCTGGTGGTCGTCGGCCTCGGCATCTTCGCCCTGCCGGAGATCATCGATCTGCTGGTCAAGCGAGGCGCCATCGCCGAGAAGCCCTGCCGCCTGGGCGAAGGCTGGCGTCGCGGTATCCAGGACGTCGGCCAGCAGCGCGGGCTGGTCGCACGCTGCGCCGCCATCGGCAGCCTGGTCGGCACCATTCCGGGGCTCGCTGGCTCGGTGGTGGACTGGCTGACCTACGGCCATGCGGTGCAATCGGCCAAGGACAGCTCCGAGTTCGGCAAGGGGGATATTCGCGGCGTCATCGCCCCGGAGTCGGCCAACAACGCCTGCGCCTGTGGCGCGATGGTGCCGACCTTGCTGTTCGGGGTGCCCGGTTCAGGCACTGCGGCGGTGTTCCTGGGCGGCCTGCTGCTGCTCGGCCTGCAGCCGGGGGTCGGCATGATCGAGACCCATCTGGACCTGACCTACACCATCATCTGGTCGCTGGCCCTCGCCAATATCCTCGGCGCCGCGCTCTGCCTGATCCTGGCCCGGCCCGTGGCCAACCTGACCCGGGTGCCCTTTGCCACCCTGGCGCCACTGATCACGGTGCTGATCATGTTCGCCGCCTTCCAGGCCACCCGCGCCACCGGCGATCTGCTCGCACTGGGTGCCATCGGCGTGCTGGGCGTGCTGTTCAAGCAGGCCAACTGGTCACGTCCGGCCTTCCTGATCGGTTTTGTGCTGGCACCGGGCGCCGAGGCCTACTTCTACCAGGCGGTCCAGTTCCAGGGCACCGACGCCTTCCTGCGCCCCGGCGTGCTGATCATCGGCGCCATGATTCTTGCCGCCATGTTCATTCCGGTGATCGGCAAGCAGATCAAGAAGCGGCGTCAGCCGATGTCGGTGGGCGCCGCGGCCACCGAGCCAAAGCCCGACGCTGAATCCCATCGTCTGGGGATCATCGATATCGTGCTGCTGGGAGCCCTGCTGGCGCTGGCGGCCAGCGCCTGGGTCAACGTCTCGGAGTTGTCACTGATCGGCGGCATCATGCCACGGCTCGCGATTGCCATCATGGCCCTCGCCTGCCTGGCCGAGATCGTCCGCAGCGTGGTACGTCGCCCCCGCTGGGAGCGTCAGACCTTCGCCCGAGAAGCCATCTGGCTGGTCGGCTTCTTTGCCCTCGTCGCCGCCATGCTGACGCTGGGCTTCATCACCACGGCCACTCTGTTCACCCTGGTGTTCCTGCTGGCCATCGCCAAGCTCAAGCCCTGGGTCGCGGTGCTGATGGCGCTGGGGGTACTGGCATTCCTGCTGGCCATGGCAGAGTTTCTGACCCTGACCTATCCCCAGGGCATCCTCGACCCGCTGCTGTTCTACTGACCCCCGCAGCGACCCGCAGCAGCCCTGCGAGTACGAAAGCCACCGCTGTACACCGTTGTAAAGAGATAAGCCCCGCCTCGGCGGGGCTTATCCTGTAAAGACGTGCGTGAGGGGAACACCATCGAGGTCGACGAGCATCGTCGACGGGGGTCGCTCGCTGGCCGGGTGACCGATCACAGCGAGTGCCACGAACTTGGCCTGAGCCACCTCGAGATTCACCAGCGTCGGCAAGATCCCCTCTGGCGGCAACGAGCCTTGGGAAAACGACTGACTGTCAGCCGCCTGGTGGATACGATTGGACTCGGGCGTGCCATCTGGACATGACCGCCGCGCCCCGGCTAGCTTGACCACATGTCGTTCGGCTCGACGCTACTGCCGCACACGACTTCTGGCCGAAAAACCTTCGGCAAGACACTGTCATATAGGCGAAACCGTGGAGATAAGAGCATTTCGAGAAGCTGACAGGAGCGCTACTATTGCGCTATGGCAAAAGTGCGGACTGACCCGCCCCTGGAACGATCCTGACACGGATATTTCCAGAAAGCTCAGCGTCCAACCTGAGTTATTTTTCGTGGGCATTGTCGAAAAAGAGGTGATGACTTCTGCCATGGCCGGGTACGACGGGCATCGAGGCTCCGTCTACTACCTGGCTGTCTCGCCGACTATCCAGGGGCTCGGCTATGGAAAACTGATGATGCAAAGGGTCGAAGATGCTCTCAAGGCCATGGGCTGCCCGAAGATCAACATCGTCGTTCGTACGTCAAATGAAAGCGTGCTTGAGTTCTATGGCCGTCTCGGCTACGAGACAGACGAAGTATCCAACCTTGGCAAAAGATTGATTCCCGATCTGTGACACCCGCATCCAGGTGCAGTACTTGCCCTTCTCGGTCGCAACAACAAGAGACGGCGTGGGGGAAGCTCGCCCCCTCAGTGGCTCCCCTCGAACATGCGATGCCGGGCGTTGTCGATATGGGCGCGCATGGCGGCTTCGGCGCGCTCACCATCCTTGTCGCTGATCGCCTCGACGATCGCCAGGTGCTCATCCTGGACCAGCTTCAAGCGCTCCTGAGAGGCCATCAAAGACAGCCCCCGGGTCAGGTTCATGCCTTCCTTGATGCTCTCGTTGAGCGACTTCAGCACGGTGATGTAGTAGTGGTTGCTGGCCGCCTCGGTGATCGCCAGGTGGAAGCGATAGTCCTCGTCGGTAGCCAGATCGTGGCGGGCGTTGGCCTCATCGATGATGTCGTAGCAGCGACGGATCTGGTCGAGCTGGTCCTGGGTGCGTCGCAACGCCGCCAGGTGCGCCGCCCGCGCCTCGACATTGGTACGAAACTCGAAGCAGCGCTGGATATCGGCGATGCTCGAGATCGGGGCGAACTTGAGCACCGCACTGTCGGGCTGACGGATCACGAAACTGCCGGAGCCCCGCCGGGACACCACCAGTTCGTCTTCCTTGAGCCGGGCCAGGGCATCACGCAGCACCGGCCGGGACACTTCGTAGCGCTGGCACAGTTGCGCTTCGGTCGGCAGCTTCTTGTTGACCGGATACTGGCCCTCGATGATCGCTTCCAGAATCTTCTCGTAGACCGCCGAAGCCAGTGAAAATTTTTCGTCTTGTGCCATCTTGCCTTGCTCCGGTTCTCTGTTCCCTGGAAGCCGCCTGGCTTTCACCATCAGGCGCCACCTCCCTTTTACCACTGCAAAAGGCGCCCCGCATTGGGCCTTTAGGCCACACAGGGCGCCTCTCACCTCTTCCTGCCCTGTCCGGGCGGATCACCACTACTCGCTGTTCAGGACGCCTCGGTGGAGACTCCGCCGCCCTTGCCGGCCTTGCGGCCCTTCCACACGCCGTTGGCGATGATCAGGGTCCAGGTCAGGATCGCCAGCCCCGCCAGCACCATGGCGATGGGCCGGTCGACGAAGGCCATCAGGTCACCGTCTGACTTGAGGATCGAGCGCATGAAGTTGCTCTCGATGATCGGGCCGAGAATAAAGGCCAGAATCAGCGGGCCCAGCGGGAAATCGTTCTCCATCAGGAATACGCCGACCAGCCCCAGGCCGAGCATCACCCAGACATCGAACATGCTGTTGTTGGCGGAGAAGGCCCCCACGATACAAAACATCAGGATCAATGGGTAGAGAACGCCAGTGGGCACGGCCAGCAGCCTGCCGGCGCCCTTGATCGCCATCAGCCCCAGCGGCAGCAGCAACAGGTTGGCCAGCACGAACACCATGAAGATGGCGTTGACCAGAGCCCCCTGCTCGGTGAAGACGTCGGGGCCCGGGGTGATGCCCTTGGTGGTCAGCACGCCGATGATGATGGCGGTGACGGTATCCCCCGGAATGCCGAACACCAGGGCCGGGATATAGGCGCCGGACAGGGCCGCGTTGTTGGCGGCGCTGGCCGAGACCAGCCCTTCCGGATGGCCGGTGCCGTACTTCTGCGGCTCCCGCGACAGCTTGCGACTGATGGCGTAGCTGATCCAGGAGGCGATGTCGGCGCCGGCACCCGGCAGTGCACCGATCATGGTGCCGAGCAGCCCGCCACGGGCGACGCCGCCCTTGTAGCGCCAGGTGGTACGGGCCACGCCGTCGAGCAGCTTGCCCTTGGGCGTTTCCACCCTGGAGGCGCGCTGCCCGGCGTTGGGCAGGCTGCGCAGCAGTTCGGTGATGGCGAACAGGCCGATCAGCACCGGCAGCAACGAGATCCCCGCGAGCAGGTCATAGCTGCCCATGGTGAAGCGCATCTGGCCGGACACACTGTCCATGCCGATCATCGCCAGCGACAGGCCGATCAGCATCGAGATGGCGCCCTTGAGCGGATCACCGCCGGCGACCAGGATCGCGCAGGACAGCCCCAGCAGCGCCAGCCAGAAGTACTCGTCGCTGGTGAACTGCAGCGCAAATTCGGCGATCCGCGGGGCAAACAGCGCCAGCACCGCGACCCCGATGATGCCACCGAGCATCGAGCAGGTGACGTTGATACCAAGCGCCAGGCCGAGCTTGCCCTTCTTGCCCATCAGGTAGGCTTCGTCGGCGTAGACCGCCGACGCTGGCGTCCCCGGCATGCGCAGCAAGGCACCGGGAATGTCACCGGCGACGATCGCCATGGCGGTGGCGGAGACGATGGCGGCGATGGCCGGCAGCGGCTCCATGAAAAAGGTCACCGGCACCAGCAAGGCGGTTGCCATGGTGGCGGTGAGACCAGGGATGGCCCCCATGAAGAGCCCGAACAGCGAGGCGGCGACAATCACCAAAAGCACCTCGCCGTCGAGCACCATGGCAGCGGCTTGCATCAATTCATTCATCAGTAGAGCACCCGTTCAAGCAGTCCTGCCTCCAGCGGCACGTGCAGAAGCTGTGCGAACAGCATCCAGATCACGGTCGTGGCAATCACCGCGATCAACAGCGCACGCCCCCAACCACGACGGTGATAGGCGCGAAACAACAGCGTCAGAAGCGCCACCGCAACGATCGGAAAACCCAGCAGCGGCGTGAGCACCACGTAGGCGATGACACTGGCGACCACCGCCGCCAGCGCCAGCACAAACGCTCGGCCGGTTACCTTGGAGGTCCAGCGCGCCCAGGGCTGGCGTTGGCGCAGGCCCTTGAGCACCAATAGCCCTCCCATCAACAGCAGCAGGGCCCCCACCACCTTGGGGAAGGTGCCGGCGCCATAGACCTGGCGCGGCAGCGGACTCAAGTCCGCGGAAGCGACGATGAGGGCGGCCCCGAGGGCCGCCGCCATGGTTCCCGATACCGCGTCACTGGTACGCATGATGACGATCTCCCGGGCGTTACCGCACCTTTGTCTATGCGCCGCGGACGCGGCGCTCAATCGGGTGTATTGCAGACTGTGCCAGTCGACCGCTCGGTGAGCTTTCTGTCACCGAGCGGTCTGTCACTGGGCTCTCGTTTACTGGGCCCTCGGTTACTGGGCCTTCAGTTACTGGACTCTCGGTTACTGGGCCAGGCCAAGCTTGTCGATGATGGAGGCGTTGTTGGCATCCTGTTCGGCCATGAATGCCTCGAAGCCTTCCGGTCCTTCCCACACGGCGCCGAAGCCGCGGCCTTCCATGAACGACTGGAAGTCCTTGGAGTTCCACACCGTCTCGGCGGCGCTCAACAGGCGCTCGGAGACGTCTTCAGGCAGGCCCTCGGGGCCGACCAGCCCACGCCAGGACCCGTGGGACCAGTCATCACCGGTCACCTCGCCGGCCGCCGGGATATCCGGGAAGGCTTCTTCGCGTTCACTGGACAGCACCGCCAGAGTGCGGACGCGATCGGATTCACGCATGGACTCGGTTTCCGGCAGCGACGAGAAGACGATGTCGACACCGCCCGCCGCCAGCTCCTGCAGGCCCGGCGCGGCGCCTTCGCTGGGTACCAGATTGACGGTATTCGGATCGATGCCCTGCTGGTCGAGGAAGCCGGCGAACGACAGGTGGTAGGCAGCACCTGGCGCAGAACCCGATACGGTGTACTCGTTGGGTGACGCGGCCAGGTCGGACAGGGCGTCATCCAGGTTCTGCCAGGGCGACTCTGCGTTGACAGTGAAGGCCGCATAATCGAGGTTGAGCAGCGCGATCGGGGTAAAGTCCTCATAGGACAGGTCGGCGGTGCCGATATGGCGATAGGTCGCGATCTCGGCGGTGCCCAGGCCCAGGGTATAGCCATCGGGACGCGCCATCTTCATCGCCATGTGGCCGACCACACCGGAGCCACCGGTACGGTTGACCACGTTGACCGGCTGCCCCAGCTCTTCCTGCAGACCGGCGGCAAACTGACGACCGACGGCGTCGGTGCCGCCACCGGCGGACCAGGGCACGATCAGGGTGATCGGCTTGGAGGGATAGTCGTCACCGACGGCAACCGTGGAGGTGGCCACCAGCAGGGAGGCGCAAAGCAGGCGTGGGAGCGTTCGCATGAGTTATCTCTCTTGTCGTCGAGCGTCTGGGGATCCGGTCAAGGTCGTGGCGACCCGCCACCGGAAAGAACGCTTGCAAGAGTGCCGCCACGGCGCCAACTAGACAAGTTATTACAACTTATACTTTATGCTAACGGGCCCCGTAGACGAGCCGTCACCGCCACCTGTCGAGAGGAAAAATCGATCGCCGACACCCCGCTAAAACCTTTTATTTACAAAGATTTAACAAAACCCTCAATCGTAAGCACCGAGCTTTCCAAAGTTCTCTTTGACAGCAGCTCCCTGCCCACAAGACCAAAGTACCATGACCACTTGTTAGTATTTGTTTGAAGTCCATCAAGCGCTAGGCTAAGGTTTATCCCACAATCCCAGGCTGGTCGCGCTGCGCCCTCCTTTCTCCTATCAACATCCATGATGCGGCCTGTTGCAGGCCCGATTCGTTCAGGAGCACTTCATGTTCGCCGATCTCAACGACAAGACCGTCCTTATCACCGGCTCCACCAAGGGCATCGGTCGTGCCGCCGCGGTGGCCTTCGCCCGCCAGGGTGCCATCGTCGGCATCAACAGCAGCCAGAAGGACAGCGCCGCCGAGGAGCTGATCGCCCAGCTGGAGTCCGAGGGTGCGCGCTTCGCCTACTATGAGCGCGACCTGACCAAGAGCGGCGAGTGCGAGACCCTGGTCAACGAATTTGTCGATCAGTTCGGCAGCCTTGACGTGCTGGTGAACAACGCCGGCGGCCTCGGCGTGCGCAAGGGCCTCGAGTCCCTCGAGGACGACGACTTCAACCTGGTGATGGACCTGAACCTGCGCTCGGTGATCATGACCACCCGCTTCGCCATGCCGCACCTGAAGGCCTCCGCCGAGAAGCGCGGCGAGACCGCCAGCGTCATCAGCACCGGTTCCATCGCCGGTCGCGAAGGCGGTGGCCTCGGCGCCTCCCTGTACGGCGGCTCCAAGGCCATGCTGCACAACCTGCATCGCAACTGGGTGAAGGAATTCACCAAGGACAACGTGCGCTTCAACATCGTCGCACCGGGCACCATCGACACCGCCTTCCACGCCGACAAGAGCGCTGAGGTGAAAGAGAAGATCGCCTCCACCATCGCCATGGGTCGCCTTGGCACCTCCGAGGAGGTTGCACCGTCCTTCCTGTTCCTGGCCTCCCACGCTGCCAGCGGCTACATCACCGGCCAGGTGATCGACGTCAACGGCGGCCAGATGTGCCCCTGAGGCATATCGCAGCATCCCGGGCCACCGGCGTGACGGCGCTATCGACGTCTACCCCTTGAGCCCCGAGCGGCCGGACATGCTTCCGGCCGCTTCGCTATCCACTCCCCTACTCGGCGTTCGTGCGCGTCGACCCCGGTTTGGCAGCGGCCGCCCCTTGCCACCTTTCATCATCTTCACTGCGCAATAACAGGAGTCCCCATGACACTCGAAGGTCATCATCTGATCGGCTTCGCCTCGGTGGCCGGTGCCACCGACGGACGCACCATCTCGGCGGTCAACCCCGCCTCCGGCGAGACCCTTGCCCCGGCCTACCCCCTGGCGGGCCAGGCCGAGGTCGAGCGCGCCTGCCAGCTGGCCGAGGACGCCTTCCTGGCCTACCGCCGCCTGCCGCTTGCAGACCGCGCGGCCTTTCTCGAGGCGGCAGCCGACAATATCGATGCCCTCGGCGATACCCTGACCGAGCGCGCCATGGCCGAGACCGGCCTGCCCAGGGCACGTCTTGAAGGCGAGCGTGGCCGCACCTGCGGACAGCTCAGACTGTTCGCCGAGGTCCTGCGCAGCGGTGACTATCTCGACGTGCGCATCGAGGACGCCCTGCCCGAGCGCGCGCCCATGCCACGCCCCTCCCTCGCCCAGCAGCAGGTGCCGCTGGGTCCGGTGGCGGTGTTTGGCGCCAGCAACTTCCCGCTGGCGTTCTCGGTGGCCGGCGGCGATACCGCCGCCGCGCTGGCCGCGGGCTGCCCGGTGATCGTCAAGGCCCACTCCGCCCACCCCGGCACCTCGGAGCTGGTCGGGCGCGCCCTGCAGCAGGCCGCCAAGAGCAGCAACATGCCCGAGGGCGTGTTCTCGCTGCTCTACGGCAGCGGCAGCGAGCTCGGCCAGGCCCTGGTCAAGGACCCGCGCATCCAGGCGGTGGGCTTCACCGGCTCGCGCAACGGCGGCACCGCCCTGCTGCGCACCGCCCAGGCACGCCCCCAGCCGATCCCGGTCTACGCCGAGATGAGCAGCATCAATCCGGTGCTGCTGCTGCCGCAGCACCTGGAAGCCAACGCCGAGGCCCTGGGCGACGCCTTCGTCGCGTCGCTGACCATGGGCGCCGGTCAGTTCTGCACCAACCCGGGGCTGATTCTGGCACTGTCCGGCGCCGCGCTTGAGCGCTTCGTCGAGCAGGCCGGTGCCGCGGTACGCGAAGCCGCCCCACAGCTGATGCTTACCCCCGGCATCCACGCCGCCTACGAGCAGGGAGTCGCCCAACTCGTCGACCAGCCGGGCGTCAGCCTGGTCGCCAAGGGCAAGGCCACCGGCCATCTTGCCTGCCCCTGCCAGCCGCACCTGCTGCGCACCAGCGCCAGTGACTTCATCGGCAACGCCGCTCTGCATGACGAGGTCTTTGGAGCCTGCGCGCTGATCGTCGAGTGCGACTCGGTAGCACAGATGCAGCAGGTGCTGACCGCGCTGGAAGGCCAGCTGACCGCCACGGTCCACCTCGAGGAAGCCGACTACGCGCTGGCCGACCAGTTGCTGCCGCTGCTTGAGCGTCGCGCCGGTCGCATCCTGTTCAACGGCTGGCCCACCGGCGTCGAGGTGTGCCACTCCATGGTCCATGGCGGCCCCTGGCCCTCGACCTCCGACTCGCGCACCACCTCGGTGGGCAGCGCCGCGATCCAGCGCTTCCTGCGTCCGGTGTGCTACCAGGCGATGCCCGAGGCCCTGGCCCCGGACAGCCTCAAGGCCGACAACCCTCTGGGGCTGACCCGCCAGGTGAACGGCAAGCGCTAGCCCAGCGTTCTTTCTTTTTCTCCTTCTCTCCTTCTCTACTTCTCTACAACAGGCGACGCCAGCCCACCGGCGTCCCTGGCGCACCATCAACGAGGCCCTCGCCACCGGCGAGGGCCTTTTTTGATGGTGTCGATCTACTCTCCAGCGGGCCCCGACTTGTCGCGTCTGCCCAGAAATGCCCCCAAGATGCCCCTGAGACACCCCGGAGATGCCTTCAAGGAGCAAGCTCGCCTAGGCTAGGCACATCCTTTACATACAAGAGGCTCGCGACGATGCGCAGAGGCTACGTCTTTCCATCCAACCGTTCCCAGGCGGTACGCCTACCAGAGGCAGCCGCCTTTGCCGAAGACGCAAATAGAGGCGGTATCGTCTCCACAGCTCGAAGAGGCGCTCGCACTCCTGCCGACAAGACCTGGGACGACTGGTTTGACGCGGAGGGAGCGAGCGAAGACTTCATGGAGGATCGTGGGCAACCAGGCCACTCGCCCGCCCCTTCCGCTCGGCGTCATGAACCAAAAAAAGCGCCTGACCCGGGCGATGTGCCGTCGGACAGGCGCTGAAGTTTCCTGCTCTGGAATCTGTACGGGCCTCAGGTCGTGTTCTGGCTACCCTTCAACTGCACCGGCTTGCGGATCGCCAGGAAGTACACGAAAACCCCGGTCAGCACGATGAAGAACAGGCTGTCTGGCTGGGTCACGAAGACCGTCAGGTTACCGTTGGACAGGGTCAGGGAACGGCGCAGGTACTCCTCGAGGCCCGGGCCGAGGATAAAGCCGAGCAGCAGCGTTACCACCGGATAGCCGTGCTTTCTCAGGTAGAAGGCCAGTACCCCCATGACCAGCGTCATCATCATCTGGAAGGTCGAGTAGGTGGCCACGTAGCTGCCCACCACCGCCAGCATGGCGATCGAGCCAAACAGCACATCACGGCGAATGCGCACGATGCGGATAAAGTAAGGCCCGAGCAGGTACATGGTCAGCGGAATCAGGATCAGCGCGCTGAAGATCAGTGCCGCCAGCATGGGCGCGATCAGCCCGGCCTGGGATTCCATCAGCTGCGGCCCCGGCTGGATGCCGTTGATGACCAGCACACCGAGCACGATGGCGGTGATCGGGTCGCCCGGGATACCGAAGGTCAACATGGGCACCAGGGCGCCGCCGCAGACCGCGTTGTTGGCGCTTTCCGCCGCCGCGATCCCCTGGGGATTGCCCTTGCCGAAGCTGTCCGGCTCGCGCGAGGTACGCACCGCTTCCACGTAGGCCAGAAAGCCACTCATGGAGCCCCCGGCTCCGGGCAGCGTGCCTACCAGATAGCCGATGGTGGAAGACTTCAGATAGCAGGCCGCGCCGATACGACGGATCGCCGAACGCGACGGGATGAAGTCGCGGCGACGAATCTTCGCCACTCCCTTGAGCTTATCGCGAATGGCCTGGGCCTTGTCGTTCTCGGCAAGCTGGGTCAACAGCTCACTGATGGCGAAGGTACCGATGATCACCGGCATCAGGTCGATTCCCGCCGCCAGGTCACCCATGCCGAAGCTGAACCGGGCCACCGGCACCATGGCGTCGAGCCCCACGGTGGCAAGCATCAGCCCCAGACAGGCGGCGATAGCCGCACGGCGGACATTGCCCCGCTGGGCGATGACGATGACGATCAGCGCAAACAGGATCAGCGCGCACTTGCCGGTGGTCTGCACCAGCAGCGACAGGTCGGCGATCAAGGGCGCCAGCAGCACCAGCAGTACCGCCCCGAACACGCCGCCGATCATCGAGGCGAAGGAGGCATGGCCCAGCGCCAGAGGCCCTTCGCCGCGCTGCTGCATCGGGTAGCCCTCCAGCGCCGTCATCATCGACGAGGGAGCACCGGGAATATTGATGGTGGTAGCGGTGATGCTGCCACCACACATGCCGGCCATATAGATGCTGGCACAGGCCATCAGCGCCGTGGTCACGTCCAGGCTGTAGGTCAGCGGCAGCAGCAGCGCCAGCGCCAGGGTCGCGGTCAGGCCAGGAATCGCCGAGAACACGGTGCCGATCAGAAAGCCAGCCACCACATAGAACAGCACCGTGGGATTGAGCAGCAAACCGAAGCTCGCCAGCACCTGGGTCAGGAAGTCCATGGGTCACCCCCGGCGTGTCGCCCGGCAGCGAGCGCCGAGCGGGTTGCATCAGTCGTCATGGCTCACCCCCAGAGTGTCGGTAGACGGACGTTGAAGACCTGGTTGAACAGCACGAAGCCCACCGCGGTAATGGCCAGCGCGATCAGGGCCTTGCTCAACCACTTGTCGAGCCCCGAGAACAACAGCATCACGCCCAGTACATAGACCAGGGTGGACAGCACATAGCCGAGTGACTGAAACACCAGGACATAGACCAGAGTCGCCAGCATCAGGGTCAGCTCCGGCGAAAGACGACGGGCCCTCGGCCTATCGCCTTCATCGGCCGCGTTGTCCCGATCCAGGGCACCGGCGCTGCGCACCGACGACCACCACTGCAGCACGCACAGCACGGTGGCCAGCACACCGATCAGCAACGGAAAGAAGGATGGCGTCAGCTTGCCGGCCTCCAGCGGAGGCCCCATCGCCAGGCCACCGATCAAGTAGCCCAGGGCCAGCAGCGCCAGCACGCCGTGGAAACGGATCGCGCCAGCACTGGAGCCAGGGCCAAGGCCAAGCGCACGCGCCAGCAGAGATGAAGATGAACGAGACATGCGAAACCTCTCTCGGCCCCCAATGACGGGAGACCGACAACACAGTGTTCGTTGGAAGGGAAGTGAAGCGGGCCGGCAGAGGCAGGTGCTCTACCCGCCCGCTCCAGATGGAGGCAGGAAGCGGAAGGTCGCTGCGTGAAGCTCAGACATGTTTCACCGGACTTTTCACCGGACTTTCCGCCCCGGACCTTGCACCCCGGACTTACAGGTCCAGCTCATCCATGGCGGCGAAGGTCCGCTCCTGGTAGCTGCCGATCCACTCGTTGACTTCCTCGCTGCCGAGCCAGCCCGGGGTGACACCGATACTGGTGACCCACTGCTGGAACTCATCGCTCTGATAAGCCTCGTGGTAGGTCGACTCCAGGGTCTCGATGGCGTCTTCCGGGGTATTGGCCGGCGCCGCCAGCACGATGAAGCTGCCGGTCTCGAGATCCACGTCGAATTCGGAGATCGGCGGCACCTCGGGATAGGCCGGGTTCTGCGAACCGGACAGCTCGACCACGCCAAGCGCATCACCCGAGGACAGGATTCCGGAGAAGTCCCCCAGGCTCGAGATGGCGGCGTCGATCTCGCCGGACAGCAGCGCCTCGGCCTCGGCGGTGGACGACCCCGGATAGGAGATCACGTTGAAGGTGACCCCGGTGGCCGCCTCCAGGCGACGTACCGCCAGGTAGGGACCAGAGCCCTGGGGCGCCACACCGATGCGCACCGTGCCGGGATTTTCCCTGGCCGCCTCGATCAGCTCCTCGTAGGAGGTGAAGCCCGACTGCTTGGATACCACGATGGCGTCGGCTTCCTGGGTCACACGGGCGAACGGCTCGAGCTTGTCCAGCGAGTAGCCGGGCACCATGTTGCCCCGCGGCAGGGTGACGACGCTGTCGTAGGTCAGCACACCGATGGTGTGGCCGTCGGGACGCGCCTTGGCCAACTGCATCAGGCCGGTGGCGGTCACCGCCCCGCCGATGTTCTCGACGTAGATCGAGGTCGGCAGCGACTGCTCGGCCAGATTGCTGATCTTGCGCGAGATCGCATCCGCGCCGCCGCCGGCGGGCCAGGGCACGATCATGCGGATGTCACGCTGGGGGAAGTCGGCCTGGGCCGTGGGCACGGCGACGACCGCGGCCAGCGCCACACCGGCCAGGGTAGCGCCGGTCGCCCCCTTGATCAGGCGCTTGCGCAGGGTCGTGCTGAGGGTGGCGTTGAGGGGAGTGAGAGCAAACATGGCGACTCCTGGAATTATTTTGTGATTGTGTGGGGATAGATGAGGCGGCGCTTGTCTGGCCGCGCGACTCCTGCTTCAGCCGCGAGACTTCTGCTCGCGCAGGTAGGCCTGGTATTCCTCCTGGGCCTGTTCGTTCGGCGGATAAAGACCGATGACCGCCGCGCCGTTGTTGACCTTGTCCAGCACGTAGGCTTCGAAGGCCTCCATGCCACTGGCTTCTTCGGCGATCTCGTCGGCCAGCTCGAGCGGCACCACCATGACGCCGTCGCCGTCACCGACCAGCACGTCGCCGGGATAGACCGGCACGCCGCCACAGCCGATGGGCTGCTGGATATCCACCGCGTGGTGCTTGGTCAGGTTGGTCGGGGCGCTGGGCTTGGTGCAGAACACCGGCATCGACATGCTCTCGGCGTACTCCGAGTCACGCACACCGGCGTCCGACACGAAGCCCGCACACTCGCGCACCTGCAGGCGGGTCAGCAGAATGCTGCCGGCACTCGCGGCGCTGGCGTCCTGACGGCAGTCGGACACCAGTACGCGGCCAGGCGGCACACTTTCCACCGCCAGACGCTGGGGGTGCTCCGGATCACGGAAGGCGGCCACCACGTCCAGGTCTTCGCGGGCCGGGATATAGCGCAGGGTATAGGCCTGCCCCACCATCTTGACCTGGCTCTTGTTCATGCGACCGACGTTCTGGATATAGGTGTTCTTCAGACCCCGCTTGTGCAGCAGGGTGTGCAGCGACGCCGTCGAAGCCCGCATCAGTCGCTCGCGGGTCAGGTTGGACAGCTCTGCGTGGGGGTAATCGTTGATGATGCTCATGGGCTCCGCCTATCGCTGGCAAACTGGGTTGTTCGTTGACGGAGTCACTATAGGAAGCGCCGGAAAGCTTTTCAAACAACTTTTTACAACTTGGCTTTCATCTTGACCTGAACACGGCACTCGAGACCACTTCGAGAACCCGGAACATAACACTTAATCCTTTACTTTCAATTATTTGAAAAACCACCTTCACTCAGGATCGATCAACATGCCTGCCCCTTAGACATAGGTCTAATAAGAAAGAATTTGTCTTTAAAAGATACAAGATGTGGTCGAGACGGAGCACTGCCATCCGCACGATGCCCCTCCCCGGCCTTTCCCGCGCCCGGGATGCCCACTAGGCTGATACCCCCCGTTGCTATACATGCCTGTCCGATCACTCAGGAGATTTTCGATGGCTGTACTGACGACCTTTGCACTCGACGGCAAGACCGCCCTGGTGACAGGCGCGAGACGCGGCATCGGCGCGGCCATGGCGCTGGGCCTGGCCGAAGCCGGTGCCGACATCATCGCCGTCAGCACCAGCATGACCGCCGACGGCGGCGACCTGGGCGAGCGAGTGCGCGCCCTGGGGCGAGACTGCACAGGGATCGCCTGCGACCTTTCGGACCGCAGCGCGCTGATGGCGATGGTTGAGCAGCTTGCCGACCGGCGTATCGATATCCTGGTCAACAACGCCGGCACCATCGAACGCGCCCCCGCCACCGAACACACCGATGCGCTGTGGGACAGGGTCATCGACGTCAATCTGAGCGCCCCCTTCGTGCTGACCCGGGAGATCGGCAGGCAAATGGTCGCGCGAGGCAGCGGCAAGGTGATCTTCACCGCCTCGCTGCTGTCGTTTCAGGGCGGCATCACCGTGCCCGGCTACGCCGCCAGCAAGGGCGGCATCGCCCAGTTGACCAAGGCCTTCGCCAACGAATGGGCCGCCCAAGGGGTCAACGTCAACGCCATCGCTCCTGGTTACATCGCCACCGACAACACCCAGGCTCTGCGCGACGATCCCGAGCGTTCCCGCGATATCCTCGCGCGCATCCCCGCCGGTCGCTGGGGGGACGCCGCTGACTTCAAGGGACCGGTGGTGTTTCTGGCCTCCAGCGCCTCGGACTATATGCACGGCAGCGTGATGACCGTGGACGGCGGCTGGATGGGGCGATAGGCAGGAGGACGCACCATCGTCCCCCCTCAAGCAAACGCCCCCGACGAAGACGTCGGGGGCGTTGGTGGTCAGGGGCGCAACGTGTCCCCTTGCCTGCTCGATGCTAGGGCTTGTCTGAAAAGTGCCTGCGCTCTGTAATACGGCGTTAATAATCGGCTGGTGCGCCAGCCCGGTCAAAATGCTCATTTACACCCCGTAAACTGCGCTTTCTCACCGATTTTTGCCTTGTCTAACCTTCGCTCGTCGACTTTTCGGACAGCGCCTAGCGATAGATCAAGGTCGGCAGCCACAGCGAGATGGAGGGCACGAAGGTGACCAGCATCAACACGATCAACAACGGGATCAGGAACGGCAGGGTCGCCGAGGCGCAGCGCTCGAAGGGCACCTTGGACACCTGCGAGAGCACGTAGAGCACCAGTCCCACCGGTGGCGTCAGCAGGCCAATCATCAGGTTCAGCACCATGACGATACCGAACTGCACCGGGTCGACGCCGAGGTTAACCGCGATCGGCAGCAGGATCGGCACCAGGATGGTGATCGCCGCGATGGTTTCCATGAAGCAGCCCACCACGAACAGGATCAGCGTCATCAACAGCAGGATGATGGTGGGGTTGGAGGTGACCGCCAGCATCCAGTTGGCGAAGTTCTCGGCCACATGGTGACTGGTCAGCAGCCAGGAGAAGATCGACGAGGCGGCGATGATCATCATGATGATCCCGGTGGTCTCGATGGTCTCCATGGTGACCGCCAGCAGTCTCTTGAAGGTCAGGGTGCGATAGACCACCGCCCCCAGCAGCATGGCGTAGATCACCGCGGCGATGGCGGCCTCGGTCGCGGTGAAGATGCCAAGCACGATGCCGCCGACGATGATCACCGGGGTCAGCAGCGACAGAAAGGCACGACGGAAGGTCAAGGCGATCCAGCCCAGGGCGAAGCCGACGTCACGCGGATACTGATAACGCACCGCGTACCAGGCCACCATCAGCATCAGCGAAAGCGCCATCAACAGTCCCGGCACCAGGCCGGCGGCGAACAGCTGACCGATCGAGGCCGAGGCCATCACGCCGTAGATCACCAGCGGCAGGCTAGGCGGAATGATCGGCCCGATGGTGGACGAGGCAGCGGTGATGCCCACCGAAAAGCCAGGGTCATAGCCCGCCCGGCGCATCGCCTTGATCTCGATCGCGCCGAGCCCACCGGCGTCGGCCACCGCGGCACCGGACATGCCGGCAAAGATGACCGAGGCGCCGACGTTGACGTGGCCGAGCCCCCCGGGCATCCAGCCCACCAGGGCCCTGGCGAAATCGAAGATGCGACTGGTGATACCGGCCGAGTTCATCAGCGCACCGGCCAGGACAAAGAAGGGAATCGACAGCAGCGGGAAGCTGTCCATGCCACCGACCATACGGTGCAGCACGATAAAGTCGGGGACGCTGCCATCGACCAGGATCGCCGCCAGCGACGAGGCGCCAAGCGCCACCATCACCGGAAAGCCCATCACCAGCATCAGCAGCAGGCCGCCGAACAGGACCAGTAGCGTCATGATGCCTCCTCGCCGGTGGTGTCAGCTCGCTGCGCCGCCAGCCACTGTTTCGGACCGCTCGCCCGCACCAGCTGCCAGGCCTGACGCAGCGCCATGATGGCGATGCTCAACAGCACCACGCTGTAGAGTGTGTCCATGCCGACCGCCATCGAGGTCATCTTCTGGGCGCTCATCAGCGGCAGGATCTTCCAGGTGACCCACCCCAGCAGCACAAAATAGACGAGCTGGCCCAGGTCGACCAGCCAGATCATCGCCGCCGAGGCACGCAGGGGAAGGTAGCGATACAGCAGTTCGAGGCGGATGTGGCTGCGCTTGCGCACCCCCACGGTCGCCGCCAGAAAGCCGACGCAGATCAGTAGATAGCGGGCGACCTCCTCGGTCCAGCCCAGCGGCGAGCCAAGCACGTAGCGGCTGAAGAACTGGGCGAACACCACCGCTGCCATGGTCCAGAAGACCACCAGGGTGAGCGCGTCCTCAAGCCCGATGTCGCGCCAGGCGAAGGTCGGGCCGTCGTCGTCAAAGTCGATATCCGGGCCTTGCGGCCCCTCACGGGCATCCTCCCGGGATGCCCGTGCGGGGCCCAGAGCCTCGCTGTCAGTGTGGTTCATAGCGTTATTCCCGAGGCGTTACAGCGCCTGCAAGCGATCGAATTGTTCCTGGGTCCAGGTCGCCTCGTCGCCGTTGAGCACCGGCAACGTCTTCTCGCGGAAGGCCTCACGCTCGACCTCCAGCACCTCCACGCCCTGCTCCTTGAACCAGTCGATGGATGCCAGCTCCTGCTCGCGCACATCGTCGGAGACCTTCCTGGCCACCTCGCCGAGCACCTCGCGGAAGATCTGCTGATCCTCCTCGGACAGGCCGTTGAAGAAGGGACCGCCGGCAACGATCAGGTTGGAGCCGGTCACGTGGCCGGTCAGGTTGATGTAGTCCTGGACCTCGTAGAACTTCTTGGCGCGGATGGTCGGCAAGGGGTTCTCCTGGGCGTCCACCACCCCCTGCTGCAGGGCCAGATAGACCTCTGAGAAGGCCACCGGTGTCGGCTGGGCGCCGACCGCACGGGGGAACAGGCTGTAGATGGGCGCATTGGGCACCCGAATCTTGAGGCCTTCCATGTCGGCGGGCTCGACGATGGGGGTATTGGAGGTCACGTGGCGCTGGCCGTAGTAGCAGTCACCCAGGATCACGTTGCCGCCGGAGGCATCACGGTAGCCGTCGGCGAATTCCGCGAACAGCTCGCTGTCGGCGTAGGCCTTCCAGTGCTCGTAGTCACGGAACACGAAGGGGGCGTCGGACAGCGCCAGCGGCCCGTAGGTCTGGGCGGCGAAGCTCTGGCCGGTGTAGATGATGTCAACGGTGCCGAGCACCAGCCCCTGGTTGATCTCGACCTCCTTGCCCAGGGTCGAGGCGGGGAAGACCTCCACTTCGTAGCGACCGTCGGTGCGCTCGGCGATCTGCTCGGCGCCCCACTCGGCCCAGTGATGGTAGGCCTCGGAGGGTTCGTACACATGGGCCCACTGGACGGTGTCGGCAGCCTGGGCAGCACTGGCTGCAGCGGCGAGACCTACGCTCAGGGTCAGCGGAAGGAGAGTAAGGCGTGTCATCGGATGCTCCTTTTTCATTGTTGCTATTGGTTGCTGTCGGTTGCTGTCGGTTGCTGTCGGTGCTTGAAAATCCGTTCAGTAGATCAATGCATCGCCGCCCCGGTGGCCTTCACCTCGGGCGCTGCAGCGTCGCGCCGGGCGTCCTGGCCCAGGCCGGCATCCTCGCCGATAAAGTCGGCGCAGCGGCTGCCCAGCATCATCGCCGGGGCGGTGGTGTTGCCGGCGGGTATATCGGGCACCGCGGACATGTCGCAGACCCTCAGCCCGCGCACCCCACGAACTTGCAGTCGTGCGTCGAGCACCGCCATGGGGTCGTCATCGGCACCCATGGCCGCAGTTCCGGCCGGGTGGTAGTTGGTCTTGACGAAGCGTCGGCAGTGTTCGAGCAGCTCATCGTCGCTGGCGCCGCTTCCGGCGAAGGGCAAGGCCACACCGTGCAGGTTTTCCTTGAGCGGTGACTGTTCGAAGGCGCGCAGAAAGAACTTCTGCCCTTCCACCATCGCCTGCATGTCGTCGGGATGGCCGAGCAGGTTGGGCGACACCCGCGGCATGTCGCCGGGGTCGGCCGAGCGCAGGCAAACGCTGCCTCTGGCCTTGGGCTTGACCACCACGGTGGTCACCGTCAGGCCGTAGTCGTCCTTGAGCGCGTTCCGGGTATCCCGGTCCAGATAGACGATGGGTACGCAGAAGGCCTGGATGGTCGGTGCCGCCTGAGGATCGACGGGGTTGACGAAGGCGCCCGCCTCGACCCCGGCCGAGGTCACCGGGCCACTGCCGAACAGCTTGAACTGGAGCCCGTTGGCCAGCATCCGCCAGCCGACGCCCTGGCGATAGTAGCCACACGGGGTCCTGGCGTAGGCGGTGATCGGCACCTCGGGATGGTCGATCAGGTTCTGCCCCACCCCCGGCAGGTCCGCCTTTACCGCAATGTCGTGTTGCGCCAACTGCTCGGCCGGCCCGATACCCGAGAGCATCAGAAGCTTCGGGGTCACCAGCGCACCCGCCGCCAGGATCACCTCGCCCTGCGCGCGCACCCGGTGCACCTTGCCCTTGCGGTCGCGGTACTCGACGCCCACGGCGCGTCCGTCTTCGACCAGTACCTGCTGGACCTCGCAGTCGAGCGCGACCTCGAGCCCCGGGTGCTCGCGCAGCGGCTCCACGTAGGCGTAGGCAGCAGAGCAGCGCTTGCCCGCCCGATTCATGAACTGATAGAAGCCGACCCCGGTCTGACGCTCGCCATTGAAGTCGCCGTTGTAGGGCAGCCCCGCCGCCTGGGCGGCCTGGATAAACCAGCGCGAGGCCACATCCACATGACCGGGGTCGGAGACCTTGAGTGGCCCGCCGCGCCCGTGGCGATCATTGACCAGGCGGTCGTTGTCCTCCATCCGGCGAAAGTGCTCGAGCACCCCTTGCCAGGACCAGTCGGCCCTCGCCGCGTTGCCGGCGAGTCGCCGATCCCAGTCGTCGTAGTCCTCGGGCCGCCCGCGCATGTAGACCTGGGCATTGACCGAGGTGCCGCCGCCGAGCACGTGGCCCTGGGGAATGTCGTGGACGCGTCCCCCCAGATGAGCCTGCGGCTCGGTCTGGTGATAGCGCATGAACTTCGAGCCATTGATCATCTTGAAGATGCCCGGGGGCATGTCGAGCAGCGGGTGGTGGTGGGACGAGCCCGCCTCCAAAAGCAGCACCCTGGCACCCTGCTCGCGCACCAGGCGGGCGGCTACCACGCACCCGGCGGCCCCGCCCCCGACAACAATATGATCGACGTCGCTCACTCGTTCTCTCCTGCAAAGAAGGTGCTGCGCACAAACTCCCATGAGGCCTCGAGGTGATCGACCAGGGCGCGCTCCGCCGCGTCGGGATCACGCATCAGGATGGCCTCGTAGATCGCCTGGTGTGCCAGGAAGTTGTCGTGATTGCGCTGCTCGCTGCGTGGCATCCGGCTCCATTGGGGCGCCAGCCACTCGACAAAGCCTGCGTGAATGGCCGGATAGGCCGGGTTGCCCGAGATGGTGTAGAGCACCCGGTGAAAGGCCACGTCGGTGGCGTAGAAGCGCTCGGAATCGCAGATCGCCGCCTGGTTGTCGTCCAGTGCATCCTTCAGCCGCTTGAGGTCGTCCTTGCCCGCCCCGGTGGCGGCGTCCCGCACCAGCACCCGCTCGAACAACACCCGCACCTGGTAGAGGTCATGTACGCCTCGGGAGTTATCGAGCAGGTGCTTGATCACCCCTCCCGCCGCCTGCATCGCCGAACTCGCATCCGGGCGACAGACGATCGGGCGATAGCGCGGACGACTCTTCAAGAATCCCTTGGCGGTGAGCGCGGTGATCGCCTCGCGAATCACGGTGCGACTGGCGCCGTACTGCTCCATCAGCGCCCGCTCAGCGGGCAGCGGACGTCCTTCCTCCAGCTCGCCGGCAACGATGGAGCGCTCAATATCCAGAGTGATCGAGTCCGCACTGCGTCCGCTCATACAACACCTCGTTTATCGTCGTACCAAACTAATCATTAAATTCTCGACCAACAACTACAACCAATGGCCAATATCGCCATAACAACCCGTAAAATCTCTATATTTCATAAACTTGAAGAAAATATAGACAATGGTCGTAGTACCTTACGCTTGCCAGCCACCTCGACCATCAACAGTATATGGTCGTACCAAACGTCATTTCAGCGTTATCCAACAGACGTTCTGACCACCCCAACGTTGTTCTGGCGTTACCCAATCATCGTTATGGCCTTACCCAACAGAGGACGCCCCATGGATTTCCAACAGTTCGGTGCCCCCCCCCTGGAAGGCCGCATGTGGGTCGACGGTAGCTGGTTTGAGCATGCCGGCTCCCACGCCATCGAGGTGGACAACCCGGCCAGCGAGGCGCTGCTTGGCCAGGTCCCCGCCGGTGACGCCGCCGCCGTGGACGCCGCCGTCGCCGCGGCCACCAGGGCTCAGTCCGACTGGGCCAGGCGACCGGCCAACGAGCGTGGCAAGCTGCTGACCCGCTGGGCCGAGGAGATCGATCGCCATCTCGAACCCTTCGCCCGGCTGATTGCCCTGGAGCAGGGCAAACCCCTGTCCCAGGCTCGCGGCGAGGTCGGCGCCTGCAGCGAATTTCTGCGCTACAGCGCCCAGTGGGCCAGACGCATCGAAGGCGACATTCTGCCCTCGGACAATCGCCACGAGGAAATTCAGATTCGCTCGCTGCCGCTCGGGGTGGTCGCCGGACTGACCGCCTGGAACTATCCGGCGGCCCTGGCCACGCGCAAGGCCGGCCCCGCCCTGGTGGCGGGCAACACCTTTATCCTCCTGGGTCACGAGATCACCCCCTTCGCCGGACTTTATCTGGCGGCGCTGTCCGAGCGCGCCGGGTTTCCGCCCGGCGTCTTCAACGTGGTGACCGGCCAGGGACCGGTGGTGGGCCAGGCGCTGGTGGAGCACCCCGACACCGACCTGATCACCATGACCGGCAGCACCCGGGCGGGGCGCCAGATCTTTCGCAGCGCCGCCGAGGAACTCAAGATCGTGCGGCTGGAGCTCGGCGGCAAGGCGCCCTTCATCGTGATGGAAGACGCCGACGTCGACGCCGCGGTGAAGGCCGCCGTCACCGCGCGCTATACCAACTGCGGCCAGATCTGCACCTGCAGCGAGCGTATCTACCTGCATCGCCAGATCGCCGACGAGTTCATCGACAAGTTCATCGCCGCCTCGCGCGCACTGAGCATCGGCAATCCGCTGGATGACCCCGACATGGGCCCCAAGGTCAGCCGTGGCGAACGCGACAAGGTCGCCGCCATGGTCCAGCGCGGTATCGCCCAGGGCGACAGCGTGCTGCTCGAAGGCGGCCCGCTCGACTCAGGCGACTACGCCAAGGGCTACTGGATCGCCCCGACCATCGTCGAGACCCGGGACAATCGCTCACCGCTGATCGACGACGAGGTGTTCGGACCGGTGGTGCCGATCCAGCGGGTCGACGACTTCGAGCAGGCCCTGGCCTTCGCCAACGACACCTCCTACGGCCTTTCGGCCTATGTCTTCACCCGCGACCTCAAGCGGCTGATGCGGCTGCCCTCGGAGCTGCGCTTCGGCGAGATCTACTTCAATCGCGCCAACGGCGAGCAGGTCCACGCCTATCACTCGGGCTGGGGCCACTCCGGCGTCGGCGGCGAGGACGGCAAGTACGGTTTTTCCGCCTACTTCAAGAAGCAGACGATGTACGTCAACTGGGGCGATTGAACGCCCCCTCCCTGCAGCACGGAGCACTGCCGACGCGGTGCTCTTTTGACAACAAGCACAATAGCCCAGGAGAACACGATGCCTTCGACCCACCACTCCCCGACTGCCCGTCACCCCCGCGCCCGCCGCCTGGCGGGGCTTGCCACCGCCGCCCTGCTGGGACTTTCCGCCATGCCCGGCTGGGCCCAGCAGTTGCCGCCGCTGGAACAGAAGGACAGCTACCGGGTGGGCTTCGCCCAGATGGAAAGCAACAACCCCTGGCGCATCGCCGAGACCCAGTCGTTTCGGGATATTGCCCCCGAGTGCAACTGGCAGCTGACAGTGACCGACGCGGCCGGTTCCGCCGCCAAGCAGGTCGCCGACGTGGACAGCATGATCGCCCAGGGCGTCGATGCGATCTTCCTGCCCCCGCGCGAGGAAAAGGCGCTGATCCCGGCGGTGATGAAGGCCCGTGCGGCAGGCATCCCGGTGTTCCTGGTCGACCGTATCGTCGATGACGAGGTCGCCAAGGCCGGTGAGCACTATGTCAGCTTCCTCGGCTCCGACTTCATCGAGCAGGGGCGCATCGCCGCCCAGTGGCTGGTCGATAACTTCGAAGGCGATCAGGCCCACATCATCGAGCTCGAGGGCACCACCGGCGCCTCCTCGGCCAATGACCGCAAGGAAGGCTTCGATGCGGTCATCGCCGAACAGGACAACATGGAGATCATCGCCTCCCAGTCCGGCGACTTCGCCCGCGATACCGGCCGCCAGGTGATGGAGACGCTGCTTCAGGCCCATCCTGAGGTCAACGTGGTCTACGCCCACAACGACGAGATGATCATCGGTGCCATCCAGGCGCTGGAACTGGCCGGACGCACCCCAGGCGAGGACGTGCTGCTGGTCTCCATCGACGGCACCCGCGACGCCCTGCAGGCGATCCTCGACGGCAAGCTCGGGGTCAGCGTCGAGTCGTCGCCGCGCTTTGGTCCGATGGCCTGCGACGTGCTCAACCGCTACGCCGCCGGCGAGACCATCGAGCCCTGGGTGCGCGTCGAGGACCGTGTCTTCACCCAAGACAACGCCGCCGAGCATATCGACGACGCCTATTGAGCTGAGCCACGCCGGTTGATCCCGACCTGACATTCCAACCAGGTACCACGTCATGACAGCGCTTATCGACATGCGCGACATCCACAAGCGGTTTGGAGGTACCGTCGCCCTCGACGGCGCCTCACTCACGATCGCGCCGGGTGAGGTGCACGCCCTGATCGGCCAGAACGGGGCGGGCAAGTCCACCCTGATCAAGGTTCTGACCGGGGTCTACACACCGACCAGCGGCCAGATCCTGCTCGACGGCAAGCCTGTGGCCTTCTCCGGCCCGCGCCGGGCGCAGCAGGCTGGCGTTGCCACCATCTACCAGGAGCTCAACCTGGTGCCGCTGCGCTCGGTCACCGAGAACATGATGATGGGCTTCGAGCCGCTTCACTGGTGGGGCGGGATCGACTGGCCCCAGGCCCATCGACGGGCCCGCACGGTGCTCGAGGAGCTGGGGCTGGACATCGACGTCCGCCGTCCGCTCAGCGAGTACTCCACCGCCATCCAGCAGCTGGTGGCCATCGGCCGAGCGGTGTCCCAGCAGGTCAGGCTGGTGATCATGGACGAGCCGACCAGCTCGCTGGACGAACGCGAGGTCCAGCGGCTGTTCGAGGTCATCCGGCTGCTCAAGTCCCAGGGCACCTCGGTGCTGTTCGTCTCGCACTTCCTCGAGGAGCTCTACGCGGTGTGCGACTGCGCCACCATCATGCGCAACGGCGCCACGGTGGAGCAGCGTACCCTCAGCGAGACACCACGCCTGGAGCTGGTGGCCTCCATGCTTGGCCGCAAGGCCTCGGACATCCAGGCAAGCGGCACCACCAGCTTTCGTGAGATGGAACTCGACACCGACGAGACGCTGCTCGAGGTCGAGTCCCTGGCCACCGACAAGGGCCTGCGAGGCGCCTCGCTGGAGGTGCATCAGGGCGAGATGGTCGGCCTCGGAGGTCTGCTCGGGGCCGGTCGCAGCGAGCTTGCCCGCGCCCTGTTCGGGCTCGATCGCACCACCCGGGGCAGCATGCGGCTGGCCGGCCAGCGCTACGCCCCCCGCCACAGCCGCGACGCCATCGCTGCGGGGGTGGCGCTGCTCAGCGAAGACCGCAAGGTCGAGGGCATCATCCCCGAGATGAGCGTGCGCGAGAACATGACCCTGCCCCTGCTCGGTACGCTGAGCCGTCGTGGCGTCATTCAAAGGCGGCGCGAGCGCGAACTCGCCGCACACTTTATCGAGGCGCTCAAGATCAAGACCGCCTCCATGGAACAACCCATCGGCCAGCTGTCCGGCGGCAACCAGCAGAAGGTACTGCTGGCGCGTTGGCTGGCGACCCAGCCGCGACTGCTGATCCTCGACGAGCCGACCCGTGGCGTCGATATCGGCGCCAAGCGCGAGATCCAGCGCATCGTCCAGGACTATCAGGCCCAGGGCGGCGCGGTGCTGATGATCAGCTCGGAATTCGAGGAACTCGCCGAGGGCGCCCAGCGGGTGGTGATCATGCACGAAGGCCACTCGACCCGGGTGCTCGACAACCCCGGGCTCAGCGAAGACGCCCTGGTCACCGCCATCGCCACCGCCCAGCACGACCGAGCCGACGGCGCGGCGCGTGACGACGCTGCACCGTCTGCTACCGCCACCGACCACCAGGAGACCGCACCATGACGTCGCTCCACTCCTCCCGTCAGGCGACGCCCCGGTCGGCCAGCCCGCGATGGCGCCAGGCCATGCCGGTGAATCCCCGCAGCCTGGCGCTGCTCTTCGCCCTGCTGGCACTGATCCTGTTCAATGTCGCGATCACCCCCAACTTTCTCGAGTGGCAGACGCTGTCGGTCAATGTCTCCCAGGTGTCGACCATCGCCATCGTCGCCATCGGCATGACCCTGGTCATCGCCACCGGTGGCATCGATCTGTCGGTGGGCGCGGTGATGGCCCTGGCCGGTGCCCTGGCGCCGCTGATCTTTCTGTCGGAGTTCGGCCAGCAGGCGCCGCTGGCGATGACCCTGGTGGCCATCGTCGTGGCCCTGGCGGTCGCCGTGGCCTGTGGGCTGTTCAACGGCGTGCTGGTCAGTCGCTTCGGCGTGCAGCCGATCATCGCCACCCTGGTGCTGTTCATCTCCGGCCGCGGTCTGGCCCAGGTGCTGACCAACGGCAACCTGCAGACCTTCGACAATCCCGCCTTCGAGTTCCTCGGCGCCGGTCGGCTACTCGGCCTGCCCTTCCAGGGCTGGCTGGTGGTGGTCATCGCCCTGGTGGTGGCCTGGGTCATCGCCCGCACCCGCTACGGCCGCTACCTGCTGGCCACCGGCGGCAACCCCCAGGCGGCACGCATGGCCGGGGTCCCGGTGACCCGCGTCAAGCTCGCAGCCTACACCAGCTGTGCCCTGCTCGCCGGCCTCGCCGGGCTGATCACCGTGGCCATCAATTCCGCCTCGGACGCGGCCAAGAACGGCAACCTGATGGAGCTCGACGCCATCGCCGCGGCGGTGGTCGGCGGCGCCCTGCTCAAGGGCGGCAAGGCCCCCATCGCCGGGGTCATCCTCGGTGCCGCGATCATTCAGCTGGTGCGCTACACCCTGCTCGCCAACGGCGTCGCCGACGAGGTGGCGCTGGTGGTGAAGGCCGCCATCATCGTGCTGGCGGTGTATCTCCAGACGCCCAGAGGAGCCCACTGACATGACCACCGTCTCCTGGCGCCAGCACCTTGCCGACAATGGCCAGGCCACCGGGGTCTGCGTGATCCTGCTGGCACTGGTCTGCCTCGGCCTGATCCGCTACGACAATTTCGGCAGCGCCTACAATCTCTCGTCCTTTCTCAACTACAACGCCATGTTCGTGCTGATCAGCCTGGGCATGTGCCTGGTGATCATCACCGGCGGCATCGACCTGTCGGTAGGCACGGTGGCGGCGCTGTCCTCGGTCACCGCCGCCTACGTAAGCCCCTACGGCCTGGTCCCGGCGCTCCTGGCGGGGCTCGCCACCGGACTGGCGGCGGGTCTGGTCAATGCCGTGATGATCACGCGTCTGCATATCCCTCCCTTTATCGCCACCCTGGCGAGCCTGCTGGCGGCCAAGGGCACCGCCCTGATCATCAGCGGCAACCAGACGGTGCCGGTGGACTGGGCCAGCGGCTTTACCCGACTGGGGATGGAGTCGATCGGCGGCCTGCTGCCCTGGAGCTTCGCCATCACCCTGGTGGTCGGCGCCGGTCTCTGGTGGCTGCTGGAACAACGCCCCATCGGCCGCACCATGCTCGCGGTGGGCGACAACGAGGAAGCCGCCCACCTGATGGGCCTGCCCGCACGCAAGGCGAAGACCCTGGCCTACCTGATCAGCGGTGGTTGTGCCGGGCTCGCCGGGGTCTTTCTGGCCTCGGGCTTTGGCGCCGGCCAGCCGCTGGAGGGACTAGGCTGGGAGTTGACCGCCATCGCCGCCGTCGTCGTCGGCGGCACCCTGCTGACCGGCGGCAAGGGGTCGCTGGTGGCGACGCTGATCGGCGCCTTGATGCTCGGTCTGATCTTCAACCTTTTGAACTTCGAAAACGGACTCGGCACCTTCAACCTCAGCGCCTACTGGCAGATGGTCATCCGCGGCGCCTTTCTCTTCGTCGTGATCGCGATCCAGGTGCAGATCACGCGCACACGCAACACAGGATAATCCTCCCATGTCGACGATCACCTCCATCGAGCTCGACCTCTACCGACTGCCGCTGAGCGAGCCCATGGGCGATGCCAAGCATGGCGTGCACACCGACTTCGAGGTCGTGACCGCCACCGTCACCACCGCGGATGGCCACAGCGGTACCGGCTACACCTATACCGGCGGGCGCGGCGGACACGCCATCCTGGCACTGCTCGAGCACGACCTGGCGCCGATGCTGCTGGGGCGTGACGCCGGTGACATCGCCGGCTGCTACGACGACATGCTATGGCATATCCACTACGTGGGCCGCGGCGGCATCGCCGCCTTCGCCATCTCGGCGCTGGATATCGCGCTGTGGGACCTCAAGGGCCGCCGCCTCGGCCAGCCGCTATGGCAGATGGCCGGCGGCCAGGGCCGCCAGTGCCAGGCCTACTTCGGCGGCATCGACCTCAACTTCTCCCTCGAGCGGCTGCTTGCCAACGTTCAGGGCTACCTCGACCAGGGCGCCGAGGCCATCAAGATCAAGGTCGGCCGCCCGACCCTTGCCGAGGATGTCGAGCGGGTGGCGCGGGTACGCGAGCTGATCGGCCCCGAACGTCCCTTCATGGTGGACGCCAACTACGCGCTGAGCGTCGATGGCGCCATCGAGGCTGCCAGGGCCTTCGCGCCCTATGACATCACCTGGTTCGAGGAACCCACCCTTCCCGATGACTACCAGGGCTATGCCCGCATCGCCGAGGCGACCGGCATGCCCCTGGCCATGGGCGAGAACCTGCACACCTCTCACGAATTCGGCTACGCCTTCGAACAAGCGCGGCTATCCTTCATCCAACCCGACGCCTCCAACTGCGGCGGTATCAGCGGCTGGCTCGATGTCGCCCGCCAGAGCCGCCACTACGGCCTGCCCATCTGCAGCCACGGCATGCAGGAATTGCACGTAAGCCTGGTGTCGGCCCAGCCCAACGCCGGCTGGATGGAGATCCACTCCTTCCCCATCGATCACTACACCCGACGTCCGCTGGTCCTCGACCAGGGTCGCGCGGTGGCCCCGGACAGCCCCGGCATCGGGGTCGAGTTCGACCGCGACCGGATGGCCCCCCATCGCACCGGCGGTGCACGGCTCGGCAGCGACAGCGGTGCCGAGCGCCAGCAGCACAGCGCCTGAATTCTCCCTCTTCACAACGCCCCGACGACACGAGGAACCCCCATGGAAGCACTGGTCTATACCGGCCCCCGCCAGGTCGAGGTCACCGAGGTGCCGGAGCCCACCGAGCGGGCCGGCGCCGTCAAGGTTCGCATGCTCTACTGCGGTGTCTGCGGCACCGACATCGGCATCTACTCGGGCAAGCACCCGCGCGCCCAAGCGCCCCTGGTGCTGGGCCACGAATTCGTCGGCCGCGTGGAGCAGACGCCGCCGGACTCGCGCTTCGCGGTGGGCGACCGAGTGGTGGCCTACCCGCTGATCTCCTGCGGCGACTGCCATCCCTGTCGCAACGGCACCCCGCATGTCTGCGCCAACCTGCGCCTGATCGGCATCGATCGTGACGGTGGCATGACCGACCATCAGTGGATCGACGAAAGCGTGCTGTTCAAGGTGCCGGACAGCCTGTCCGATGAGGTGGCGGCGCTGGTGGAGCCTCTGGCGGTGGTGGTCAGGACCCTGCACCAGGCACGCTTTGCGCTGCTCGACAGCGCAGTGGTGATGGGCGCCGGCCCCATCGGCCTGTTGACCGCCATCGTGCTGCGCCACGCCGGCGCCTCCCGGGTGATCGTCTCCGATGTCGACGAAGGCCGCCTGGGGCTGTGTCGCCAGCTCGGCTTCGATACCGTGGACGTGCGCAGCGAGAGCCTGGTCGAGCGGGTGGCCAGCGCCACCGGCGGCGACGGCGCCGACGCCGTGTTCGAGTGCTCCGGCGTCGAGAGCGCGGCGCTGGAGATGACCAAGGTAGTACGCGTCGGCGGTACCATCTGCCTGACCGCCACCCACAAGGCGGCCCACGCGGTCAATCTGATCGACGTGAATTTCAAGGAGCTGACCCTGATCGGCTCCCGGGTCTACACCCACAAGCAGTTCGGCGACGCCCTGACTCTAGCCGACACCCTGGCCGATGAACTGCGCCAGACCATCACCCAGGTGGTGCCGCTGTCCGACGCGGCCGGTGTCTTCGAGATGATCGCCACGCCCTCCCTCAACACCGTCAAGGTTCTGGTGGACTGCCAATCATGAAGCTGTTCGATCTACACGGCCGCAAGGCCATCGTCACCGGCGGAACCCGGGGCCTCGGCCTCGGCATGGCCGAAGCCCTGCTCGAGGCAGGCGCCGAGGTCGTCATCCTGGGCTCGTCGGAAAAGGTCCATGAGGTCGCCTCGGGCCTGTCCACGTCGACCAGCGCCTGTCATGGCGTGGTCGTCGATCTGGCTAGCCGCCAGCAGCGCAGCGAGGGCTTCGACGCTGCCCTTGCCAAGCTCGGCGGTCGCCTCGACATCCTGGTCAACGCCGCCGGCGTCCAGCGCCGCCACCCTTCCGAGCACTTCCCCGCCGATGACTGGGAGGCGGTGCTCGAGGTCAACCTGACGGCGGTGTTCGAGCTGTGTCAGCTCGCCGCCCGGCATATGCTTAAGCGTAACGTCGAAGGGCCCGACGGCCAGGGCAAGATCATCAATATCGCCTCGCTGCTGTCGTTCTTCGGTGGCATGACGGTGCCGGCCTACGCCGCCAGCAAGGGCGGCGTGATGCAGCTGACCAAGGCCCTGGCCAACGAATGGGCGGCCAAGGGCATCAACGTCAACGCCATCGCCCCGGGCTACATGGCCACCGACATGAATAGCGCACTGCTGGCCGACGAGGGCCGCAACGCCGAGATCACCGCACGCATTCCCGCCGGGCGCTGGGGCAATGGCGAAGACATGAAAGGACCGCTGCTGTTTCTGGCCTCCCCTGCCTCGGACTATGTCCACGGTGTCACCCTGCCCGTCGATGGCGGCTACCTCGGCCGCTGACAGGAGACTTGCATGAAGATCGTCTTTACCGACCTCGACCACGCCAACCACGACGTGGAAACCGAGATCTTCAAGCGCGTGGGCTTCGATGTCCCGCTGCTTGAATGCCAAAGCGAAGATGCGCTGATCGAACAGCTCCAGGGCGTCGATATCGCCCTGAACCAGTACGCCCCCTTCACCCGCCGGGTATTCGAGGCCCTGCCCGATCTCAAGCAGATCGTGCGCTACGGGGTCGGCGTCAACAACGTCGACCTCGAGGCCGCCAGCGCCGCCGGGGTCCAGGTCTGCAACGTCCCGGACTACGGCATGCACGAGGTATCCGATCACGCCCTGGCCCTGAGCCTGGCGCTGATTCGCAAGCTGGTGCCGATGAACGCCGGCTGCCAGGCCGGACGCTGGGAGTACGCCGATGCCATGCCGATCCGACGCCAGACCCGGATGACCGCCGGGGTGGTCGGCCTGGGTCGCATCGGCCGGCTCTACGCCCGCAAGATGGCGGCGCTGGGCTTCAATGTCATCGCCCACGACCGCTACCATCAGCCCAACGCCGAAGACGGCACCGACCAGCTTCGCTGCCTGGAACTCGATGAGTTGTTCCGGGAGGCCGACGTGATCGGGCTGTTCTGCCCCTTGACCGAGGAAACCCGCCATCTGGTGGACGCCGCGGCACTGGAGCGGATGAAGGACTCGGCCTATCTGATCAACACCTCCCGTGGCGGCATCATCGACGAGACGGCCCTGGCCCAGGCCCTGAAGGAAGGCAGGCTTGCCGGCGCCGCCCTGGACACCACCGAGCAGGAACCCTTGCCCGCCGATAGCCCGCTCAGGGGCATCGACAACTGCCTGATCACCCCGCACATGGCTTGGTATTCAGAAGACGCCGCGCAAGAGCTCAAGCGCAAGGTGGCCGAGGAAGCGGTGCGCTTCGCCAGTGGCGAGAAGGTGCTGTGGCCGGTGAACCGACTGCCCGCCTGAAGGCCTCGCCGGCCACCGAAAAGTCTGCCTGGAGAGAACGCGTGGAGTGAACGCCCGGAGACCGCTCCGGGCGCCTTCGGCGTCGTCCGAAAAGTCGACGAGCGAAGGTTAGACAAGGCAAAAATCGGTGCGACAGCGCAGTTTACGGGGTGTAAACGAGCATATTGACCGGACTGACGCACCAGCCGATTTTTAACGCCGTATTACCGAGCGCAGGTACTTTTCAGACAAGCCTCAATAGTCGACCCCGGTCATCACCCAGACCACCCGGGTCTCGATATCGCCGGGGTTGCGGATAAGGTGGGGCTGATCGCCGGTGATGGAGAAGCTGTCGCCCGCCTCCAGCAGATGGCATTGATCACCGATGGTGAGTTCGAGCTGCCCGGCTTCGACGTAGCCGGCCTCTTCGCCCTTGCGCTGCCTGGGCACCTCACCGCCGCTGCCGCCCGGTTCCAGCCGCGTCATGATCAGAATCAACTGGCCGCTGAGACGCGGCGACAGCAGCTCTTCACGGACGCCGATGCCTGAAAATTCCATGGCCCGGCGGCCGGAGGCGCGCACGATCACGTCCCGCTCGTGCTCGGGCACGTCATTGTCGGCCTCGAAGAACCAGCTCACCCGCACCCCCAGCGCCTCGCTGATCGCCTGCAGCACGCCGATGGGCAGCGACGACGCGCCCCGCTCGACCTGGCTCAGATAGCCCACCGAGCGGTTGACCCGTTCGGCAAGCTCGGCCAGCGTCATCTGACGCGCCTTGCGCAGATCGCGGATCTGCTGACCGAGCCGCAGGGCGTCCTGACCCTCGCGGGTATCCCGGGTGGCCTCCTTGCTGGCCTCCTTGCTGGCGTCCTTCGTCCTGGCCATCGCTTTTCCCATCATTATTGGCGTGGACCTAGACTACCAGAGGCTCGACCGGGATCGGATGCCGAGGTGATAAACGCCGGCGTTCCCTGGCCTGCTGCACTCACGCGTCGCTCGGGCTCTGACGCATCGCCCGGGGGCTAAGGCATCGCACGGGGGCTAAGGCATCGCACGACGACTAAGCCGTCAACTAGGGTCAAAGGCGGGACGCTGCTTGCGAAACGCCTGCTTGCGGGTGATCTTGCCATCTCGCACGCTGAACAGATCGACCCCGTCCGCCTCGACTCGCTTGCCGTCTGGCTGGGTGGCGACGAAGGTCGACTCGGAGACGATACGCTCGCCGCCAGCGCCTGGCCCATCGCTGCCACCGTCGGCGACACCGCCCGTGACGAAATAGTGCCTGCCGTTGATCCACTGCACGTCAGGCATGGTCCCCCAGGTGTTCTCGAAGGCCGCCTTGACGGCCTCCCTGCCCACGATGCGGGTGCCATGGGCCTGGTCCCCGGCGACGGTATCGAAGACGATATCGTCGGCAAAGTAGCTCATCACCGCGTCGATATCGTGGGCGTTGAAGGCCGCGAAGAGGCGATTGAGTGTCTCGTTTGTCATTGTCGTCATGGGGTGTGTCTCCTGTCGGGACATGTTGGCCGCTGTGTGTAGCGGTCGCTGTGTGTAGCGGTCGTCGTGAATCCTGGTGGTGAAGAGGACGCCAGGCCTAAGCGGCGCCCTCCATTGCCATGGCTATCGCAGGCTGTCGAGCACCTGGAAGTACCGGTAAAGGGCACGCTGGCCCAGACGACGCACCGGCCTCAGCGGGTGCCCGGGCAAGGGCGAATTGAAGATCGGCAGGTCGGCCTCCTTGAGCGATTCGCCGGCGATCAGCGCCGCCATCTTTTTTGAGGCGTAGGCAGAAAATGCCACGCCATTGCCGCTGTATCCCTGGGCGTAGAAGATGCTGCTGCCGGGGTCCGGCTGCACGATCCTCGGCATCATGTCGTGGGAGATATCCATCCAGCCGTGGGAAAACCAGGGCGTCTCGATACCGGCGATGGCCGGGAACTTTCGTGCGATGGCATCGTGGACCACCTTGAGGTGGCGCGGGTTCTGGGCGTCGGCACCGCTGATCGCGCTACGGGTGCCGATCTGCAGGCGCCTTTCCGGCAGAAAGCGATAGTAGTAGCGCAGCTTGCGGGTATCGGTGGTCAGCACAGTGGAACGAAAGCCGCAGGCCTCGACCTCGTCGTCGGTCAAGGTCCGGGTCCACACCGAGTTGGCCATGATCGGCATATTGCGGTAGGCCGTGACTCGGTGCAGCTGGGGGCTGGTATAACCCGCGGTGGCGATGCCCACGGCACGCGCCCGCACCACACCCCCCGGGGTCCTGAGGTGATGCACCCCACCCTCGGTGGTCCAGCCCTGGACGGGGCTTGCGGTGTGAATCCTGGCTCCGAGCCGCCGTGCCACCCGGGCGTAGCCGTAGGCCAGCTTGAGCGGCTGAACGGCGATTCCCACCGGCTCCAGCATGGCGCCCTGGGCCTCCTGGTCGCCGATGTAACCCTCGAGCACATCATCGCGGCCGAGCACTCGAGTCGGGTAGCCCAGCAGCCGATTGCACAGCCGTGACTCCTCCTTGAGTCCATCGAGTGCCTTGGCGCTGTGAGCGATCAACAGGTTGCCGTGGTTCTGCGGCTCGCAGTCGATCTCGGGGTCCTCGGCCATCGACTGGAACACCTCGAAGCCCTCGAGGCTATTGGCGTGAAGACGCCGGGCGACGTCCTGGCCCCAGCGCTTCACCCACTGGCTGCGACTCAGGCGGCCCCAGGCGAGATGCCCCTGGCCGCCATTGCGGCTGGTGCAACCCCAGCCGATCTGGTTGGCCTCCAGCACGGTCGCCTTGATGCCGTACTCACGCGCCAGAAAGAGCGCAGTGGCAAGGCCTGTAAAACCAGCGCCGATCAGCACCACGTCGACGTCCATGTCGCGATCCACCGGGCCGTCGTCCTGCGGTGGAGGCCCGGCGTGATGGCGCCAGTAGCTCGGCGCGTAGTCCCGCCCGACACCGGGAGTGGCGTCTTTCAACGGGTCATAGCTGGGGTCGAACGGCGTGAGTACTGACATCAGACACTCCTCCTCGATGGTTGGCGGTAAAGGACGACGACACGGGGTTCAAGCTCGATCATCACTATGCCTCTCGCCATTGGCTCCCTGGCGGCCGATCTTGTAAGGCACCATGCCTCGGTAGAAGACGCCGATCCTGTCGTTGTGCACACCGCCTTTCTTGGCGGACTTGAGCATCCGGTAGACCGACACCATGTAGGCGATACCCACCACGAAGAAGGGAGCGCCGACCACGATGGCGAGGCTTCTGATCGCGTCGAAGCCACCGGTCAACTGGAACATGATGCCGGTAAACCCGATCACCACGCCCCACAGCAGGCGCATCGACACCTTGGGGTTTTCATCGCCGTTGGAGACCTGCATGGCGGCAAAGAAGGACGCCGAATCGGAGGTCGTCACCGCGAAGATGACGATATTGAAAAGCACCCCCAGACTCAGCCACCAGCCACCCGGCATGCTCTCGAGCAGGGCATAGATCCCCGACTCGGGCTTTTGCTGCACGCCTTCCCATAGAGGCGCGATACCGGTGACCTCGACGTAGCCGGCGGAGCCTCCCCAGATGCTGAACCAGCCGATTGCCAGCAGCATGGGCACCAGGATCACGCCGACGATGAACTCGCGCAGGGTCCGGCCGCGGGAAATCCGCGCGATGAAGCCGCCGCAGAAAGGGATGTAGGAGATGTACCAGAGCCAGTAGAACACGACCCACCAACCGAGCCATTCACGCTGCTCGAAGTTGCCGGCATCGCTCCAGAACTGCAGCGCAAAGACCTCGCCGAAGTAGTCGCCGACCTGCTGGGTGGCAAGGTTCAGCAGATATTGAGTGGGCGCATGGCCGAAGAACAGCAGCGCCAGCAGAATCGCCCCAGCCATCACCATATTGGCCTGGCTCAGCACCTTGATGCCGCGCTCGACGCCGGTGGCTGCGGAAATCACGTAGGCCACGATCACCACGATCATCACCAGGGCCTGGCCAACGGGACCAAGGTCCCATCCGAACAAGGTCGCCAGACCGTAGTTGATGGAGGCCACCCCGAGCCCGATCATGGTGGCATTGCCGCCGATGGTGCCGATGATCCCCAGGGCATTGGCCAGGCGCCCCCAGACACTGGTGTTGCAGCGCTCTCCCAGGATGCCGTAGAGACCGGTGGCCACCGTCAGCGGCAGGCCCAGGCGGTAGGCCGGAAAGGCGATCGCCCAGGCGGCGATGGCAAACACCGCCCAGCCGTGCATGCCCCAGTCCAGCAAGGTCAGCTGGACGGCCTTGGCGACCCCGGCGGCTTCTCCCGTCGCCCCCATGTCGATGACGTGGGAGGACTGATAGAGGTGGGTCAACGGCTCGGCCACGCTGAAGAACACAAAGCCGATGCCAAAGCCGCAGCTGAACAGCATCGAGATCCAGGCGCCGTAGGAGAACTCCGGCACCTCATCGTCGGCGCCAAGCTTCAGATCACCATAGGGGCTGATCACCAGGTAGAGACAGAACAGCAGCGCACCCCCCATCCCCAGCAAAAAGCCCCAGCCGAAGTTGAAGATCAGAAAGTCACGGGTCGAGGACAACACCTGACCGATCAGGGTCGGAAAGAACAGCGCGCAAGCCATGATCAAGCCGTAGATCAGCAGCACAGGCCAGAACAGCGAGCGATCATACTGGCCGAAGATGCGGCTGACCGGTCCCGCTGGCGGATGGCTTTCGACATTCGTTATCGATTGTTGGGTCATCGAAAACTCCTTGGTGGATGACACCCGAAGGCGGTGACACGCCGCCAAGCCGCAACCCCGGCCCCCGCGACAACGCCGCCGACTTCGAGCAATAGCTGGCGTAAAACGCTTTGACTTCACGAAAATGAAAAATAGCAGCTATTTTTTCACCAACAAGAAACGACGCGGATTTATTTCAAGATTCTAGACCAAAGTTCTAGCCTGGTATCCATCGCTCAGATGCCGTCCAGCGCGCCAGGAAAGCGGCCCATATGCCGGAACATCAGCACCTTGGCGAGACAGGGGCGTCTGTCCCCGAGCGTTGTACGAAGCGCAGACGAAAACGCCCCCGACGAAGTCCGTCGGGGGCGTTGGTATTGAAGGCCGTCACAGGGCCTGGCCGTTACACCGGCGCCGGTGGCTGGGCTGGGCTGATCAGCTCTGGGCTTTGGCCAGCTGAGCCCTGCGCGCGTGCAGTTTCTTGTAGCTCTCGATCAGGCGCTGGTGCTTTTCCAGCCCTTCGAGCGCCATGCTGGTCGGGGTAAGGCCGGGGAAGCGCAACTCGCCGCTGACCACACCGACCACGCTGTCCATGGTCTCGTCCCCGAACATGCGGCGCAGGTTGTAGAGGAAGTCGTCGAGCTCTAGCTCGTCGTCCAGGGTGATCTCCAGCACCGCCCGCACCGCCTGGTAGTAAAGGCCACGCTCGACGGTGTTGTCGTTGTACTGCAGGAACATCTCGACCCGATCCAGCGCCTCCTCGTGCTGGCCGAGCGCCAGGTGGAGCATCAGCTTGAGCTCGAGGATGGTCAGCTGGCCCCACACGGTGTTCTCGTCGAACTCGATACCGATCAGGGTGATGATGTCCATGTGCTCGTCGATCTGGCTCTCTTCCAGCCGCTCGAGCAGATCCGCGAGCTGGTCGTCGTCGAGACGATGCAGATTGAGGATGTCCTCGCGGTAGTCCAGCGCCATGTTGGTGTTGTCCCACACCAGGTCCTCGACCGGATAGACCTCGGAATAGCCCGGCACCAGGATGCGGCAGACCGGCGCGCCCAGGTCCTCGTGGACCATCATGTAGGCTTCCTTGCCCATCTCCTCGAGGATACCGAACAGGGTCGCCGCCTCCTCGTCGTTGCTGCCGGAGAAGTCCCACTCGACAAACTCGACGTCGGGCCTGGCGCTGAAGAAGCGCCAGGACACCAGCCCAGAGGAGTCGATGAAGTGCTCGACAAAGTTGTTGGGCTCGGTCACCGCCAGCGAGTTGAAGGTGGGCGGCATGAAGTCATTGAGCCCCTCGAAACTGCGCCCCTGCATCAGCTCGGTCAGGCTGCGCTCGATGGCGACCTCGAAGCTCGGGTGGGCGCCGAAGGAGGCGAACACGCCGCCGGTCTTGGGGTTCATCAGGGTCACGCAGGCCACCGGGAACTGGCCTCCGAGGGAGGCATCCTTGACCAGCACCGGGAAGCCCTGGGCCTCCAGCGCCTTCACCCCTTCGACGATGTCCGGATACTTCGCCAGCACCTCCTCGGGCACGTCTGGCAGGGCCAGCTCCTGCTCGAGGATCTGGCGCTTCACGCCGCGCTCGAAGATCTCCGACAGGCACTGCACCTGGGCCTCGGCCAGGGTATTGCCGGCGCTCATGCCGTTGGACAGGTAGAGGTTCTCGATCAGGTTGGAGGGGAAGTAGATCACCTCGCCATCGGACTGGCGCATGAAGGGCAGCGCGACGATGCCGCGCTCGACATTGCCGGAGTTGGTGTCGATCAGGTGCGAGCCCTGAAGCTCGCCGTCGGGATCGAAGATCTCCAGGCAGTAGTCGTCGAGGATGCCCTTGGGCAGCTCGTCATTGGGCCCGGGCTTGAACCACTTTTCACAGGGATAGTGGACAAACTCGCTCGAAGCGATCTCCTGGCCGAAGAACTGATCGTTGTAGAAGAAGTTGCAGCTCAGGCGCTCGATGAACTCGCCCAGCGCCGAGCACAGAGCGCTCTCCTTGGTCGAGCCCTTGCCGTTGGTGAAGCACATGGGCGAGGCGGCGTCGCGGATATGCAGTGACCAGACGTGGGGCACGATGTTGCGCCAGGAGGCGATCTCGACCTTCATGCCGAGTTCGGCAAGCATTCCGGTCATGTTGGCGATGGTCTGCTCCAGCGGCAGGTCCTTGCCCTCGATCCAGGTGCTCTGGCCCTCTTCCGGCTCCGCCATCAGCAGCGCCTGGGCGTCCTCGTCGAGGTTCTCCACCGTCTCGATCTGGAACTCGGGGCCTGTCTGCACCACCTTCTTCACGGTGCAGCGCTCGATAGAGCGCAAGATGCCCTGGCGGTCCTTGTCGGACAGGTCTTCGGGCAGCTCTACCTGGATCTTGAAGATCTGGTTGTAGCGGTTTTCCGGGTCGACGATGTTGTTCTGCGACAGCCGGATATTTTCGGTGGGGATATCCCGGGCGACGCAATAGACCTTGACGAAGTAGGCGGCACACAGGGCAGACGACGCCAGGAAATAGTCGAAGGGGCTCGGCGCCGAGCCGTCACCCTTGTAGCGGATGGGCTGGTCGGTGACGACGGTGAAGTCGTCGAACTTGGCCTCGAGCCTCAGGTTGTCGAGAAAATTGACCTTGATTTCCATGGAGTCAGCACCGGAGTAATGGGTTTGGGTCGCCGGACACTCGCCACCGACAACGCCTTTGGGGCGCATTATCCAGTTTTCCCCCGGCGACGTCTTGGCCAGCCGGATGAAATTTGCTCGTGATGGCCTGGCGATAACCTCTATTGCTTCAGCAGTCGCGAGACAACCAACTGACACACGGCCACGATCATAAAGAAGCCGGCGCCGAGCCAGGTATCGGCGAGTACCGCCAACAGCAGCGATACCAGCGCGACGTACCGCACCAGTCGCGGCGCCAGCTTGCGCGACGGCCCACCGCTGTCCGGCGTGGTGTCCGCGGCCACCGGGCGCTCCAGCCGGGCAAACAACTCGTCGACCTCTGCCTGGCGGGCGGCGCTTCTGGGCGGTGCATGGACGAAACGCGCCAGATAGACGAAACCCACCACGCTGACGACCTGCAGCATCAGCGAGACCGCGAGCTTGATATCGACCAGTTGGGAGGGATGGATCGACGGCAGGCCGAGCCACTGGCCCAGGGCCTCGACGTCGAGCCACAGATAGCTCGTGGTGGTCACCAGGATACCCACCAGCACCCCGCCCCAACCGGCCCAGTCAGGGGCGCCGGTCCTGGCGATGGACAGCATGGCCGGCAGCGCCAGCGGCATCTGGAAGATCACTCCGAACATCACCATGATGTCGAACAGGCTGAGGTGGTGGACCTGGCCCAGGGCGATGGCCAACGTCACGATGATGCTGCCCTGAAGCACCCCGAAACTACGCCCGATGGCCACCAGGCGCTGGCCAAGCCGTTCGCTCGCCCCCAGCAGCGGCGTCAGCAGGCTGATGATCACCCCGGCGTCGCGGTTGAGCGAGGTGGTGATCGGCGCCACCGTGACCGCCAGCATCGCCGCCACCACCAGCCCCAGCACCCCCGGCGGCAGAAAGTCACGGATGAAGTGGACGTAGGCGGCGTTGGCGGCGTCCTCGCCAAGCGCCGGATAGAGCGCGGCCAGATCGATGCCCGCCTGCCCGATCAGCCAGGGCGGGATAAACCAGCTTACCGGCCCCACCACGAACAGGATCGAGGCCAGGGAGGCGGCCTTGCGCGCATCGCGATCACCATTGGTGGTAAGGAAGCGATAGCTGGAGGTGGCGTTGTTGATGCTGATGCATTGCTTGACCATCATCGCCGCCGACCACACGACCATGATGCCCAGGCTGTAGTCGTCGCCGCCGATCCAGAAGTCACGGCCGTCGCCGATCACGCTCATGTCGGTATCGGCGGCAAGCCACAGGCCAAAGCCACCGATGACGAAGGTCAGCACCGCCAGCTGGACCATCTGGATGAAGTTGTTGGCGGACACCACCCAGACCCCGCCGATCAGCGTCACGCAGATGATGACAGCACCGATCACCAGGGTGACGAAGGCCACCCGAACATCGAACACCGCGCCGAGAAACAGTGACACGCCATAGAGCGCGATGGAGGCGGTCATCAGGGTGAGAAGGATCTGGCTCACCACATAGAAGAGCTGGGTGAACCTGCCGTAGCGCATCCGAATGATCTCGGAGTAGGTGGACACCCGCAAACGCCGAAATCGTGGTGCAAAATAGAGCGCCGCCAGCAGAAACCCAAGCGCGTTGCCCCAGAAGATCATCAGCACCGAAAAGCCGTCCTCGTAAGCCTTCTGGGCGGCGCCGGTAAAGGTCCAGGCGGAGAACTGGGTCATGAAGGCGGTACTGCCCGCCATCCACCAGGGCACCCGCCCTCCTCCGCGGACGAAGCCGTCCGGCGTCTCGGCGCGGCGGCGATAGGCGATCACCGTGCCGACGATGACCATCAAGGCGAGCAACAGCGCGACCCTGTCGAGGGTAGGCATCGGGTGATTCTCCGCGAAAAAAGAGGCCGCCCGAGCCGAAACTTCCGCAGAATGTCCGGTCCCGGAGGACAGGCTCTTCTACAGGGCCGGCCCTGGACGGCAAGCGGCCTTGCGAGGTGAAGGCCGCCTTGTTGTCGGTCATGATCGAGGATCGAGCGAAGCGAGTGCTCACTTCGCCCGGCAGCGTTTCAGTAGTAGTACTTGAGGCCCACCCGAGTACGTAGCTGACGCGTATCGGAATCGGAGCTGACGCCGACATCTGACAGATCGAAATACGGCATCCAGGAGCCGAAGCGTCGTCCGGCCCCGAAGATCGCATCGTAGGCCTCCCGGCCGTTGTCGAAGATGTCCCGGTCCTCGTTGTGGTTGTAGTTCAACTCCAGCCAGTAGCGATAATCCCCGGGACTATAGCTCATCACAAAGGTGATCTTGTTCTGCACATAGTCTTCGCGATCGTCGTCACTGTAGCTGGTGTACTGACGGCGATAGCGCAGCGTGGTGGTCAGCGGCAGGCTGCTGGCACGATAGCCGATGCGAAACTGCGGCTTGAGGCTGTTGTTGCCGTCGCCGAAGGTGATCGGCATGCCGGGCTGGATGTACCAGTTTTCATCGAGGGGGTACTTGATGCCCCAGTCGATCTCGCTGTCACCACGGCCTAGGTCGGAAAAGGCGCCCTGGGTGCCATCATCTTCGCTTTGCCCAGCGAACTTGGCCTCAAGTCCGTAGTAGAAGATGCCCATGGAATCGCTGACCTTGACCCGGTTGGCGTGCTGTTCGGTGTGATGCTTGTACTCGTGTCGATAGTCGAGGGTGATCGCTTCAACGCTGGTAGAAATGACACTGGTGGACATGAACGCAGCGGAAGACAGAACACCGAGGATAAATTTCTTGCTCATTGGTTCACTCATTGTACTTGTTGCTTTGACGTCGACTTTTTCGGCAGAGACGGCCCATCGGTCCTGAACATATCTGGCGCCCCGCAGGGGCCGATGTTCAGACGATCGATACAAGGCCCGCTGGATAACGGCCTACCCTCTTGAGGGAAGCGAAAGTGGCCATGGTCCGGCGTCTCGAGAAAGTGTTGGGCGGGGTACCGAGCCTCGCAGAGGCTCGGGTCCAGGACCGCCGACAGCAGAAGTCCGGTCTTCCTGCTGTGGTCAATATTGAGTGGCATGATGGATCTCCTTGTTGCTTGTTGTGTCTTCAAGGGTGCTAGGCGTATTCCTCCTTCTTGCTGCTGTTGGTGGTCTTCTGAATGGAGCCGATCAGTACCAGACCGATCGCCAGGATGATGCCGCCGCACACCACAAAGGTGACGCGTCCCCACAACGGATTGGGCAGCAGGAACATCAGGGTCACGCCGAGGCCGGCAACGATGATCAGGTAGCCAAGGATGTTGCGCTGACGGTTGTCCACCTCGACCTGTTCGTCCTTTCCGGTGACCACCGGGGTGTCGCGGTTGGTGAAGAAAGTGTCGACCTCGACCTGACGCTCGGGGCTGTGGCCGCGGTAGAACAGGCAGGTCGAGACGAAGAAGCCACCGGTGATCACGACGTGGGAGATGATGCCCACCGCGACCTTGAGATCGGCCCATTCACGTCCGGTCAGAGCGGTGTCGAGCTGGAAGGTGTTCTGGATGAATTCCGCCGTCATCACCACGCCGACCAGGTAGGACACGATGCCGCCGACGATCAGGGTGGCCCAGGCCGACCAGTCCGGGGTCTTGCGGATAAAGAAGCCGAGCAGTGCGGGAATCGTCATCGGCAGGCCGATCAGGGCGCCGACGTACATCATGGCGTCGAACAGGCTGAGTCCCTTGAGCGAATTGATGAACAGGGCAAAACCGATGATGGCCAGACCGAACACCGTGGACGAGATCTTGGAGACCAGTACCAGCTCCTTTTCGCTGGCGTTGGGACGCAGGATGACTTCATAGAAGTTCTTGACGAAGATGCCGGAGTTGCGATTCAGACCGGAGTCCATGGAGGACATGGTGGCGGCGAACATCGCCGAGATCAGAAGCCCGAGCATACCCGCCGGCATGTACAGCTCGACGAAGCTCATGTAGGCGAAGTCGGCCGCCTTGGCGCCGGCTTCGGGATACAGCGCCCCCAGATCGACGCCTTCACTGGCCATGAACCAGCTCGGCATGAACCAGATGAAGGGCCCCATGGTCATCAGCACGCAGGCCAGCAGGCCGGCCTTCCTGGCGTTCTTCGAGTCCTTGGCGGCCAGGTAGCGATAGGAGTTCAGCATATTGTTGGTGATGCTGAACTGCTTGATGAAGATACAGAAACCCCAGATCGCGAAGATCGACAGATAGTTGATGTTGTCGCCGATAAAGAAGTCGACCGGGAAGTTGTCCACGATATTGGTGGCACCACCGGCTTGATAGACGGCGACGATGGCGCAGGTGATGGTCACCGACATGATGATCACCATCTGCATGTAGTCCGAGGCGATAACTGCCCAGGACCCACCCGTCACCGACATGAACAGCACCACCAGACCGGTGATGATGATGGTGGTCTCCATGTCATAGCCGAACAGGCCCGAGGCCACGATCGCCAGACCGTTGAGCCAGATGCCCGCCGAGATGACGCTGTTGGGCATGCCTGACCAGGTGAACACCTGCTCGTTGACCTTGCCGAACCTGAGACGAATGGCCTGAATCACGGTGATCACGCGCAGTTGACGGAAGCGCGGTGCGAAATACAGATAATTCATCAGATAGCCAAAGGCATTGGCCATGAAGATGATGGCGACCGCAAAGCCATCGTCATAGGCCTTGCCGGCAGCACCGGTAAAGGTCCAGGCGCTGAACTGGGTCATGAAGGAGGTGGCGCCGACCATCCACCACAGCATCTTGCCGCCGCCGCGAAAGTAATCACTGGTATTCGAGGTAAAGGTCCTGAACATCCAGCCAATCGCAATCAGAAAGAGGAAATAGACCCCCATGATGATCGTATCGATATCTAGACTCATGTTGGCGAACTCGTGTTGTCGTTGTACTTCCACTCGGAAAACTGGAGCCAATCACTTCCGGGACATGGCGTTGTCTGAATTTCGGGCATAAGGAGGCCATGCCCGGAGAGCCGAAATTTCAGCTTTCCGAACCATTAACGCTTTTATTTCGAGGTATTACTGAACGGAACGAGGCGTTGTTGCCTCAACATGGAAAGATCATTTCATATATCCCCCTCCCTTCAGACTGACGTAGTCGGAGCCGGAGGCAGCGTTCGGGTCGATGACCAGCGTCTCGCGCCTCCAGGGGAAGGTAAGCCTTACCTCGATCCGCTCATCGGCCAGGCGGTCGAACTCCACCGACTTGAGGGTCGGCCTGGCATTCAGACAGGCTTCATGGGCTTCATCAAAGTGACCGTGCTGCTCGAAGACATTGACGAACACGGTCGCCTCGGCGTGGCTTCTCGCCATGACCTTCTTCTCATGGCGCAGATTGCGCTCAGGATCGTTGGCGCCGACCAATAGCTGCATGGCGCTCGCCGGGTGCTGCGAGCGCTGGTGCCAGGTGATGAAACGGTCGCCATCCAGCCAGGTCATCGCGTGGCTGCTGGGGCCTTCCTGGGAGCCCCGCTGCTCGCCCACCACCCACAGGTGCTGATAGCCATCGGCCTCTCCGAGCACCTCGAGGGTGTCGCGGGCGGCGTAGCCCCCCCACCACTTGATGACCTGGCCGGTGAAGTTGAACACGTAGTCGTAGCAGTGACGCTCATGGCCGCTGGCCTCGACGATATCGACCAGCAGCGGATGCTCGCTCAGCTCGGTCGTCAGCAGCAGGCAGTGGCGACGCAGGCTGACTCCCGGATAGGCGTCATCGGTCGAGCAGCACACCGCGGTGACGCCATCCACGTCGCTGCGATCGATGAACTGCTCGATGCGCCCGGCGCTCTGATCGGCCAGGCGATGGTCGCCCCGGTGCTGACTGGCCTGGTCCACCACCACCAGATTGTGGGCGACGGACTGCTTGGCGTAGCCCTCGTTCTCGGCCAGGTAGCGCCCGCCGAACTTGGGCTCCACGTTGACCCAGCGGCAATAGCCATACTCGTTGAGGCGCTCGCGCCCAGCGCTGAACAAGGACAGGCCCAGCAGATCGAAGTGCCCATGCCCCATGCCGTGCTGGCCGGCCGCCACCACCAGATGGTGGCGCTGCGCCCCCTCCCCCTGCTTGAGGTGAGCCTGTCCCCCTGCGCCATCACTCAGAAGTGCGCTGGGGATCGTGGCAGAGGCCGACGACCGAGCGACGGCCTCGGCCAGATCCACGCCGAAACCATGGGCCCAGGTGCCACGCTGCTGGGCCGCCATGGCGACGAGTTCCGGGTCGGCACCGTGGCGGCCAATGTGTACCGCCAGCGCGATCCGTACGCCTTCGTCGTCGATGTCCATGGTGCGCGAGGCGTCATTGAGGGCGGGAAAGGTCCCGTCCGGGTAGGCAGTCGCCAGCAGCGCCCGGATGGACTTGCCGATTCGTCCGTCCGACCGTTCATGGATCGCCAGTTCGGGCCGATGCAGCGCCAGCGCCTCGGTGAACAGACACAGCGGGTGGATGGCAAAGCGGTGGTAGTAGGGCCCTTCCACGTAGTAGCCATCGGCCGAGAACAGAGTGTCGATCTGGGCCAGAAAGCCGCCGGTTTCTCCACTGCCATCATTGCCGAGGATCGCCTTGTCGACGACGTCCTGGCGGCCGATGACCAGCGCGCAGATACCCGCCGCGGCCACCGCCCACAGGCCGTGGTTGTGGATGCGATCGAAGTCGTGCTCGTAGGTAACGGTGAACATCTCGAGCATGGGCTCGAAAAGCCCCTGCTCGATGCGTGTGCGCTGGTCGTTGCTCAGGTCTTCGCGCAGCAATGAATAGCCGAGCGAGGCCCCCAGCAGCCACATCTGCTCGTTGAGAATCTGGTGGAACAGCTTGCCCGGCGGGTTGGTGTTCCTGGCCACCTGATAGGGCATGCCCCGATAGATCTCGGCGTAGGCAAGCAGCAGATCCCGGGCAACGTCCAGACAGGCGGAATCTTCCCTCACCCGCCCCACCAGCGCGGCCTGCTCGATCAGCTTGCCGTTGTGCTTGTGGGTGTTGTGCTCGAAACTGCCCGCTTCGCCCTGCCCGGGCACCACGATCCCTGCGGCCATGGCGTCATCGACCCGCTCGCCAAGCTCGTCCAGGGTCACGCCGAGCCGGCTCGCGCTACCGACGTGCTCGGCCATCCGCGCCAGGTCGTCCCGCGTCCACAGTAGTCCCATCATCGTCTTCGACATCTTCTGACTTCTCACTGATTGTTGCCGCGGCGATGCGTCTCGCCGGTCAGATTTCCTGACGCACATCAGGAGGCGTCCTCGACGGCGCTGAGGCTGACCCAGCCATCCCAGGCCAGGCTGTTCCCGTCGATGTTGACCTGGTGATGACCGCCCTGCTGTCGCGCCCAGGCCAGGTGATAGGCCTTGCCCGAATCCAGCGTCAGGGTCACGACCAGGTGGGTCTCGTCGGCGGCCGCGATGGCCACCCGCGCAAGGCTCGGCCGCGCTCCGCGCGAGATCTCGCGCGCCTCGTTGAAGTAGCCGTGGGTCTCGATGACCGTGGCGAAGATATGCCCACGCCCCGAGGAACGCGCCATCAGGTAGGGTTCGTTGCGCAGGTTATTGTCGGGGTCGGCCGCGCCGATCAGCCCGTATCCCACGCTGAAGCGGTTGCTGGACGCCAGGTGGGCGGTGGAGAAGGTGTCACCGTCAAGCCAGGTGACATGGGCACATTGGTCGGGCTCGATCGTCGCGCTCTCGGACAGCTTCCACAGGTGCTGGTAGCCGTTGGCGCTGCCCAGCGCCGCCGGCGCCGCGACCGGCTCGAGTGTCGGCCGTGTGGTCATCAGCTGGCCATTGATGTGCAGCGGGCTGTCGTAGCGATGCGTCTGGTCACTGTCGGCGCACTGGATGTCGACCAGCAGCGGTTCAGCGATCTCGGGCAGGCTCACCAGCGCCACGCTGCGCTGCAGCTCGACGCCTTCGTAGTAGCCGCTCAAGCGCGCGCTGACGGCCTGAACCTCCGGCCGGGACGTCTCGAAAAACACCAGCTTGCCATGATTGTCACAGGCCCGCGGGGTGCTGAAGCCGTGCTGGGACTGCTCATCAACAACCAGCGTATTGTGGGCCACCGTTTGCTTGGCATAGCTCTTGTTCTCGGCGGTATAGCGCCCGCCGAACTTGGGCTCGATATTGACCCAACGACAGAAGCCGTAGTCGGTGAGGGTCTCGCGGCGTCCGTTGTAGAAGCCCAGATGCAGGCCGTCGAAGTGGCCGTGATCGAGGGCGCTGTGCAAGTTGGGGTCGCTGCCGTGCTGACCGAAGGTCAGATAGGCCATGGCCTCGTGCCCCGCCTCGGTGGCGGCGCGCAGCACCCCGATGCCACCCAGGCCGCCGTCGCTGCCATCGGTGATGAACAGGCTGTCGCGCGGGGCATGCGCCTGGCCGCCGCTCTCCAGGTAGCTGGCGAGTTGCGGCAGCGTGGCGAGGTAAGAAAGCGGTGTCGACTGGTCGAGCAGGATCTCGCGCAGGGCCAGCGGCAGATCGCTCTGACGGTAGCGACCGACCAGGGTCATCGCTCCGAGGATGGCGCCCTCGTCGGCAAGCCCCATCGTCCTGGAGCTGTCGTTGATGGCGATGAATCGTCCGTCCTCGAAGGTCAGCTCATTGAGACAGGCGATCGCCTTGCCGATGATACCGTCGCGATAGCCGAAGATGCCGGTGTCGTTGCCGCTCTGATAAAGCGCCTCGGCCAGCAGGATCATCGGGCGCAGGGCAAAGCGGTGGTAGTAGGGCCCTTCCAGGTAGTAGCCGTCCGGCGAGAACAGCCGGTCGAGCTGGGCGTAGAACCCGCCCGACACTCCGTCGCCGGCGTTACCGTACAAGGAGCGATTGACCAATTCCTTGTCGCCCAGCACCAGACCGGCGAAGGCGCCTGCGGCCACCGACCAGATGCCATGATTGTGGATGACGTCGAAGTCGTCGGCGTTGTGATCGGCGATTAACTGGACCATGGGCACCAGCAGGCGCTGTTCGATATGCCGTCGTTCCTCTTCGCTCAGCGCGTCGCGCACGTTGCTGTAGGCATCACTGCCGTACAGCAGCCACATGCTCTCGTTCAGACACTGATGAAACAGCCGACCGGGCGGATTGCTGTCCTTCGACACATGGGACGGCAGCGACTCGTAGATGTCGGCATAGCCCAGCAGCATCGACCTGACAAAGGCCAGATAGTCGGGATGTTCGGTCAACAGCCACAACTGCGAGGCAAGATGCAGTTGCTGGTAGTTCTGCTTGTGCCGGGTGTGCTCGGCGCCCCCCGCCTCCCCCTGCCCGGGGATCTGGGGGGGCTCGCCAAGACATGGACGCAGTCTTACCTGATCCAGAATGATCTGCTCCTGATACAGCGCAGGCAGGCGCTTGCTTTCGAGCGCTTCGCGCAGTTCCTGAATCTCGCTTTTGGTAAACAGCAAGGCGTTATCCATGTTCTCGACTCACTTCATCTATTCGGTGGGTGGCGGTGCGACGCGGGGGCGACGGATCGCCGAGTCGCCACGTCGTCTGACGAAGGCGACTCGGCCTGGAGGGCGGCTGCCGTCAGGGGCACATCTGGCCGCCATTGACGTCGAGCACCTGACCGGTGACGTAGCCGCTCGCCGTGTGGGAGGCCAGGAAGACGTAGGCCGGGGCCAGCTCAGCCGAGGAACCGAAGCGCCCCATGGCGATGGTGCCGCTGATCTTGTCCCGCGTGCCCTGGTCCTTGTCCTCGTGGAAGGCGGTATCGATGGTCCCGGGCGCCACCGTGTTGAAGCGGATGTTGTCCTTGGTGAACTCCTTGACCCAGTTGCGATGCAGGTTGTGGACCATGGCCTTGCTGCCACCGTACAGCGATGCACCTGGACCGCCGCCTTCACGCGCGGCGATGGAGCCGGTGCTGATCACGCTGCTGGTTTCCCCGCTCTGCTCGGCGGACCGGCGCAGGTAGGGAATGGCGTACTTGGTCACCATCACCACCGAGCGAATATTGAGATCCAGCACCTGATCGAAGAAGGCATCGTCGATGCTCTCGAGTCCGTTGCGTCCCCCGAGGCCACCGGCGTTGTTGATCAGTACATCGATGCCACCGAGGTGCTCCGCGGCGGACTCGACCAGCGACTTGCACGCATCGCTTGAGCGCACATCGGCCTAAAAATAGGCCACATCGGCGCCAGCCTCGAACTGCTCCAGCACCGCCTGGGCGGTATCGGCAGGGCGGCTGCCATGGATCGCCACCCTGGCGCCGGCGCTGGCCAGCGACTTGGCGGCTTCCAGTCCGATGCCAGCGGTCGAGCCGGTTACCAGAATCTTCTTGCCTTTCAGATCGTCAAACATGGACTTGCCTCATGGGTTGTCATGGGAGGAGCGTCGGCCGCCATTGCCAATATTTGTCATCAGGTGTCGTGCAAAAGTCGCCAAACCCGCCCACAGCGCCTGTAAATAAGCATTTAGCGGCAGTCGCCAGAAGCTCGATTTGTAAATATTTGGATAGCGTTTCAGCAACGCTAGCAACGATGCATATTTTTTAAAACGCTATTTCAGATACTGTTTGATCATAAGCTTATTCTAAAAACGAATTTGTAGATTTTGCGCGGGTTCCCGTTGTAGGAGATTGCAGACATACGACAAAAGACGTATAACTCGAAACCAAGAGATAAAACCCTATTTCACAATTTCTGGAATCTTGGCCCTATGGCTACTGAAGCGAAGGTCGACAACGTCACAGCGGTACTCAAGGTCATGGCGATCCTGGAGGCTCTGGATGAGGGCGGAGAATCCAGCCTGGCGGTGCTGTCCCAACGCGCCGTGATGTCAAAGAGCACCGCCTATCGCTTTGTGCAGACGCTCAAGAACCTGGGCTACGTCGCCCAGAATCCGGAAAGCGAGAAATACCGGCTGACGATGAAGGTCTTTGCGCTTGGCAGTTCGGCGCTCGGCAAGGCCGACCTGATCAAGATGGCCGATCCCGACATGGCGGCACTGTCCGAGCTGACCCGCGAAGCCGTGCACCTGGGCACCCTGGACACCTCCACCGCCGAAGTGATCTACGTGCACAAGTACAACTCTCACTTCAACCTGTGCATGCACACCCGCATCGGCGACCGTAGCCCGGCCTACACCAATTCCATCGGCAAGGCCCTGCTGGCCCACCTGCCCCCAGCACAGCTCGACGCCCTGCTCGCGAACGTCAAGTTCGAACCACGCACCCAGAACACCGTGACCACCGAAGCGGCACTGCGCGAAGAGCTGGCCGAGATCGCCGAGAGCGAGCTGTCCGAGGATCTCGAAGAGATGGATGAAGGCGTCTGCTGCTTCGCCACCCCGATCTTCGATCACACCGGGCGCGCCATCGCCGCCCTGAGCATGTCGATCCCGAGCATCCGCTACCACCAAGACAAGACTTCGGAGTACAAGCGCATTCTGGTCGAGGCCGGTCGCAACATTTCGGGCAACCTGGGCTACCTGGCGCGGCGCTGACGCGACCTCCCTGCCCTGCCGCCTGCCATGACGAAAGAAGCCGCCCCTTGGGGCGGCTTCTTTGGTTGCGGCCTGTCCCTCGCATCAAGGGCAGGTGTCGCAACGGGTCAGTGCGAGTTGCGCCTCACACCAGGGTGCGGTGGCCCTTTTTCGCCTCACGACGATCGCGGGCAACGGCGCGGCAGATCAGCAGCAGCACGCCCAGGGTGAGCGCAGGCCAGATCAATACGTAAAAGCCAAAAAGCAGAGTCATGGGGAATCTCCGTCGGTGGGCGCCGCCAGCCTGCGGCGCCCGTCAAACAAGGGTTCAGCGCTGGGTCGCAAGCCCTGCCGGGGCGGACTTGGACGGGCGCTCGTCGGCTACCGTCACGGCCTCGGCGGCATCATAGTTGCCGACCCGCTCGGCGATGGTGTCGAAGTCGAACCGCTCGCGGCTGGCGAGGCTCATCACCACGCACACCAGGGTGCTGGTGCCGTAGGCGGTCAGCGACGCCAGCAGCACCGTGTACTCCCTGAGGAAACCGGTGGCGAACACCAGCATGGCGACAAAGGCAGCAAGCCCGGCGACGGCGCCGGCCACGCGGCCGAGGAAGCCGAACACCATCAGCGCGATGATGATGCCGCCACCGATGCTGGCCAGGAACTCGAAGCCAAGACCGGCCACACCGGTCATCGGCAGCCATTCAAAACGCGCCACGCAGAAGGTCACCATGGCCACCAGCACCGAGGTGGTGAAGGCCGCGTTGGTGACCCGGCTCCAGAAGCAACTGGCGATCACCGGGAAGACGATGGCTCCCCACAGTGCCCCGACGAAGACCAGCATCACCAGGATATCCAGCGAGAAGCTGGCGAAGACGATACCGATGGCGGTGGCCACGATCATGGTGATGCGCCCTACCAGCAGCATGCGGCGGGGGTCGGCCTTGCCTCGAGCGATGTTCTTGCCGTAGACGTCGGCCATCATGATCGCCGACAGTGCCGACAGGTCGGAATCGGCGGTCGAGGACAGCGAACCGATCACCAGAATAAAGAAGGCAGCGATGAACACCGGCGGCAGGTAGCTGGACACCATCTGCGGGATCAGGTTGTTCATGTCACCGTTGAGCGGCTCGACCCCCAGGGTCAGCGCCATCAGGCCGATCATGCCAAGGCCGATGACGATGGCCCCGTAGCCCACGGTGGCGGTGAGGAAGGTCGGCTTGATGTGATCCTCGTTCACCGCGAACAGACGCTGGGAGATGGTCTGGTTACCGATGGCATAGGCCAGCACCGCAACGAAGAAGGGTGCGCCCTGATTGAGGATGGCGTCCATCGAGAAGAAGTTGGCCTGCTCGGCGGTGAGGTTGTCGAGCCCGGCCACCAGTTCAGTGGGCCCGCCCATGGCAAAGAACACCGCCGGGATGATCACCACGGCGATCGCCATCAGCGCCACCAGTTGGGCGAAGTCCGTCAGCACCGAGGCGCGGAAGCCCGACCATAGCGTGTACAGCAGCACCCCGACACCGGCGATGATGACGCCGGCCTGGAACGACAGCGGCGACAGCACCGATACCAGCGCCCCGGCGGCGGTGAAGTTGACCATCAGGCTGATGATGCTGCCCAGCAGGTTCGATAGCGCCAGGATCAGCTGGCTGGAGGAGCCGTGGCGAGCGTGGATCAGTTCGCCCAGGGTGTGGGCGTTGGGCGCCAGCCGCCGGAAGCGGCGGCCGAACGGATAGATGAACAGGATCATCAGCGCGCCCCACAGCCCGTAGTGGATCGGGCCGGACACACCATAGGTATAGCCGGAAGTGGCAGCGGCGTAGAAAGAAGCGGCCCAGATCCAGGTGGCCGTCATGCTGGCGGCACCGATGCCGAAGCCGACCCGGTGGTTCGAGACCATGAAGGCGTCGGCGTCTTCCTTCTTCTTGCGGATGCTCAGGGTCAGCAGGTAGGTGCCGCCATAAAAAGCGATCATCAACAGGATGACCGTCAGGGTCGAAAACTGGTGGAGGGAGGCGCTATTCAAGGGCAATTCTCTTGTTGGTGGAACACAGGCGAGCGACGGTTCATGCGAACGCATGCCGGCACTTCACCGCGAAAAACTCACTAGACGAGCACGACAACGCCACAGGAATTCCGCCCACGAAAAGGACGAAGCTTCCTCGGGGTCATTGAAGTCTCAAGGGCCGAAATAAAACGGATTACTGCCGCTTTTTCGGTACAGAAAGGCGTCGGGACGCGCCGCAGCACATGGCCAGCCATTGCAGCAGAGGCAGACGGGCCGACATTGCGACAACCGGCGGGGCGTATCGAAGACGCCAGCAGACCACAGGTGGGTCAGGGAGGCGGGCGGCGCGGCATGCAGCGGCCCTGGTCGGTGTAGTGGGGCGACATCTCGGTCCTCTCCAGCGACAACGCAGGAACAGCATTAGACAAGACAAACAGGTCCCCGCCGGGCCATTGGCCCCGGGGTAATCCAGTCGGGAAGGTGCCACATCCATCCAGCGATGGCACTTCTCCTGGCGGTATAACGCCAGCTTGGCATCGGATCGCGAGCCAGGATAAGGGCTCGGCGTCCAGAGCGACGTGAGGCCTGTAAAAGGCGGGATAAAACCATCGCTGCGGCGCACACACCCTACTGTGCTGTGCAGAAAATGTCCAACCTGACGGACGAAGGATAATTTACCCATTTTCGACCAGACGTCAAGATAGCGGAATTCTCTCGGATGGTGGCGTAAAACCTTCGGCAATCTCGCTCTTCCCTTCCACACGCATCGCCTCCGGTAGCCGATCGAAAATCCAGACAACAAGAAGCAGGTACTGCCTGGCCATTTTCATCAGCGACACGCTTTGCGTTGGTCCCTATTACTGAAGGCTATCCTGCCCATCTACGCGTCAGCTTCCCCATGTGAGGTCAACGAGGAGAAGCGGCAAATGATAATCCTTACCAATTATTCACTCACCAACTTCCAATGTGCGAAGCAACAAAGTCTGCTTTGATCAGGAAAGGGGCGGGACAGGGCGCCGGGAAAAACCCAACGATCGGTGGTAGGCTTTTGTCGATATCAGACGCCAGTTTCGGAATATCGACGTGAGAATCCTGTTTATTGAAGATGACGATATCCTCGGAGATGGACTCTCCGAGGGGCTATCGCTGCTCGGCCATCAGGTCGACTGGCTGACCCGTGGCGACACCGCGGCCCACGCCCTTGCCGACAACGCCTTTGACGCGGTCATCCTCGACCTGTCCCTGCCGGGCTTTACCGGCATGGAGCTGCTTAGGCGCTGGCGGGACGAGGGGTTTCGTGAACCGATTCTGGTACTGACCGCCGACGAGGATACCCGTCGCTGCGTCGAGGCCCTCAACGAGGGGGCAGACGATTACATCACCAAGCCCATCGACCTGGACGAGCTGGACGCTCGCCTCAAGGCGCTGCTGCGCCGAGCCCGTGGACATGCGGACAATTTGCTGGAATGCGGCGACATCCGTCTCGACCGAAGCGACAGGCTGGCGTGGCTCGGTGGCGAACCGCTGGACCTCTCGGCCTACGAATACGTGGTACTCGAAAGCCTGCTGGAGCGACCTGGCCGCGTGGTCGCCCGCAGTCAGCTCGAAGCGCGTCTGTACGGCTGGGACGATGGTCCCGACAGCAACAGCCTGAGCGTGCTGATCCACAAGCTGCGCAGCAAGCTCGGTGACCACAGGATCGAGACGTTGCGCGGGTTAGGCTATCGGGTGTCGCCATGAGCACCTTCTATACCGGGCTACGCAAGCGCGTGGTACTTCTGTCGTGCCTGTTGATCGTGCTGACCTGGATCGCCAGCTCGCTGGCCACTCGTTCCGGTATCGAGCAAGCCTCCAAAGAGCAGCTGGCCCAGCGGGCCCAGGCGGTGGCCTGGCTGATGTTGCGCGCCGCCAGCCAGACCGACGAGCCTGTCACCGGAGACGCCCTGATCCGCCAACTGAACCAGATCGGCGAAAGCCTGGGCGAAACGATGTCCTACGAATTCGGTCGCTCTTCTGGCGACCAGGCACTGCGCTCCTCCTCCTTTCCAGACCTATCAGAAGAGGCAGTCGACGGCTTCTCCCGTCATTCCCAGGGAGACGAACGCTGGCGCGTCTTTACCGCAGTGAGTGAAGACCAGCAGACCTGGTCTCGCGTCGCCTTTACACCGGCCGAGCCCAAGCCGCTGACCGAGATGTTGCTGCTGACGCTGCAGCAGCCGCTGGTATGGGCCATCACGCTTCTCGGTCTGCTGGCGATCGCTATTCAGAATCGGTGCTTTACCCCGCTCAAGAAGATCGAGGACGCGCTCGCAAATCAAGACCTGCTCAACCCTCGCCCCCTGGCGCTGGATCCGGCGCGACTGCCCCGCGACGTGCGCCCACTGGTGACCCAGCTCGACCGGATTCTTGACCAGACCAAGAACCTGCTGGAAGAGCAACGCACCTTCGCCTACGGCGTCGGACATGAGCTGCGCACCCCCCTGGCCGGCTGTCTCAGCCAGGTCCAGGTGGCCCAGCGCATCGAGGACCCTTCCCGCCTCAAGCAATCGCTTGCCAAGGCCGAGCGCGCCCTGTTGCAAATGACCCAGCTGGTGGATCAATTGCTGCTGCTGGCCCGCACCGACCCGTCCGCGCCGCTGGAGAATCCTTCCCGCATCACCCTCAGCGCTCTGGTGCAAGAGAGCATCGAACGGCGCACCGTCACCGCCCAGCGTGAAGGGGTGGTGCTCAAATGGCGTGTCGACGGCCCCCACGACTCCGAGATCGAGGCCAAGCCTGAGCTGGTGCGCACTCTGCTGACCAACCTGATCGACAACGCCATCCGCTACTCGCCTCGCGGCGGCGAGATCCTCACTCGGGTGAACTGCAGTGACGACAGGTGGCTGGTACTCAGCGTGTCCGACCAGGGCTCGGGCATCGATGCCAAAGAAAGTAACCAGATCTTTTCGCCCTTCTATCAGAGCGAGACCGGCAAGAGCAGCGGGCTGGGCCTGGCCATCGTGCGCGCCATCGTCAAGGCCCACGGCGGTGACGTCTCCGCCCACCGCAGGCCGATGCTGGGCACCGAGATCCGTGTGGTGCTGCCCCGGGCCTGATCTTCGGCACCAGCCCTGAGCACGACACCGTGGATATTCGCCGCGAAACGTGCGTCTTGCGACCTACAACTTGATGGCGGTACGCCTCGCTAGAGGCGCAACGTGGCGGGTCTTCAGCTTTCCAGGTTGGGGGTTTCCATCAATAGCTGATGCAGGGTCTCGATGGCCAGATCCCCCTCGCCTTCCAGCACGCCGTCGAGCCATAACAACGCCGCCTGCTGGTTGGCGGTTTCAAGCCCCCTGGACGCCAGGTAGGCCTTGGCCAACGCCAGTCGCGCCGAGCCGTGGCCCTCGAGCGCCGCGTCGACCAGATACTCGGCGCCACGCTCACGATCCTGCTCGAGCGCCTGGCCTCGCAGCAGCTCGCGCCCCAGGGTCGCCTTGGCCCCGGCATGGCCGGACTCGGCGGCGGTGGTCAGCCAGCGCCGGCCTCGCTCGGCGTCCACCGACAGCGGTCCCTCGCCACGTACCAGAGCGGTGCCCAGAATCTTCTGGGCCGAATCGCTACCCGACTCGGCAGCCTGGGTCAGCCAACGGTCGGCCCGCTCGCCATCGGCGCTCACGCCCTGGCCGTCGAGAAAGGCACGGCCGATCAACTGGGCCGCGTAGGCGTTGCCGGCGGCGGCTGCATCGCGCAGCAGCGACAGGCCTCGCTGGCTATCGGCCGCCACGGATTCCCCTTCCAGATAGGCCTTGCCCAGCGCCAGCTGGGCCCCCAGGCGGCCGTGTTCGGCGGCGCGTTCGAGCCAGGCGACACCCTGTTGCGGATTGGCCGCAACGCCGTCTCCTTCGAGCAGGGCGCGCCCAAGGTCGACCATGGCGTGGCTGTCGCCCGCCTCGGCCGCCTGGCGCCACAGGTCCATGGCCCTGCCGGCGTCCCTGGCCACTCCGATGCCCTCCATGTAGATGCGCCCCAGCGGCGCCGCGGCGCTGGTATCGCCACTACTCAGTCCACGGGCAAGCCAGGTACGCGCCTGTACAGGATTGCGAGCGATCCCATTGCCCGCCAGGTAGGCCTGGCCAAGCTGGGTCATGGCACCGGCGTGGCCGGCCTCGGCGGCGCGCCGGAGCTGGCGGATATTGCCGGCGTCCCCCTGGGCCAGGCGGGTTCTCATCAAGGCCTCGCCAGCGGAGGTGTGGCCGGCCTGCTCGGCACGTTTAAGCCATTCGGCCGAGCGCGCCAGGTCGACGCCGACGCCGGTACCCTTGCGATAGGCGCGCCCGAGCACCAGCATGGCGTAGGCGTCGCCTTGCTCGGCGGCCTGCTCAAGCAGCGAGACGCCCTGGCCTCGGCCACCGCCCCCCGGCAGCTGGCCGGTGAGTCGAGCCAGACCGAGCAGCGTCATGGCACGCACGTCGCCCTGCTCGACCGCCTGCGTCAACAATTCCTCGGCTCGCGCCGGGTCTGCGTCCAGCACCTCACCTTCGAGCAACGCCGCGCCCAGGGTGCGTCGCGCCGCCGCGTGGTCCTTGTCGATGGCGTCCTGCAGCAGTGTCATCGCGCGCAGCGGGTCCTGGCCGACATGATCGCCTTCCAGGTAGGCCTTGCCGAGCTGGTAGCTCGCCCAGGGGTGGCCAAGCTGCTGTCCCTGGCGCAGATGCTCGAGCGCCAGTTGCGGTTGGGCAGGCACCTTGTCCCCGTCCAGATAGAGGCTTCCGAGCACGGCGTGGGCCAACGGGTCGCCCTGTTCGGCGGCCCGGTTCAACAGCGCCGTGCCCTCGTCCAGATCTCGCTCAAGGCCGTTGCCTTCCACCAGGGCTCGCCCCAGTACCACCATGGCGTTGACGTCCCCGGCGGCCACAGCGCGATCGAGCCAGCGACGGGCGAGGCGCGCATTGCCGTCGCTGGCCCTGAGGTGGTCACGTCCCAGCGCGGTCATCGCCGACACCTCACCGGCGTTTGCCGCCCGCGACAGCCATTGCCGACGCCGTTCACTGTTGCCTGGATGCCAGCCACCCTCGGCATAAAGCTCGGCCAGGTCGACCATGGCCGCGGGTTCGCCGGCCTCGGCCTCGCGCTCAAGGGCCCTGAGCTGACGCCGGCGATAGTCTTCCACCAACTCCGGCGCCTCGGCCAGCCAGCCGCCCGGCGCATGGGCCTCGGCCAGCGCCGCCATGGCCTCGCTATCACCGTCATCGGCCAGTTCCTGGTACAGCGTTCGAGCCTTCGCCGGATCGGCACGCACGCCGTCCCCTCCGCGGCTGAGCAGCGCTGCCAGCCGGGCCTTGGCGTCGCGCCCGACGTCCTCCTCGATGGCCTGCTGGAGCAGGTAGTAGCCCAGCAGATCATCCCGCTGCACACCGTCGCCTTCCAGGGTCAGTCTCGCCAGGTTCAGCGACGCATGGCCGCGAATCCAGGAAGGCGTCGCCACCGCCTTGCGATAAAGCTCGGCGGCTCGCTCGGCATCGCGCGGCACGCCAAGCCCCTGGTCGTAGATCTTGGCCAGCTCGTAGTAGCCCTGGGGCAGCCCCTGATGGGTCAACCGCTCCAGCGCCCTTATCGCCTGCTGCGTGTCTCCGGCGGCCAGGGCTCGGTCGGCCTCCTCGACGCGGTTCTTGTGCATCCACAGAAGGTTATTGGCCTGGCCGCCGTCAAACAGCGCCTGGTCCTCGGCGGCAAGCTCGCGTGTCCCGTGGGGCCCCAGGTCGCTTGCGGTGGTGACACAGCCGGATAACAGCAGTGCCACGCCGGCGGCGCTGCCCCAGTGCCTGACATTTGTGATCAATCTGGGTGTTGTCATTGTGGGCCTCCGTTATCGGGTATCAGCGAGACGCCATCGGCCTCGTTGAGTGCCTCCAGGGTCTGCTGCTTGCGCGACTGATCCTCGAGCTCCAGGTGTTGCTGGGCTCCCGGCGCCATGAAATAGAGCGTCACGTAGCCCCCGGCGCTGCGGTTGTAGATCGGCCGACGCTGCTCGAGAAAATCGGCGATGCGTGGGTCGTCGAAGCGCGACTGGTAGACCTCCATCCACGAGAAGTACTGGGGGTCTGTCAGAAAGCCGCGGTACTGCTCGCTGGGGGCCATATCCCCCAGCACGCCAGGGTCATCGATGGCGCTCATGGTGAAGTCCACTGCGTCATGGATCGTCTTGCCGTCCACCTCCAGCGAGAAGATGTCGTAGCCCTGACGGGCGATCACCTGCATGTTGGTAATCAAGTACAAGAGTGCGTAGTTCTGGTAGTGGGTGGCGCGACGCCCTCGCTCCATCTCGAGCGGAAAGGCGCCTTCCTTGGTCATGTCATTGAGCGCCGAGTGGATGGCGCTGACGCCGAAGCGAAACAGCTCGTCGTTTTCCACCAGCACCCCCACCGTGCTGGCGTACAGCGCCCGCCGGTAGAAGTGGTTGTTGCAGCAACTGTTGCCGGCGTCGCCGGGGATCGCCGAATGCTCAAGCGCCAGATCCTCGAGCCAGCGCTCGACCCTCTGCCTCGGCTCTTCCAGACCGTCCACCTCGGGGCGCACCACCGAGTAGGCCAGCGCCGCGGCGAAGATCATCGACTCGGTGGCAAACCAGGCCTGGGGCTCCTCGGGCTCGTAATGGAAGCGAGTCAGGGCGTCCTGGCTGGCCCAGTGATCGAGATAGCGCACCAGACAATTGGCGTAGTAGTCATCGCCGGTGGCGACGAAGGTTCCCGCCAGCAGCGACACGCTGTCCTCGAACTCGAACAGCGGCGCCGAGGCTTCACGCCACTCCTCGGGGCTCGGGTAGAAGCCGGGAATGCGCATCTGCGAGGTGATGGGCGGCGGCTGCAACAATTGACGACAGCTGACACCCTCACCCAGGGAATCCTGTATCTGCGTCAGGATGCTGTTGTCCTGCTCTTCCAGCAGCGCCATGCGCGCCTCGACATCGAAGTAGGAGGCCTGTGGGTCCGAAACCCGGTAGTCCTCGAGGTCAAGCGCCTGGCGCTGCTCCAGGGTCAGCGCGCTGGCCACGGGCAGCCAGCCACCCAGCAGCAACGCAAGGCCGCCTGCTCGCGCCAGGCGCGGCAGTGTTATCGCTACATTCAGCATCGTGTCTCCTGGCCGGCAGCAGGTCGCTACCGGCGATAAAATTCGAAGTCGGCAAAGTCCAGGTGCTGGTCTCGCGGGGTGCGCCAGGACTCGCCGGTGCCACCGAAGAAGGTGGAAAACATCAGGCCGTCGATGTAGCCGTCCTCGACGTCGCGAAACTCCACGCCGGATACCTCGAGTCGAGGCTCGCCGTCGATCCACACCCGCATCAGGCCATCCTGACGGCTCGGCTCATTGAGCCGGATTTCCTGCTCGACGGTGACCCAATCGCCACTGGCGAAGTGCCAGCTCCCGCGCCCCAGCGAGGCGCCGTAGGCCGTATCCTGATTGACCACGTAGGCGTAGAGCTCACCCTGACCGTCGCGCCGCCACATGAAGCGGGCGCTGAAGCCGTTGTCACCGGTCGCCTGGGTGCCGCCACTGGGCGCCTCGCCCCCATAGAGCCCGGGCAGCTTGCCGCCCTTGACAAAATCGAAGCCGTCGGGAAAACGCAGCCGATAGCGCAGGCAGGCATGCTCGGCCCCGGCCAGGGCCTGGGGCGCGGCGTAGAAGCCCGCACCGCCACGTTTACCATCGCTGGGTGAAGAGGTGCCCGCGGGATAGAAGGCCCGCAACACGGCTCCCGCCTCGGGGTCCTCGACCAGGCTCAGGTTCTCCAGGCCCCAGTCGCGATGGCTACCGAAGCGCTGCTCGATGATGTCGCCGATCTCCCCCTCGACGTCGTCGAGATCCGGCGCGAACACGGGGCGCAGCCGCTGCGAACAGGGCGTCGCAGAGACGTCGCGGGTGACCTCCATGGCGTCGGCCCCTGCCCCGGGGGCCAGGGTGGCAAGCGAGAGCCCCAGGGCGAGCCCGACATACAGCGTCGGCCCGGTCTGTGACTGCGTTGTGTCGATGGTCTTGTCGTGGTGCATCGGTCGCTCCCGTCGGCCCGTTCGGGCCCTCGGTGGCGGTCATCGCCGTGACGGGGTCTGGTCGGCCCCGCCACAGGGGCGTCTCGAGTGCTGCGCTAGACGTTCTCGCGCACGCTCTCTTCTACCTGCTCATAGAGGTCCTGGGCCTCGTTGAACACGGTACGGCCGCCCTGCCAGACCCGCTCGACGGTCTCGCCGATGATCGGGGTCTCGTTGAAGCGAACGTCCACCGGGGTACCGACGCTGCTGGCAGGTAGCGGCTTCTCGGGAATCAACAGCACACTGGCCACGTTCTTCTGCTGGCGAACCCAGCCAGGAAAGCCGGCGCGCGGCTCGCGCTCGACATCCAGCGCCACGCTGCGCACCCGGGCATCGATCATGCCGGACTCGTGGGGCAACGAGATAAAGGCCTTCTGGTTGGGCTCGATTCGCTCGATATCGCTCATGTGAACCAGTGCCTCAACCATGATCTCGTCGTCACCGGTGCGCACCAGCGTCATGATCCGCTCGCCCTGGTCGATATAGGTGCCGTCGGCGCTGGACAGCGCCCAGGCCACCAGGCAGTTGCAGGGACTGAAGATCTCGTTCTGGGCCTGCTCGGCCTCGAGCGCGGCCAGGCGCGAGCTCTGATACTCGCGGGCGGTCTCGAACTGGTCGATGCGGGCCCGCGCCACCGCCGGTGACACCGTGTCGTAGCTCACCGAACTGCGCCCGGCCGGCTTCGACGAGTTGGCCACACTGACCGGGCCGGAGCCCGCGGCCTCGAGGCTCTGCTCCAGGTTGTCGATCAGCTGGTCGTTATACTCCTGGGCGGCCTGGGTCAGGATCAGCCCGGACTGCAGCTCGTGGTTCCTGACACTGGTGAGCTTTTCATCGCGCTCGACGCGATCCCCGGCGCGCAGCCCGTGCTCCATCAAGACGCCGGGCCCGGGGGCGCGCACCTCGATACGCGGTGCGCTGACCGCGGCAAAGCTTGGTTCGATCAGCATGAAGTTGCGATACAGCGCCGCCGTCAACACCAGACCGAGCGCCGCAATACCGGCGACCAGCAGCAGATAGCGGCCCCAGCGCCGACCACCGCCCCCCTTGTGGCTGGCGCCGGCACCTGCGCCACCCTTGCGCTTGCGCGGTGTCTGGGCGTTCTCGCTGCCAACCATCGACTGGGGATCGAGGTGGCGGCCACTCAGGCGTGCCCGGACGATGTCCTTGACCAGCGCCAGGTGCTGCGGCTCGATCGAGGTGAATTCCCAGCCGGTCAGCGGCGCTTCACCCTGGTGGGCTTCGGTCTTGTGGCGGCACACCGCCGAGAAGGGCACGATGAACTCGCGCCCGGCTTCCTGGATACGCAGCTCCGCCTGGATCCAGTCGCCGGGGGCGTGGCGCTGGTCGCCTCGCATGGCCATGCCGCCCAGGGAAAGATCGATGCCCCTGGCGTGCTCGCCCTGCGGCATCACCACCTCGAAGTCGGGTGAGACGCGAATATGGTGACGCTCGCTGCGAGCTTCATGGCTGACCTGATCCATCCGGCTCGCGGTGTCGTCACGCCTGTTGCCGTCGTTGTCTGTGGTCATGGTTGATCCGTTGTGCTTGGTGTCCGAAGGGCGCGCCCGCCTCTCGGGCCGGGACGCGCTTGCTTGCTGTGGTGTCGTTAAGTTGGCGAGTGGCAGGCACTCTGCGCACGTGGTGTCGCGCGGGCGGTGTGACGGTGGCTAGAGCACCTGCACCTCGAGGCGTTCCAGGGCGATCTCCTGCCCGCCCAGGGACAGTGCACAGCCGGCATCGACCGGGCAGCTCACCCTGGCCTCGCGGCTCGCGGTCAGCCCCGGCAGCCTGAGTGCCTGGGCGGCGAATTCGGGGCTCAGCGACAGCACGGTGGCGTCGCCGTCATCGGCGCCGAGCAGGCGCTCGACGCGCACCTCGTCCTCGCTGCCCAGTTCGCTGGCCAGCTGATGGTCCAGTGCCACCACGCCGGGGGGCAGGCGCAGCGCCGTGCCTTCCGGTGCCCGCACTGCCGCCTGGGACAACCAGCGGTTGTCGCTGCCAGTGTCGACCTGGTCGGCGGCAAGCTGCTCGCTCAGCAGGTTGGCGCTGGGCAGATCAGGGGCCTTGAGTGCCCCGGTGACCAGCACCAGCACCAGCACCAGTGCACCCATATGGAAGCCATGCAGCAGGTGGCCCATGCGCCGCTGGCGACGTGCCGCCCGGGGGTCGTCGGGCTCGCCGGCGGCGATGCCCTGGCGCGACCAGGCCTGACGGTTGAAGCGAAAGCTGACGTAGGTCTTCAGCAGCGCACCGAAGATCTGGTTGTAGTAGAGCAGCGGCAGCCACAGCACGCTGAAGCGGCGACGCTGCAGGGCCAGCACCAGAGTCGCGATACCGCGGGTGAACAGGATCCACAGCAGGTAGGCGAAGATGAACGAAGGCCGCACGAACAGCGTGACCAGGATCGCCACCGTGGGACCGATCAGGGTGGTCCACATCGACAGCCGCTGATCGACCAGACACCACCAGGTGAACCAGCCCATGGGCCTGGGGCCGAGCTGAATAGCCCTGCCACTGGTGCGCAGCATGTTGCCGTACCAGCGACGCATCAGATCCGTGGTGGAATGAAAGAAGCGATGACGATCGGGCAGCTCCTCGAAACCACTGACGTACACGTCCGGCACGTACAGCATCTTCCAGCCGCGCTTGAGCAGGCAGAACCAGGTGGACTTGTCGTCCCCGGACAGAAACTTGAAGGTGCCGAAGCGCCAGTGGTCGATATGGTCGCTTTCGACCGTCTGGATAAACTCCCGCTCCACCGCCACATCGGCGCGAAACACGCTGTAGCGACCGGTCAGCACCAGTTGGCGCTCGGAGATCGACATCGAGCTCATCATCAGGTGACGCTGGGCGTAGCGCAGGTCGTACCACTCGCGGGTAGCGTCGCCACCGGTCACCCTGGCGCGGTTGTTGGTGGTGATGGCGCCCAGATCCGAGCGCATCAGCAGAAATGGCAGCGAGCGCTCGAGGGTGCCCGGCTCCAGCAGGATGTCCCCGTCCATCGACACCAGCAGCGACGAGGGCCCGGGCATCTGGCGCGATATGGCACGCAGCACCTCGGCCATGGCCGAGCGCTTGCCGTCTCCGCGCTGAAACATGTAACGCACGGACACGTTGGCCGGCTGGCCGCATACGTCCATCACGTGCTGGATCACGTCGACGTCGGTGCGGTCGGACACCGAGGCGAAGATGGTGGTCGGCACGCCGTAGTTGGCGCACTCTTGCACCAGCGCCTCATAGACCGGGAAGCTCACCTCCGGCTCGATGCGAAAGGAGGTGCACAGTACGAAGAGTTCGTCCGGCCGTATGGCCTGGGCCGTGGCGTCGGCGTCACGGCGCAGCTGCGGAAAACGCACTCGGTTGTACCACAGCGAGCGCGCCGCATGGATGAACCACCAGCTGTAGCGCCAGGCACCGATGGCCCCGATGGCAAAGAAGAAGCTCTGCGACTCGGGGGAAAAGACGTCGTCGGGCAGCTCCAGTACCAGGATCGTCAGCAGCGCCAGCAACAGAAGCATGGTTGCAAGCTCGGTGACGCGGCTGGCCCTGGAGGAGGCGAAGGTCGCCTTGCTCATGCCTCCTCCTCAGCCGTTGGCCACGTGACGGCGGCCGATGGCGTGGTACTGAAGCCCCGCCTCACGCACACGGCTCGGCTCGAACAGGTTGCGTCCATCGATGATCACCGGACGCTTCAAGCGCTCGCGGATGGTGGCAAACTCGAAGCCACGAAAGCTCTTCCACTCGGTGCAGATCACCAGGGCATCGGCACCCTCGAGCGCCTGTTCGGCGGAGTCGGCCAGCGCCAGGTCGTCACGCTCTCCATACAGCCGCTGGCATTCCGCCTGGGCCTCGGGGTCGTAGGCGCGAACGCTGGCGCCGACCTCCCACAGCGACTCCATCAGCACTCGGCTCGGCGCCTCGCGCATGTCGTCGGTGTTGGGCTTGAAGGCGAGCCCCCACAGGGCGATGGTGCGCCCGGCGACATCGCCGTCCAGGGCCTCGTCGAGCATCCGAAACAGACGATGCTTCTGGCCCTTGTTGACCTGCTCGACGGCCTTGAGCAGCGCCACCGGCTGCTGGACTTCGTTGGCGGTCTGGGCCAGCGCCTTGACGTCCTTGGGGAAGCAGGAGCCACCGTAGCCGCAGCCCGGATAGATAAAGTGGTAGCCGATGCGCGGGTCGCTGCCGATGCCGTGGCGGACCTGTTCGATGTCGGCGTCCAGCTCCTCGGCCAGATTGGCCATCTCGTTGATGAAGCTGATCTTGGTGGCAAGCATGGCGTTGGCGGCGTACTTGGTCAGCTCGGCGCTGCGCACGTCCATGAAGATCATCTTGTCCTGCTGACGGCTGAACGGGCTGTAGCACTCCCGCATCAGGCGGCGGACCTCGTCGGAGTCGGTGCCGACCACGATGCGCGCACCACGACTGAAGTCATCGATGGCCGCCCCTTCCTTGAGGAATTCGGGGTTGGAGCAGACATCGAAGGCCTGCTCGGCGCCACGTTCGGCCAGGGTCTGCTCGACGGTCTGGCGAACCCGGTCGGCGGTGCCCACCGGCACGGTGGACTTGTCGATGATGACCTTGTAACCCTCCATGTGTTGACCGATGGTGCGCGCCACGCTCAACACATAGTGCAGGTCGGCACTGCCATCCTCATCCGAGGGCGTGCCGACAGCGATGAACTGCAGGGTAGCAAAGGCCACGGCCAGGGCCGGGTCGGTGGTGAAGTTCAGACGGCCGGCCTCGACGTTGCTGGCGATCAGCGTTTCCAGGCCAGGCTCGTAGATCGGGATGTCGCCTTGTTCAAGACGCGCGACCTTGTCCTTGTCGACGTCCATGCAGATCACATTGTGTCCCGCGTCGGCCAGACAGGCGCCTGTCACCAGGCCGACGTAGCCCGATCCAAAGATGGTGATATTCATGCGGTTCTATGCTCCAGCGACGAGCCGCCTCGATGCCTGGCAACGCAGGTCGACGCGTCGGTCGTTGTCGTCGAATGATCTTCCACTGCAGACCGGCGCAAGCCGCGGGCTCGCTTGAACACTGCGCGGTGGGCTCGTCGCCGGGTGCGAAAACGGGTGGTCGGGATGCCTTGTCAGTCCCTTCATCGGGCGTCCCTGGCTTGGGACGCCGAGGGCATCCCGACGCAAGGAGTGGTTCCGTCCAACTCCGAGGGGCACGTTAGGCGGCGAAGATTAATCCAGTATTAGCGGAAGGAAATTCTTTGCCGACAACCACTTGCTGCCCCGATCGAGGCGCCCCTTGCCGATCAGCGGTACGCCGGACACACTGACGATTAGCGGCGGCGGCGATGGACTGGCGCCGCGGTACCCCAGACGACAACAGACTTCCGTCGCCCCCTCCCCGGACAAGCGAGGCCGCCGTGACCACATCGACTCCCACTTCCACCCTGTCGGCGGCCTGGAGCCTCTGGGCGCTGCTGCTCGGCGTCGGCCTGCTGATGCTCGGCAATGGCCTGCAGGGCAGCCTGCTCGGGGTGCGCGCCGCCGAGGAATCCTTCGGCAACACGGTCACCGGCCTGGTGATGTCGGCCTACTTCGTCGGCTTTCTGGCCGGCTCCACCCTGACCCCACGCAAGCTTCGCGACGTCGGCCATATCCGGGTGTTCGCCGCCCTGGCCTCGATCACCTCCATCGCCATCCTGGTCCACGTCATGTTCATCGACCCCTGGGTGTGGGCGGCGATGCGTTTGATGACCGGCTTCGCCTACGCCGGGCTCTACGTGGTGACCGAAAGCTGGCTCAACGGCCACGCCAGCAACCACCTGCGCGGGCGACTGCTGGCGTTCTACATGGTCATCAGCTATCTCGGCATGGGCGGCGGCCAGTTGCTGCTGAACGTGGCCGACCCCAGCGGCATCCTGCTGTTCTTGATCGTCTCGATACTGATGTCGCTGGCGCTGGTGCCGATCCTGTTGAGCTACACCCCGCAGCCGGACACCAGCCAGCCCGAGGCGATGAACCTGCTGCGCCTGTATCGACTGTCGCCGCTGGGCACCCTCGGTTGCCTGCTGACCGGGATCGCCAACGGTACTGTGTTCGGCATGGGCGCGGTGTTTGCCGCCAACCATGGGCTGGAAACCCACCAGATCGCCGCCTTCATGGGGGCGTTCATCCTCGGTGGGGCGCTGTTTCAATGGCCGCTGGGCAAGCTCTCCGACAAGACCGATCGCCAGTGGGTGATCCTCATCGTCGCCGCCCTGGCCACCGCCTTCTCGCTGGCCGGGCTGCTGTTCGACCAGGGCGCAAGCCATGCGCTGACGCTGCTCGGCGTGCTGCTGGGCGGCACCACCCTGACGCTCTATTCACTGTTTCTCGCCTGCGCCAATGACGTCCTGACGCCGCAGCAGACGGTGTCCGCCAGCAGCAGTCTGGTGCTGGCGCTCGGCATCGGCGCCATCCTCGGCCCGCTAAGCACGGGGCTATTGATGGACCTGCTGGGCTCTGCCGGCTTTCTGTGGGACCTGGCGCTGATCCACGCGCTTATCGTGGTCTTCGGCGGCTACTGCCTGTGGCGCTATCCGAACCAGCCCTCGGACACCCACGGCCACTATGTCGCGGTCCCCGCCGGCACCGCCTCCCTGGGGGCAACCTGGGTCGAGGAAGCGGCCGACGATCCGGTGCAACTCGACCTGGAACTCATGGAAGCAGACGAGGAGTCCTCCCTGGAGGAAGGTCAGGTGAGCGCCGCCGAACCCGGGCGTACCTGACAGGCCCCTGCCGAACGCGCCCGCCAGAACACGCCTACCGTCGTCTTTTCCCGCCGGCGCCTTGCGCTGGCGGGCCTCGCATCACCGCCAATGTCCCTTCCCACCTCCAGCGGCGTCTTCTACCGCCGGCCGCCTTCTGCCAGATCGTCGTCTTGCCCCAAATCGTTCGCGTCAGGGCTGCTCTTCTTGCCAGGTTTCCTTTTCTTGCCTGACCTTCTCGTGGTTCCTGACCTTCTCCGCTTGCTCGGCCCCAGCACCTGGCCAATGGTGCCACTTCGCCAAAAAGTTCTGCCGTTTTGTGCATTTGTGGCATCTCGCATAGACAACTTGGCAGCGCTCATAAACACCCACCAATGGAAACTTGAATAATTTGCATTCTTAAAACATAAACAGGGAACCCCTTTCGTGCCGTACCATTCCGCTCCCCTCACCTGCCTTGTTCCTGGCCGTCTCGTTCCTGGCCACCTCGTTCCTGGCCGCCTTGCTATCGCCATTGCCCTGGCCTCCGGTGCCGCCCTGTCGACCCCGGTGCTGGCCCAGGACGCAGAGCAACTCGCCAGCATGACCGTGGTCGGTGACGATCTGCGTGCCACCACCGAATCGACCGAGAGCTATCAGGTGGCCTCCAGCACCAGCGCCAACGGCCTGACGCTGACGCCGCGCCAGACGCCACAGTCGATCAGCTTCCTGACCCGCCAGCAGATGGACGATGAGGCCATCACCAGCACCACCGAGGCGGTGGAACGGCTGCCCGGCGTCTCGGCGATCCGTCTGGACGGCACTCGCACCAGCTTCCAGTCCCGCGGCTACACCATTCGCAACTTCCAGTTCGATGGCCTGCAGAGCAATACCAGCGCGTTCTGGCCGTTCGGCGACGCCGAGTGGGATACTGCCATCTACGACCGGGTCGAGGTCGTGCGCGGCGCCACCGGCCTGATGACCGGGGTCGGCGACCCTTCCGCCACCGTCAACTTTGTGCGCAAGAAGCCGCTGGACGAGGCGGCGGGTAGCGTGACTGCCGCGGTGGGCCGCTGGGACCGGGGGCGCGGCGTGGTCGATGTCAGCACTCCGCTGGACAGCGAGGGGCGCGTCGGCGTGCGCTTCGTGGCGGCCAAGGACAGCTCGGACAGCTTCATGGACGGCGTCGAGAACGACCGCGAGACCCTTTACGGGGTGATCGCCGCCGAGCTGACCGACAACACCGAGCTCAGCGTGGGCATCGAGTACCAGCACTACGACCAGGACGGCGCCTACATCGGCGTGCCGCAGTACTACCTGGACGGTGGCCGTACCGACTTCGACCGCTCCACCGCCAACAACACCGACTGGGCCAACTTCTTCACCGAGAACACCCGCGCCTTCGTCGACCTGACCCACCACTTCGACAATGGCTGGTCCGCCCGAGCCGCCTACAGCTACGGCGACGCCAACTATGGCCTGACCTACAACTACCGCGGCGGCTATCCGGATCGCGAGACCGGTGTGCTCTACTACACGCCCAGCTACGCCACCGAGTCCTACCTGGTCGACTATCGCGGCGATCGCACCCAGAAGAATCTGCATGTCAGCGCCGAAGGTCCCTTCACCCTGTTCGGCCGCGAGCATCAGCTCGGCTTCGGCTACATGGACCTGCACGAGGACTACCAGATCAACAGTCGCGGCCCTGCCGGCGACGTGCCGGCGCTGGGCAGCTTCAGCGACCGCAACGACCCGGCCCTGGCAGAACCGGTCTGGGGCGAGTGGGGCCTGACCGACGACACCGTGACCGAACAGCAGGGCTACTACGCGGTATCCCGCTTCTCGCTGGCAGACCCGGTGCACTTTATCGTCGGCGCGCGCATGACCGACTGGAAGATCGACCAGGACTATCGCGGCGAGCGTGAGTACGAATACGACAACGAGTTCACCCCCTACGCGGGCCTGATCGTCGACATCACCGACGACCTCAGCGCCTACGCCAGCTACACCGAGATCTTCAACACCCAGAGCGAGCGCTCGCCCAGCGGCGCCCTGCTGGATCCGCTGGAAGGCATCAACTACGAGGCCGGACTCAAGGCCGAGCTGTTCGACGATCGTGCCGACGTGTCCTTCGCGGTGTTCCACAGCCAGCAGGACAATCTGGCGGTGGAAATCCCCGGGGTCTTCGTCGCGGGCACCACCGACCAGGCCTACACCACCACCGACGGCGCCGAGGTCGAAGGCTTTGAGCTCGAGATCGCAGGCGAGGTGGCCGACGGCGTCAACCTGTCCGCCAGCTACGCCCTGGTGGACGCCGAGGACGCCGACGGTGAGCAGCTCAACACCAGCTATGCCCGCCAGCAGGCCAAGCTGTTCGCCAGCTGGCAGCTGCCTGGCCGCTGGTCGAACCTGACCCTCGGCGGCGGTGCGCGCTGGCAGGGTGACACCTACCGCGACAACGACACCCCCAACGGTACCGAGAAGATCGGTCAGGGTGACGTCTTCGTCGCCGATGCCATGGCCCGCTATCGCATCAACGACAACATGAGCGCCCAGCTCAACGTCACCAACCTGTTCGACGAGGAGTACTACTCGCAGCTCGGCTTCTATAGCCAGGGTATCTATGGCGAGCCGCGCAGCGCGCTGCTGAGCCTGACCTACGACTTCTAGTGCCCTGGAACGCCGAAACCTCGACATCCGCGTCGGGCGCTGCGTGCCCGACTGGCACTCGCGACACCACTGTCAAACCGGCTCTCCTGCGAGAGCCGGTCATCGCCTCTACAAGGAAGATCCCATGCCCCTGATCCACCCACGCTGGCCGCTCGGCCTTGTGTTACTCGCCGCCGTCCAGCCTGTCTTCGCCGCTGGCGACGATGGCTATCCGATCGAAATCGAGCACGCGCTCGGCGTCACCGTGATCGAGGAAAAGCCCGAACGGGTCGCCACGGTGGCCTGGGCCAACCACGAGGTGCCGCTGGCGCTCGGAGTGGTGCCGGTGGGGTTTCCCGCCACCACCTTCGGCGATGACGATGGCGATGGCCTCTGGCCCTGGGTGGAGCAGCGCCTTGACGAGCTCGACGCAGGCCCCCCCAACCTGTTCGACGAAGGCGATGGCATCGACTTCGAGGCGGTGGCCGCGAGCCAGCCCGACGTTATCCTGGCGGCCTATTCCGCCCTCAGCCGCTCCGACTACGACACCCTCAGCAAGATCGCCCCGGTGGTGGCCTACCCCGAAGCCCCCTGGTCCTCGGGCTGGCGTGACATGATCCGACTCAACAGCGCAGGCATGGGCATGGCGGAGGAAGGCGAGGCCTTGATCGCACGCCTGGAGGCCCAGGTGGAGCAGCAGATCACCGAGCACCCGGAACTCGCCGGCAAGAGCGCCATGCTGATCAGCCATATCAAGCCCACCGACCTCAGTCAGATCAACTTCTACAACGACAACGACGCCCGAGTGCGCTTCTTGCACGAGATCGGCCTGACCTCGCCCCAGTTCGTCACCGACAGCTCCGTTGACGGCCGTTTCGCCGGCTCCATCAGCGCCGAGCGTATCGACGAGATCGCCGATGTCGACATCATCATCACCTATGGTGGCGAGCCGCTGGTGGAGCGACTCAACGAGCATATGCTGACCTCGCGCCTGCCCGCGGTGGAACAGGGCTCGCTGGTGCTGCTCGGCAACAATCCCACCGGAACCGCAGCCAACCCGACGCCGCTGTCGATTCCCTGGGTGCTCGACGACTACGTCGAACGACTGGCCGAAGCCGCTCGCAAGCGTCAGCAACCCTGAATCAAGCGTCTGGACAGGATGGATACGCACAAATGAGCAGGAAGGGAAGGATATGAAGGCAAGGCCGCTGGCGCCTGGCAGGACAGGCCATTCGGGCCCGACCGGCGTCTATCTGCTGCTGGCGGCGCTGGCCGCCGGCGTCATGATGTCGGTGGTCATCGGCGCCAGGCCGACGGATCTGACCGCGCTCATGGGTCTGCTGGATGGGCGTATCGACTCCATCGACGAAGCGGCGATCGCCAGCCGTCTGCCCCGCACCCTGCTGGGGTTGCTGGCAGGGGCCGCGCTGGCCGTGGCCGGGGCGACCATGCAAGGCCTGACCCGCAATCCTCTGGCCGATCCAGGCCTGCTCGGGGTCAACGCCGGCGCCGCGCTGGCAGTCGTCATCGGCATCGCCTGGTTCGATATGCAGCAGGCCTCTCGTTACATCTGGGTGGCCATCGCCGGCGCCGGCGCCAGTGCACTGCTGGTCTACCTGGTGGCCAACCTCGGACGAGGCGGCGCCACCCCTCTCAGGCTGGCGCTGAGCGGCGCGGTGGTGACCGCCGCCCTGACCTCGCTGACCTCCGCCGTGATTCTGCCCCGCGCCGACATCGCCGGGCTGATCCATTCCTGGCTGATCGGCGGCGTCGGCGGCGCTACCCTCGATCGCATCACCCCGGTGCTGCCCTTCCTGGCCCTGGGCCTTGCCGCGTCGCTGCTGGCGGCGCGCAAGCTCAACCTGATGGCGCTGGGCGATGAGGCGGCGACCGGCCTAGGCGAGCGCGTGGCCATGGCCCGAGCGCTGGCCGCGGTGGGGGCCATCCTGCTGTGCGGGGCGACCACCGCGGCCTGTGGTCCCATCGGATTCGTCGGTCTGGTGGTGCCCCATGCGCTGCGCCTGCTGGTCGGTGCCGACTACCGCCGCCTGCTGCCGCTGTGTGCCCTCGGCGGCGCCCTGCTGGTCATGCTTGCCGACACTCTGGGCCGGGTGCTGGTCCGACCGGCAGAACTCGACGTCGGTATCGTCACCGCCCTGCTCGGCGGTCCGGTCTTCATCTGGATCGTCCGCCGCCATACGCTGAGGTCACTGTGACGACGACACCGACCACCTCCCAGCGAGCGACGGCCACTCAAGCCATGTCCTGCCGAGCGACGTCCTCTCAAGCAAGGTCCACCCAAGCAAGGTCCACGCCGTCGACCGTCAGGCAACTGCGACGGCAACGCCAACGCCAGCGCCGGCGGATCATTGCGCTGCTGCTGTGTGCGCTGCTTGCCGGGGTCTGCCTCACCCTGATGCTGGGCCAGTCGTGGATCGACCCTGCCACGGTGATCGCGGTGCTGTCCGGCGAGCAGGTACCCGGCGCCTCCTTCACCCTGATGGAGTTGAGGCTACCCCGGGCGCTGATTGCTGTGCTGGCCGGGGCCTGCTTCGGCCTCGGCGGCGCCGCCTTCCAGGCCATGCTGCGCAATCCGCTGGCCAGCCCCGACGTGATCGGTATCAGCGCCGGCGCCAGCGCAGCGGCGGTCTTCGCCATCGTCATGCTGTCGCTGCGTGGCGCTCCGGTGGCACTGGTGGCCATCGTCGGCGGTCTTGGCGTCGCCCTGCTGATCTATGCCCTGTCGTGGCGCCGCGGCGTCGCCGATACCCGCCTGATTCTGACCGGCATCGGCCTCGCCGCCATGCTCCAGAGCGCCATCGCCTACCTGCTGACCCAGGCCCCGGCCTGGCCACTGCAGGAGGCCATGCGCTGGATGACCGGCAGCCTCAACAGCGTGCACCTGGATCAGAGCCTGCCCCTGCTGCTGGCGCTGGTCGTGCTTGGCCTGCCGCTACTTCACTTCGCCAGGGACCTGGAGGCGATGCGCCTGGGCGATGACATGGCCCGGGGGCTCGGTGTCAGGCTGTCGCTCACCCGCCTGGGCATCGTGGTCGCGGCGGTGGGGCTGGTCGCCTTTGCCACCGCGGTGACCGGGCCGATCGCCTTCGTCGCCTTCCTCAGCGGCCCGGTCGCCGCCTGGTTGATCCGTCACAATGGCTCGGTGCTGATCCCCGCTGCCCTGGTCGGCGCCCTGTTCGTGCTGCTGGGTGACTTTATCGGCCAGCATCTGCTGCCGGCCCGCTATCCCGTGGGGGTGGTCACCGGCGTGATCGGCGCCCCCTACCTGATTACCCTCGTCATGCGCGACAACGCCCGAGGATCCACCTGATGACGCCTACCCGACTCAGTGCCCGAGGCCTGACCGCCGGCTACCGTGACCGAGCGGTCCTCGACAACATCGATCTGGAGGTCAAGCCAGCGGGTATCACCGCCATCGTCGGCGCCAACGCCTGCGGCAAGTCGACCCTGCTGCGTTCGCTGTCACGCCTGCTGGCGCCGCTGCGCGGCCAGGTATTGCTCGACGGCCACGACCTGCACCGGCTGCCCGCCCGGCGCCTGGCCCAGCGCCTGGGCCTGCTGCCTCAGGCGCCACTCGCCCCTGAAGGCATCACCGTGCTGGAGCTGGTCAGCCGTGGCCGCCACCCCCACCAGGGCATGTTTCAGCGCTGGAGCCGCGAAGACGATGACGCCGTCAGCGAGGCGCTGGAAGCCACCGACACCACCGGCCTCGCCGAGCGTGTGCTGGAGGAACTGTCAGGCGGCCAGCGCCAGCGGGTATGGATCGCCATGGCCCTGGCCCAGCGCACCGAGGTGCTGCTGCTCGACGAACCCACCACCTATCTCGATATCCACCACCAGGTCGAGGTGCTCGATCTGCTCGAGGACCTCAACCGCCAGCGCGGCACCACCATCGTCATGGTGCTGCATGAGCTCAACCTTGCCGCGCGCTATGCCGATGAGTTGATCGCCATGGCCGCCGGCAAGGTCTACTCAAGCGGCCCGGCCAGTGAGGTGATGACCACCACCATGGTCAGGGAGGTATTCGGACTGGACAGCCACGTCTTCGCCGATCCCGTCAGCGGCCGCCCGATGATGGTCCCGCTGGGTCGACAGGACCGCAGGCCACACTCGCAGGCAAGGGCAGTGCACAAGGATCGTCGATCGACGGTCCCCGACACCGAAGCGTCATCATCGTGACATGACCTCGGCAGCACGCTGGGACTCGCGGTGGCGACGGTCGGCCGCCCTGATCACGATGCTGGCCATGATGTTGGCCAGGATACGGGCCAGGGTGCCGACGCGATGCTGGCGCGATGGTTGAGCAGCGCCGTCGCGGCACGTTAGGGTCCCGGATTGTCAAACGCCCAGAGGCAAGCACCCAGAGGCAAGCGCCCAATGGCCTTGCCAGGCGCTACGCCCAGGCGTGCCGCGACCGTTCCTTTTCCCAGACAGGAGCACGATGATGAAGACCATTCTGATCACCGGCGCCGGCAGCGGACTCGGCGAAGGTACGGCACTGGCCCTGGCCAGGGCGGGACACAAGGTCATCGCTACCACGGAGATCTGGCCCCAGGTCACCTCGCTCAAGGAAAAGGCCCGGCAGCAGGAACTGACGCTCACCGTCGAAAAGCTCGATATCACCGACAAGCGCGACCGCGACGCGGTGTTTTCCAGCTACGGGCACCAGGTCGATATCGTGGTGGCCAACGCCGCCATCGGCGAGACCGGTCCGCTGGCCGAGATCCCGGTGGACCGGGTACGCCGAGTGTTCGAGACCAACGTCTTCTCGACCCTGGAATTCGTGCAGCCCTACGCCCGCGAGTTCGTCGAGCGAGGCAAGGGCAAGATCGTACTGACCTCCTCCATCGCTGGTTTCACCACCTTCCCCTACCTCGGTCCCTACGTCGCCTCGAAGCACGCCCTCGAAGGCATGGCGCAACTGCTCTACGAAGAGCTCGCCCCGCTGGGCGTCAAGGTGGCCACCATCAACCCCGGCCCCTTCCGCACCGGCTTCAACGACCGCATGTACAACACCCTGGACCAGTGGTACGACCCCGACGCCTGCTTCACCCCTGAAAAACCGATTCGCTCGGTGCAGCAGCAGTTTGCCGGGGACGACCTGCAGCAGGACCCGGCGGCGATGATCGACGAGATGGCACGACTGATCCCGCTGGACGAGCACCGCTTCCGCAATGTCTACCCGGACAGCTTCGAGGCCAGCGCCAGGGAATATCAGGATGGGCTGTGGGATCGACTCATCTGAGGCTTTCCCGAAAAGTGCCTGCGCTCGCCAACTTTTCGAATAGAGCCTAGGCGCCCCTGTTGATCGTGTCCCGGGGCCTGTAAGGTTGGTTGCCCTGCTAACGACCAACCCGGGACACCTTTCTTCAGGAGTAGAGGCCGACATGCCCACATCCCCAGATAGCCGCGACAGCGACACCACCATCACCGTCGACATCGTCTCCGACGTCGTCTGTCCCTGGTGCATCATCGGCTACCGCCAGCTCGCCGAGGCGGCGCGCCAGAGCGGGATCGACATCGAGGTGCACTGGCACCCCTTCGAGCTCAATCCGCAGATGGACGCAGAAGGCGAAAACCTGCGAGAGCATATCGCCGCCAAGTACGGCACCAGCGATGAGGACTCGCGCAGCGCACGGGAACGGCTCACCCAGATGGGCGCCGACCTCGGCTTCACCTTCAACTACACCGATGACATGCGCATGGTGAATACCTTCCGCGCCCACCAGTTGATCGACTGGGCGGAGCAGCGCTCTCCAGATGAAGGCCACCGCATGAAGCAGGCCCTGTTCAGCGCCTTCTTCACCGAGCGCCGCGACCTCCACCGGATCGATGTGCTGGCCGATGTGGCGGAGAGTCTCGGCCATGACCGCGACGAGGTCGTGGCGACGCTCGAGTCGGGCGAGCGTGGCGAATCGGTACGACAGCGCCAGGCCTTCTGGCAACAGCAGGGCATCAGCGGGGTACCCGCTATGGTGTTCAACCGCCGCTACCTGGTCACCGGCGCCCAGGGCGTCGAGAACTACCAGGAAGTCCTTGCGCAGGTGGCCGCCGAGCGAGCCGAAGTGACGTCATGACGACAACGCCGGGTGCCACAACACCCGGCGTTATTGGTCAGGCCCGCGGGCCTGACCCTACGTTCTGACGAACGGAAAGGTCAGTTCAGCTCACCCCTAGATGGCTCTAAGACTCTTCGAGCGGAAGATCGACCGAGGCATGTAGAAGGACACCACCCAGTTGGGCTGATCGACGATCTCGCTGACCCGTAGCCGCCCTGCCACGCTGCAAAGCGCGTAGGCCAGCTGCTCATCCATGCCGGCCTGACGGTGCAACCGATCGATCATGAAGCGCACCGCGTCACGGGCGCCCTGCATCAAGTCCGGCCCCACCCCGGTGGTGACCAGAAAGCCCGCATCTTCCTCGCTCGACGCTCCCGGCGGCACGTCGAACATCGGCGCAGGAATATTGCCTGCCTTGTGCAGACGCAATGTGGCCGTGGCGGCCATGCGGGTCTCTACCGCCGTTCCGCAGACCTCACCATCACCCTGGCAGGCGTGGGTATCGCCGATACTCAGAAGTCCTCCCTTGACCTGCACCGGCAGGTACAGCCGAGCTCCCTTTACCAGGTCGCGGATGTCAAGATTGCCGCCGCAGATGCGCGGCGGCACGATGGAGTGCTGCCCCGGCTCGGCAGGCGCGAGCCCGATGGTACCGGCGAAGGGCCGAAACGGAATCACGATGTCCTCGTCGAAGTACACTGACTCGCTGTCGTACTCCGACACCTTGAGCCAGGGCGAGGTGAAATCGTCGGCCAGCAGCCCGAAACCCGGGATCAGCCCCGTCCAGCCCCACTGCCCCGGTTCGAAGTCGACCAGTTCCACCTCGATCACATCGCCGGGTTCAGCATCCTCCATATAGAGGGGGCCACACACCGGATTGAGCTCCCCTGCCGGCAGTCGGGTCAGCGCGTCGGCCTGGCTGTGTCGGGTAATCAAGCCACCGCTGGCATCGAGAATATCGAAGCGCCGAGTATCACCGGAACTGATCGTTTCCTGCGGCTCGAGGGCGTGGTCAAAACAGTGATGAACGTCGTGTATCGTCTTGATCTTCATTCTTGTGTCTCCACCTCGAGGCGCCGGTCGTCTCCGCCGACCGACGCCTCGAGTGTTTTCAATTGGCCCTGGGCGCTGTTCTCAACATCGACGAGCGCAGGCACTTTTCAGGCAAGCCTTAGATTTCCATCTGCACGGCACGTCCACCGCGCTTGGCAAAGGCGTAGACGCCGACACCGACAACCGCCCAGGCCAGCCCGATCAGCACGGTATAGGACTCGAACCCGCTCCAGATGTAGCCGACCACGGCCAGGCCGAGCAGCGGACACAGGATATGCAGGAAGGGATTGGCGGCCTTCTTCTTGAACACGAAATAGTAGAGCGTGGTGATGTTCAGAATGATGAAGGCGGTCAAGGCGCCGATGGTCACGATGGAGGTCAACAACGCCAGCTGCTGCATGAAGGCGATCCCCGCGACGATGGACACGGCACCGACCAGCAGCGCACTGACGTAGGGCGTCTTGAAGCGCGGGTGAACGCGAGCCAGCGGCGCCGGCAGCAGCCGATCACGGCCCATGCTGTAGAGGATTCGCGCGGTCGCGATCTGGGCCACCAGGGAGTCAGCGACACCCCAGGCGATAGCGGTGGTCGCGGCGGTCAACACCGCCAGCCAGCCGCCCCCGGCGATACGTGCGGTTTCATAGAAGGCGGTGTCGAGATTGTTGAACGAGGCGGGATCGGGCTGGATCAGCGCCGCCACCCAGGTCTGGGCGATGAACAGGCCACCGATGATCAACAGCACCAGGAAGATCGCCTTACTGACCGCCTTGCCGCCGCCCTTGGCCTCTTCCGCCAGGGTGGAGATGCCATCGAAGCCGAGAAAACTCAGCACCGCGATCGGCACCGCGGAGATGATCAGCCCCAGCGAGAAGTCATCGGCATCGTAGACCGGGGCCATCGAGAAGACCGCACCGTTGACGTTGTTGCTGATGGTCACCACCCCCACCACCAGAAACACCGCCAGCACCAGCAGTTCCGCCACCAGCATCCAGCGGTTGAAGGCAGCGGTAAAGCTGATGCCGCGAATATTGATGTAGGTATTGAACACGACGAAGGCCACCACCAGCAGGATCGGTGACAGTGACGGGAAGATGTCGTGTATCGCCAGCGCCCCCACCACGTACAACAGCGCCGGAATCAGGATGTAGTCCAGCAGCATGATCCAGCCCGCGACGAAGCCGGCAAAGCTGCCCGCCCCGCGGGACACGTAGGAGTACACCGAGCCTGCTACCGGGAATTCCTTGGCCATCTGGGAGTAGCAGATGGCGGTAAACAGCATCCCCACCAGGCCGATGACATAGGCGGTGACGATCATGCCACCGCTGGCGCTCATGACGTGGCCGAAGATACCGAAGGGAGCGATCGGCACGATGAAGATCAGGCCGTAGATCACCAGATCTCTCAGCTTGAGCGTTCGTGAGAGTTCCTGGGTGTAGCCCAGACTCTCCAGGGTATTGTCACTCATCGGTGATTTCCTCTTGTTCTAGTTGGCAAGGCGGGGATCTCCCGCCATCGAGCGGTCGAAGACGTCCACCGGGGGCGAGGCTGCCTGCGTGGCGACACTGGGCGGCCTCTTGCTGTGCATTCCCATGGCCGGTCAAGAATCTGACGGCGCCGTGTATACTCGAACCCGCCAGCAGACCCGGACGCGGTTCGCGACCTGCGACAGTGCGCCGGACACAGCGACGTTGGCCGCTTCATTTTTAGAAAATCACACTTAAAGGTATTGTGACAATACCTTTTGGAGAGAACCCTATGCTTGAACCGTCTCGAACCGACCTGCCAGGCGCCGGCGGCGCCCGCTCGGCCACCCAGGAGCTGGCGGACCGGATCGTGACGGCGATCGCCATTGGCGCCTACTCCCCCGGGGATCGCCTGCCGCCGGAGCGCGACCTGGCGGAGCGCCAGGGGGTCAGTCGCGTTACCGTGCGCGGCGCCTTGAAGATCGTGGGCGAGCTTGGCCTGATCGAATCCCGTCGAGGCCGCGATGGCGGTACCTTTGTCACCTTCAAACGGGTCGACGAGGCCTCGCCCAACACCGCCCAGCGTATCCTCGGACAGGAGCTGCCCCAGCTCAGGGACTTCTTCGACTATCGCTGTCTGGTGGAGGGGCTGGTGGCCAGAACCGCCGCCGAGCGTCACGACGAGGCCCAGGCCAAAACACTGCAGGCGCTGCTGGACCGCTTCTGCGACACCGACGACGCCTCCGTCGCCCGCCAACTCGATGAGCGCCTTCACGACTGCATCATGGCGATGGCCGACAATCACCATCTGGTCGCCCAGTCACGTCAGCTGACGGCGCGCGCCACCCTGGGATTCGGCTCCGAACCCTACCCCGCCGAATCATTGCCAAGGGCAAGACGGGAACATCGTGAACTGGTCCAGGCCATCCTCGAGCGACGCGCAGACGACGCCTTCAGCGTCGCCCAGCATCACTTCACACTGACGCTTGCGATCATGGAACATTCACTGGATGGGCGACCGCTCTAGCCCGACTCCCGGGAAAGCGGCTTTGGTGAGAGGTTTGATGAAGGGCTTTGCAAGCGGCTTTGGCGAGGGGTTTGATGAGGGGCTTTGCTGAAGTGCCTTGGCAAAGAGTTCAGAAATCAAGGAAGAGAACCGGTGGACGAACGAGCCGGGCAGGCCCTCTGATTCGCCTAAAAAATGGCCCGCTATTCGCGGGCCATGGTCGTCTCGGTGCATCCGTCTTCAGGCTTCGCAGAACTGCGCCACGCCATCCCTGAACGACCAGTCGATGTCCTGGTTCTCGGTGATGGTGATCATGACGTTGTGCGGGGGGATGCCGGGGTTTTCGGCAAGTGACTCGACGACCCTGGCGTAGAACGCCTTCTTGTCGGCGTCCGGACGGCCACTTCGCATCACCAGGTGCATCATGACGCGATCCGAATCACGCCGTTGCAACTGCAGGTTCTCCGGCTCGCACTCATTGATCACCTGATAGCGATCGTCGTCTGGGAAGCCCATGGTATCGATGACGGCGGCGTTAACCTGATCCGCCACGGCCCTGACGTAGTCTCTCGACTTCCCTTTCACTAGATTGATCGTCACAAACGGCATCCACCCCTCCTGCCCCGGTCAATGATTGACGCTCTGTATTCGACGCTGTTGGTCGTCTTTCGTCGCTAGCTCGGCCGACGTCTAGCGATGGCGGAAGACCGGCGCACGCTTCTTGACGAAGGCATTCATGCCTTCCTTCTGCCCCTCGGTGGCAAAGGCCGCCTGGAACAGTAGACGCTCCTGGCGCAGGCCTTCCGCCAGCGGGGTCTCGAAGGCCGCGTTGACCGCTCGCTTGGCCATCTTGACGGCTGGCGCGTTGTAGCCTGCGATGGTGTGCGCCGCCTCGAGGGCGTTCTGCATCAGCTCATCCTTCGCCACGACTCGCGCCACCAGGCCGATCTCCTTGGCCTCCTGGGCACCGATGTTGCGACCGGTCAGCACCAGGTCCATCGCCATCGCCTTGCCGACCGAACGTGCCAGTCGCTGGGAGCCACCGATACCGGGCAGGATCCCCAGCTTGATCTCGGGTTGCCCGAACTGGGCATCGTCTGAGGCGATGATCATGTCGCACAGCAGGGCCAGCTCGCAGCCTCCGCCCAGCGCAAAGCCGGCCACCGCAGCGATGATGGGCTTGGAAATCTGGCGCACCTCGTCCCAGGGGGCCAGGAAGTCATCCATGTAGAAATCGGTGAACGACTTCTCGGCCATCTCCTCGATATCGGCGCCGGCCGCGAAGGCTCTCGGGTTGCCGGTAATCACGATGGCACCGATGCCGGGGTCGGCGTCCAGCTCGCGCAGTACCGCGAGCGTTTCTTCCGCCAGTTGGCGATTGAGTGCGTTCAAGCTTTTCGGGCGATTCAGGATGATCAGCCCGACCCGTTCACGGCGTTCCACCACGATCATCTCTGGCTCACCGTTACCTGCCTCAAGCGAAGCCTCCGAGGCGACATTCTGTGTTTGTTCTTCGACCTTCTTGTTCATCTCTTGTCTCCTGACGTTACCCGTAAACCAGCTACGTATCGGTTCGATACGCTCCCACCTGCGGCCGCCACCTCGCCTGGTCGTGATGCGACCTGACTGCGCCGCGCCACACCGGATATTCACGACCCGATATCGCCAAGCGGCGTACATCTGATGAAAAAACGCGTCTGACGACTAGGGTTTTCCGACCCGTTTGCCCAGATCTCGAGCGGATTCTTGACCCTGTTTGTCGGAGGCCGACTGGCCACCCTTTATCCGGGTGGCGGCGCTGCCACTCGCCTTGCGCGAGTCTTGCCTGGCCCTCGCTGCTTGATCACTCTGGGCTCCTCGACGTTGCCCCGAAGATGTCGAGCCGGCCTTGGCCGACCGCGCCTTGTCGGCTTGCCCTGGCGTGGAAGGCAGGCAATAGGAACCGTGACGCGCCATCAACTCATCGAGAATGGCCTGTCGATGTTGACCCAGGCCTGGCGCCACAAGCGGTGTATCGCTGCCAAGGTCCACCCTGCCGGTCATCTTTATCGGGTTGCCCGCTGTCCTGAAGGGCTTCCCAGCGCTTCCCTGGACCTGGACGATCATGTTTCTCGCCTTCAACTGGGGATGATCGAGCAGTTTGTCGATGGTGTTGATCGGCGAGCAGGGAACGCCTTCCTCGTTGAGCAGGTCGACCCAGTGCTGCACGGGCCTGGTCGTCAGGATGCGCTCCATCTCCTCCACCAGCGCCGGGCGATTCTGGCAGCGAAGATCATTGGTGATGAACCGGGGATCGAAGGCCAGTCGCGAGGCGCCGATGGCATCGGCCATCAGCAGAAACAGGGTGTCGTTGCCGGCGGCGATGACCAGCTTGCCATCCTCGGCCTTGAAGCTTTCGAAAGGCGCCAGCGACGGGTGGCAATCACCGGTTCTATTCGGCACGACGCCTTCGATGTCGTAGCGTGCCAGCGCCGTTTCCATCATCGCCGCCTGGCAGTCCAGCATGCCGATATCGACACGGGTCCCCTGGGCGTCCTTGGTTCGGCTATACAGCGAAGAAATGATGCCCACCGCCGCAAACAGGGCCGCGCTCAGGTCGCCAAAGCTGGTACCGACTCGGGCCGGTTCACCGTCCGGCCAACCGGTCAGACTCATCACGCCGCCCATGGCCTGCACCACCATGTCGTAGCCTGGCAACTCGCTGAACGGGCCGGTGTGACCGAAGCCTGAAATCGAGGAATAGATCAGGTGAGGATGGGTCTGGGCGAGGCGCTCCGGACCATAGCCAAGACGCTCCATGACCCCGGGTCTGAAGTTCTCCACCAGCACATCGGCCTCGTCCAGCAGGCGCTCCAGCAACTCGCGATCACGCGGCGACTTGATGTCCAGTACGATGCTTTCCTTGTTTCTATTGAAGCAACTGAAGTAGGCACTTTCGTTTTCGACAAAGGGGCCGAACTCTCGTGTATCGTCACCGGTGCCGATCTTCTCGACCTTGATGACGCGGGCGCCAAGGTCCGCCAGGACCATGGTGCAGTAGGGCCCTGCAAGCACCCGCGAGAAGTCCAGTACCGTCACGCCGTCCAGAGGCCCTTTCTTTGGTTCGTCCAGTGGTGTGTTGGCCATCAACTTGTCTCCTGTGTTGTTGTATCGAGCGCCAGCGTCAGCTGGCGACTGGCCACACCGGAGGCACGGTGGCAGGCGTGCTGATGGCCCGGAGAGGCACGTTCACCGATCTGGCCAGCGACGAGATGGGAAGCGATAGCGGTCATGGGGATCGGCCCTTTATAAAATTTGTTTAATCTGCACCGAGGGGAATCGACCCTTGGCGGGGCTCCTTCTTGGTTATGCCTCAGAATATGGGGACCAAAGACCAGTACAATTCAGTTATTCGCAATCCAGATATAAGTTTTGAAAATATCAAAACCCACTAAGTGAGAACCCGATACGGTACTCACCGCCCGAGGCGCGCCAGCATCACGATGGTGTGCCCAACCGATCGACATCACGACGACATCTCCCGCTGGTGAACATGTCCTGGAGTTGCATCTAAAGTTGAAGCCACAAACAACGACGCCCGGGGGACCGGGCGGTATTGGGCGTGCACGGGTTGGGGATGGTGTTCGAGCGCCGTTGCCTGGCCATCGGCGTGCAGGGGGCGGACGACTACCGCAAGGGGCTTGCCGTGGGGGCTGTCGAGCAGGCCGATGTGTCTTCATGGCCTGAAAACGGGCGCGGACGGCCTGAAGAACCGCTCTCAGGCCCCAGCCGCGCCCTCTTGCAGATCTTAAATCGCCTGCCATGCCTCCGGCAGTTCCACATGCCCACTCAGTGCCGATCCGACAAAGAAGGCGGCAGCCTCGAGTCCGGCCAGCGCCATGGCGCCACCTTGCCAGCCGAAGATGCCGTCGCCGGTGTCCCGAGAAGATTCAGCGCTGAAGGAAGCCTCGTCATCGAACAGGTCACCAAGGTGAAGGGCGTCATCACGGGCCGCGGCCGAGAAGACCCTATCGCCGGCATCGGCAAGCGCGACCTCTTCCCTCGACCACTCGCCGCCTTGGCCGTCCTGGGGTGCATCGACGAAGGCAATATCGCGATCGAACCAATCGAATCGAAACTCGTCTTCCAGACGATCGTCTTCGATAACGTAGCGCAGGCCGGGACCGGCACCGCGAAAGCCGCCGCCGTACTCGAACTCGATGCGCTCGATGCCGCCCGCCAGGGTCAGGGAATCATGGCCGGACACGCCAATCCGCCCATCATCCAGCCGGTAGACCTCGTAGTCATCCGCCTCTCCCTCGAATAACAGGGTGTCGGTGCCCTGCCCCCCTTCGACCTGGTTGGTGCCGGTCGAGACCCGGATCTCGTCGTCTCCGGCAAAGCCTTCGATGTAATCATCGGACGCGCCGTCACGCAGCAGGTCGTCAAAGACACTGCCGACAATAAAGGCCGGCTCGCCCGCGTGATTGGATGTCGGCGAGTCGATATCGCCCACCCAGTGTATCGCGCGCCCACCGGCACCAAGTGAGGACACCACCACTACGCTGTCCTGACTCATCAGCTCATAAAACGATGAGGAGACAATGCGCGCGACCGCGTCCGACGTGATGCCACCAAGATGCGCGCCCCAGGCGAAGGGATTCAGGCCGCTGTCGCTGGCTAACAGCCAGGGCGACTTGCTGTAGACAGCATCGAACAGCACCAGATTGTCCACGGAGCTTGAGTAGTTCTCATCGCTGTTCTCCAGAAAGCCATCGAAGCCCTCGAGCGCCGACTTCAGATCCTCGTGGTCACCGACGAAACGATGGATGACGTCGTTCTCGAAACCGATATTGAGCACATTGTCGGCTTCGAAGATCAGCGGTGACGCATGGCCAAGATAGTGACTGTCAGCGAAGAACCCGCCCGCCAACTGATCCGAGAAGCGCGCCTGGATATTGGCCAGCGCCCCACCCAGGCTGTAGCCGGTAATGATGGCGTCATCACCCTCAAGCCCATGCTGGTCCATGAACGACGCCACCCCGGACAGCACGGGTGCCATGGTCTTCGCGATCTGCTTGCCGGAATTCAGAAAGGAGTAGTCGACGATATCTACCGGGGCATTGGTACCGGCATAGGCCACGCTGACGCGGCTGATGTTGCCCAGGGCGTCCTGCTCGGCCAGGACCTTGAGCTGAGGGCCACGGGAGACATTGCCGAGCAAGGGGCTCTGAAGCGTGATGTAGCCATCGACGTCCACCAGAGAGGATGGCAACCCCAGTTCGCTGGCCGAGACTTCTCGCCAGCCTCCCGGTAGGCCACTGGTGACCTGATTGGCTGAAAAGGTCCCCGGTCCTGCGATGTTGTCCAGGGTCACCAGCATCTGTCCAAGGGGTAGCCCGAGCGCACGGTCTGTCTGCGAGTAGGTCGCCAGCGCATGCGAGGTGACGGCGAGCTCGGCAGAGGCCGACGAGTCAAGCCCGGAGATCGTAAAAAGTGGCATAGAACATCCTCACCTGTGAACTTCCGCACAAGAAAAGACAACAGCCTAGCCCAGTTTCTACGCTTTCCGACCCCATCATTGCTTCACCGACTTTTCAGGCAAAGCTGCTGCGATAAAGCGTCGAAAAAAGAAGCGATATGGAAAGAAGATTCCTCCCATCCATCTTGTATTTTACGAGCTATCAAGACGGTGAGTTTTACCGGACCACCATGCCCGAACCAGTGTCGATCGCTGCGTAGATGTGCCCGAACGGTGCCCTGGCAATGGCCTGAAAAACATCTGCCCGGCCATTGCTGGCGTATATCTGCAGACGGTATCGGCCTCAACGGTAGTGCCTCGACTGCGGTAGAATGGCGTTTTTACGCTGGAGTCAGCGTTCGATGAAGGCCCGTCATCTCCCCTCGACCACCACGCTTCAGTGTTTCGAAGCCGCCGCCCGGCACCTGAGTTTCACCCGGGCGGCGGATGAGCTGAGCATCACCCAGAGCGCCATCAGCAAGCAGGTGGCCCAGCTCGAGGACTACCTGCAGCACAAGCTCTTCCGTCGACTCAGGCGCACCCTGGTGCTGACGCCGGAAGGCTCGCTGTACCTGACCGAGGTGCGCAAGATCCTGGCCCACCTCGAGATGTCGGCCAACGCCATCATGACCTACAGCGGCCACGGTGACGTGCTCAAGGTGGCCACGCTTCCCACCTTCGGCACGCGCTGGCTGTCGTTGCAGCTACCGGCCTTCTTCGAGGCTTACCCCGGTATCACCCTGCACCTGTCCGACCGCGTGGAGACCTTCGATCTGGAAAACGAAGGCATCGACGTAGCGATCTTCCACGGCCACGGCAGCTGGCCCAACCTCGAGTGTCACAAGCTGTTCGAGGAAGAAGTCATGGCGGTCGGCGCACCCGGCTACCTGGCGCGCCAGCGCATCGACAGCCCCGCCGATCTGGCCAACTGCCGGCTGCTGCACCTGTCAACCCGCCCCGACGCGTGGCACCGCTGGTTCGATGAACAGGGCATTCGCACCGATCGCAGCTACCACGGTATCCGCTTCGAAACCTTTCAGACGCTGATTCGCACGGTCATGGCCGGCGGCGGCCTTGCCCTGATTCCACGCTTCATGATCGACCATGAACTGGAGGCCGGCGCCCTGGTCCCGGCCTGGCCCACCCTGTTGCGCGGTCCCGACGCCTACTACCTGGTCTATCCCGAGCACCTGGGAGAGCTCGCCAAGGTGCGCCAGTTCGTCGACCACCTCAAAGGCTGCGCCGCGCCGCAGGCCCCGTCCGAGCAGGCCCGGTCAAAGTAGCCCCCCGCGAGTAGTCCCCGTCCGGGCTAGCTCCGCCCGAGTAAGCCCCATCCGAGTAAGCCCCGTCCGAGCAGCTACCAGGGGCGTCGCCGGCTGAGACCCTCCGTTTTCGGTGGCTCGGCACATGGCCTGGCCCCTTCCCTGCTCCCGCACGAAAAGTTTTCTTCTGGTTGTAAGGTCCCGCTTTCAGATGCGACACAGCCTCCCACGGCGCTCGCCCATCGAGCGCCATCCCCTAGAAGACGACCAAGGAAGCTCAGATGCACACTGAAGGAAACGAGATGGCGGGCCTCAAGGGCGGGCTGCTGGCGATGCGTATCGGCATCTTTCTGGTACTGCTGGTCTGGACCCTGAGCAAGTTCATCAATCCAAGCCAGGGCAGCGGGATCATGGACAAGTACTTCGGCATCGCCGGCGTCGGCACCGCCGTCGTGGTGGCGCTAGGTGTGCTCGAACTGGTGCTGATCCTGGCCTTCGTCAGCGGCAGCTTCAAGCGCATAAGCTATGGTGGCGTGCTGCTGGTACACGGCGTCTCGACACTGGTGACTATCCCGGCGATGGTGACCGATCCCTTCGGCCATATGCTGTTCTTCGCCGCCCTGCCGATGCTGGCCGCCTGCTATACCCTCTACCGACTGCGCGACCACGACACCCTGCTGACCCTGGAACGCCCGGCGCCCCTCGCCACCGCCTGAGGCGACGTCGCCAGAACAGACGCGCCCCCGATGAGCAACCACTTGCTCACCGGGGGCGCATCTAGGCCATCAGCATACCCAAGCCCCCTTTTCGCTAGCGACGTCAGCAGGGCTACACCGGCCCGACGAGAGAAAGACCGCCCATCCTCCCCCCTGCATTGACAGCCGGTCACCTGCGGGATAGGTTGGGGTCTGCGCCGATTTGAATCTCAGCTTGCGGGCGCTTTAAAAAATGCAGCTAAAGCGACGCCAGAGGCCCGCTTTAGCTATTGCTGAGCGGGTTTTTTGTTGCCCGAACTCTTTTTATTGCCGAACACGTAACGCCGCCGATTTAAGCACCAACTTGCGGGCGGAATACAAGTGCAGCTAAAGCGGCGTGCGACTCCTAACCCCTGGGTCGGCGCTTGCCGACTCACAAGGGGATCAGGAGACAGACATGACCACTTCCACCCGTCCTGCTCGCAGCCTCACCACCTCTTCCAAGCCGTCCGCTCAACTCAAGACACTGTGTCTGACACAGGACGATCTAGTGCGCGCGGAATTTCGCAACGACGTGATTCTTGCGGGTCTCGACAGCCGCTTACGCCACCCCTCGCGCCACCACTCGACACCGGATAACACTCGCGACAACTGGCGGCCGTAGAGAGCTGTCGCCTGGAGCCAAATCCAGGTTAGCTTGACGGCCACGAACCCATCTGTGCGTATTACAGCGTCTCCCTCAGGCGTCCGGTACTGCCGGGCGCTTTGCCATCACGGGTATAAAGAAAATGCATGGTGGAGGATAAGCCAGCGCCTCTACTCCGTCGCCGGGAGATGGCTCAGCATGCGCGCCGAACGCTTGCCAGACACCGGAGACCCGCGATGCGAAAGCCAACCTCCCGCCCTGAGTTCGTCATCCAAGAACAGCCCCCGGCCATCGTTGTCATCGACGGCCAGCAGTCCCGCGAAATCAGCCCGCTGTGGCTGCGCGAACGTACCCAGGCGCCGGATCAACTGGAGCCGATGACCCAGCAACGGCTGTTCGACTCCCACGCCATCGACGCGAATCTGACGCTGACCCAGGCGACCCAGGTCGATGAGCAGCATGTGGCGCTGGCCTTCAGCGATGGCCATCGCGAGACCTACGACCTGCGCGTCCTGGCCGAGGAACTCGGTGAAAGCGAGCTGTTTCCGGCCGCCGAACCCTGGGACGCCTCGCTCGACCAGAACAAGGTGCGCTTTGACTGGACCCAGGTGCTTGACGACCCCGACGTCTTTCGCGAGTCACTGGATGCCTATCTACGCTACGGCTATCTGGTGCTTTACAAGGTACCCACCGACCCGGAACGCATCCTTCAGGTCGGCAGCCACTATGGCTACGTCAAGGAAACCAACTTCGGTCGCTATTTCGAGGTCTATTCACGCCCCAGCGGCAATGACCTAGCCTATCGCAGCGTGGCGCTTGGTCCCCACACCGACAACCCCTACCGCAACCCGGTGCCGGGTATCCAGCTGCTGCACTGTCTGGTCAACGAGACCAGCGGAGGCCTGTCCACCCTGGTCGACAGCCTCAAGGTTCTGGAGCGGCTACGCCAGGAGACCCCCGAGGGCTACGAGCTACTGAAACATACCCCGGTACGCTTTCGCTTCGTCGACGCCGGCACCCAGCTGGTGACCCAGCGCACCATGATCCAGACCGATGACGACGGTCGCCCCACCGGCGTTCACTACAGCCCGCGCCTGGATGGCCTGCCGCTGCTCTCCGACGCCGAGACACGGCTGTTCCACCGCGCCCGCCAGCGCCTTGGCGAGCTGTTTGCCGACCCGACCTACGAGGTACGCTTCGCGCTCGGCGCCGGCGAACTGATGCTGTTCGACAACAGTCGCGTACTGCACGGCCGCACCAGCTATGACAGCAACGAAGGACAGCGCCACCTGCAGGGCTGCTACCTGGATACCGACGGCCCGCGGGAGCGTTTCGCCAGTCTCTTGAAGCAACATGCGTCCATCGAGGAGGTCGCCTGAATGGAAAAGGTCACGTTTCGCCAGATGAAGGACGGGACTCGGGAGGAATACGTCTTTCTCGAGCAACTCGAAGATAACTTCAACCAGGGGTTGGTCGACCGCCTGCTGGACGCGCTGCGCCGACTCGAGAACAGCCTGAGCGGCTACCAGGTGACGCGCCTGGAACACTCGCTGCAGTCGGCGGCACGGGCCGAAGCCGACGGTGCCGACGAGGACATGATCGTGGCCGCGCTGCTGCACGATCTCGGTGACGACCTGGCGCCCTACAACCACTCCCAGCTAGCCGCCGCCATCATCCGGCCCTATGTGCGCGCCGAAGTGACTTGGGTGATCCATCACCACGGACTGTTCCAAAAAGTGTACTATGCGCACCACTTCGGAGAGGATCCGCACGAACGCGATCGCTACCAGGACCATCCCTGGTACCAGAGTTGCGTGGACTTCTGTGAACGCTACGATCAGGCGGCGTTCGATCCGGACTATCCGACGCCACCACTGGAACACTTCGAGCCCATGCTGCGGCGCATCTTCGCTCGCCAGCCCTTCGATCCGGAGGTGATCGGCGAGGAGCATCCGCTGGAGCCATGAGCCACAGGTCTGACGCGGCGGCTCGCCCCGAGCCGCCGCGCCGACAAGGCCGCTCACGGTAGCGGCAGCGGGATCGCCGGCCCGAGGTCCGGCTCAAGAGGACACAGACTATCGCTACTCCAGAATCATCTTCCCCGGGGTCTCCCCCCGACGACAATCCCCACGCGGTAATGGGCACCGACTACAAGGTGACCGAACTCGAACAACGCGGCCCCTTCCAGGGCATGCACCGCGGCATGACGATCACGTCAGGGGCGCTGATCCTGCTCTTCGTACTGTTCACCGGTCTCAGTTCCGACACCGCCGCCGTGGTCTTCGGCACCGCACGCGCCTGGATCGAGGGCACCTTCAGCGGCTACTACCTGGTGACCGTGGTCGCCCTGCTGGTGGTCTGCGCCTTTATCGTCTGCAGTCGCTACGGCAGCATCCGCCTGGGCACCGACGACAGCCGACCGGAGTTCAGCAACTTCGCCTGGTTCTCGATGCTGTTCTCCGCCGGCATCGGTATCGGCATCCTGTTCTTTGGTGTCGCCGAGCCGATCTTCTATCTCGATAATACCGACTCCTTCGGCTACCCCAACAACCCCCACGCCGATATGGCCGGGGCCACCGCCATCGGGCATGAGCGCGCCATCGACGCGCTGCGGGTGACGGTCTTCCATTGGGGGCTGCACGGCTGGGCGATCTACGTCATCGTCGGCATGTCGCTGGCCTACTTCGCCTACCGCAAGGGCCTGCCGCTGGCGTTAAGATCGGCGCTTTACCCCTTTATCGGCGATCGCATCTTCGGGCCCGCCGGGCATCTGTTCGACATCTTCGGCGTGCTGGGCTGCGTGTTTGGTGTGGCCACCTCGCTGGGACTCGGCGTCAGCCAGATGGGCGTGGGACTGGAAAAGCTGTTCGGCATCGACGATGGCCTACCGACCCAACTGGTGCTGATCGCGGTGATCTCGACGCTGTCGATCATCTCGGTAGTCAGCGGCGTGCAGAAGGGCATCCGCATCATCTCGGTGCTCAACATCTGGGTATCCGCGGTCGTGATCGGCATCTTCCTGTTCGGCGGGCCGACCCTGTGGCTAATCCAGACCTTCGGCGAAACGCTGGCGGACTACGCCACCGAGGTCATTCCCATGGGCCTGTGGTACGCCGAGCAATCCGGTACCAGCGAATGGCAGCAGGCCTGGACCATCTTCTACTGGGGCTGGTGGCTCGCCTGGGCTCCCTTCGTCGGGCTGTTCATCGCTCGCATCTCCAAGGGCCGCACCCTGCGCGAGTTCGTCCTCGGTGTGCTGCTGGTACCGACACTGCTGGCCTTTGTCTGGCTGGTCATCTTCGGCGGCAACGCCATCCACCAGGAGCTGAACGCCGCCGGTGGCGCCGGCACTGCCGGCATCATGGAGATGGTGCGCGCCTGGGATCTGCCGTCTGCGCTGTTCGCCACTGCGGACGGGATCGTCGGCTCTGGCGTCTTCGGCTGGGTGCTGTCGGCCATGATGGTGTTCCTGCTGATGAGCTGGTTCATCACCTCATCCGACTCCGGCACCCTGGTGCTGACCACCATCCTGTCGCTGGGCGATGATGATCCGCCCAAGCTGTTCCGCGTCTTCTGGGGTGTGGTGATCGGCCTGGTGGCCGCCGTGCTGCTGGTGGTCGGTGGGCTTTCCGCCCTGCAGACCGCCCTGATCGCTGCCGCCCTGCCGGTCAGCGTGGTCATCCTGGTCATGACCCTCGGCGTGCTGCTCTCGCTGTTCCGCGAACCGGGCGATCCCTATCGCCAAGGCTTCCGACTGCGCCCGCGCCGGCGCTGACAGGTCACCCCGTGCCCACATCGGGCACGGGGTCCTGTGCCCCGCCCCTCTCTATTCTCGCCCGCTCTTTCTCCTCGCCCCTCTCTACCTCTCTGCACCTTTGCCATCACCATTGCGAACGCATCCACGCCCAACGCATGCCCTGCTTTGCGTCAGTGCGTCTTATCAGCCCCGATCTGGCGCCCCCTCAGCGCAACCGCCCCGGATCTCCCGAGGTGGCACCCTCGCCACGATGCACCGCGTCCAGCAGCCAGTCCCTGACCGGCTCCGTGACCGCGCTGCGCTGGTGCTTGACGCTCAGCCAGTAGCCATAGTCTTCCCGCGTAACCTGCGGTCCCAGGGCAGTGAGCTGGCCGGTGACCAGATACTCCTCGACCAGGTTCGACCAGCCCAGCGCCACGCCCTGATGCGCCAGCGCCGCGTTCAGCAACAGCGCGTAGTTGTGGTAGGCGAAGATATCCTCCGCCGGGGGTGGAGTGAGCCCCGCATGGCGGCACCACTGGGCCCAGTCCAGCCAACGCGGATTCCTGATGTCCTGGTGCAACAGCGAGAGCCGTGACAGGTCCTGTGCTGACAGGGGGCCTGATAGCCCATGTGCCTGCGCGTAGTCTGGGCTGCACACCGGGAAGACCGCCTCCCGGGCCACCAACTGCCCCTCTTCCTGGGGCAGATAAGGCCCGAAACGAATCGCGATGTCGGCGGCCAGCAGCTGCGGATCGTCCGAGCGGTCGATCGGCATCAGGTGAAAGCTGAAGTCGGGAAAGGCCCGCTTGAGCGCCGGTAGCCGAGGCAACAGCCACAGGTGGGTAAAACCCGCGTCGGCTGCGATGACGACCGTTGGCGCTGGCCCCTGGCCGTGGCGCACGAAGCGATCACAGGTGTCTCTGAGGGTGGTGAGACTCGGCGCCATCTCGCGGTAGAAGCGCTCGCCGTCGACGGTCAGGCTCAGCCGGCCGCCGTGCCGGTCGAACAGTACCAACCCCAGGTATTCCTCCAGCCCCCGGATTCGCTGGGAGATGGTCGGCTGGGTGGTACGCTCGGCCTCCGCAGCGGCGGTCATGGAGCCGAGCCGGGCCGTGGCCTCGAAGGCGATCAGCGACTTCATGGAAGCGGGGTTGGGGTTCATAGGCAGAAGATGTGATGGGCCGGGTAGTTTGCAGGGACGCCCCTGGGGTGACAGGCAGCGGCAGACAGCGGCAGATAGCACCAGCCATCCAGTCCGAGGCAGGCGGTTGGCGAGCGCGCCGCGAAGGGTGCGGTGATCTGAAGGGGGTATGGTGAGGGAATCGGCAGGCAGATGCCAGGCAAGAGGGGCGCTCGGCCAAGTACCACCTGGCCGAGCGTTTTGCATGGGGAAGACGGGTGAACAGCGCTCGATACCGCACCACCACGCGGGTGGCGCGGTATCATTCAGCCGTCCAGGGACGCTAGGCGCTGTCCGAAAAGTCGACGAGCGCAGGCACTTTTCAGACAAGCCCTAGAGCTTGACCGTCACGTTCTTGTTCCTCAGGTAATTGTCGAGTGCCAAAAGGCCCTTTTCTCGGCCAAACCCTGAGTGCTTGGTGCCACCGACCGGTGCGTATATTCCGCCGGCAAAGTACTGGTTGATGGTGACCTGACCTGCATCGATCTCGGCGGCAAGTCTAAGCGCCCTGGCGACATCGCGGCTGTAGACACAGGCGGCAAGGCCGTAGTCGGTGCCATTGGCAATCGAGAGGGCTTCCTCATCGCTGGCGACCACCTGTACCGCCAGGACCGGACCAAAGATCTCTTCCTGCACCAGTCGGTCATCACGCTCCAGTCGATCAATCACGGTGGGCTCAAAGAAGAGCCCCTTGCCGCTCTCAGGGTCACGGGTAACATTTCCGCCACAGCGGATGGTCAAGCCGCGCGCCTTGGCGTCATCGACGAAGGAGGCAATCTTGGCCAGGTGGCCGGCGGAATTGATAGCGCCGATGTCTCGTCCCTTGAGGCCATGTCCCAATGTCAGCTCCGCCACGCGTGGCAGAAAGGCCTGCATGAAGGCTTCGTGCTGGGACTCATGGATCACCAGGCGCGAACCGGCGGTGCATACCTGGCCTGCGTTGTAGTAGATCGCCCAGACCATGTCCTCGGCGACCTTGTCGATATCGGCGTCGGCCAGCACCACGGCAGGGGACTTGCCGCCAAGCTCCAGCAGCACGCTGGAAACATTGTCGGCAGCCGACTTCATTACCTGCTTCCCGGTCGCAACCGAACCGGTAAAGGTCACGTGCTGAACCAGACGATGGGACGTCAGGGCATCGCCAATATCGTGACCATAGCCGGTCACGACATTGACCACACCGTCGGGCAGGCCGGCTTCGCTGAACAAGGACGCCATGACCAGCGTGGACAGCGACGTCAGCTCGGACGGTTTGACGACCGCGGTACAGCCGGCCGCCAGTGCCGGGGCGATCCCGCGTACGGCGGTCAACAGCGGAAAGTTCCACGGAGCGACGTGGGCGGTCACCCCCACCGGCTCGCGGCGATTGATCGAGACAAACCCGTCGCCCAGGGGGGTGGTGCTTCCCTCGATCTTGTCGGCTAGCCCTGCATAGTAGGCGAGCTGTGATGCCGCCCCTTGAATATCGGCTTCGGCCTCGGCGTGGGGTTTGCCCGAATCCAGACACTCGATGACCGAGAGCAGTTCGCTATTACGCCGCACCGTGTCGGCGAGACGAAAGAGGTGCTCGGCCCGCGCGGCAGGCGCAAGGCGGCGCCAGTGTTCGAAGGCACGCTGGCTGCCGGTTACCGCAGCCTCGACGTCTTCCGGGGTGCCCCTGGCGATGTGTGCAATCGTGCTTTCGCTGCCGGGATCGGTAACCTCGATAGTCTCGCCCGAGGTAGACGTATGCCACCGCCCGTCAATGAAGTGCTGCGGCGTAAGGTGCGGCGTCGGATCGATCACGCCGGCTTTCTCGCAAAGAGTCTTGAGTGCTGTCATGTCAATTCGCTCGCTCGGTAGTGGGCGGATTCCAGCCAGTCCTGGCGCACGCGGATGCCCCAGCCTGGCTCGTCGGGGATGGCAACCTTGCCATCCTTGGCCACCGGGAAGTTGTCATAGATGCCGTACTGCCAGGGATAGTAGTCGTCTTCCTCGATGGAAAACTCGAGATAAGGGCCAGCATTGTCGATGGCCCCTTGAAGGTGCAGGGTGAAGATGGTCACCAGGCTGAGATTCGCGGTGTGAGGGGTCACGACACGCCCAGCCTTGCGGGCCATTTCCACCACCTGAAGGGTGCGTGTGATGCCGCCGATGTAGCAGATGTCTGGCTGCAGCACGTCGACCACGCGGTCATCGATCATCTTCTGCCAGGCCGGCAGATAGTGATCCTGCTCGCCCCCTGTGACGTCCAGCGACAGCGCGGCCGTGACCTGGCGAGTCCACTCCATTTCCCAATAGGGGCAGGGTTCTTCGAAATGCTGGATGCCATTGTCCTGCAGAAGACGCCCTACCTCGATGGCGCGCTCTGGGCGAAAGCAGCTGTTGGCGTCGGCCAGCAGGTCGACGTCAGGCCCCATGGCTCGACGAATGGTCGGGATGATCGCCTCCGTGCGCCCCGGCCATTCATCCTGGTTACGACCGCACTCGGCGCCCACACGAAACTTGAAAGCGTCATAGCCGTGGCGATCACGCAAGCGTAGAAAGCGTTCAGCTTCCTGCTCGGGGGTAATGTCGCGCTTCATGCTGGAGGCATAGACCCTGAGCGGTCGAACCGTACCACCGAGTAGCTCGCAGACCGTCTTGTCATGAGCCTTGCCGAGCCAGTCCCACAGCGCCGTCTCGACACCGCACAGCGCGCGATAGAGATAGGAGCCCAGAAACTTGTGCTGGCGTTCCAGCACCAGGGCCACGCTGTCAGCGATATCATCAATCCCGTTGATGTCGCGCCCCTCGAACAAGGGAACCACCTGACGATGCATGATCTCGACACTGATGTCGGCGTTGTAGGTGGACACCTGGCCCACGCCCTGGCTGCCGTCGGCCATGGTGACGCGGACGATACCAACGTCCTCGCTGTAGAAAGATTCGACCTTCTTGATTTTCATCTAAGTGTTCCAGGACTGGCGAATGATGTCGGCGGCCACCTCGGCCACCATCAGGGTGGGGGCCTGGGTATTGCCGGAGGTAATGTTGGGAAAGATGGACGCGTCGACGACCCTCAGGCCCTCGGCTCCGTGAACCTTGAGTGACGGGTCGACGACTGAATTCTCGAGCCGGGTCCCCATGGCGCAGCTTCCGCAGAGGTGGTAGATCGACCCGCACGACGCCCTGAAGTCGTCGAGAATGGCCTCGTCACTGTGCATATCGGCGTAACCGCGGTGATCGACCAGGATGTCCTTGAGCGGCCCCGCGCTGGCCAGACTGCGAACCTGACGAAAGGCCGCGAGCAGTTCTGCCTTGTCACGAGCATCGGACAGGTAACGATTGTGAATCGCCGGCGCATCGTCGGGGTCAGCGCTCTTCAGCGTCACGGAGCCGCGACTGTAGGGTCGGCAGACATTGTAGAAAAGCGACACCTCGGCGTGCCGATGCAACACCAGGCGCCCCCCGGCCTCTTCCGGCAGGGCGTAGGAGATGGGATTGAAGAACACCTGCGCCTTGGCGTGACCATCGCCACTCTCTTGCACCGGGTGCTCCCCGTGACCCGACAGCCCCGTCCCCTCGAGGGGGACAAAGGCGCCAGCGTGCTTGACGCCAAAGGCCAAGGGGCCCTGGCGGCGACTCACGTAGTCCCAGCCAGCCCGCAACTTGCCCGCCAGCCGGCCAAGCGTCACGTTGAGTGTCGGCTCGCGACTCTCGAAGAACAGACTGCCGCACAAATGATCCTGCAGATTCTGCCCAACCCTGGGGTTGTCGATGACACTGTCGATGCCCAGTTGCGCCAACGCCTTGGCGTCACCAACGCCAGAAAGCTGCAACAACTTCGGGGAATCCACCGCTCCGGCACACAGGATTACCTCCTGACGGGCCTTGATCGTGCGTCGTTCGCCACCGCACGCGACCTCGACACCGACGGCACGTCGCCCCTCGAATACCAGTCGCCTCGCCTGAGTCTGCGTCATCAGCGACAGATTCGAGCGCTTCAGCGCCGGGGTCAGGTATTCCCGAGCGCTCGATGAACGCAGACCGGCCCGAACATTCATGTCGTAGAAGCCATAGCCATCCAGGCGCTCGCCGTTGAAGTCATGATTATTCGGCAGTCCAGACGCGTCACAGGCAGCGAAGAAGGCATGGCAAAGCTCGGGGGCACTATCCCGGGTGGAAAGGACCCCAATGCTTCCATCACGACCGTGATACCTTGTGTCCTCGCTATGGTGTCGCTCCAGGCGCCGAAAATAGGGCAGGACAGCGTCATAGGACCAACGTGGAGAGCTGACCGCAGCCCAGTCATCGAAGTCTCGCCGATCACCACGCACGTAGATCATGGCGTTGATCGCACCGGAGCCACCAACCCCCTTCCCCCGGGGCTGGTAAACCCGCTGCTGCCCCAGCTCGGGCTCAGGTTCGGAGCGATAGCAGTAGTTGTAGCGAGGACTGTTGAAGTGATGGACGAACCCTGCCGGCACCGAGATTGTCGGCGTCTTGCCGCGTGCTCCTGCCTCGATCACCAGCACCTGTCGATCGCAATCCTGTGACAGCCTTTCCGCCAGTACACAGCCGGCGGAGCCTGCTCCAATGATGATGATGTCGACCTCTGAAACCATGCGGGCTGCTCCAGCCAGGAAAGGTGATGACTGACCACAATCTAACATTCTAGATTTAGTGTTGTGAAGACATGAAATAGCCATAGCCATCACAACAGCATAGACTTTTGTCGTAGCGAAAAACCTTTAACCAAAACACAACAAACCTTCATATATTTGTTTTTTATGGAAATATAAGGACTCACTCAGTGACATCTCTCGCTCTGACACGACATCACCCTCGCACAGCAGTTGAAAGACAACCCCTAAACTAGCATTTTAGATAGCCACAACACGCCTGCCCCCTGCTTCGACAGGGTTTTTGTTTTCACCTGCAAAGGCTTCGCCCATGCGCTATCAGAAAATAAGAAAGGAAATCGCCGGCATCGATCCAGCGGTGTTCATGCCTGCACTCCTCCTCACCCTGCTACTGGCTCTGGTCTTTTCCCTCTGGCCCGAGCAGAGCGGGAGCCTCCTCCATCAGATTCACGCCTTCACCACCAACGAACTTGGCTGGTTCTTCCTGCTGGCCACCATCGGCGCGATCAGCTTCTGCCTGTATCTGGCGATGTCGCGTTACGGCAAGGTGGTTCTGGGAGACCGCGACACTCGTCCAGAATTCTCGACCCTCACCTGGCTGGGCATGATCTTCACCTCGGGCACCGGCGGTAGCCTGCTGTACCTCAGCGCCGCCGAATGGATCTGGATCATGCAGTCGCCTCCCTTCGGCGCCGAGCCCGGTAGTGCAGAGGCGGCACGCTGGGCCAGCGCCTTCGGCATGTTTCACTGGGGCCCCTCGGCATGGGCCTGGTATATCGCCTGCGCGATACCGATCGGCTATGCCATGTACGTCCGCAAGCAACGCAACCTGAAACTCAGTGAACTGACTCGCCCGGTGCTAGGGCGCTGGGCCGATGGCCTGGTCGGTCACGCCATCAACTTTCTGTATATGTTCGGCATCATCGGCGGCGTAATGACGTCGATCGCCCTTGGCACGCCGCTTATTTCGAGCACCTTCGCCTACGCATTTGGCATGCAGGCAGGCAACCCGGTACTCGACGTCTTCGTGATATTTCTGTGGACCGCCATTCCGATGATGGCGCTGATCCTCGGCCTGCAGAAAGGCGTCGCTCGCCTGTCCAATTTCAACGTCCGCCTGGATATTGCCTTGCTGGTGGGCGTCCTAGCGTGTGGCCCGCTGTCTTTCACGCTCAACCAATCGGTAGACGGGCTGGGCCTGATGCTCCAGAACTTCGTCTACATGAGCTTCGCCACAGACGTTATTCGCAATACCGGCTTTCCCCAAGCCTGGACGATCTTCTACTTCTCCTGGTGGGTCGTCTACGCCCTGCCCTACGGACTTTTCATCGCCAAGATATCGCGTGGCAGGACCATTCGGGGAATCGTCTTCGCCGGCCTGGTGGCCGGGTCGCTGGGCTGCATGGTGTTCTACATGGTCTTTCCGGCATTCGGCATCCACCTCCAGACCAGCGGCCAACTGGACCTCATCGCGGTGATGAACGAGGCGGGTCGCGGCGAGGTGGTGAAGGCCATGCTCGAGCAACTGCCTGCCGCAGGACTGTTCATCGTGGTGTTCGGCCTGGTAGCCCTGCTGTCCTATGTCAGCGGTCAATGTGCGGTCGGCTATTCACTAGCCTCGGCGACGCAAAAGACCCTGCTTCCCGAGCAGGAGGCGTCACGCTATAACGCGTCTTTCTGGCTGGTGCTGGTCGGGCTGGTCTCCACAGCGCTCTACTTCCTCAATCCAGAAAGCTTGACGCCACTACAGACGATATCGATCCTGACGGGGTTCCCGCTGTGCTTCGTCATCGCCATCGTCGGACGTAGCTTCATGCTGATGCTGAATCGGGATCTGTTCAACGAAACGGCGGTGCGAGATATCGATGGCAAGAAGTATCTAACGCCGACCACCACTGGCATCGATGCACCAGTCAATACCGGCGCAGTATCGCCAGAACTGGACTAAGTCCACGATCGACAGTAAAACACACGGGCTTGGTGTCATTGGCACCTCGCCCGTTGTCACGGCGGAACGGATACGGTCTGAAGAGCAAGAACAGGAGAAGAAGGATGGCCGACGGTGCCGAGTCGATGTCGCAGCAGGCATATACCATCATCAAGGATCGCGTCCTGAAAGGCACCTATGCCCTGGACCAGAAGATCTCGATCAAGGAATTGACCGAGGGCCTCGGGATTGGACGCAGCCCGGTAGGCGAGGCGTTGAAACGCCTGCAGCATGAAGGGCTGATCACCATTTCACCCAAGAGCGGCAACAGGATCTGGAACCCCACGCTGACCGAGCTTGAACAGCTCATGGCGTACCGAAAGATGATGGAGATTGGCGCCCTGCACATGTCTCCGGATGTGTTATCCCTCTCAGACAGTTTGTTGACCCTGTGCCATCAGATGGATGAGGCCATCGCGAAAGAAGACTGGCTGAGCTATGAAGCGTTCGATTACCAATACCACATGACCTTGATCGAATCTTCCGGCAATCAATATCTCATCGACTCCTATCGCCTGGTGGCAGACAAGATCCGTCTCGCTCGCAACAACATGACCCGCACCTTCGATCTATCCAACGCTGGGCACTACGATATTGCCAACGCCCTGAAGCGCAACACCTTCCTGGCCGAGCGGGAGCTGGACAAGCACTTGACGGTATCACGGGACCGCTTCACCCGTTTACACACGCCCACCAACACACGAGGCTAAACCGAGCCTGCCAACCCTCCCCCCTCTCACGACGTACCGACAAGATTCACTCCGCGTTTCAAAGGCCTTCCCTGCCCCGCCGGCTGGCAGCTGCCGGTGCCGCCCGGTTCTCGAGTAGCTAGTCACCGGGTCAGACGCGTACAATGCGCCCTCCACTTTGGTCGAAGCCCCTTGCCGTGCCGGCCCAAGTCTCTCATTCATGTTCATCCCGCGAGATACTCCGCCGTGCTCTCTACCGCCAACATCACCATGCAGTTTGGCCCCAAGCCGCTGTTTGAAAACGTTTCTGTCAAATTCGGCCAGGGCCACCGCTACGGTCTGATCGGGGCCAACGGCTGTGGCAAGTCGACCCTGATGAAGATCCTCGGGGGCGACCTCGAGCCGACCAGCGGCCAGGTGATGAAGGACGCCACCACTCGCCTGGGCAAGTTGCGCCAGGACCAGTTCGCCTTCGAGGACGAACGTGTCATCGACACCGTCATCATGGGCAACGAAGAACTCTGGAGCGTGACCGCTGAGCGCGAGCGCATCTACTCCCAGGCCGAGATGAGCGAAGAAGACGGCATGGCGGTGGCAGACCTCGAGGTGCGCTACGCCGAGCTCGACGGCTACACCGCCGAGGCTCGTGCCGGTGAGCTGCTGCTGGGTCTGGGGATTCCGCTTGAGCAGCACGACCAGCCGATGAGTGTGGTGGCACCGGGCTGGAAACTACGCGTACTGCTGGCCCAGGCGCTATTCAGCGACCCCGACGTGCTGCTGCTCGATGAGCCGACCAACCACCTGGACATCAACACGATTCGCTGGCTCGAGGACATTCTTCGTGCGCGCTCGTCGACCATGATCATCATCTCCCACGATCGCCACTTCCTGAATAGTGTGTGCACGCACATGGCGGATCTGGACTACGGCGAGCTGCAGCTGTTCCCCGGCAACTATGACGAGTACATGACGGCCGCCACCCAGGCGCGCGAACGTCTGCAATCCGAAAACGCCAAGAAAAAGGCAGAAATTGCCGAACTCAAGCAGTTCGTCAGCCGCTTCTCGGCCAATGCCTCCAAGGCCAAGCAGGCGACCTCACGCCAGCGCAGGATCGACAAGATCCAGCTCGACGAGATTAAGCCGTCATCACGGATCAGTCCGTTCATTCGCTTCGAGCAGAACAAGAAGATCCACCGCCAGGCGCTGGAAGTGGAAGCGCTGTCCAAGGCCTGGGACGACAATGTCCTGTTCGAGCGCTTTGGGCTGCGTATTGAAGCCGGAGAGCGGGTCGCCATCATCGGCCCCAACGGCATAGGCAAGACCACCCTGCTCAACTGCCTGGTCGGCGCGATGGAGCCCGATGCCGGTGAGGTCAAATGGACCGACGCCGCCGAAGTGGGCTATTTCGCCCAGGACCACGCGGCGGACTTCGAGGGGGGCGAAACCCTGTTCGAATGGATGCAGCAGTGGACCACCGCCGGTGAGCAGATCGTGCGCGGCGCCCTCGGGCGGATGCTGTTCTCCAATGATGATATCGGCAAGTCGGTGAAGGTGATTTCAGGCGGTGAACAGGGACGCATGCTGTTCGGCAAGCTCTCGCTGCAGAACCCCAACGTGCTGGTGATGGACGAGCCCACCAACCACCTCGACATGGAGTCCATCGAGGCGCTCAACCTGGCGCTCGAGCACTATCCCGGCACCCTGATCTTCGTCAGCCACGATCGCGAGTTCGTCGGCTCACTGGCCACCCGCGTCATCGAGATGAAGGACGATGGCATCGTCGACTTCAGTGGCAGCTACGACGACTACCTGCGTAGCCAGGGCGTGCTCGGATAAGTTACCACTCACACACGCAGGGCGGCGGATGCTGCCCTGCGAGCCGGATTTACCGCCTTCAGCGAGATCACCTCGTGGTCGACCCAATATCGATACCCATCGCAGCGGGCAAGACAATGGCGAGCAGGTATTACGCGCTCGGCGCCCTCGCTTGGGGCTCTCCCCCTGAAACCTGAATGCCTGCCACTTCTCTAGCCCCTGGCAAGCGCCTGGTATTGGCTCCACTGCTTGGGGGACTTTCCATACAGTCGTTTGAACTCTCGACTGAATTGCGAAGCACTTGCGTACCCGACCGCCATTGACGCTTCGCTCACGTTCATTCCCGTAGCAATCTTCATGGCGGCGCTGTTCAGCCGCATCGTTTTCACAAACTGAATGGGTGACATCGTGGTCGCCTGCTTGAATTTCCGATGAAAAACAGCACGACTCATCCCCACATACGAGACGATTTCGTCAATGGTGACAGTTTCATCGAGGCGGGACTGTAAATATTCGATGGCTCTGGCAATCTCGTTGCCGACTCCAAAAGCGAGCCTCGCCGAAGCCCCGGCATCTCCCATCAAAACGGCATAGTACAACTCGCGAAGGCGCCCTTCTCCGAGAACCTCGGTCTGCGTCTTGCTATCACCTAATTGCAACAAGCGTAACAGTGCTTCAGAAAATTCATCATCCCATCGGGCGAGAGATACGCTTTGCGACAATGAATCCCCACGAGGTTTTTCAGCCCCCGCTGCGGTGCTTTCTACCTGAATAACTATTTCTTTCATCACTTTTGTATTCAGGGAAATAGACACACCCAACAAGGGATTTTCTGGGGAGGCAGCCGGGGTACCCGCCTCGACCGGCAACGAAATGGGGCAACACATGTATTGGCTGCTGTCATACACATATCGCCTGCCATTCACGATGGCTTCCTTGGAACCGCCTACGATCGCGATCACGCTAGGTTCGTAGACGGCAGGAGTACAATGAAGCGCCTCAGTAACACGGAATATCTGAACGCCCGATACCCCCGTTTCCATCACCCCATCTTCGTGAAGCTTGCTTTCGACAAGCGCTTTTATCTTGTGCCTGCTCATTCGACAAAACTCGAATAACTTAGTGGAAGAAAGCTATCAACCAAAAGAGACAAAGTCAACGAAGTGATACGAATAGGCATGTTTTAGAGATTATCTGGTCTACATTCACGCATGGCCGAGAGTTATCATTGGCGCCACAAACTTCAGTCACTGTTTGACTAGTCGGTCTGGCTAGAATTGGAGACACGAAAATGTGTACAAAAAAAACCCTAGCGAAGGGCTGGACACCAGATCAACTCGAGTCCCTGCAGGGAAACACCTATGTAATTACTGGAGCCAACTCAGGTACGGGCTTTCAGGCGGCGCGCATTCTAGTGTCCAAAGGCGCCGGGGTGGTGATGATGAATCGTAGTGTCGAAAAATCGGAAGCAGCGATAGCAGCACTGAAACAAGAATTCGGTAGAGAGGTACAAGCAACGTTCGTTCGACTGGATCTTGCTTCGCTTGACTCGGTGCGTAAAGCATCGGCAGAAGTACTGGCAACGCTCCCCCGAATTGATGCCCTTATCTGCAACGGTGCTATTGCACAGGTCGCCAGGCAGGAATTTACTCAGGATGGTTTTGAAAGTCATCTCGGCGTAAACCACTACGGCCATTTCCTTCTTTGTGGACTGCTCTACCAGCGAATCGATGATTCGAACGGGCACATAGTCGTAGTTGGCAGTGAAGGCTACAAGATGGGCTTAAAAACCATCCAGTTCGATGATATGAACTGGAACAAGAATTACCACCCAAACAGCACTTACTGCCATAGCAAGCTAGCTCAGATGATATTTGCTTACGAGTTACAGAGAAGAACAACAGAGGCAGGGAAAAACATAAAAGTATATGTGTGCCATCCTGGTGCATCCCGGACTTCCCTGATAAACGAAAAGGCCAATGTGGCGTCACGTTTGATCTTTTCGTTGATGGCAAAATCACCGATGGTGCAAACAGCGGAAAGAGGCGCCTACCCGGAAGTGATGTGTGCCACCACTAAAAACCTCGAACAGCAAGCTTATTATGGTCCTTCCGGCTTATTTAACTGGATAGGGCCAGTCGGAAAATGTGAGATCAAACCATTTGTCTGGGACAGGGCCGTCGCCGAGAAATTATGGGCAGTCTCAGAAAAAGAAACATCTATCGGATGGCAAATATAAAAATCTCGACAAGACGAAAAAACCAGAAAAAACAAGAGAGCAAAAGCAATGCATATCATGACCCTTCCGATCGCGACGGTTCTATTCCTTGCGCCAACCATGGGGGCCAGCGATACGCTACACTTTGGCATCGGCATCGCAAATTACAACAACGAACAGCTACACTACTCGGACAAGGCATTTTACGAAAACTTCAGTGCAGAGCTTGGCGCCCACACAGACTTTGACGACTCATTCATGCTTCATCTGAATGCGCACCTGTACACATCACCCAAGGACCCGCTAGCACGTATAACTCCCATCTTCTACGCCGGCGCAGGGATCATGTTGCTCAAAGGACAAGAAGACTACGGCTTCGAGAACAAGAGCAACAATACCAACGAACGCCGGGGAGTCAGGCTTCCCATCGGCATTGAGCTGATGACGCCGATCGATATTTCAGTCTTCTCGGAGGTCGTCCCGAGCTACGTATTTTCCCCGGATGAAGATTATGAAAGCATCTTCACATCGGGAATACGCTACTACGTGTACTGACACCCTTGCCATGGCGAGTATTCAACCGGAGAGAAAGCACTCACCTTGCATGGAAGGCCATGCGTCCCTCTGCTCCAAGCAGGACGCCCCCTGCCGACGCACCGGCAGGGAGGCCTGGCCCTTTGTCAGCTCAGGTGATCTGACCCAGGAAGTTCTGTAGCCGTTCGTTCTGCGGGTTGGTGAAGAACCCGGTCGGTTCGTTGATCTCGACGATCTTGCCCGCGTCCATGAAGACGATACGATCGGCCACGGCCTTGGCAAATTCCATTTCATGGGTCACGCACATCATCGTCATGCCCTCCCCGGCCAGATCGATCATCGTATCCAGTACCTCCTTCACCATCTCCGGATCGAGCGCAGAGGTCGGCTCGTCAAACAGCATGATCCGTGGCTTCATGCACAGAGCCCGTGCGATGGCCACGCGCTGTTGCTGCCCACCGGAGAGCTGCGCCGGATACTTGTCGGCCTGCTCGGGGATCTTGACTCGCTCGAGGTAGTGACGAGCGGTCTTCTCGGCTTCGGCACGACTGACCTTCTTGGTCTTCATCGGTGACAGGATGCAGTTCTCCAGCACCGTCATATGAGGAAACAGATTAAAGCTCTGAAACACCATGCCGACGTCTTCACGTACCTTGGCAACGTTCTTGCCTCCCGCGGTAAGCTCGATCCCGTCGACGACGATCGTGCCCGAATGTATCTCTTCGAGCTGGTTGATGGTGCGGATCAGGGTGGACTTCCCTGATCCGGATGGGCCGCAGATGACGATACGCTCACCCGACTCGACGGACAGGTTGACGTCTGTCAGGGCGGCAAACTCGCCGTAGTACTTCACGACATCCTGCATCACGACAGCTTGTGCAGACATTGGCAGTCCCCAATTATTGGCTTACTTGTTCAGGTAATCCGGAAGCGGCTCACCCAGCCACTCCTGGTGGATGTCGTTCAGGGTGCCATCGGACTTGATCTGGGCGAGGTAGCTGTTGATCTGCTCCAGCAGCTCGTCGGAGCCAGGCGCCACGCTGATACCCTGGAGCTGGTTGGACAGATCGAGCTTCTTCTCGAAACGGCCACCGGTGACGGCGATCACTTCTCCCATCACTACGTTGGAGGCGCCTAGAAGGTCGACCTGGCCCGACATCAGCGCCTGTACTGCACCGGCACCATCATCGAAGCGACGGATTTCCGTGCCCTCCGGGGCCGCCTCGACGACGCCCTTTTCCTGGGTGGAGCCCCGGGCTACGCCCACGATGTAGTCGGCCAGGTCCGCTTTCGATTCGACTTCCTTGGACGCATCGCCGTACACGGCAATACTGATGGCCGCGTAAGGGTCAGAGAAATCCACCTTTTCAGAACGAGCCGGCGTAATGCCGAGGGACGCCACAAGAACATCGACCTGGCCGGACAGCAGGTAAGGGATACGGTTTGGCCCTGTCACCGGCACGATCTGCAAATCGACGCCGAGGCTTTCCGCCAGTTCGGTTGCCACGGCGGCATCATAGCCATCGGGATTGCCTGATGTATCGAGCACACCGAAGGGGGGAAAATCGACCAGCATGCCGACACGTAGCTTGCCGGACTCCTGGATGTCGGTGAGTTCAGCAGCGACGGCGGACGCTTGTGTCCCGACGGCCATGAGGGTCAAGGCGGTGCTGGCGACAAGATGTTTTATTTTTATCATCTTTTTATGCTCCTTAGGGGATTATCGAACGGTTGAGAGTCTCATCCGCGCTTCGAGTCGCTTGGCGAACATCGACAGCGGACAACACAACAGAAAATAGAAAATGGCAATCGTGCCGAAGACCAGAATCGGCGAGAACGTGGCGTTGTTGACGATCTGTCCGGCGCGGGTCAACTCGGTGAAGCCGATGATCGAGGCGAGCGAGGTGCCCTTGATCAGCTGTACCGAAAAACCGACGGTGGCGGGCGTGGCGATCTTGATCGCCTGGGGCAGGATGATGTGACGCATCCGGTTGACGTAGCTGAGCGCAAGGGCCTTCGACGCTTCGGTCTGCCCACCCGGTACGGCCTCGATGGCGCCTCGCCAGATTTCACCAAGGAAGGCGCTGGCATGCAGGGTGAGGCCCACCGCGGCAGCGGTGAGGGGGCTGACCGGAAAGCTGGACACCGAGAAACCGAAGTAGATCAGGAAGAGTTGCATGAGCAGCGGAGTGCCCCGGAACAACTGGATATACAAGGCTGCAGCAGTGCTCACCATCTTGTAACCGGAGGTACGCATGGCGGCGATCAGCAAGCCCCCAATCGCGCCGCATCCAAAGGCGATAAGCGACAGCAAGAGCGTCCAGCGCACGGCGGAGGCCATGAAAAGTATGTCGGCGGTCGAGAATTCACGAATCATGGCGTCAGCTCACAGGGTAGGTGAAGAGTTTGCGACGGATGAGCGCGAATACGCCCGAGAAGCCCAGTGCCATCGCCAGGTAGGCGGCGGTCAGCACCAGATAGACCTCAAAGCTTGCGAAGGTCGCGGCGTTGATGTCGGCGCCGACAGAAGCGAGGTCGCTTGCCGAGATGACCGAGACCACACTCGACATCAGCATCAGGTAGATGAACTGGCTGGTCAGCGAGGGGTATATCGTGCGAAGCGCAGGCTTGATGACCACATGGCGAAAGATGTTGAACGGGCTGAGTGCCAACGCCCGCCCCGCTTCGATCTGGCCGCGCGGAATCGCTTCGATACCGGATCGCACGATCTCGGTGCCGTATGCGCCGACGTTGATCGTCAGCGCCATTAGCGCCGCGGTGTTCGGGGAAAGCGTGATGCCAGCCGCCGGCAGGCCAAAGAAGATGAAATATATCTGTACGATGAAGGGCGTGTTGCGGATGACCTCGACATAGGACGCCACGACCATTCGCAGGGGTCGAACATGTGACGTGCGGGCGACGGCACCGAGAATCGAGATCCCCAGCCCGAACACCATCGCGGTGGCCGATAGCCGAATGGTCAGCAGTGCCCCAACGAGCAGCGCATCCCAGCTCGCGAAGACTGGCTGAAAATTGAAATCGTACATGTTTGTCCTCCTTGTTGTTTATATCGTTCTAAATTGCACCTTACACAATGTCAAGGTAGGAGGCCGGTTCACGCCAAGGGCCATCGCTGCCGGCACCTTCGTCAAGCAATCCGTTAGCGTTGTCGAATATGAACCTACAACACTGTTAAACATGGATATTTCTGGCGTATTCGAGAACTTCTTCGACGCCGGAACAGCAGAAAACTCGCCGGGCGCCAGGCTTGATATCAATAGTCGTAGAAGCCTAGATCTCAGACCTCCTGGCGCTTGGGTCAGCGATACCGCAGCAAGCAGCGACAAGGGGAGACTACAGAGAGGGCGAAGGAGGATCGCACTACCACTCGCCGGTAGCATCGAGCCGCTCCAGCGAGAGTGATTTAGACGAAAAATAGCAAGCATAAACAGCGAAGTAGCCTGTAAGTACTACCGTCGACTGTCCACTACAGGGCGAAGGTACTGCCGCGAACCACCAGGGAGGGAACGGTAAGAACACGCTCGAAAGGCGCCTCCGGCTTGCCCAGACGGCGCGCTAAAAGAGTAGATGCGCTCGATCCCGTGTTGCCGGGATTCGTTGCCACCGTCGTCAACTGCGGATACGCCATCCGCGCCACGGGCAGATCGCCAAAGCCGATGATGGCATGCGTCTCGCCTGGTACTGCGCCGCTCTGGCGTAGCCCCTGCATCACCCCAGCAGCGACGATATCGTTGAAGCAGATGATGCCGGTGGCGTCAGCGGCTTCGTCCTTGATGCGGGCCCCCGCCTCGATGGCGCCGTCGAGCGAGAACTCGGTCTCGATGATGGTTCCCTCGACTCCGTCGGCCTCGGCCAACCCCTGATGGAAGGCGCCAACCCGCTCGGCCCGCGCCGACGACCTGGACGAAACAGACACAAAAACAATGCGTTGGTGTCCAAGGGAGGTCAGATGCCGAACGGCGCTAAGCATGCCGCTGGCGTTGTCGGTCCCGGCATAGTCAGACTCGGTCGGAGAGACTGCGCGCATGGCCTGAATCACCGGAATACCCCAGTTGGCAATGCGTGAAAGCAGCTCCGGTGGGGTGCCTACGGCCGGACACAGGATGATGCCATCGACCGAATGCTCCCGGAACCTCTGCAGGATATCCTCCTGACGATCGGTGTCATCGTAGCTGTTGGCCAACAGGATGACCCGACCTTCGTCGGCCATGGTCCGCTCGGCGCCCGCCAGGAAATCGATGAAAAACGGATTAATCAGGTTTGGAACGATCAGCCCCACCGTACCGCTGCTGTTGCTGCGCAGCCGGGCGGCCGCACGATCAGCGACATAATCCATATCTTTCATGGTCTTGGTGATCAGCTCGCGAGTCGCATCCGACACCAGTGGCGAATTTCGCGCGACAAGCGAAACGGTCGCCCGAGACACACCGGCCGCCTTGGCCACCATCTCCATCGTCACTTTCTTACGCATCGGACCTCCTTTTTCTCAATCATGCCGCCGTCCTGCCACAAATACTAGCTCACTTGACACCTAGTTAGATCGTTCTATTGACGTCTATCCAAATCTCGCTCTACAGTCATCCATCACGCATGCGAGGAGAACAATATGGATAAGCAACCCAACGTGATAATGATCCTGGCCGACGACATGGGCTTCTGGAGCCTGGGAACGCGCGGCAATCAGGAAGTCCAGACCCCCCATATCGACGCTCTGGCGCGAAGCGGAGTGGATTTCGTCAACTGCTACTGTGTTTCTCCGGTGTGCTCCCCTGCCCGTGCCTCGCTACTCACCGGGCGCATCCCGTCGCAGCACGGTGTGCTCGACTGGATCCGTCAGGGCTCCGAGGACAAGAATGGCGACAGGTCCGTCGAATACCTGCAAGGCATGCTGGGATTCAGTGACGTGCTTCATGACAACGGCTACGACTGCGCCTTGATCGGCAAGTGGCATCTGGGTGATAGCGCACGCCCCCAGAAGGGATTCACCCACTGGATCACCATGCCGAAAGGCTCCGACAGCTATTACGGCGCCAGAATGTACCGCAACGGCGTCGAAGAGATAGTCCCGGGTTATCTTACGGACTTCCTGGCCGACGAGGCGACCCACTATCTCGAGACCCGTGCCGAAGAAGACCGTCCCTTCTTCCTGTCCTTGAACTTTTCCGCTCCCCACCGGCCCTGGCACAAGTCACAGCATCCACGCGAGGTCTGGAGCCAGTACGACGATTGTGAGTTTTCCACCTTCCCTCGCCTGCCGCGCCATCCCGATCAGATCAACAACGGCGTCTATCCCCAGGAAGACGTCAACGAGATGATCCAGGGCTACTGTACCTCACTGACCGCAGCCGACGCGGCGATCGGACGGGTCCTGGCCAGGCTCGAGGATCTCGGTCTCACCGAAGATACTCTGGTCATCTTCACCAGCGACAACGGCATGAGCCTTGGCCACCACGGCATCTACGGCAAAGGCAACGCGACCTACCCGCAGAATATGTACGACCAGGCGGTTCGCGTGCCCTTTATCATGGCCCAGCCCGGCAAGATCACACCAAGAGCCTCGACGGCACTCGTCAGTCACTACGATTTCTGCCCGACCTTGCTCGAGTACCTCGGCATCGATGCGAAGGTCGGCGACAATCTGCCTGGCAGGTCGTTTCTGCCGATCCTGACGGGACCAGATGACACGCAAGACCGGGATGTCGTGGTGTTCGACGAATATGGACCCGTGCGAATGCTCCGCGACAGCCGCTGGAAGTTTATCTGGCGCGTGGGCGACTGGCCCAACGAACTCTACGACATGACCGAGGATCCGGACGAACTCAACGACCTCATCCACTCCCCCGAGCATGCCAATATCGCGGCAGAGCTGGAGCAGCGCATGGTTGCGTGGTTCGAGCAGTACGTCGACCCGGCCAGAGATGGCACCAAACAGCCGGTATTCGGCCGCGGTCAGATTGCCCGCGTCGATGCCAACGATACCGATGGTGCACCCTTCGCCGATGATTGGTTCTACCAGAGCAGCGGTGGCGAGGATTCCGGGCCGACACTCTAACCACTGGCTGAAACACCAAGGCACCAGGGCGAATCACTCCCTCGGTGCTTGGCCATCGGGCCGAAACTGGGTGACAACGGCGATCAGGCTCACGCAACCGGTTCAGCCTGATTGCCGCTTCAGCCAGACAAGGGAACGACACCACCATCAGTTGGCTCGTTGAGTCCGCTGTCATGGTGGAGCGCCTCACGTCTTTGGATAGATGGCATTGCATGGCGCGCCCCCTTGGCGATCGACCCCGCCCGCAATGCGAGGACACGCAGTCATCCCGACACGAAGCTCACTGGGCGATTCTGGCAGTTCGCCGGCGGGCACGGCCAGGAAATAGGACGCAGTGTGAAACCGCTTCATCGACCCACGGTCCCCGACATCTTTCCCCCAGTTCGACAAAAAGCTCCTTATCTCGGTGAGAAAAGGAGCCCATTGCCATATCGAAAAATATATTCGAATCGACTAGAATGCATTTACATCAAAAGTCGATCACATCAAAAGTCGCTATTTCCTATGTACTACCCTTCGACCTTCTTTACATGAAAGGGATCAAAGAAAGGCGCGGCGACGAGTATCTTGTTCTCCTGGCTGACCAGGTACCCCGCCTCGGCGCTTTTCGCGAGATATTCTTTCCACTCCGGGTCTGCCTGTAGCTTCTGGCGCTTGGCTGCGCGGTCGGCCGCATCCTCGTACATCCACACATGAACATAGGAGTTGACATCACCCGTTTCAACCGCCCCATAAACAACGGGATAACCCAGGTGTTTACTCTGCACCTTCCACCCGTGGTCTTCATAGAGCTTCATGTGTTTCTTGATGGTACCCGGGCGGCAGGTGTATGTTCTTAGATCGTAGATCATCTTACTTCTCCTTCATCATGGTAGAAAATGGCGCTTTAACGTCCGCGATCGATTCAAACAGATCACGCAATGAGTAAATCATCATCAATGTTCCCGAGATGGGGATAGCGGCATAGAAAAGCCCCGTCGGAAGGTTCAGTACAGGCGTTACTGCACTGCTCCGTGCCGTCAGCTCCCATCCGTACCACGTCATGGCGAGCATGAACCCAAGGGATAGAAATGCCAGAAAAGCCCTGAGCAAAGGTGCCGCACGCTTTTGCCCTATCACCTGCTCGAGCCAATCCACTCTGAAGTGTGCCCGCTCTCGCCATAAGGCAGCGGAGCCCATGAATACCATCCAGGCAAACAAGCCCCTTACCACCTCATCCAGCCATGCGAAGCTCGCAAGTTGAAAGCTGCGCGCAATGACGCTTGAAAACAGCAGGATGAATAACGCTGCCAAACAGAACGAGGCAATCGCGCGCAGGAGTTGGCCCACCACTCGATCAAGTTTATTCATGAGTTCATCACCAGATCAGGAAGCCATGTCGATATCGCTGGAATCATGACGACGGCCATCAACACCACGAAAAGACCAATCAAGTAAGGCGTCAAGGCACGCGACAAGCGGCCGACGCTGATTTTGGCTATCGACGATGTAGCAAAGAGAACCATACCCACGGGAGGCGTCAGCAAACCGACCATCGAACACATGATCATGATCACGCCGAAATGCACCGGATCAACGCCAATCTGTGTTACGACAGGAAGAAACAAAGGCACGGTTAGTACGATGACCGCGATACCTTCCAGAAACATCCCCAGGACCAGCAAGATAGCAACGATAATAGCCATTATTATTGCTGGACTCTCGGAGAGGGAAAGCATGGTCTCCACCAACTGATTGGGAATGCGTTGGTGTATCAACAGCCAGCCAAAGAAGCCGGCGGCAGCAATAACGAACATGACCCGTACCGTATGGACCAATGTTTCCCATATTATCTCAGGAAGGTCGGATACCTTAACCTCACGATAGACAACCATTGATAAAAACATGGCGTAGGCACTGGCCATGACCCCCGCCTCGGTCGGTGTAAACACGCCACCAAATATCCCCGCAATAATAATCACCGGCGTCAGCAACGATAGAAGTGCAGACAGGAAACTACGGCCGATTTCGGCCCAATCGACATGATCCCGTCGGGACATCTTGTGGCGCAAGGCGTGCACGTAAACCGCCAGCATCAAGGCCAGCGCCATCAGGACGCCAGGCACAACGCCTGCAAGAAAAAGCTGGGCTACCGACACCCCGGTGATCGATGAATACAAGACGAAGGGGATGGATGGCGGAAACACCGGCCCTATGGTGGATGAGGCCGCCGTGATTGCCGCAGAAAAGTCCGGATCGTAGTCTCGATCCGCCATCGCTTTGAGCTCAACCTGCCCAAGCCCGGCCGCATCCGCCACAGCGGCACCAGACATGCCGGAAAAGAAGAGTGACGCCAGAACGTTTACCTGCCCAAGTCCACCACGAATATGTCCGACACACGCATCGGCGAAACGAAAGATCCGGTGAGTAATCCCTCCCGTGTTCATGAGATTACCGGCCAGGATGAAAAACGGTATCGCTAGAAGCGTAAAACCGGTGGTTGCCGAAAACATTCGTTGCGGCAACATCGCCAGAATATCAAAGTCCCCCTGCAGGGAATAAAAACCAACGGAAATCAGACCCAGCGCAGCAGCAACCGAAAGCCCGATACCAATCAAAGAGACAAGAGCTCCAAGGATGACGAATGTCAGCATATAGCACACCCCATACGGATTGGAGCGCAGTCCAGCGCTCCAATCCGTGCCGTAGAGATTAATCCAGGAAGCTCAGGAATGTTTGCATGTTTTCCTGACCGACATACTCTGAAACGCGATCTCTGGCCGGCCCCATCAGCTCAACAAACATCGCCGAGTCGGGATCCGTCACTTGCATGCCTCGCTCCTTGAGGGCAGCAATATCTTTCTCCTCTTGTGCGATGACGGCGTCCCGCATCATCGTCGAGGCGGCGACACTTTCCTCACGGACAATGGACTGCTGATCTTCGGAAAGAGAATCCCAGGTGTCCTTATTGACCACGTGGACCATGGAGTTGTAGACATGGCGTGTCAGAGCCAGATGGTCCTGCAACTCGTCAAAGTTGAAGTGGTAGATAACGCTGATGGGATTTTCCTGCCCGTCAACGACCCCTTGATTAAGAGCATTGGGAAGCTCGGGGAAGGCAATCTGCGCGGTTGATGCACCAAGTGCCTCAAGCGCTGCGACGATCTGCAATTCTGGCGGGGTGCGCAACTTCAAGCCGTCCACATCTTCGGGGCTCTCGATCGGCCTGACACTATTGGTGATATTTCTGAACCCGTACTCCCAGTTTGACAGCATGACCAGCCCCTCCTCTTCGAGCTGTGGCGCAACCCACTCAAAGAAGGGACCGTCAAGGACGTTGTGAGCCTCTTCGTAACTGCCGAAGGCGAAGGGTGTCATTACCGTACCAAATGCTTTTACATACTTGTCCAATCCCCCCTGGGTCGGCAAGTTCATATCGACGACACCGAGAACGGTTTGCTCAAGCTGCTCGGGAGGTGAGCCAAGCTCGTTTGCGGGATATAGCTCGACAGATACCGCACCCTCTGTTCTTTCTTCAACATTTTTCGCGAATGCCAACGCCGCCTGATGGGCAGGATGAGATTCTGCAGCAAAATGTGCCATTCGTAACGTAACATCCTGCGCTTCAACCGAGGCTGACAGAATGCAAGCGAGCGTGCCGAAAAGGATTTTATTATAATACATAGTACAACCTTCCTCTCATTATAGTTATCAGTTCTGTTTCATTACATCAGTGAGCGCCTACTCCTTCAGGCAAGCTTCGATGCCAGAAAGCTCTTCATATGCCTTGATCACGGCTGTGCAACCTTCGCCACCGTGCCCCATTATCGAAGCGAGGGCATAGGTGTTGTGCACCGACTGCGCCATGAAAGCCGGAAGACCTGCCTGTTCCAACCACTCGGCATAATAACGAACGTCTTTCTGAGCATTTTCCAATGACATGTGTGGCGTAAAATCACGCTGGAGCGTCAGGTTGCCATAAAGGTCCATCATCCCAGACTTGCCACCAGCCGCCGAGATAATCCCGATGACCTTTGACATATCGAGCCCCTCTTTCGCGGCAAGGGCGAAGCCTTCGCACCAGGACGCCACATTGGCGAAGGCAATGTAGTTATGGATCAACTTCAAGCGTGTCGCGTGTCCGGCGGGACCCACATGAAAAATGTTTTCAGCATAAGCACCGAAGACGGGGCGCAGTCGCTCCAGCAGTGCCTCATCGCCACCAAACAAGACGTTGACCTCACCACGTTCAGCATGAGCGGGAGTGCGGGTCATTGGGGCTTCTGCGTAGTGGACAGAGGCTTGCTCACACGCTTTGCGCATCAGCTCGACATGCTCGACCGAGACCGTCGTGTGGTCCAGAAAGATGGCATCCTTAGGCAACTTGGCCAAGGCGCCATCGGGTCCGAGGGCGAGCGCCTGGACCGCTTCTGCGGTGGTGATACAGACGGCAAGAATATCGGACTCTGCGGCGATCTCGCCGATCGAGCCTCCTTTTGCCGCGCCTTCATTGACCGCGCCGGCGACCCTTTCCGGATCCAGATCGTAGACCGTAACCCTGTGGCCCTTGAGGCAGAGATTCTTGACGAGCCCTCTCCCCATGCCCCCCAGACCGACAAACCCGATACGTTGCCCTGCCATTACCTTCTCCTTGTTGCTCTTGTGTTCTGTGGACCTCAAGCTAGTTCAAGCCTGTTTGTCTGACAACTGTTTTTAGTGCTACCTTTGTCGCACTAGCCCCTTACAGGTCGCATGGCCTACGCTTCAACGACGCGTCGCGGCTTGAGCTGTTCAGACGATCAGGAAGACATCCCAATGCAGGATTTTGAAATCTATGGGCGTATTGATCGCCCTCGCCGGCTACCTGATGAGGTCGCGGTAGCCCTGACCAAGGCGATCGAAGGAGGCCAGCTTCAGCCTGGCGACCGCCTTCCAACTGAGGCGGTACTTTCCAAGAAATTTGGCGTTGCGCGCACGGTGATCCGCGAGGCGATTTCGCTTCTCAAGTACGATGGCGTCGTCGACTCACGACGTGGCGTCGGCACTTTTATTACGGAAACCACCAATCGGTCGGCGTTTCGCATCAGCCCGGGATGTTTCGAAAAACGCAAGCAGATCATAAAGTTGCTTCAGCTTAGAGCAGAGGTGCAGGCAGGGGCCTCTGCGCTTGCCGCTGGAACACGCACGGCTGAGCAAATGCAGGCTTTAGAAGAACTCTTTGCAGAAATCGAGCGACTCGACGCACTCGGTCCAGATGGAGCGCTAGAGCAAAGAGTCGACACCGAGCTCGAATTCTATCGCCGCATTACCGAAGCTTCTGACAATGAATATTATGTCGAGGTTATCGGCATGATTGAGGGGAATATACAGAGCAACCTGCGCTCGGCCTTTCTGAAGAATGCAGCGGCTTCTGAATTCGGCCCTTCCATTCTGGATGAACACCGCGCGGTGAGAGATGCACTGGCAATACAAGACGCATCGCTAGCCCGCAGCGCGACACGCCTACGCTTCGAACGCGCGGCTGAGCGCCTGGCAGCACGCGAAGACTTTCTATAAGAACAAGGGTCTAGATTTATGAGTGAACAACCGTCACGTCATGGTGGGAAAGTTCTCGTCGAAGCCCTCGAGGCACAGGGGGTGGAGCGGGTATTTTGTGTGCCTGGAGAAAGCTACCTGGCCGCTCTTGATGGGCTTTTCGATTCCGGCGTGGACACCATCGTGACGCGACACGAAGGCGGGGCCTCGCTGATGGCCGAAGCCGATGGAAAACTTACCGGGCGTCCCGGCATCGCTTTCGTCACGCGGGGCCCCGGCGCCACCAACGCTTCCTGTGGCGTACATGTCGCCTACCAGGACTCGACGCCCATGATCCTCTTCATTGGGCAGGTGGCGAGCGATCAGCGCGACAGAGAAGCCTTCCAGGAAGTCGACTACCGGGCCATGTTCAATCCATTGGCAAAATGGGTCGCGGAAATTGATCGCGTCGACCGGATTCCTGAGTACGTAAGCCACGCCTTCCATGTCGCTCAAAGCGGCCGTCCGGGTCCTGTTGTGCTCGCACTTCCCGAGGACATCCTCTCATCAGACTACACTGGCGCCCCGGCTGTACCGGCTGCCACGCTACCTTCGGGCAAGGCGGCTGAGAGCGATGTCGGCGCCATTGTCGACATGCTGGCAAAGGCCGAACGCCCGTTGGTTATCGTCGGCGGTGGGCCCTGGTCCCAGAAAGCCGCCAATGCGCTCGGACGATTTGCCGACAAGGCCGCGCTACCGGTGGGAGCCTCCTTTCGCTGCCAGGACTATCTCGACAACCGACATTCACACTATGTTGGCGACGTTGGTATCGGCATCAACCCCAAGCTCGCGGAACGCGTCAAGAATGCCGATGTCATTCTCTCACTCGGTGCTCGACTGGGTGAAATGACGACCAGCGGTTACACCTTGCTGACGCCTCCCCTGCCGCGACAGACCCTCATACACGTCCACGCAGACGCTGCGGAAATTGGTCGCGTCTATCGACCGGCCCTCGGCGTCGTCGCGAACGCTGCTGAGCTCGTCTGTCAGCTGGCCGATGCAGCAAGGTCGCCGGAGTCACCGCGTGAGCAATGGATCACCGGCGCGCGCTCGGACTACGAGGAGTGGCAGCAACCACAGCAGAGCCCCGGTGACCTGAAGATGGAACAAGTCATCTCCCACCTCAACGAGGCGCTCGGTGAGGATGCCATCCTGACAAATGGTGCCGGGAACTACTCCGCGTGGCTTCATCGCTACTATCGCTATCGCAACTGGCCCACCCAGCTTGCCCCCACCAGTGGTTCAATGGGCTACGGCTTGCCGGCAGCGATCGCCGCCAAATTGCGCCACCCCGAGCGAGACGTGGTCTGCCTGGCAGGGGATGGCTGCTTTCAGATGGTGATGCAAGAGTTTGGTGTTGCCTGTCAGTACGGCGCAAATGTCATCGTTCTGGTGTCCAACAACGGCATGTACGGCACCATTCGCATGCATCAGGAACGAAAGTATCCGGACCGCCCCTCGGGAACACGAATGCACAATCCCGACTTCGCTGCATTCGCCAGAAGTTACGGGGGCTTTGGCGCAACCGTGACCAGCGATAGCGAATTTCCAGCCGCACTGCAGGCAGCCAGAGAGGCAGGGGTCCCCGCGATCCTGGACTTGAAGGTGGACCCACACGCCCTGTCGCCCAAGCTGACCCTGGCCCATCCATGAAGGCAGTAGCCAAGAGATACCCGCGCGGACCGGAAGCTGCCCTACCATCGGCAGGGTAGGCCTGACTCACCGCGACGACCCTGCCGGGCCGCAGCAGCATCTCAGTCTCAAGCTGCACTTAGTAGGAAGCAGCGCTCGCGTAGAAAGCTGCACTCGCGGCCCGGGATCGGCTAGCTTGATGGCATCTGATGCACAGCTTGGGCTCTGGCATCCGCGGCGAGTGAGGATGGTATTTCACAGACCTTTCACTGGTAAGTGATCCACCGCCAATGCGTAAAGCTCGCCACACGTATTTCGATAGCCGGTGATCTTGCGGTACGGGAAATGATCACCACCAGGCCGGTTTGACGCGTCTTTCCACACCACCGCAGGGTGAGATCAGCTCCCCTCGTCAGGCTCCTCTGCGCAGGGCGTAGACGTAGGCCTCGACCCTACCGCCATCATCGAGCCTGACGGTGACCGGGGTACGTTGGTACTCGGGCCCCTCGAACTCGTCCAGGGCCGCCCAGTGTTCCGGTAGTGCGTCGGACACGAAGACGTGGCCTCGGATATCGTCGCCGGCGTCATCCAGCACCAGGCCCGGGAAGCCCATCTCGGCGCCCCAACCCGCCTGGTGCAGCCGTCCCTTGATGCTGCCCGGTTGCCAATGGCCGCCGATGGCCTGCATGACGTGTTCGTTGGGTCCGCCCGGCCCCAAGGTCCCGTAGATAAACAGGTGTGCCAAAACGCACCTCCCTCTCAATAGGTAAACGACTAATTTTCTCCGCTAGCCCCTGGGCTGGGCAAGCCCGGCCTGCTGCCAGCGTGCTGTGCCACGCGGTGGAGATCTGCCGTTTGAGAGTGGGAGGTATCGTCAATTCCGGTGCTGTGAAGCGAGGCTTTACCGCTGCCAGATGGATCAGGCTGGCGAACCTGAGGAAGGACAGACACCCTGCATGGATTGGGGTGGGGTCAACGCGGATAGAATTCACATAGAAAAAAGCCGCTGATTTCTCAGCGGCTTTCTCAAATTCTGTGGCGGAGGGGGAGTCCGCTTATATAGATTACAGAGAGATCCAAGAAAGCCCACTTACTCATTGTTTTATATAAATTTTTTTGTCTTTTTTGTCCAGAAAGATCCAAAGCCGTACCGGAACCTGCAGAGTCAAAGTATGGGCTGGAGTATGGGCCAGGGTATGGTACGCTGCCCCTCCGACAACGAGGAGGCGGCCATGGGAAAGCTCACCACACGTGGGGTACAGAAACTGGTCAGGGAGGCCAAGCCCGGGTTGACCAACGATGGTGAGGGCCTGTACCTCAAAATCGGCAAGAAAGGGGGAGCAAGCTGGATCTATCGCTTCCGGCGCCATGGCAAGCTTCGCGACATGGGCCTTGGTAGCTGTTCGGACGTCAGCCTTGCCGAAGCGCGAGCTCGTGCCGGCAAGAATCGTAGCCTCATCAAGGAAGGCCTTGATCCCCTTGAGGCCAAGGTAAAAGAAGAGCAAGTAGACGAGGCCACGCCCACCTTCACCAGCTGTGCCGCCCGCTACATCATGTCCCACCGCCGCAGCTGGCGGAACGCCAAGCACGCGCGGCAATGGGTCAGCACGTTGAAGGCCTACGCTCGACCAGTCATCGGAAGCAAGCCTGTCGATGAGGTCACCACCCAAGACGTCCTGAAAATCCTGTCACCGATCTGGACCAGCAAGACCGAAACGGCCAAGCGCGTGCAAGGCCGGATTGAGAACGTCCTCGACTACGCCGCGGCGCACAACTACCGAGACCCTGTGAACCCGGCCCGCTGGCGTGGGCACCTCGACAAGCTGTTGGCCAAGCCATCAAGGGTCAAGAAGGTGACCCACCACCCGGCCATGCCACACGAGGAGGTCGCCGAGTTCATGACCGAGGTCCAAGGCTACACCAGCATCTCCTCCAAGGCACTGCAGTTCCTGATACTGACGGCCACACGCACCTCGGAAGTGCTACGCTCGGAGTGGCCAGAGATTGACCTCGACAATGAGACCTGGACGATTCCAGCGGACCGGATGAAGGCGCGCCGTGAGCATCGCGTACCACTGTCGCGGCAAGCGGTGGAACTGCTGACTCAGCTCCCAAGGATAAAAGGCAACTCCTATGTCTTTCCGGGCGCACGCCAGGGACGCCCCCTCTCGAATATGGCAATGCTCCAGCTGATGCGCGGCATTGGCTTCGGCCTCGACGGTGAGCGTGGCGATTACGTGCCCCATGGCTTCCGCTCGAGCTTTCGCGACTGGACTGGCGAGGTCACCAGCTACCCCCGCGATGTGGCCGAAATGGCGCTGGCCCACACTATCGAGAACAAGGTGGAGGCGGCCTATCGCCGAGGAGACCTGTTCGAGAAGCGACGGGCGATGATGCAGGACTGGGCGGACTACATCATCAATCTTTGAGGCGGGTCAGAGTGGCACGCCGCCACGGTATCGCACACAATTCTCGTTATCTACGTGTTCAACACTATCGTGACGGCCAATCTTGGGCCGTGGTGAGCTATGCCGATATCTTTTCGGAATCCGCGGTGACGTTTCCGGAATCTGCATAGTAAAGAATTCTTCAACACTGAGCTGCTACGTAATACGCGAATTCTGCTGAATGAAAAGTGCTGTGAGCCCGCCGACGATGGCTCCAAAAACAGCCCAGCCAGTGCTCTCGGTAAGGGCGGTCATTCCCGCGAAGCCGATACCCCCCAACACAAGAACTGCCAATACCGTCCCCACGCCCAGGGAGTGTCCAGCTGACGCAGCACGACCAGCTGCGCTCAGAATCACACCAACGACAAATATCACAATCAAGACAGCAACGATGCCAAATATCCAAGCCATGAGCGCACCTCCGTTATTCCATCCTTGGGTATCGGCAGCACATTCAGAACCTTGAGGCGGGCTTGGCCTTCACGATGGGTTTCTAGTTCTGAGCTCGCTATCCCGCATTGGCTCCTCGGCTCCCTCCCAGACCTCGCTCACAACTTGCGACACAGGATGTCGCTTCACGACACGACACTTGTGACACCACCAAGCGACAGGGAGGTGCCATCATGGAATCGAAAGAAAAACCAAGTGGCACAATGTGTTATCAGAAAACAACGTCCCACTGTTGGGCCGAGACACTGCGGAAGTGGGAGGCCGATCGGCGAGGTTGGCGAACTAAGCAACCTGCCTCAGCCTTGCTCGCTGAGGGGCTGCCTATTGAGCAGGCACCCGCCGAAGTAGCAACGGCCACCACCGATGGCGCTCGGCTCTTGGTGAACTCGGACTGGAGTGCCGGCCTTGATGATACGACACGTCGCTTCGTCCACGCCCACCTGGTGTGGCACTGTGCGGCCGGACACTTCCGCCCAGCACTCGGTCATGATACCTACCGCTGGCATTTGGCTTGTGATCATGAGGTCAATGTTGCACTACTGATGATGGGGTTCACCCTCTCACCACAGACAGTGCTTTTTCCCGCATGCATCGGCAAGCCCACGACGGCGGTCTATGCCTGGTTAGCTGACAATCCGCTAATCCATGAAGAGCGAAGCCTTGACGCACCACCATGGTTGACCTTCGTCGACTCGCCAGGGCCAATTAATGCGACCTTGTCATCGTTCCAGATAAGCTACCGACATTGGCAAAGCTGCACTATTGAGGTGATTCGCCGCTACCTGGGAACTCCGCACTTGCCTCAGGGAGTAGCTGCCTGGCTACTGAACTGTTGGTGAGCAATCCTAAACCCGGTTAGGCTGTAGACCATTTCCCCCCTCGACAAGGAACGTCCATGTCCGAGATTCGCGATACCCTGTTCCGCTACCTGGCCATGCTGCAGCTGATTCCACGCAGCCCGGGTCGCATCAGCACCCCGGTGCTGCTGGAGAAGCTCCAAGAGCGAGGGTTCCAGATCGATACCCGCTCGCTGCAGCGCGACCTGCGTGACCGCCTCTCACTGCACTTCCCGCTAGTGTGTGACGACAGCCAGAAGCCTTACCGCTGGTATTTCGATCGCGACTTCCATTGCAGCCTGCCGGCCTTGGACATCCCCAGCGCCCTCACCCTGGTGCTGGCTGAGGAGTACCTGAAGGGCCTGCTGCCGCCGGTAGTGGTCGACCAGCTGGCCCCCCAGTTTCGTGACGCCCGCCAGCTGCTGGATGACCTGGAGCAGAACGACCTGAGCCAGTGGGCCCGACGGGTTCGCGCCATCCCCAACGGCAAGGCACTGATTCCAGCACCATTAAGTGCCGAGACGTGGCAGACAGTGTCCGAGGCCTTGCTGAGCCAGCGCGCCATCGATGTCACCTACCTGTCGCGCAGTGCTGAGGAAGAAAAACAGTTCACCCTGCACCCGCAGGGGCTGGTTAGCCGCCACAGCGTGACCTACCTGCTGGCCACGGTGAATGATTACACGGATGTTCGCCAGTTCGCCCTGCACCGCATCGAGGAGGCACGCCTCAGTGATGCCTGCTGGCATGACGCCGGAGACTTCGATCTGGACGACTACATCGCGGGAGGCGCCTTCGGCTACCTTCAGAGTAAGGCCCCCGTGACACTGGTGGCCAATGTCGCGCCCCAGGTGGTCTGGCTGCTCAGCGAGACGCCACTAGCCGAGGAGCAACGGCTCACGCCGCTACTCGAGAGCGACTGGCAACGCCTGGAAGCCACGGTACCCGATGATCAGCAGACCCTGTGGTGGCTGATGGGAATGGGGATGAACGTTGACGTGTTGGAGCCCCCTGCTTGGAGGCAGATAATCCTTGAAACAGCCACAGAGATTATTGCCAGGGCAGAAGGCGTTAATAGCTGCGATCTTTTCCGACAGACTCTAGCCAAAAAGATCTCAGCATCACCCTAAATAAAATTTCCTGATGGCCGATTTTTATCTTAGCGATCAAAATCTTATCGCTTGACATTTTTCTAGGCAGGAGGAGAGTGTGATTTACTCAGTTCTTCAAGAGAGGGAACTTTCTGAGCGAAAAGCTATCATTAAACTTTTGGGGCTGATGCTTTTTTCTAGCCCGCCGATGAATAAAAAAGAACTGACATTGATAGAAACACTGTGTGAATTTTCCGGTTTTAATGAGCAAGATGTCGCAGCGGCAATGCGCCTCGACATGCGTGAAAATTGGCTGTTCGACGAAGTGATTGATGAGACGCTTTCTGTTGGGTCTCAAAAACTTTTGCTATTCCTTGCCAAACTGTGCGAATTCGGTTTGCATCAAAAGTCAGGATTGTCTCTTTTCTCAGGTGAAAACGAGTACAGCTCCTTCATAAGTAAAAATTTCGAACCCAATATACATTTTGGTGTTAAAGCGCAAGAAAATATTTGCACCTTGGCCAATTCGCTGTGTAAGTCTTCATGTGAAATTTATGACATTATTTATTCTGAAGACCTAGATAAAAAAGAACTTGAAGAGATCCCGGCATCAGAAAAAATCTTCATGCTTAACTCCATCAAACTCTACGAGCTTAGCACCCTGGAAGCTTCTAATTTCGTTCTAATTTTTAATAATAAAATAATGAAGAATCATGAGGGGTCAGCGAGTGGCGCAGAGACAATGTTCCTCAACTATATTCTGGGGGCATTTTATCAAAACTCGGGGGCTTCACAAGACTATATTGAGGATGGCTCTGGATCTTCACATTTAAAGATTGACAAACCTTGGTTAAAAAATTTATTAATGCTAGCCAGTCTTTCTCGTCTAGAAGAAAATGAAGATCCGTTTGATGATATTGATATAAAAAAAATGGCAGATGATCTGGATGTTGATAATAAACTGCTGTCAAGAACAATTCATCCTGCAATCATGAACTACAAAGCAACTTGTATTGAATGTTTTGAACGCTTGCATGATGTGAGTCGTGATGATTACGCTCCTGGGGTCAAGGGGACGGATTACTTGAGAAGGGCTCTTTTTGTTGCCGATATAGCAACAGATTTTGTTCCCGGCGTGGCTGGATTCAAAAAGGTACACAAGCTCGGGAAGAGTGCTAGCAGCTTTGTAGATGACTTCACTGCAGATGAGGAAAGAGCTGCCGAGAAAATTTTTGGGCTACGGAGAGTGTCTCAAATTGACGATACGAAATTTCTTCACATTTGCATTGATGGCTTTATGTCAGAGTCAGCAAAAGGGCAGTTTTCTGATTGGAGGACGTCTCTAGAAACCCGTGAGACATTTGGCTCTATCTTTGGATTTTCATGGCCTTCGAGAAACTTTGACGAATCTGGGATAACTTGCTGGTATGAAGCGGTAGAAAATTCTTATATCTATGGCAATGAGCTTGCCAAACAAATAATTAACGCAAAGACTTTTGCTCCGGACTTAAAGGTGAGACTATACGGACATTCGTTAGGTGGCCGTGTAATTCACAACGCCTTGGTGGCTCTCCTTGGATCAGGTTGTAAAGTTGATCAGGCTTACTTATTTGGTGGGGCGGTATCTCGAAAAGACAAACAGCGCTGGGCTGGAGCTTTGCAGTCAGTAGAAGACCGCGTTTTTAATTTTTATTCAATGAACGACGATGTGCTAAAAAAACTGTACCACACTGCCGAGCTAGGGGATGATCCTGTGGGCCTGGGAGAGATAGAATATTTTAAAACTAAAGGCATTGGAATTTGCGAAGTGGTGAATATAGATGTAACTGAGATTGTGGGTGGGCATACAGAATACAAGTCTAACTTGGTCAGCATTCTAGAGCACTCATCCCTTTGAGAAGTTGAAGTAATGGTTAAAAATAGCTATCTGTTTAAACCTTAAGAGAAGAAGAATTTTTCACTCATGGTCGGTTGGCGCATCTTCTCCAATCAGCGCTGGCCGACCGTCCAACCAAACAACAACATAGTGGCCAAGCCGGCGCTTTCTCTCGATCTCTGCAGCAGCTACTGCTTGAAGGAAGTCCAGCATTTCCTTGGTTTCATGTGTCATGGCGACCTCCCGCCCCTCAGACAAAGAAATGTTGGATGGAGGCGTGACTTGGCGTTTTTTTGACCTATTCTGATTATGCATCCGAGCTGGAACCCTCTGTTGTCATTTGCTTCATATCGCCAACCGGAGATATCTGAGCCGCTTGGGTTCAAGTATTTAAAGATCGGAATGAGCTTGGCTTTTACCCTGGATGCTCTTGGATGGCTTGCCAAATTACTCCGCGAGCCGGCTGGCTTCCTCCGGCGTGACCCACTGCATTCTGAGCTCTTTCTTATTCAGCTTAACCACCCCTTGTGTAGCATTTGGCTGCTCATGCTGAGCACGATAGGTCAAGAGGGAGTCGAGCAACTCCATCAAGTGATACTTGAAACCTGAGTCGTTCAGGGACTTGTAGTGCCCCTCGTTAAGGCACCAGGTCGCTTTCCCCAGCCGGCCATCGTCATCAGCGAAAAATACGACGTCGCCGACTGCCAAGCTATCCGTTAGGTATGTCGATGCTAGTTGGTCTAGCCGACGCTGGTCGAACCCTGAATCATAGCCCATTGAATTTCCTCCAGAGCAGTATTTTTAAAGCAGTACAGGGACATCAGAGAGCCCAAGCCGACTTCGTGTGACAACCGACAAGTTTTGGCAATGTTCAGAGAGCCAATCAACAAAGTCAGCCCCATCCATTATTTGGATGCCATCTTTCTCCGCCAATGCCTTGGTGCTTTCCCCTGAGATCGCTGTCGTGATCAGCCATCGCTGAGCGCCGTCCTCATCAATTGCGGCGAGCTGCCGGATGCCGTGAGATCCAGTAGTACCCTGATGATGCTTTACTTGAATGAGGAGCTTGGTAGGATTGAACCGATCCTTTCGGTAAGCTTCAATGTCAGCATCTGCAATGCCTTCGTAGTGTCGCTTACTGGGCCGGTGAACGTCATACCCTTCCAGCTTCAAGAGCTCCATCACCAGCATTTCCATTCCATTTCCGCCTCCAGAAAGGAAGGTATTTCCTTCTCGGATACGTTCTAGCAGGGTATTCTTGAAAGCTTCAATTGCTTCACTGTTTTCAGCCTCATGCTGGCTATTGATGTTACTGAAACCACCAGATTCCAGCCGCGCATATAGTGTTTCCAGCTCGTCTGAGAACTCATCCAGCGATGCAACGGCCATCCGAATTTTTAGCCGTGTCTCAAGGGCGGTGGAAAGGTCGTCGCGAGGAATCCTTTTGATGGTTCCATCTGGACCCCGCAAGTATTTTGCACCGACGCGGTTTTCTCCATACCCCACATCTAGTCCAAAGCTTTTCTCGCCAGTAGCTCTAGAAAGCAGGATAGCCCGAGCGACGGGCACCACTATCAAGTCTCCGGCACGAATATTAAAGAATCGCCGGATTTGGTTTCCTTTCCTACCAACCTCGATATCTTGGTCACGAAATGCTGCCATCAGTGATTCAGCAGATGAGTGCTCTGAAAAATTCATTTGAGACCAGCCATATCCGGCCTGATCTATTTTTGCTAACTCAAGCGGACTTCTTACCAGTATTATCTTAGCCACAGCACTCTCCTTGTCTCTATCGCGGCATAAGCCAGGCCATGAAAAGGCCTGGCGTCGTTATTCTTTATCGAACCAAATCCATCAGCTTGTCATAGGAATCCACCACGTCGTACTTCACCCTCGCCGTCGCGATAGTGTCGAAAAACTCATTGGCGCACTTTATCTTGGCCTGCTCGATTTCACGCAGCTCCAGCGATGACATGCTGCCCTTGGTCTCGGCCACGAAGTAGACGTGTTTGACGTTATTTTCGTTGAAGGCGATGGCCCAGTCGGGATTGTAGTTGCCCACTGGCGTCGGGATGAAGAAGCTCTTCGGTAGCTTGGCGTAGACCACCACCTCCTTGCCGGTATCGAGCTCTTCAACGAATTCCCGTTCAATTTTGGAATCGGTCACTACGTAGTCATAGACGTGGCGGTTGGCCTTGTAGGCTTGATCCAGCTGGTTCTCCGACTTCTCTATAGTGAAGATTTCCCGACTGTGCTGCTCGTTGAGCGGGTCATAGCTGATGTGCTCGACCACCATGCTGGCCTTCTGCTCGTTGATCAGCCTGGCGGCCTGGGCCATGAAGTCCTCGGGGTTCATCTGGTACTGCTTGAAGGTCTTCGGCTGAATCTTGGAGAGAATCGCCGCGACGGTGCGTCGTGTCAGCTGCGTGGCTTCGGCCAGGCGGCCGATCAGGTCATACTGAACCGCCGAGTGAAGCGAGCCGTCATGCTTGACCCGCTCGCTCTCATCGACGGTGAAGGCCTGCCCACTTGTCATGTCCTGGTAGCTGGCTTCCGCCTTCTGGGTGCCACGTTCCACCTGATACTCCAGGCGCTTCACCTTGAGCTTCAGATCAAGGTAGCCCACGCATTTCCCAATCAGTTCGTTGGAATCGAAGCTGACGGAGTAGGCTGCCTTGCGGTTAATGCGCTCCCAGAGCTCCTGGAATTCCTTCTTGTGGAAGTTGTCATTGAGCGGGTTCAGCTTGGCTTTGCGGCCATCCTCAATGTGCGGCAACTGGGCGTTGCTGAAGACGCTGTCGATCAGCTGGAAGACCTGCTGCGCATGGGGCTGCAGCGCCTCTGGCAGCTCGGCCAGGGTCCCGTCCTCCTTGGCCTGGTGGTAGTCATCAGTGATGTGATCAGCGTTATCCGTGTAGTCGTTCTTGAGCAGGTAGCGGTAGATCTCCTTGGCCATGGCGGGCGTGACTTCTACCTCTCCCTCATCTGACACGAGCAGCTTGCCGGTGAAGTAGGCCTCATCGGCGACTCGCGGGCGCTCGGAGAGATCCTTGCTGATGTCGCGCTGCAAGGCGGTGACGAAGTCTTTATAGCTCTCGCTGGCGACCACCGTCAGCTCGTTGATGTCGTGCACCGTCATGGGATCGTCCATGCGGTCCCCTAGCTGGTTGACCGCGAGACGCAGACCCCGGCCCACTTCCTGGCGCCGGGAGATGGTGTTGTCACTATGCTTCAGCGTGCAGATGACGAACACGTTGGGATTGTCCCAGCCCTCCCGCAGTGCGGAGTGGGAGAAGATGAATCGCGTGGGCTCCTCGAAGGAGAGCAGGCGTTCCTTGTCCTTCAATATCAAGTCGTAGGCATCGACATCGTCCGTCTCAGTCGAGCGGGCCTTGGTCTTGGGATCGATGAGGCGCTTGGACTTTTTGTCGATGGAGAAGTAGCCGTTGTGGGTGTCCGAGGCGTTGATGCCCTTCAGGTAGCGGTTGTACTCGCTGTCCTCAAGGGTCAGCACCTGGTTGAGCTGCTGGTTGTATTCCTCCTCGAAGATCCGGGCGTACTCGCCCAGTACCTCGCCGCCTTCATCGTACTGGCGATACTTGGCCACCTCATCGATGAAGAACAGCGTGAGAACTTTGACGCCCTGGGAAAACAGCAGCTGTTCCTTCTTGAAGTGCGCCTTGACCGCCTCACGGATCTGAATCTGGCGCAGCGCCTTCTCGGTGACGTCGACGGTCACCTCCCCGGCGGTTAGCTCGACGCCGTTGATGAAGCTGAGCTGGTCCACCCGGGCGTCAATGTCCGAGACGACGAAGCCCTTGTATTGGTCCAGCCCACCCGAGAGTTCATGCAGGTTGTCACCCTTGCCCAGCTTGCGGCGCTTTCGCTTCACGCCACTGGCTGACTTCTCCTCATACTCGACCCAGGCGACAGGGGGCTTGTTCTTGGCCGTCTCGATGTTCTCGAGGTAGAGATAGGCATCGGTGCCGGTGAGGCCCTTGGTGGTAACACCGTGCACCGAGATCTTCTTCACCAGTTTCTGGTTGTAGGCGTCCAGGGCATCCAGGCGGTGGATCTTGTTATAGGTCGTCTTGTGGGTCGCCGAGTAGCGCACGATGAACAGGGGGTTGAACTCGCTCAGTGAGCTGAGCGTCTTGCCCCCTTCCATCTTCTGCGGCTCATCGAGGAACAGGATCGGGCGATTGGCCTTGATAACGTCGATGGGACGCCGCGACTGGAAGTCGTCCAGCTCATCGTAGATGCGGCGGTTATCGGCGCCACGGGAGTTGAAGGCCTGCACGTTGATGACCATCACACTGATGCCGGCATCCGAGGAGTAGCTTTCCAGGTTGTGCAGCTGCTTCGAGTTATAGATGAAGAAGCGCGCCTTCTCCCCGTAGCTCTCCAGGAAGTGGTCAGCGGTGATCTGGAGCGACTTGTAGACTCCCTCTCGGATAGCGATGCTGGGCACCACCACGATGAACTTGCTCCAGCCGTAGCGTTGCTTCAGCTCGAACATGCTCTTCAGATAGACGTAGGTCTTGCCGGTACCGGTCTCCATCTCCATATCCAGGTTGATGGGACAGCCAGTCTTGTCGTCTTTCTTCAAGCTATCGGAAACCGGGAGGTTCTGACGGCGCTGAATGGTCTTGATGTTATTCAGCAGCTCAAACTCCGTCAGCTCCAGCGCGGCATTCTTGAAACCGGCGTCGTCGGGGTCTGGGGAAGCATACATATCCCGCTGCAGCGGCTGTGCCAGGGGCGCGGCCTCGCCCGGGTCGATACGGTAGCGGATACCGCTGCTAAAGGGCTGGCCAGCAAAGCAGTCCGCCAGCGCCTCGACCGCCCGTGTCTGGTATTCCTGGGTCTTGAACTTGAGCTTCATGGCCTTCCTTTCTGCACCGGCATCGGAGCCTGCAGAAAGGGCTCACGATGCTTTAATTTTAAAATCAACAACTTAAATAGAACTTCTTTCAGTCTCTTTCTGCAGAGCCGCCGTTTCTTTCTGCAGAGCTTTCTGCATCAGCCTCTGTCAGCCGCCATTCCGGCGCACCGCGGCTGCCAGCATTACGGATCTGGCCGGCTCGGCGCAGCTTGGTCAGAATGTTACCGACCTTAGCCTTCTTTTTTGGCTCATCCAGGGCATCGCTGAGCTTGTCCCACAGCAGGGTGTCGATCTCCTGACGGCTGGCGGAACCGAACTTGGCCAGGTAGTCGGTCACCAGCTTGGCGTAGAAGGCGTCATCCTGCCCGCGGGTGTGAATGTACTGGGCCTTGGTCGCCGTTGCGGTGGCAATCTCGGCGGAGACGCGCAGATTGGGCTGCCGGCCTTCGATCAGCTTGGCGCGGCGCAGGCGACTCGCCATCTCCTTGTCGAGTGGCAGCTGTTTCTGCACGCGATCCAGGGCCAAAATCTCCTGCAGAGAGAGCTCGGTCTTCTTGATCAGCATGCGTGTGTAGGCCGGATCGACGATGCTGCCATAGATCGTCAGCCGCACCCGGGCGGGGTCGGTCACGTCATAGTCCGGCATGGGGAGATAGCGCTTCGCCTGCCCCAGATGCATCTCGTGGATGCCGTAGCCCATGGTGTCGATCATGTTCAGCTCGACCATGGCATTGACCAGGAAGGGGTTGCGGTAGTGCATCGGTGTCTTGTGACCGGTGACATAGTCTTCCGGCCTGCCCTCGAAGAATGCACCAGCGTTTTCCAGAATGAGCCGGTCCGGCTCTTCGGTGACCAGGACCCGGCCGTTGCGGGTGTAGTCCTGGTGGGCAATGCAGTTGTGCAGCGCCTCCAGTACGATCCGCTGGTCATACTTGGCCAGCTCCACGCCCAGTAGCTGGTCCTCCGGCAGGATTCGCACCTGCACGTTGCGGATCTGCTGGTACAGCCACGTCGTAGCCAGCAGGAACGGCGGGCCGAAGTGCTGGTAGGCCCGCTCCGGCCCTTCCAGCTTCCAGGTCAGCTGAGCGGGATGGGGAGATAGCAGCGGTACCGCCTCCTCCTTGCCCAGCAGCAAGAGGGCCGCCCGGGTCACCTTGCCATCCAGCGTCAGCTTGGCGCGATCCAGGAAGGTGGCCAGCGGCCACCCCATCACCTCGCCGGGCTCGAAGCGGTTGGCGTACTTCTTGGCAAAGGATTCTCGGGCCTTGCTGACCGCCTCAGGGTCGAGATGGTCGTGCGTGGCATTCGGTACCAGTTGCACGGACCAGTCGGTGGCATCGGTCTGTCGTCGGATCGTATCTAGCTTGTCCAGGCCAAGGCTGGTCAGGCTCTCCCCAGCGCGAGCGTAGTAATGCCCCAGCCAGGCGATGGGCATGCCCATCGGCGCGGCCGGAATCTCGAACAGCAGCACCCGCCCTTCCGGCGTTTCCAGCTCGTGGATGTCACGGAAGGTGATACTAGGCTCGGTGCCGTCGGCGATCTGCATCTTGAGCTTATCGAGCTCGCCGAGGGATTGGCGGTACTCGGACCCCAGGATGCGCCGGGTCTTGTCGTCGATGCCAAAGACCAGCCAGGCGCTTTCGCAGGCACGCAGATTGGCCTCGTTGGCCAGCGCCGAGAGGTACTTGCCGAGATCCGAGGTGGAGAAGCCCTTGCCACCGCGCTTGAACTCGACCACCTCGCTCTCCCAGCGCTCGATCAGGGAGTGGAGCAACTGCTTCAGCGCCTGCTCGTCCATGCTCATGGGCCTAGATCACCTTGACGTCGGTATTGGGCGACTTCTGAGCGAAGATCTGCTCGACGTTGATCTTGACGCTGTCGCTGGCAAAGCCGGCATCGCGGAACACCACGCGCAGCGGCTCGTACTCGGCGAGCTGCTTGACGAAGGCCTCGTCGATATCGAGGTCGAAGCAGGCGGCCAGGGCCATATGCTTCTCGGCCCCGTCGACGAGGAAGATGGTTTTCCCGTGGAGCTCCTGGCGGGAGACGGGAAGCGAAAGGTCTACGCCCCAGCCCAGTAGGACCTGGAAGAGCAGGTCTTCTGAACTCCGTCCCTCGCGGATATTGTCGATACTTTCAGCCAGCAGGCCCTGGCTCAGCTCGTCCGGCGAATAGTGAGTTTCTCGCATGTTTGACGAGTCAATCTTCATGACGCGAAAGCCAAGATCGAGAGAACTAGCCTTTTGGTCATCTGCTTCTGATGAAATCTCTTTGGCGTAATTCTTAATACGCTTAGCCCCCATCTCAAAGATTGAACCAAGCTCGGGCTCAGGCTTGGGCAGCGGCTCGGGAATTTGCACCCCGATGAAGCGGCGCTTCCCTCCATCCTCATAATTCTGCTTTAGCACTGCGTGAGCTGTCGATGCGCTTCCGCTAAAGAAGTCAAGCACAATATCGTTGCCATCAGGCGATGTGGATAGCTGCAAGATCCTCTGTATCAGCTCAACTGGCTTGACTGAATTGAGAACATTTTCTGTCTCTTGGAAATCAACATACTTCAATAGCGTCTTTTTCGCGTCTTGAGTATGCCCAACTTCGCTATATGGCCAGATGGTCTGCGGAGTCCTTCCTTGCTTGACTTCGGACAGAAATCTTTTTAGCCGGGGCATATTGTTCCCATCCTCCCCCCACCAAATTCTGTTGTCAGCATTTAGCTTATGGAAGCTCTCTTCACTTATGCTCCAATATCTTCCTCTGGGTGGTCCTTCAATCACTCTCCCTGAAGGGCATGTGACTGAATAAAGCCCAGCATCATAGCGATTTCTCGCCGTTAGATTGTCAGACTGCCAAACTCCCCTTGAATCATTGTCTGGATTTTTATAGCGTGCAATCATTTCCTCTGTCTGAGGAAGCATGTTTGGAGCCCATGAATCTTTGTCTTTAGCGTAAACTAGCAGATAATCATGGTCCTCAGAGAACCATTTGGCGCTATTTTTTGGGGAAAAAACTTTCTGCCAGATTATTTGTGCAACAAAGTTCTCACCGCCAAAAACTTCATCACACAGCTTTCTAAGGTTATCAACCTCATGATCATCAATGGAAATGAAGATCACGCCGTTATCGCACAAAAGGTTCTTTGCCAGCCGCAACCGGGGGTACATCATAGATAGCCAGTCCGAATGGAATCGCCCATTGGCTTCGGTGTTGGCAACTAACCGGCCACCTTGCTCATCACGCTGCCCGGAAGAATCAAGGTAGTCGTCAAAGGACTCGCGGTAGTCATCGTCGTAGATGAATTCACGCCCTGTATTGTAGGGCGGGTCGATATAAATTAATTTGACCCTGCCTAGGTAAGTTTCCTGAAGAAGCTTGAGTGCCTCAAGGTTATCCCCTTCAATGAAAAGGTTCTTCGTGGTATCGAAGTCCACACTCTCTTCGCGACAGGGGCGCAGTGTCTTGGCAATCGGCGCATTGGCCGCAAGCAGGGCCTCCCGCTTGCCGGGCCAGTTGAGATGGTAACGTTCCTTGGGCCCTTCGACGATATGATCGGAGAGCTCCTGGCGTAGCTGGTCGAAGTCGATGGCTTGCTTCACTCGCCCCTGCTCATCCCGCGCCTCGGAGACACAGCTGGGGAACAGCTCGGCCAGCTTGGCGATACTGTCCTCAGTCAGGTTAGGGGAGTGCATCTTCAGCTTGTCCATGGTGTCGCTTGTCTCCGGACCTCTGCGGTCGTGATTAGATGTCATAGTCAGCAATTTTCTCACGGATCGAGCGCAATTCGGCGTTGATCTCGACCTTGCGGTTGAACTGTTTCTCGTTGCGCAGGCGCTTCTCGAGCTTGTCGGCATCCCTCTTGAGGGATTCCACGGCCTTGAGCCGTTCCAACTGATCCGGCAAGGCTTCGCCCTGACGCGACGGCGTTGGGAGCAGGCTCCGCAGAAGCTGCTGGTAGAGCTGCTTCAGGTCGATGGCCGTGGGCAGCGGTTGACGGGGCGACTCGGCTGGCAGCCAGTCACTGCTGGCATAGTGGTCATCAAGCACCCATTTGCTGGGGTCGGCCTGGCTTGGCCGCTTGTAGGCGGCGGTGACACGGATGCCGCGGGTGCCATGTAGCTCGAACAGGATCGGAAAAGGTATGGCACGGTCGATGGCCCGCAGCACATCTCGATGCAGGTCTTCGCCCTTGAGCGTGATCACGAAGACCTGCAACTCGGGCACGTCGTCAGTGCCAGGCAAGTTGATCGTGTTATGGGCCAGCTTGGCATGCCAGGTGATCTGGGCGACGTCGTCTCGCAGTCGCTCCCTGAGCTTAGCGGTGGCCCGCACATGCGCCAGGATGCGCTGCTTGGCTACCACGCGGTCGAGCAGCGTCTTGGTGGGGTACTGGTACAGCGGTGCCGTCATGCCTCTTTCTCGCTTTCTCCGCTGGCCGCATGACGCTCCGTACCCATGTCTGTGGCTGAGCCTGCCTCACGAATGACGATAAAGGTGATCAGCTCGAAGTCGTCGAGCCCTTCAATGGTATCGACCAGTGCCGTGGTCTCGCCACCGCTGAACAGGCTGTCGATGTCCTTGTCCTCCTTCACCTCGATCATCGAGCGGATGGCCTCATCCAGTAGCGCCGAATAGTCGTGCATCTCACGGCCGTCTTGAGTTTCCTCGTTGAAGGCACGATAGACAGCTTCGACGGGGGCGCTCAGCCCCTTGCAGGCGGTGCGTGCCAGGTCGAGCAGGCGCTTGACCTCGGTGTAGTCGCTGATCACCTCGCCGGTGTGGCTGATGTAGACCAGGTAGAAGGGATGCAAGCGGTTCTGCTGCTGCAGCGTACTGCCTTGATGGCCTACCCGCTGATTGAGGTTACGCAGCGTGAAGATGACACCAGGCTGCAGGCCCTTCTCGGGGCGAGCCGGCACGACGGTATGCAGCCCGTTGGGAATTCGGCTCAGGTCGCCGTTCTCCTTCATGTACCCCAGCAGGTCCATGCGGAATTCATTCAGGCCCAGATCGGTGATCGACACGCCGGACTTGAGGTCCTCCATCTCCACCACTTCGTCCTGCATCCGGCGAAGCTGCTCTCGCCGGTAAGCGACGTCGTTGGACTGAGCGTTGAGCACGTTGTCGTCGCCGGTGGCGGTGACGTCGGCGATCACCATGCGGTTCTCGACGCGCTCCTTGAGATTGATGTACTCATCCAGGCTGATATCCGGCCAGTAGTTGACCAGCTGGATGCTGGCGTTGGGCGAGCCGATCCGGTCGATACGCCCGAAGCGCTGGACGATGCGCACCGGGTTCCAGTGGATGTCGTAGTTGATCAGGTAATCGCAGTCCTGCAGATTCTGGCCTTCCGAGATGCAGTCGGTCCCGATCAGGATATCCAGCTCGCGGGGCTCATCGGGGTACACCACGTCCTTGCTCTTGGCCTGAGGGGCGAACAGCGTCAGCAGGCCCTGGAAGTCGTAGTGCTGGCGACTGTTGGGCATGGCCCCGATGGTAGACTTCGGTGCAGCGCTGCCGGTCACCAGGCCGGTGTGCACGCCCTGGCTCTCCAGCAAGCCAGGCGCCAGATTGTCATAGAGGTACTTGGCGGTATCTGCGAAGGCGGTGAAGATCATCACCTTGCGGTTGCCGGGGTTGATCGGCGAGACGAGCTTGCTGGCGATCTGCGTCTTCAGGTGCTGCAGTTTGGCATCGTCGGCCGGAGTGATCTTCGCCATTTCCTCCAGCAGCAGCTCGATCCACACCAGGTCATTGTTCAGATCATGCTCCCAGGACGGCAGGTCCATATCCTCCAGGCTGATCTGGACCTTTTTACCTACCGTGGCATCGCCAGGCATGGGAATGCTGTCGTCGTCAGGGTCGGCATCTTCGAAGGACGCGGCGATATCGGCGAAGCCACCCGAACGGCCGGTGCGCTTGAAGGCCTCAATCTTCTCTAGGAGGTTGGTATGGCTATCCTGCAGCCCTTCTAGTGTCAGGCGAAACGCCGCCACCGAGCTCTCCAAACGCTTGAGCAGGTTGGTCGTCATCAGGGCCTGCAGGCTCTTCTCCCGGTCCACCTGCTTGAAGCTTCCTCCCCCGCTGGACACTTCAGTGTCGTACATCTCCTCGTACTTCTTGAGGCGGCTGGGCAGGATGTAGCTGATCGGGGCGTAGACCGAGAGCTTGAGCTGGGAGAGTTGCCGGAAAATCTCGTTGAAGCCAATCACGCCAGACCGGTGGGTGAGCGGGCAGTGAAACGAGAGCGGCTTGCGACGCTCCGGGAAGCTGCCGATATCACTAGTGTCGTAGAAGGTTTCGATATGCCGGCGTGAGCGAGCGATGGTGACGCTGTCCAAGAGCTCGAAGAAGTCGAAGTCCAGCGCCTGCAGGATGGCACCCGTGGTGCGCTTCTCGGGCGGGAGCGCCGACCACTCGTTGAAGGTCGCCTGGGCGCGGCGGAAGATACCCTCGATGTCTTGGGCTCCGCTGAGATGGCGCGTCAGGTTCTCGGCTTCGCCCTCGTAGGCCAAGGCCAGCTGGTTCTTGAGGTCGTTGAAGCGGTTATTGACCGGCGTAGCCGAGAGCATCAGCACTTTGGTCTTCACACCGGCACGGATGACCTGATTCATCAGCTTCTGGTAGCGCGTCTCGCGATCCTTGTAGACGTCGTTGTTGCGGAAGTTGTGCGACTCGTCTATTACCACCAGGTCATAGTTGCCCCAGTTGACGCGGTCCAACGGCATGCCGAAGGATTCCCCACGAGTGCGCTGCAGGTCGGTATGGCAGAGCACGTCATAGTTCAGACGGTCCTGGGCCAGCACGTTGGTGGTCAGGTTACGGTTGTAGGTCAGCCAGTTGTCCGCGAGCTTCTTGGGGCACAGCACCAACACGGAGCGGTTACGCAGCTCGTAGTACTTGATGACCGCCAGGGCGGTAAAGGTCTTCCCGAGCCCCACGCTGTCGGCCAGGATGCAGCCATTGTAGGTCTCCAGCTTGTTGATGACGCCGGTGGCCGCGTCGCGCTGGAAGTTGAACAGCTTCTGCCAGATGACGCTGTCCTGGTAGCCGGTGCGGTCGTTGGGCAGCACGTCCTCGCTGATGTCTTCCAGGAACTCGTGGAAGATGTGGTAGAGCATCAGGAAGTAGATCCGCTCCGGTGGGTTCTCCCGGTAGACCGAGGCGATATGCTCGCGCAGCCGTTCAGTGACATCCTCGAGCTTCTCCTCGTCCTGCCACAGCTGGTCAAAGAGGGCCATGAACTGTGAGGTGTGGGCTGGCTCGCTGAAGCGGGTGACGAAGTTGGAGACAGCGTTGCCCTGCTGGTAACCCAGATCCACCGCCGTGAAGCCTTGCAGCGGCATATAGACAGTGTCGCCGCCTGAAGCTGCAACGCCGGCAAAGGGCTGCATGGCCGCTTGGCCCCGATTGGAGCGGAAGCAGGCTTTGCGGCGCATCCAGTCGGCACACTCTCGGGCGATGGCCCGTTGAGTCAGCTTGTTCTTGAGTTGGATCTCGAACTCGCTGCCGTGGACGCTACGCTCACGCTCCGCCTTGGGAATATGGAACTCCCGGTGCTCCTTGCGAAACTTGTCGCTGGCTTGGTCAGGAACGAAGGTGGGTGAGGTGAAAATGAACTCGACCGAATCCAGCGCCTCCAGCTCATCCTTGAGCGCCTCGTAGGCGTAGATCGAGAAGCAGGAGGCCGCGATCTTGAGACGGGCACCGGGCCGCAGGATATCCTTCAGGTCGTCGCCGAGCAGCCGGCTGACGTTGTCGATGATCTCCACGGTATCGCTCTCCCTGCAATCTATGGCCGTGCTCAATGACGGGCTGGTCACCCCAGCTCTTTATAGCCTTGAGCTTATAGGAATAGCCCAGCAGCATAAACGTGGTGGGGCGAGCCAAGCCCCTACTCCTGCCCATGCTCCCGGGTGCCCCGTGTATGAAGCCGCCATTGACCAAGGCAACACGGCTGGGACAGGCACACATGCTCCGGTGAAGGTCATGAGCGGTGACTAGCCAGTTGATCCAGCCAGGCCTCCACTTCGTCCTCCAACCATGCCACTGCTCTGCTGCCCAGCTTGATCTGCTTCGGAAATGTGGGATCGAACGCTGCTGACCCTGGGTCCAGCTTGCTGTAGATAGAAGATCTTGATAGCCCAACCCTGGCCGTCAACTCCTTGATGCGCAGCATTTTTTTGGACTTAGGCCTGATTTCTGACTCCCGTGCGCTTCCATGGTCGGCTTGAAAATGACGTGCATTCAGTGTCTTGGCGCCTTCCTTGATGGTCATGGGCATCTCTATCACTCCTCTCTGAGCTGATGTATAAGCGAACACCCGAACCATCGCATTGCGCCGAGATTGAAGCCTTAGTGCCACTTAATGGCATCATGCCAACAAGCAGAATCATTGACATTACAGAAAAATCATGCCCCAGGACAAGTGACTCAAAAGCCATACGAAGGCGAATACTCCAGGCCGGTCGACAGAGGCAATGCTGTCGACCGGCCTGAAGAGCATGGACTCATGGAGGAGTTGGCGGAAACGATCGCGTGCGTCGACGCAATGGGTGGCATCACCAGGTAGCTTTCGGCTATCAACGTCGTCTGTCGGGCTACGCCCCGCGTCTTCAAGAAACCGGGCAAAGGGCCACATTTGTCCACATCGAGCGCCAAGGCTAATGATACCCTGCTTGTAAAGCTTCCCTGGAGATGCCCGATGGACCCGGTAAGGTTAACCAGCCAGTTTACTCCCGCCCCCTCCTCCTTGTTCACAGCGTCAGCCCCTTCGGATTGCCACTGGGCGGTATTCGCTATCGAACTTGTGCAACAGGCTAAAGCAGTAACAGAACGCATATTCGCCTTGACGGGCCCCGCCAGTCCGGCTGCTCGTGAGTACCAGCTGCGCAAGGTTTTCGAGGAGATCGAAGTATACAGCGTCGACCCTCGCGGAGATTGGGATCAGGAACTGTCGATCCAGCAGGGAAAACGCGCCATCGACAACCAACTGACCCACCACGGAGACATTGCGCTTCGCCAGGCCGTATTCGTCGTCTATAGCTGGGTGAAAAACCTTTCACCACTGGTCTCGATGAACAGAGAATGGACAAGCGCCGTCACGGCATCTCTTGCACCCACGGTCACTGCCCTAAAGCATGCCAATCGTCACCTGGCAATGTTGGAGGCCCTCAAGAACCTGGAAGGCAAGCACTACGGCGTTCGTGCTAGCAAGGGCGGCCATGCTCGACATGCCCGTCCCTCCAACAAGGATACCACCTTGCTCCTCAGCACCATGGTCAAGGGCCTGCTGTACAATAACCCCAATTGGGAAAAGCGCGACCGCACCGAGGTAGCCGATAAACTAGCGGAGCGCATCTTTGCGGCAAATTACGAATACCAGTTGCTCGATATCTCCAGCTTGAAGGACCTTCAAGCTGAACTCCGAGACATCGTTCACTCACTGCGTGAGAAACAACAAAGAGCCAGCGAGCACCAGAGTAGACGGCGCGGCCTGGCCTATTCACTACGTCATGAGTTTCCCCGCATCGAAAAGAATCAACAACTGGAAGGTGAGGCAGCACTGACACAGGGACGAATTGAGGGCGTGAGAACCGTACTAATACAACAACTACAACTCCGCTTTGGCGAGCTCCCTAAGGAGATTGAGGCATTCATGAGCCAGTTGAGCGATTTAGATGCATTGCAACAGTATCTAGTCCGCCTCCCCAATGCCAAGTCGCTGGAAGACATTGTACCTTACCAACCGGAAGGCGAAACTAACCAGGCCAACTAACTCTCTTTAACACACTCAACAAAACCTTCAGAAAAGGTCGCCCACCCAATTATTTTTGGGCGGGCACTTTTCTTAAATATAGAAAAACCTTATAGAAACCAAAAACCAGCAGAGAAAAATTAATTTAATTGTTTATCATAAAAACCACATCCATCACATTTTATCGCCGAAGGTAGGCCCCATCTCATACCGAGACTTTATCATCCCCTGGCCCACCATAAACTCTTGATCCTCAAAGAGCGGCAACTCTTCAAGGTAATAAACCCCTCCATTCTTGATTTCCGGCTCACCGGGACCAATAACCGTATCTTTAAAAACCATCTGCTTGCTACGTGGCAGTTCTTGGAGATGCCCCAAGCGCTTCAAAATAGTAAGCGCAGCCTTCATCTTATCTTTTTTACGCAACTTCGGGTGCGTTCTCTTTTTGATATCAGAGACAACAAACCGATACTGATCGTTTTGATAGTCGGCAAATTTCCTTATATCCTACACCAGACGATTTCCAAGTGTCACAATTTCAGGCTCACCTGCAACATGGTCTAGATAATGCCGAGAGTAGTGGCGAACTAAGCGATAGGCATATGTAAGTATATCGGTGTCTATACTTCCACTATCACCCTCAAAAGCATGAACGATCCCTGCAACTCTAGTAATGTTATCCATTAGCTTAGAGGCATGACCTTCAGCATGATAATAAATTTGATCCGGCAACATCTCCTGCTCAATATGCCGGTACATTTTTCTCCATAAGCTTTTGGCGTTAGCTGTAAAAGTGAGAACACGGCGTGGACATTGATTGTCACGTGACTCTCTTGATTCGAGTAACTCTAGTGACTCTAATAAAAGTTCACGTAGGCGATCCTGAAATGGAGCGATATCAGCATCAGAAAGCTTAGCTGGAATCTCGTCACGATGCCCGACCATGGGAGTCGGATAGACAAACAGGAAGCGGGCCAAGAAGCCACTACCATGGGCATCATCGCCTCGCTTTTCCAGAAAGCGCTGAATGATGTCTGGCTGTATCATGAGTGATGCGGTTAAGCGTGCATCATCTAGCATGAAGGATTCGCTAGTACGCCTAGAAACAGAAATAGGAGATCCGCTCCATAGCGCGTTAAAAAGATAAAGATCTTCAAACGCCTTACCGCTGAAGAGACTACCGGCCTCGCTCGACAACAGGCATCCAATGGGAATATTGGTGTAAAGCCCGTAGGTTAGAGCGCTGGGTGTCGTATTCTCATAAATCAAGCGATAGTCTTTGGGTGATACCGGCCTTATTTTATCGTGCTTGGCCAAGCGCTTCTCTAAACCTTCCGTTTCCAGCTCTTCATCGAATGCCTTGATCATCTTTTTTCTTAATACTTTTTCCTTATCCTGCCAATTCTTCAGTTCACGAGAGTAATCCTCCTGCAGCCGCTTTCGCTCAGTTTCTTTTTCGTTCTGCAGCTTACGGATTGGCCCGAAGAACCAGCCCTCCAGTGCCGTTTTGCGCTCGCCACTGTTAGCTGCAACCAGCAGCATGAGGGAGGTGGGTACGCGATGACCGTTGGGATACTCCACATCCACCATCCCCTGGCATGCGGTGGCCATCGCTCCCAACGCAACCGACACCGCCATCTCATAAGCAACCTGGACATGGTCACTGACGGCCACTACCGCCGATTCAAACCGAGAACCTTCACGAAAGTGCGGCCATTCGCTCTCAATGGCTGGGATCTCGCACTGTGCTTCTGGCAGGCTCAAAGAAGCCTGCACTTCATCAATCATCCGATTCATATCATCCATGACTGTCCCAATCCGTGCTATTTTTGCGAGAAATTGCAATTCTAGCACAAATTCAGACAGTCACTCCCCTTTCTACTCCTCCTATCGCTCTCGCTGTGCTTTATGGCTAATGATCGGAACCTAGCTCTTTTAGGCCCCGTTCCAGCAGGGTCCTGGCGGGGCCCGACGGCCGGCGGCGTCCCTGCTCCCAGTCCTGATAGGTCCGAGAGCTGATACCCAGCTTGTGGGCGAATGCTTTCTGAGACATGTTCAGGCGAAGGCGAAGCGCCATGACCTCTATGATCAACTCCTCAACCGAAGCAGGGCCTAGCTCGCTTGATGATGGCTGGCTCATCCCACCGGAAAGGGGGAATGAGTTATGCCTTACAGATAGATTCGTAGCACAGGCTGTTTTTTTTAACCTTGCCGGCACTTCGGCCATTGCTTGGGGGACTGGTGCCGTTCCGATAGCTACTTGGTGGGGTTGGGGTTCTCGAGAGCTTTTGAGATGGGGATGCTGTTCTTCGAACCAGCGAAGCCATCGATCACTGTAGGAATCGCTCATATTGAGCCTCCTTTGTAAGGAAACGGGGTATCAAGCCAACTGCGGCACTGCCGCCATACCATGGGCGCGGGCGTAAACCAGGGTGTTTTGTCAGGCAGTGCCGTAGTCGAGACAGCACTAATGTTAAATGCGTTACCGGGACGAAACAGGTCGAGCGCCGGTAACCATCGGTTAATACCGGCGTGGCCGGCCCAACCGAGCGCCCGGGAAGGGGCGTGGGATAGCACTGGTCTGGAAAGAACGGCCGGGAACGCGAAGTGCCGCGCAGTCTTCGACCTTGATCAGATAGCGGATCGCAGTGTCGAGATAACCCCGCTTGGTCAAGTCGTGATAGGCGATCTCGCCCATGGCATTCTGTACATAGATGTTCTCGGCATTCAGATTACAATTATGGTAGACCCCCTGTTTCCCAGTGATGGACTGCGCCCACAGCTCTCCAATCCTCTTGCTCAGAGTGACCGGTTCCTTTCGCCGATTGGCATCGAAGAAGAACACGAAATGGTAATGAAACCCCTTGTCCATGCCCCACTCCAGCTTCCAGGCGTACCCCAGTTGATGAGCAAATAGATCATTGGTGTGAAACTGCTGGCAGAGTCGTTCACGGTGATGCTTGGCCGTCTCGTAATCGATCCAGGAGCCATACTCCTGGCTATACCCCAGATCCACACGCAGTACGAGCAGGCAACCATGGCGCTCGAACAGGGCCTGAATAAGGTTTCTCAGGCGCTTGAGGTTGTCGCGACTGTTACGGTGAACGCGTTGGCACTCGTAGGCAAAATCCGGCAACGACAGCTGATGATGCCAGGTGCTTAGCCGTTCATTCAGATCCTCAACGGCCCATTCGGCCCGTTCGCGAGTCATCATCGGGGCCCCGTTGAATATTGCCTCATGCAAATAGACACAGTCCTGAAACGATCGCAAAAAGCGGTCGATATAAGGGCTGGGCGCATAGTGGTGACCGAACGCGTTATTCCCAAAGAGCGTCAACAGCTCGGCAAGGAGATTCTCGAGCCTGGTCAGCAGCGGGTGACTCGCCAGCCTAACCTGGTCGCTGCCCCAGGAAACCGGTTGAATCAGATTCTCGCTATACAAATAGCGATTCCCCTTTCCCAACGCTCTCAATTGGTTGTCCGCCTCGATCAACCGTCTCGTCAAGACGTGCCGTGACGAGACAAGACGCTCTTGATTTTGGGAATCCGTTACCACCTCATACTCATCCAGACAGCCTAGAAAGTCCTGTATGTCGCTGTCGCTCAGATTATCTCTTTCAAATTCACACATGAAATCATCCTTCCGTTTCGAGAATTTATAGCGTCTTGCTCGTAGGATGATCCATGACCATAAAAAAATACGGCAAAGCCGTTATATTTCTTATATCCCATGACATTTGATTGTTTAACATTTTTATAAAGTGGTTTCTTGTGAAGACGTAACATCCAAATCAATAAAGAGCTTTCCCGTTAGCAAGGCTAGATAGGCCTTGCTTATTCCCTTTGTAGAAAACCCTTTTATATCCAATAACAAAGGACCCGAAAATTGAAGGTTTTCCGATACTCGTAAAAACCGGACTTTTGAGTGTAGGTAACGCAATGATGACGGCGCTTCAGCTCCCAAACTCTAAAAAAAGTTAGCGTCGTGAACAGGCGTCGTAGCTTGATATTTTTTGGCTTCGCATGTCGAGGGGATTTAAAAGATTTTCAGCCACGTACTACCTCCTTGAAGTCGGGAGGCGATGACTTCTTCGACGCGCCTTTATGTAATCAGGAGGTTTGTATGATGATCACGTGCCCGAGTTGTGGTTCGTGTCGCACTTGCACACGCCATCGCGGACGTAAGATCGCTGGAGGTATCGGTATGGCAGCAGGTTCTGCCGGCGGGGCCGCCGGTGCACTAAGTGGTGCCAATACCGGGGCCATAGTAGGAGCCTGGGCAGGCCCGGTGGGAATCACCGTGGGTACCCTCACCGGTGCCGTTTTCGGAGGCCTAGTGGGTGGCACGGCTGGTGGGATCACGGGGACCCGTCTTGGTAACGAGCTCGACGCGAAGGTGCTCGATAACTATGAGTGCCGAGATTGCGGGAGCTCCTTCCGCACCATTAATCCTTAGCAAACTCGACTCCCCGTATTCTTGTACTTACCTCGCTTTATAACTGAGGCCAGCAGCCCCCATGGGAGCTGGCTGTTTATGCCGTATTTATCACAGTCATATAGGAGATACTTTCATGGCACATCAAATCGAACACATGGCCTACGTCGGTGACACCCCCTGGCATGGCCTGGGCCAGCAGCTGTCCCGTCACCAACCGCTGGAGGTCTGGCGGCAGCAGGCCGGCATGGACTGGCACATCGAGGAATCCCCGGTGCGCTTCATCACCGATGGTGCCGGCCACCTGGGCAGCATCCATTCCTTCCCCGAGCAGAAGGTCCTATATCGCTCCGACACCCGGGCCCCGCTGTCGGTGGTCTCCCAACGCTACAAGGTGGTACAGCCGGAAGAGGTGCTGGAGTTCTACCGCGATCTGACCGAATACGCGGGCTATGAGCTCGAGACCGCCGGGGTGCTCAAAGGTGGCCGCAAGTTCTGGGCCCTGGCCCGTAGCGGCCTGGGCGGAGCTCTGCAGGGCCAGGATCAGGTCAACGACTACCTGCTGCTGGCCACCTCCTGCGACGGTTCACTGGCTACCGTCGCTACCCCGACGTCCGTGCGGGTGGTCTGCAACAACACCCTGACCATCGCCGTGGATGGCACTTCGCAGGGCGTGAAGGTGCCGCACAGCACCGAGTTCCGACCTCAGCTGGTCAAGCAGCAGTTGGGGATCTCTGTCTCACAGTGGGACGACTTCATGTATCGCCTGAAAACGCTGGCCGAGCGCAAGGTCAGCCAGGAGGAAGCGAGAGCCTACTTCCAAGCGGTGATCTGCAACGCCGAAGCACCGCTGGAAGATCCCTCCAAGCTACCCAACGTTCGCGCCCTAAATCGCGTCCAGAAGCTCTATCAGGGTGAGGGGCGTGGCTCTCGGCTGTGCACGGCGCAAGGCACCGCTTGGGGGTTGCTCAACGCGGTCACCGAGTACGTGGATCACGAGAAGCGCGCCCGTAGCAACGACTACCGGATGGACTCCGCCTGGTTTGGCCAGGGAGCCGGTCTCAAGGACAAGGCCCTGGAGTCAGCCCTTGCGCTGGTGGGCTGATTTACCAGTAGCGACACCCCCACTCAGTCTTTCCCTCATCACGGCATAGCGCCCGGCCCCTTGAAAGGCCGGGCGTTACTTCTTCTGGAGATGCCCATGCAACCGCCCATGACGTTCGACATGTGCCGTGTCTTAACCCAGCTGACGCGTCAGTTGCTGGAGGCCGGCGAACACGCAACAGAGACCCATGTGCTGGCCGAGGGTCGCGTCTATCGCGTGGCCCTGACCCTTGAGCCGGTGTCTATCGAACAACTCCCTGACGTCATCCAACGCTATCGCTAACGGAGGCCATTATGGCAACGCCCATTCACCCCAAGACCGTCAACAAAGCACCGGTTACCCAAGCCACCCCGGACAACACCGCGATCATCCAGGTGATCGAGCGGGCCGCCCTCAATCCTGATGTCGATATCGACAAGATGGAGCGCCTGCTGCAGATGCAGGAGCGCGTGCTGGATCGCCAGGCGCTGATGGCCTACAGCGCTGCCATGGCAGCCATGCAGACCGAACTGCCAAGCATCGCCGAGCGCGGGAAAACCAACAACGGCCACTACGCCACCCTCGAGGACATCGTCGATACCGTGCGGCCGATCATGAAGAAGCACGGCTTCGCGGTGAGCTTTCGTATCCAGACGCAGGAGCGCGGCATCCTGGTGACCGGCGTGCTGATGCACCAGGACGGCCATCGGGAAGAGACCAGCATGCTGCTGCCGGCCGATACCAGCGGCAACAAGAACGCTGTACAGGCCTTTGGATCCTCCACCAGCTACGGCAAGCGTTATGTGCTTTGCGCTCTGCTCAACATCACCACCCGGGGCCAGGACGACAACGGCCACGCCGCCGCTCCGGTCAAGCTGGTCACGCCTTTTCAGGCCGGGCAGATCAGACAGTTGATCGCCGCCTGCCCCCCAGCAACCCAGGAGTGGTTCGTCGGCAAGTACGGCGACGCAGAGCAGGTGCCGCGAAGCGACTTCGACTGGCTGCGGGCTTCCCTACAGAAGCGTGCGCAGCCCAACCACCAACATCACTGATCGGCCAGCGAGGGAACCTCCCCTCGCTGGCTTATGCCGTGTCATCGAGAAGGAGAACATCATGCAGATCCTGACACTGGAACAGGGCACGCCCGAGTGGCATGCCGCAAGGCTCGGCATCATCACCATGTCCGAGTTGAAGACGCTGCTGGTCAAGGGCAAGGGGCCAGCAGGCTTCGGAGCAGGTGCACTGAGCTATATGCACCAGTTGATTGGCGAACGCATCACCGGCGAGCCCTCTGATGCCTTCCAGGGAAACACCCACACCCAACGGGGACACGAGTTGGAGCCGGTGGCCAGAGAACTCTACCAAGAAGCCACAGGACTTCCGCGTCTTGAGCAGGTCGGCATCATCCTTAATCACGAAGTGGGCTATTCGCCGGATTGTCTGGTGGATAGCAACGGCCTCGTCGAGATCAAGACCAAGCTACCCAAGTACCAGATCGAGCTGCTGCTGGCAGACGAGCTGCCCCAGGAGCACGTCGCACAATGCCAGGGGGGCTTATGGGTCAGCGAACGGGAGTGGATCGACTTCGTCAGCTACTGGCCGGGCATGCCGCTGTTCGTGAAGCGGGCCTACCGGGACGAGGCGATGATCCGCACCATCGCCGAGCGGGCCGAGGCCTTCTACGAGGAGCTGGAGCGCCGCATGACCATGGTCATGGCGGCCTGAGGAGGGAGACGCCATGAACCACCGCAAGCTGAGTGCCGGCGAGACCGCCGGCACCTATCGCATCACCGACACGGTGACTGAAGCGGAGCTCTTGAGCATCGCCAAGACCTTCGCTCGTCGTCGGCTATCTAGGGGACGCAAGATCACTCAGCCAGCACTCGCTTTCGAGTACCTGCAGGTGCTACTACAGGACTACGAGCACGAAGTATTCAGCGCCTTATTCCTCGACAGCCAGCATCGGGTGATCTGCTTCGAGAAGCTGTTCCGCGGCACCATCGACTCAGCCAGCGTCTACCCGCGTGAAGTGGTCAAACAGGCCCTGGCCTGCAACGCCGCCGCTGTGATCTTGGTGCACAACCATCCGTCTGGAGACCCAGAACCCAGCGACGCTGATCGACGTATCACTCAGCGCTTGAAGGAAGCGCTGGGCCTGATGGAAATCCGGGTGATCGATCACATCGTAGTGGGTAGTGAGGAATGTGCGTCCTTCGCGGAGATGAGATATCTGTAAAAGCGAGACACGACATAAAGCCGGTGCTGCTCCTAGGGGGCAGCACCTCAAGGCCGTATCATTATTTTTTTTGCCCAGTCATTAAAAATATCAACCTTACAAAAATTTTAAGAACTTATTCTCTGCATACGAGATATATTATTATTGAAAAATAAATAAAACCGAATTTCAACTTGAAAAATAAGCTATTTTTACCAACTCTTCATCTCATTGGCTCGACGGCTATTTTCCCAGAACGAGGGTCACCTTGCAGCTCCAATACTTGGAGCAAACTATTATCCAATCGACCAAACTTCTCCTTCAGATGTCTGGCAAGTGGACGGCTTGCGGTAGTTATTACCAAATGAACATGGGGCTGGGAAATAGCGATAGCACGTAAAATATCTAACACAGCAACACGATTAAGATCATCTAAGTGAAACAATGGATCATCCATGAAGAATGTACCACCTAAAGAACAAGCTCGAGCCAAGAAGATAGCTAGCGCCAGATCCTGTCGTTGCCCTTGGCTAAAGTTATCAGTGGAAAGTCGATTGCCATCGATTTGTGCGAACCATTTCAATGGATCTGACTTGTCGCCATGCAATATGGTGTCAAAAACATGGTTAGCATGCACGCGACTAAAAAGACTGCGCACAGTGGGCATCAAATCATTAAGCTGCTCACAAATATACCCATCCCGATGCTGAGATAGTCGATTACTTAAATTTTCTGCAAGCTGTAACTTTTCGCGAAGCTGAATAGCTTTCTGACGCTTCTCATTTAACCGAACCCTCGCCTCTCTTGCATGACGAGCCTCTTCAGCATGTCGAAGGCTGACTTGCGCAGCATCTAAATAATTTTTCGCTTCCGCTAATCTCCTTCGCTCTCCTATAATCGCACTTTCTATCTCTTCTATTGCAGGCTTCGTAAGCTTTTTACCTGACAAACTCTCCCAATCGCGGCCCAAATCACACAGACGATTATCTAATGCTGCCAAAGCTTTATAAACTTCTGAAACATCATGATGGATTAGGCGCTGCTGTATCGATTCCTGAATACGTCCCGCTCTATCGATAGTTTCATTTACTCGCTCCCTACGAGAGCATATTTCTTGAAGTTCATTTTTAATCTTCGCGTGCGATAAACCCAAAACCTTGGCCACAGGAAGTTTTGAATTTACTTCAAATGGAACTTTTTTGAAAACAGCCGATATGACATCGAGTTTCTGGTATAGATGACGCAAATTTCGAGCATGCTTGACCTCATCTTCCCATTTTTCAGGAAAATCTGACAGCCCAAGCTGATGAGCATCATCCAAGTGTTTTTTTATCATGCCATGCTTGTCGCGCCACTCCTCATATACAGAAGCTCGTTGTTTTACATTTATTACTATCCTGTCTTGATGATGCACTTGCTCTTTTACCTGAGAAAGCTGCTTTTCCATTGCTTGAACAACCGGAGTTGTGCCAGCCAATGTCTGATCAACTGCAGAGCGGAGTGCCTGAGCTGTAATCCAGTCGTGCCCACAAAGAGGACAATCAGATGTATCACCATCGAGCAAGTTCAGCGCCGTTCTTCCTGCAGTGCGAAGCTCACCGATAGGGCCAGCTAAGCTATCAAGATTAGATGAAATTTCGCGCTGCTGCCGTTTTAACTCCGAATGATAGGCGATACTGCGATCTATCTCTTCATTGCTTGGCTCACCCAGCGAAAATTCTTCCGTAGCCTCTAACTCAGAAACCCGAAACTTAGCCTTTAGCAAGTCAGGCACAAACTTCATCAAAACATCAAGCTTAGCGAGGCGCTCTTCAGAAAAAAGATAGGCCCGTTTTTCAGTCTCTTCTCGGAGACCTGTAATGTTAATATCCTTCGCCAGAAAAGGAGCGACATCTTCATCACGTAAAACTTTTTCTAACTCTTTCAAGTGCCATTCCATATCACGGCCAGTTCCTGACAAACGTGATTCCTCGTACCAAGCACTCTCTTTAATTTTATCAACTCGCGCCAACCAACTTTTGAGCCATTTGATCGTTGCGGATTCTGAACCTATTTTTTTTTGTAATTCTTCTTTTTCCTTTTCAAGGCTACTCAGCTGCGGAAAAATCGCCTTGACGCGTTCTAGGACTTCTGCTTGCTGCTCGACCATGGAGCCTCGACGCGTCACCTCAGCAAGCAGGCTATCAAACGCATGATTGGGCTCTAGATTATCTATAGAAAAATTAATGGTCTCTGCAGCTTGCGTCAGTGATGAATCAGCTCCAGAAGTGGGCGGCACAAATGAAAAATATTCTTTATCTTCTTCCTCTAGCCTAGAAACATCTTTTTCAATAATATTAAACTCAGGCCCAATTTCATTTTTATAGCGTTTGATTTGCCTTAGCGAAGCTTGTATATGCTCTACACCAAATAAGTCGGCAAAGACTCGGCGCCGGCTTTCAATTGAATCTTTTTCATCATCCAAGAGCAATGCTAAATCATGACCAGCTAAAAACCGGGTACCCCGTAACCAGCTCTGACGAATCCCAGTGGCAGCCTTTCCAGTCTCTGCCATTGCAGTATCGGGTGCCAGATATTCCAAGAATGCACCCGGCGCCGATTTGCGTAGGGAGCTGCTGCTATCCCCCCTTTTCCATTGCCCACGTGTTCGTTCCACCCTTTGCGAAGTGTCACCAACGAAAATTTTCGCACTTACACGCGGCTGAGCGGATTCAACAGATGTTAAGCATTTGAGATTTCGTTCCTCAATGCCTTTAACTTGTCCCGTTAGCAGCCATTCCAAAGCATTACAAACGGTAGTCTTGCCAGTCCCATTTGGTGCCAATAGCAGAGTTAACCGCCCTGGAAAAGCTAAAGTCGTTGTGTGGTTTACACCGCGGAAGGCCTCAACAGTTAGTTCTCGAATTTCAATAGGAGTAGACGTCATTGTGAAATTTCCGTTAGGTGGCACAAAGCCGCTTGCTTACCATCAACACCAATTTTCTCAAGTAATATCTTCTCATCTTTCGGAAGATTCGGTAAGTTACGAGGTCCTTCACGGGGGCCTAGGCCACGCACACCCAATACAGTGATTGAATCAAGGCCATTCCAAGAATTGCTCTGCTCTTCATACCACACCACAGCACGACGACATATTGATCGTTTCAATCTTGCACGACGGATTTCAACCATATCTGGATTTGGAGGATCAGGTAGTACCAGAACGACATAAGCGTCAATCACTGACCCAGTTTGACCTGCTTGAGGTGGCAAGGATTCCGCGAAGTGGTTTTGGGCCGACTGATCCGCCAATTTCAGCGCGCTATCTGTTGTTTCAGCTACAGGCCACACCACAAGCCACGCATAGTCACTGCTGTAAGCATAAGCATTTTCAGGAAGGTTCGGATACAATGGATGCCCACTACCAACCTGAGAGAAGCCGACAGATTCAGCCAATTTGTTAATTTCTTTGATCAGACTATCCATGTCTGGACTCATAGAGGCACGTCCTCTCTCAGAGCATCGAACCTTTGATCGTCATCCTGTTCATCATCTAGCACCTCAGCAATGGGTATAAACTTTGCGAAGCGCGTGCCATGTGCCTGCCCAATATCGTCGGACTCTTCAGGAGGGGCAGCAAAATCAGTATGTCGATCAGGGCGAACCAACTCTGGGTATAGTCCACCATCGTCGGCGTGAGCAACTGCAATAAGTGGAGGGTGTGAGTCAGTACAAGCCGCCCACGAGCGCAGCTGTTGTCTCATCACTTTACCCTTCTCGCCGCTCCAAATTAGAATGTTTGCACCCGTTTCAGTGCAACTCAGTAACCCTTCTAGAGAGGGATCGACACACCATACGGTCTGGTCGCTGCCAGCCAGTTGACATAGTGCTTTAGTTGAACGCTTCAGAAGTTCCTTGGGATCGGTCGGTTGATTGTCAAAACCCCAAGGTTCAGTTGGAGGGGAAGCCTTTGCACCCAAACCATGTAAACAGGTACCCGTTATCGACTCGGAACTTATCCCCACTCCATCTGAAATTTCCCTAACTGCAGCCTCCTGTTGTGAAGTGCCTGGCTGCATATGTCGACGAAGAAACCGGGGGAATTCGTAGTCAAGTAACGATGGGCATTCAGTGATATCCTCACTAACCATTGTGACAAGGTCAAGCCGATGTGATACTTCCCAAAGCCACCGAGCCGTAGTCGGACCGTATGGAGGCCATACCACTCGACCAAAAAGGATAGAGGGTTGAGAATGGCGCACAACACCGCCGACTAAAGCGTCGGTTTCCTGCGTACGGATAAAAGGGCGCCGCTCAGATTCCGATGGTAGACTCGCTCTATATCTCCTATCCATATAGACTCCAGTGCGAGTCCGCCAACAATCTTCCTCATCTTGAGATCGAGGCACATCGAATGCGCAGTTCACTAATGCAACAACTACGTTTGGTATTGATTGAACAAGATAATTAAGCCTCGCATTCCATATACTATTCCATGGGCTTGGATCATAGAGGCTACCCACGACCAAGACTCTTGGCTCATCTGCCTCAGAACGAGCGATTTCGCGAAAACGCTCTTGCGGATTGCCTTCTCTGTTAGAAACCAGATCCGCGCAAATGGCAGGAAGCAAAAGCATATCGTCGAACCGAAGAGCCAAAACAGATCGCCCTTCTTCTGTTACATGCTGCGGCTCTACTGATTGTTCTCGGCAATTCTTCAAAAAACAGAAGCACTGGGTACGGCCAGTATCGCTGGGGTCGTGAACCCAACACCACCCACCGTTGTAGCTTCTGCCTGAACGAAGTGTCTCGTTAGGACCAAGCCTTTCGGTTTCGACTCTTGGATCTTCAGTCCACTCTCTGATGGCCTTTCCTTTCACCGGCCCAAAGCCAGCGATTACTATTATCTTCTCGGGCCTTTTCCTTATTCGCTCATCCAGGTCGTGCCAGTGATTGAAACCAAAAGAGAACTCTGGGAAAACGATCAGAAGTGGATCGGGTGGGGCTAGCGAATCTAGCTCTGACTCGGCACCAGATGCATCATCATGATCGAATAGGGCATGGACAGCAGCTAATGCAGCTGGCCTATCACCTCCTTCTCTCAGCTGTTCGGAGGAGAGAGGTGCCGTTTGCACCATAACTAATGACAGCGCTCCATTTGAGAGCAACCGCATAGGAATTTCGTATCGATCGCTACCCTCGACGTCCTTCGCGCTGTCATTTGTAGTGTGTTCTCGCGCCATCCCAAGTCTCATACTGACGGTAACATGCTCAACAGCAAGGTAGATTTACTTAAGGCTACCGTACCTTCTTGGCGAATGCACTCGCTGTGTTGATGTATTGAGAGCAGTAAGCAACAGGCACGGAGCAACGGATCATCAGAAATCCGAAGGCAATGCGTCCAGTGCATTCCTAAACGCTCTACTAGAAGCCAGCTTCAAGGTATGGGCTGAGGTATGGTCTTGGGCACAGCACAAAATAAAAAAGCCGCTGAAATCAGCGGCTTATTCGATATTCTTGGCGGAGGGGGAGGGATTCGAACCCTCGAAGCCTTTCGACTTACACACTTTCCAGGCGTGCTCCTTCGACCACTCGGACACCCCTCCGCATTGTCATCTCGAGAAACATGATGCCCGCGTTGCGCGGTGCTTATCCCTCAAGACGGCGCATACTTTATCGCCTTAAGTTCTCGATTGCAAGCCGTTTTTCGGCTTACATCAGATTCGTCGCGTGGCAGTTCGGGGTCTGATGGCGAAGCGGCGCGGTGGCGAAGCGGCGCGATGGCGTCAGCGTGCTGCGATGGGAGGTTCGCTGGCCAGCACGGCGTAGTCACCCCTGGCTTCCAGGCAAAGGGTGTCGCCGCACCACAGCTGCTGGACCAGGGCAATGCGGCCCTTGCCGCGTTCCGCCAGGCGCTGCTCGAGCGCCGCTTCGGCGCCTGTTTCCCTGCTGACCTGCCCGGCACTACCCGGCCCTGCCGCACCACTGGCATCAACGTCTGCGGAGCTGCTTGCCTCGGGTCGGCAGATCAGGCGGTAGTCGCCGGTCACCGGGGCGAGAAAGCGCTGGCTGGCCTCGGCCACCACTACGTCGCGGTTGTAGCCTCGACGGCGCAGCCACAGGGTGGTCCAGCACCAGCCGAGCAAGGTGGTCTGGGCGGCCAGCGAGCCGCCAAAACCGGTGCCCTTGTCGTTGAGGTTAGGGGTCAGGGCAAGCTCCCAGCGCAGCGAGTCCTGGTCGCGCGCCATACGGGTGATGCCAAGCGACCCGACCAGGGGGATGGCCTCACCCAGCCAGTCGAGAAAGGCCCCGGGGTCGTCCTCGCCTCCCTCGGGCGGCAAGACGGGCCGCGGGTGGGCCGTGCCAACGCGTCTGATCAATTCATCCATGAGGGGTTAGTCCCAGCGCTCGACAAAATCCTCACTATCGTGACAGGCGATGGGCTTGTGGCGGCCTCCGAGCTGGCCGATGTAGATAAAGGCGACCAGTTCGTCGTCGTCGCCGAGCCTGAGGCCCTTGCGCACGGTGTCGTCGAAGGCGTACTTGCCACTGCGCCACATGGCGCCGAGCCCCAGGGCGTGGGCGGCCAGCAGGATGCCGTGGGCAGCGCAGCCAGCGGAGATGACCTGCTCGATCTTCGGCACCTTGGGCACGTCCGGGTTCACCTTGGCGACGACGCCGATGATCATGGGTGCGCGCTTGGGCTTCATTCGAGCGCTATTGAGGCACTCGTCTGTCGCCTTGGGGTCTTCGCGAAATTCGGCCTCGGCGAACAATTCACCCAGGCGATCGAGCCCCTCGCCGGAGAACTCGATAAACCGCCAGGGTCTGAGCTCCTTGTGATCCGGTGCGCGCAGGGCGGCGCAGTAGATCGCCTCAAGCTGCTCACGGCTGGGCGCCGGCCCCATCAACTTGCCCATGGAGCTGCGCTCGTGCAGCAGTGTCATTGCATCCATCGTGTCACTCCAGAGGGTCCGAGCCCTGTCACTGTTCAGCGATCGAGAATTCTTCGCATTACCCTACCAGATCACTCGGGTATTGTCTGTGGCGCTGTCGCTATCGCCCTGAGCCATTGCCGACTACTGGCGCGCCAGGCGCAGCGGCGTAGGCGGTGTCTCGCCGGGGGTACCGCGCCAGGGGCTGATGTCGAGACCGCCGCGGCGCACGTAGCGTGCCAGCACCAAGAGCCGTTCTGGGCGAGCCTTGTCCATCAGGTCCATGAAGATATGCTCGACGCAGTGCTCGTGGAAGTCTTGGTGCTGGCGATAGCCGACGATGTAGCGCAGAAGGCCTTCGCGATCGAGCCGGGGACCGCGGTAGCGGATCATCACGCTGCCCCAGTCGGGCTGGCCGGTCACCGGGCAGTTGGACTTGAGCAGGTGGGACGTCAGCGTTTCCTCGACGATCTCGTCACTGACCGAAAGGTGCTCCGGGCTCGGCGTATAGTCGCTGATCTCGATGTCCTGATCGTCGATGCACTCCCCCGGCAACGGGCGCGGGTTGAGCTCGGCGTCGTCCACCGCCAGGATCTCCACGCTGAGCTCGGCACCGGCGGCCTCGCTCAAGTCGCGCTTCAGCGTTTCGATCAGTTCGTCGTGGCCAGCAAAGCGGGTCTGATTCAGGCTATTGAGGTAAAGCTTCCAGGACTTGGACTCGATCAGCCGGGGCGAGCTTGCCGGCAGGCGAAAGCGTGCCACGGCGACACAGGGCTTGCCCCTGGGCGTCAGCCAGGACAGCTCGAAGGCGTGCCATTCATCCTCGCCGACGAAGGGCAACGCGCCCTCCTCGATTCCCAGCGGTTTGCGGTTGGCGGCGCGTTCGATGGGAAACAGAAGCTGCGCATCGTAGCGCTCGGGATAGTCCGACTCCCGTCCCAGGGGCGCATCGGTCAGGGTGTCGGGGCGGTGGTGGGGATCCCGAGGGATAGTGGACATGGCGATACCTGAACAAGAGAGAGTCCGAGAGACAAACGGCGACCGGCCGCCCGAGGCGGCCGGAGCGATCAACTGCGAATGCCCTTGCCGTTTTCCAGCATCCACAGGGCAATGGCGAACAGCACCACGATAAAGCCGAAGATAGCGGCGAGCGCCCAGCCGACCGGGATGTCGGAGACGCCAAGGAAACCGTAGCGGAAGACGTTGACCATGTAGAGGATGGGGTTGAGCATCGAGGCGCCCTGCCAGAAGGCCGGCAGCAGCGAAATCGAGTAGAAGACCCCACCCAGGTAGGTCAGCGGCGTCAGCACGAAGGTCGGCACGATGGAGATATCGTCGAACTTCTTGCCGAGCAGCGCGTTGATGAAGCCGCCGGTGGCGAACAGTGCCGCGGTCAGGATCACCACCCCGATGGTCAACAGCGGGTGGGCCACCTCGATACGGGTGAAGAACAGCGACACCCCGGTGACGATAATGCCGACACCGAGCCCGCGCGCCATGCCACCGAGGATAAAGCCCGCCAGTATCACCCAGTTGGGCATCGGCGAAACCATCATCTCCTCGACACTGCGCTGGAACTTGTTGGAGAAGAACGACGAGGCCACGTTGGAGTAGCTGTTGGTGATCACCGACATCATGATCAGCCCCGGGACGATGAAGTCCATATAGCTGTAGCCGTCCATCTCACCGATGCGTGAGCCGATCAGGTTGCCGAAGATGATGAAGTACATCGTCATGGTGATCGACGGCGGCAACAGGGTCTGCGGCCAGATCCGGGTAAAGCGCCGGACTTCCTTGGCCACCAGGGTCCACAGGGCGATCGCGATCTGACTCGGGTTCATCCTCTCAGCTCCTTGTCGGCGTTGCCGCTTTCCACCATGGACACGAACATTTCCTCCAGCCGGTTGGCCCGGTTGCGCATCGACAGCACCCGCACGCCGTCTGCCTTGAGGGCATCGAAGACGTCGTTTAGGCACTGCCCGCGATGCACCATCACCGATAGCTGGGCGCTGTCCACCTGCTTGACCTCGAAGCCTTCGATGGCGGGGGCATGATCGATGGGTTCGGCCAGATCCAGCAGGAAGGTCTCGGTGTCGAGCTCACTCAGTAGCTCGCGCACGCTGGTGTTCCTGACGATCTCGCCGTGGTTGATGATGCCCACGTTGCGGCACAGGCTCTCCGCCTCTTCCAGATAGTGGGTGGTCAGGATGATGGTGGTGCCTTCCTCGCGGTTGATACGCCGCATGTACTCCCACATGCTGCGGCGCAACTCGATATCCACCCCGGCGGTGGGCTCATCGAGGATCAACAGCTTGGGACGGTGCATCAGCGCGCGGGCGATCATCAGGCGGCGCTTCATGCCGCCGGACAGCATGCGTGCGCTGCCGTTGCGCTTGTCCCACAGGCTGAGGTCCCTGAGCAGACTTTCCGCCCGAGGCAACGCTTCACGGCGAGGCATGCCGTAGTAGCCGGCCTGGGCCAGCACGATATCGATGACCCGCTCGAACTGGTTGAAGTTGAACTCCTGCGGCACCACCCCGAGATGGTACTTGGCCCGGGCGAAGTCCTCGTCGATATCGATGCCGAAGATCTTTACCTGGCCGGCGGTCTTCTGCACCAGCGAACAGACCACGCCCAGGGTGGTGGACTTGCCCGCCCCATTAGGGCCAAGCAAGGCGTAGAAGTCGCCCTGCTGGACGTCGAGGTCGATGCCCTTTAGGGCCTTGAAGCCATTGCCGTAGACCTTGGTCAGGCCTCGAATGGACAGAGCCGGTTCGGCCATGAGGGATCCTTGGTGTCAGGGTTGAAAGCTTGGGCTTTGAAGCATGAGATCGGACGCCAAGCGCTGCACGCCTTCGCTAGCTTGCCTGTCGCGGGTGACTCGACGTTGACGGTTGGCATCAGCTTGCCCAACCCGTCGCGATCGCGCCGTGCCGAGCGACGGGATTCGCTATTCGATAGAAGGCTTAGCATATGGGGTCGGTCGGGAGCATCTTCAACCGGACAAAGCGGCAAATGCGGCGTCGACGCAGGGGGCACTCGATGGTCTTACGCCGGACTCGCTTCGCGCAAGCACAAAAAAATCGCCGATCAACGCGATGATTCGCGTCGCTCAGGCGACTGTTGCTGCTTCTGGCGATGTGCTTTTCACAGGTATTTGAGACGCTTCTCGATACTGGAGCGGGAAACGAGATTCGAACTCGCGACCCCAACCTTGGCAAGGTTGTGCTCTACCACTGAGCTATTCCCGCTTGATCGATGCAGTCCAACGATGTCTTCATCGTGTCCTGCCTGCGCTGCGAAGTGGCGTCCCATAGGGGGTTCGAACCCCTGTTCCCGCCGTGAAAGGGCGGTGTCCTAGACCACTAGACGAATGGGACGCATGGAGCGGGAAACGAGATTCGAACTCGCGACCCCAACCTTGGCAAGGTTGTGCTCTACCACTGAGCTATTCCCGCAAACGCATCGCAAATTGTACCGGAAAGTGGCGTCCCATAGGGGGTTCGAACCCCTGTTCCCGCCGTGAAAGGGCGGTGTCCTGGACCACTAGACGAATGGGACGCATTGGAGCGGGAAACGAGATTCGAACTCGCGACCCCAACCTTGGCAAGGTTGTGCTCTACCACTGAGCTATTCCCGCGCTGCGCACTACTGCCGCATTCCGGCCTCGAGATTCGAGTTGGCGTCCCATAGGGGGTTCGAACCCCTGTTCCCGCCGTGAAAGGGCGGTGTCCTGGACCACTAGACGAATGGGACGCATCCGCCTCGTCTCATCTCGAGGTGGCGCGTATGTTACTGAGCACCCTCAAAAGTGTCAACCCCGGCTGAAGGATTTCCTGCTCGATTCAGCGCCCTTCTCTATATAGGCTCTTTCTATACGCATTCGCTCTCCATCGACGCTTCAGCCACCCTCCCCTGCATCGTGGAACGCAGGAGTTGGTCAAACTGCAGCAAACGTCTTAGCTTGAATACCGAGGCTGCGACTTTGATGCAGTCGTGGGTGCCGCATCGACGCGAACCACGATGCGCAAGCCTCGACCGAACGTCACGGGAGACCGTCCATGCGCAAGAAGATCGAGAAGTCCGACGCCGAATGGCGAGAGCAGCTTACCCCGGAGCAGTACCACGTCACCCGCGAAAAAGGCACGGAACGTCCCTTTACCGGTGACTACCAGATCACCGAGGTGCACGGCATCTATCACTGCGTGTGCTGCAACGCCCCCTTGTTTGAAAACGAGCACAAGTTCGACGCTGGCTGCGGCTGGCCCAGCTTCGACCGCCCGCTGTCCTGCGAAAGCGTGCAGCGCCACGAGGACACCAGCCACGGCATGCACCGCATCGAGGTCACCTGCCATCGCTGCGATGCCCACCTAGGCCATGTGTTCCCCGACGGTCCGACCAGCACCGGAGAGCGCTTCTGCATCAACTCGCTGGCCATCGACTTTCATGAGGGGGAGTAGGCGTTGCGCCATCCCCTGGCCTACGCCCCAGACGTCTCTCTCCCCTTGCCCCTTTCCTTCTCGCTGCAAGCCCCTGTGCCCGCCGCCAGGTGTTTTTCGGCGGGCCTGGCGCGCTTGTCGCCCGGACCTTGCGACCTCGCCTCCCACCGTGTGCGACCCTGCCCTCCATCATCTGCGACCTTGTCATCCACCGCTCGCGACATTTGCCTCGCATTTCCATAAGATGGGGAGCCATTTGCGCAACACCCTTTAGAGAAGGCAGGAGAACGAGATGCTGGGCTGGTTTCCGGGACACATGAACAAGGCGCGACGCCAGATTCTCGAGGCGCTGCCGGAAATCGACGTGGTCATCGAGGTGCTGGACGCGCGCCTGCCCTATTCCAGTGCCAATCCGATGCTGGCGAGCCTGACCCGCCACAAGCCGGTACTCAAGATCCTGTCCCGAGCCGATCTGGCCGATCCTGAGGGTACCCGTGCCTGGACCGCCCACTTCGACGCCCAGCCAGACACCCGCGCCCTGGCGGTGACCACCACCAATACCCGCGAGCTCAAGCGCATTCCCAAGCTGTGCCATGAACTGGCTGGCCAGGTGCGTGCCGACCGCGACGTGCGGGTGATGGTGATGGGCATCCCCAATGTCGGCAAATCGACGCTGATCAATGGTCTGGCGGGACGCACCATCGCCAAGACCGGTAACGAACCGGCGGTGACCAAGCGCCAGCAGAAGGTACGCATCCAGGGTCGCGTGGCGCTGACCGACACCCCGGGCGTGCTGTGGCCAAAGATAGAGGATCAGGCCAGTGCCTATCGTCTGGCGGCCAGCGGCGCCATCCGCGATACCGCCATCGACTATGTCGATGTGGCCCTGATCACCGCCGCCGAGCTGGCCAAACGCTATCCAGAGGCGCTCAAGGCACGCTATAAACTCAAGGCGCTGCCGGCCTACGAGGCCAATCCCGACGCCGACAAGGTCGAGGCCGACGGAGACGCTCGCCCGGACCTGATGGCGCTGGCCGGCTTCGACGGCCACGCCATCCTCGCCGAGATCGCCGCCAAGCGCGGTGGCCTGCGCGCCGGTGGCGAGATCGACCTGCACCGCGGCAGCGAGGTGCTGTTGCACGAACTGCGTGACGGCAAGCTCGGGCGCCTGACCCTGGAGACCCCGGAGGACATCCCGGCGCCTGAGGAAGCCGCTGTCGACGCCGCAGACGATGCCTCGGAAGACGGCTCGCAGGATGTCACAGAAGACGCCTCGAAGGCAGCACCTCACCAGGGTGCCCAGGGCGGAGCGGCGAGCGACGACTAGGCCGCACGCCCGGCCACCGCCGCCCCGGCAACGCATCGACAGGACTCACCAACAACGACACTCCCGCCCCGGCGGGCACGGACACACGGACCCAGCGAGACCCGCGCCATGGACACGCCCACCCTTTCCAAGTCTCACAAGCTCGACAACGTCTGCTACGACATCCGCGGGCCCGTGCTCGAGCACGCCAAGCGGCTGGAGGACGAAGGACAGCGCATCCTCAAGCTCAATATCGGCAACCCGGCGCCGTTCGGCTTCGAGGCGCCGGAAGAGATCCTGCAGGACGTGATGCGCAATCTACCCACCGCCCAGGGCTACTGTGACTCCAAGGGTCTCTACTCGGCGCGCAAGGCGATCATGCAGGAGTGCCAGCGCAAGGAGATCCCTGGCGTAGGTATCGAGGACATCTACATCGGCAACGGCGTCTCCGAGCTGATCGTGATGGCCATGCAGGCGCTGCTCAACGACGGTGACGAGGTGCTGATCCCGGCCCCCGACTACCCGCTATGGACCGCTGCGGTGAACCTGTCCGGCGGGCGTGGCGTGCACTATCTGTGCGACGAACAGGCCGACTGGGCGCCAGCGATGGACGATATCCGCGCCAAGGTGACCAGCCACACCCGCGCCATCGTCATCATCAACCCCAACAACCCCACCGGTGCGGTCTATCCCCCCGAGGTGCTGCGCGAGCTGCTCGACATCGCCCGTGAGCACAACCTGGTGGTGTTCTCCGACGAGATCTACGACAAGATCCTCTACGACGACACCGTGCACGTGGCCACCGGGGCACTGGCCAGCGAAGACCAGCTGGTGGTGACCATGAACGGTCTGTCCAAGAGCTACCGCTGCGCCGGCTTTCGCAGCGGCTGGATGACCCTGTCCGGGGCGGTGGCACGCCAGCGCGCCAACGACTTTATCCAGGGCCTGACCATGCTGGCCTCGATGCGCCTGTGCGCCAATGTGCCCGCCCAGCACGCCATCCAGACCGCACTGGGGGGCTACCAGTCGATCAACGACCTGATCCTGCCCGGCGGGCGCCTGCTGGCCCAGCGCGACATCACGGTGGAAAAGCTCAACGCCATCCCAGGGGTCAGCTGCACCACGCCCAAGGGCGCGCTCTACGCCTTTCCGCGCCTGGACCCCAAGGTCTTCAATATCCAGGACGACCAGCAACTGGTGCTGGACCTGCTGCTGCAGGAGAAGATCCTGCTGGTCCAGGGTACCGCCTTCAACTGGCCCGACCCGGACCACGTGCGCATCGTCACGTTGCCCTGGGCCGATCAGCTCGGCGACGCCCTGGATCGCTTCGCCCGCTTCCTCTCGCGCTATCGCCAGTAAGCGGTCACGCCGACGTCATCGCCGGGTGCCAGCATCGAATCCGCTATCTCGACGCTGGCACGGTGATAGCGTCATCCGCGCCCGGGCGCTTGAAACTTGTCGCTCCAGGGCTTATCTAAGCATCTGATTCCTCCCGTCGAGCCGATTGGCTCGGCAGGTTTCCTTCCTTACGGAGAATGTCGGCAATGATGAGAATCCTGCTCTTCCTGGGCACCAACCTGGCGGTGATCCTGGTGGCGAGTATCACCCTGCGCCTGCTCGGCGTGGAGCCCTACCTCAACGCCCAGGGCATCAACTTCAACAGCCTGCTGATCTTCTGCTTCGTGTTCGGCATGGCGGGTTCCATGGTGTCGCTGTTCATCTCCAAGTGGATGGCCAAGCGCTCCACCGGCACGGTGATCATCGAAAATCCCTCCAACGCCACCGAGCAGTGGCTGGTCGACACCGTCGCCGAGCTGGCCCGCGAGGCCAACATCAAGACCCCGGAGGTCGGCATCTTCCCGGCCCAGCAGTCCAATGCCTTTGCCACCGGCTGGAACAAGAACGATGCCCTGGTCGCGGTGTCCGCCGGTCTGCTCAATCGCATGCAGCCCGAAGAAATCAAGGCGGTGCTGGCCCACGAGATCGGCCACGTCGCCAACGGCGACATGGTCACCCTGGCGCTGATTCAGGGCGTGCTCAACACCTTCGTGATGTTCTTCGCCCGGGTGGTCGCCCAGGTGGTCGACAGCTTCCTGCGGCGTGACGACAACGAGGGCCTTGGCTTCTTTGGCTACATCGCCGTGGTCATGGTCGCCGAGATCGTGTTCGGCATTCTGGCCTCGATGATCGCCGCCTGGTTCTCGCGCTTCCGCGAGTACCGCGCCGACGCCGCCGGGGCCAAGCTCGCCGGTTCCGGCGCCATGATCAATGCCCTGGCTCGACTCAAGGCCGAGACCCAGATGCCCGACCAGATGCCGGACACCCTGACCGCCTTCGCCATCACCACCGGCCAGACCCGCAAGCTGATGGAAAAGCTGTTTGCGAGTCACCCGCCGCTGGACGACCGCATCCGCGCGCTCAAGGAAGCCGCCTACCGCCAGTAAGCGCACACTTGATGCGCTCGCAACGCCCCCGCCCGGCCCTGCCTGGCGGGGGCGTTGTCGTTGGAGCCGGCTTTCACTTACTCCTCTCGGCACACCCAGGATCGCTTCGCCATTTGCGCGTACGCCTCGTCACGACAATAGTTAAGCAGCGTACAACGAGGCGTTCTGGCCGCACGGCCAGCGGCCTGCAACGATCTACCGAAAACACGAGGGTATGCCATGTCAGTCTCTTACTCCCTGCGCGGGGCAATCGCAGGCTCGGCGCTAGGGCTCGCTCTGGGTCTCGTCTCGACCTCGGCGCTGGCCGACAGTCAGGCGATCCTGGAAGGCGAACGCTTCCATCCTGAGGTCAGCACCCGCGGCATGGTCGCTACCAGCCACTTCCTGGCCTCCGAGGTGGCCCGAGAGGTGCTGGCCAACGGCGGCAATGCCGTGGACGCCGCCGTGACCGCAGGCTTTGCGCTGGCGGTCACCCAGCCGCGTTCGGGCAATATCGGCGGCGGCGGCTTCATGCTGATCTCCGACGAGAACAGCGATGAAGTCATCGCCATCGACTACCGCGAGAAAGCGCCCAAGGCGGCCTACGAGACCATGTTCCAGGACGACAACGGCGACGCTGTGGCCGAGCTGTCCCGCTACACCCACAACGCCGCCGGCGTACCCGGAACCGTGGCAGGGCTGGCGCTGGCGCTGGAGCGCTACGGCACCATGAGCCTGGCCGAGACCCTGGCCCCGGCCATCAAGCTTGCCGAAGAGGGCTTCGCCGTGCCCCAGCGCTTCGTCGACGGCATCGACAGCGCCAGCGAACGCTTCGAGCCCTGGGAGGCCAGCCGCGCCAAGTTCTTCAAGGAGGATGGCTCGCGCTACCAGGTCGGCGACATCTACCGCCAGCCGGACCTGGCCGCCACCTTGAAGCGCATCGCCGAACAGGGCCCCCGTGAGTTCTACGAGGGTGAGACCGCCGAGCTGATCGCCGCCGAGATGGAGCGTCACGACGGCCTGATGACACGGGAGGATCTGGCCAGCTACGAGGCCACCGTGCGCGACCCGGTGCATGGCAGCTACCGTGGCCACGACGTCTACGCGATGAGCCCGCCGTCCTCCGGTGGCGCCCATATCGTGCAGATCCTCAACATCCTCGAGGACGACGATATCGGCGAGCTGGGCTTCAACTCGGCCCGCACCATCCACCTGATGGCCGAGGCAATGAAGCGGGCCTACGCCGATCGCTCCCAGTATCTGGGTGACACCGACTTCGTCGAGGTGCCCCTGGCCGGGCTGACCTCCGAGGAGTACGCCGCCGAGCTACGCAGCGATATCGCCGCCGACCAGGCCACCCCGAGTGCCGATATCGCGCCAGGCAACCCGCTGCCCTACGAGTCCAACGAAACCACCCACTTCTCGATCGCCGACGGCAACGGCCTGGCGGTGTCCAACACCTACACCATCAACTTCAGCTATGGTTCGGGCATCGTGGTCGACGGCGCCGGCTTCCTGCTCAACAACGAGATGGACGACTTCTCGGCCAAGCCGGGGGTACCCAACGCCTACGGTCTGATCGGCGGCGAAGCCAACAAGATCGAGCCGGAGAAGCGCATGCTGTCGTCGATGACGCCGACCATCGTCAAGCGCGACGGCAAGAACTACCTGATCACCGGCAGCCCCGGTGGCTCGCGCATCATCACCACCACCCTGCAGGTGCTGATGAACGTGATCGACCACGACATGAACATCCAGGCAGCGGTCAGCATGCCGCGCATCCACCACCAGTGGCTGCCCGACGAAATCCGTATCGAACAGGGCGTCAGCCCCGACACCCTGGACCTGCTGGAGAGCATGGGCCACACCGTCAGCCAGCAGGAGGCCATGGGTGCCGCCCAGTCGATCCTGATCGAGGACGGCGTCTTCTACGGCGGCGCCGATCCGCGCCGTTCCACCTCCTCGGCCATGGGGCTGTAACCTGCTGACACCCAGGCAACGCCAAGACTTGGCCGCGACGCCAAGACTCAGCCGCGCGATGGAAGTCGCAGTAGAGGATGTCCGCCCCAACAGACAAGGGCCCGGCGCATGGCGTCGGGCCCTTGGGGTGTCCATGTAGCTGGTCGGGAAAGACCACTTGGACGGCGGTGCCGTCTGTGTCAGCGGTGCCGTCTGAGTCAGCGGCAGTCCACTTGAAAGCCGGCCCCGGACAGCAGGGGCGCCAGCTCCTGCGCCTGGCCGACAAGCTCCAGCGTCAGGGTCGAAAACTCACGACGCAGCGGATAACTCGCCCGACACTGATCAAAGCCCTTGCCCGGGTCATCGACGGCCATGGCTCGCAGCAGTCGATCATGATCGCGCCGCGGGTCATACACCGCCCGCATGCAAAGCGCCAGCGCCTCCTCCGGCGACAGGCCGCCATCGAGCACCAGGCGTGACAACGCGGGAGCGGGCAGCAGCTCCGCGAGGGAAACCCTTTCCCCCAGCCCCAGGTGGGCCACCAGCGCCTGATGGATCTGATGGGTACCGCGCAGCTTGCCGTCCAGGCTATGCCCCGCGATATGGGGCGTGGCCAGGGCGACCTGGTGCGCCAGTACCTGGTCGATGGAGGGCTCTTCCTCCCACACGTCGAGCAGTGCGGTGAGGTCATCACCGCGAGCCAGGCGTCGGCTCAGCGCCTGACCGTCGACGCAGTCGCCACGTCCGGCATTGAGCAGCAGCGTACCGGGCAGCAGCTCCTCGATGCGCCGGGCGTCGAGCAGGTGGCGAGTAGCGTGGCATCCCTCGCGCACCAGCGGGGTATGCAGGCACAGCACGTCGCAGCTGTCGATCAGGGCGTCCAGCTCGACAAAGTCCTGGCCGTTCTCGTCACCGGCTCTGCTGCTGGCTTCCCTCTCGGCCCTTGGCGGGTCGCACAGCCGGTGCTCGATGCCCATGGCGGCCAGACGGGTCGCCAGCCGGCCGCCCACATTACCGACACCGACGATCCCCACGCGACGCTCGAGCAGCGACTGGCCACGACGCTCGCAGGCCAGCATCAACGCCGACAGCACGTAGTCCACCACCGGCTCGGCATTGCAGCCCGGGGCGCTGGCGAAGGTGATGGCATGGCGCGCCAGGGCGGCCTGGTCGACATGGTCGGTGCCAATGGTGCAACTGCCGACAAAAGACAGCGGCGAGCCCTTGGCCTTGGTGGCCTCGATCAAATCGGCGTCGAGACGCGTGATCGAGCGAATCACCAGGGCATCCACATCGGCCAGGCTGTCGGCGTCGATCTCGCGCCCCGGCCGGCGGCTGACCTGGCCAAGCGGCGCAAAGCAGGCATCGGCGGCGGGCACGTTGGCATCGACAAGAATCTTCATGGGGTTCCCCGGGTCGCAGGTATCGGGCTCCCGGTCATGCAACCGGGCTATTTGTGGATTAGCCTCAAGGGCTTACAATGCCCATGATAACCATAATGGAAACACTGCAAAGGCTTTATCAGCGTTTCCAGAAACGGAGCCGGCGCCCGCCCTCCGTAGCCACCAAGTGATATGACGGGAGTCGCCGTGATCGTCCGCTGGGAAACCGACCATGACTATGTCCTCGTGCACGTGCACCAGGACATGTTCGGCGACTGGATCTTCAGCCGTGCCTGGGGCCAGATCGGAACCCAGTTCGGCGGGCTCAAGCATCAGCTGGCCGATGACTACGGTCAGGCAATGATGTGGCTGGAAGACGAGAAGACCATCCTCGGATCGCGAGGTTTCACCAAGGTCCTGGAAGCCGACGACCATAGCCCGGAAGGCCGTGAAGCCATGGGGCAACTGTCACTGCTGGACGAGCACTGAGCATGGCGGACACCTCCCCTGCCAGCCTGGCTCCCCGACTGCGTGCCCTGCTGGAGAGCCTGCCCGACAGCGCCCTGCCGATCACCTACCAGCAGGCCGCCGAGGCTCTAGGGCTCACCCCGCCACGCACCATCCGCCGGGTGGCCGAAGCCCTGGAAATCACCATGCGCGAGGATGTCGCGGCCGAACGACCGCTGATCGCCGCCCTGGTGGTCAGCCGCCAGGCACCCCAACTGCCGGGCCCTGGCTTCTTCGAACTGGCGGTGGCACTTGGGCGTCTTGACGAGGAGCCGACCTCACATCTCGAGGCCTACCAGCGAGAGCTGGCCGCTGCCCTGGCGACCCGCCGCTAACGCGGTGGCCGCCATGGCGACGAGGCCACCACTACGGGCGCTCTCGCCATAGCCCTTGTTACAGTCATCCTACAGCCATCCCGGCACCCGCTCAGAGCTTGCCGAAGACGCGGCGTCCCTTCACCCGGGACGCTGTTACTGCGGGAGCCTCCCTCCCCTGGCTCGCCGAGTCCGCTTCGGCTTGCACAGCGACCACTTGCTCGCTCAACCACCCGCGTGTCGCCAGCCAGCGCATGACGGCATCCGGCTCCACCCGCCCCTCCAGGACGTCATCGGGACGTTCAGCGTCGATCAGCACCGGGATCCTTTCGCCGTAACGGCGAAGCAGGGTGTCGTCTTCGCTGATCTCGATACGCTCGATGGTGAACTCCACCCGGGCAAGGGCACGCACCAGGGCTTCCATCTGCTCGCACAGATGGCAGCCCAGGGTGGTGTAGAGCGTCAGTACCATCACGACGCCTGCCGATGGCGGATGAGGAAGCAGTGGTGCAGGTCCGGCCGGCGGCTGAAGTCAGGGTCGAAGGTCTGACGCGAGATGTCCTTGACCTCGAAGTCGACGGCAAGCTCGTCATCCATCTGAAAGCGCCGCTGGTTGTTGGAGAACACCAGGGTACCGCCCGGCGCCAGCCGAGCCATGGCCAGGCGCACCAGGCGCGGGTGGTCCCGCTGGACATCCAGGGTGTCTTCCATCTTCTTGGAGTTGGAGAAGGTCGGCGGGTCCATGAAGATCAGGTCGAACTCGCCGCCTGCGGTCTCCAGCCAGCGCAGGCAGTCGTCGCGCACCACCCGGTGGCGCGACGGGTCGAGCCGGTTGAGCGCGAAATTGTCCCGCGCCCACTCCAGGTAGGTGTTGGACATGTCGACGCTGACACTGTCACTGGCGCCGCCCTCGGCCTCGCTGCCGAGCGCTGCCTGCACCGTGGCCGTGGCGGTGTAGCAGAACAGGTTGAGAAAGCGCTTGCCGGCAGCCATCTCGCCGAGCATACGGCGCACCGGGCGATGATCGAGAAACAGCCCGGTGTCCAGATAGTCACGCAGGTTGACCCATAGCGTCGCGCGACCTTCGGTGACCTGGAAGCGCTGGCCGCTGCGACCCTGCTTCTCGTACTGAGACTTGCCCTGCTGACGCTTGCGCCGCTTGATCACCACCTTGCCGGGGTCCACTTCCAGCACCTCGGGAATCACCCCGAGGGCATCGAACAGACGCCGCTGGGCCTGGGACGGATCGATGGACTTGGGCGCGGCGTACTCCTGGACGTGGACGTGATCGCCGTAGACATCGATGGCCAGGGCATACTCGGGCATGTCGGCGTCATACAGCCGATAGCAGCTCTCGCCGCTGCGCTTGAGCCACTTGCGCAGCTTCTTCTGGTTCTTTTCCAGACGGTTGGCAAACATCTGGGCGCCCTCGCTACGAGGTGCCGTGGATGTTGCCTGGGTATCGGAGGACGCCGCCTCCAGGCTTGCCCGAGTGGCCGGGCTAGCCTGGCCGTCGACCGCCGACGTTGCCTCAGCGTCATGGCGGCGACCCTGGCTCCGATCCTGGTTCTGATCCTGGTTCTGGTTCTGGCCATCGCGGCGTGCGATATCGATCAGCAACAGCTTGGCCTCGAGCGGGCCGTTTCTCAGCGCGTACTGCTTGTGGGCACGCATGCCGAGACGGTGGCCAAGGTCCGGATTGCCGGTGAACAGCGCCAGGCGCCAGCCACCGAAGTCGGCCTTGAGCCGCTCGCCCAGGTCCGAATAGAGCCGCACCAGCTCCGGCAGCTCGCCGATACGCTCGCCGTAAGGCGGGTTGCTGATCACCAGCCCCGCAAGCTCGGGGTCGAGCACCCGCGGCCGCGACAGGCGATGCACGCTGGCGCCATCGAGGTGGATCAGCGCCGGGATGCCGGCGCGCATGGCGTTGGTCTTGGCCGCCGACAGCGCCGGCGGGCTCTGGTCGAAGCCAAAGATCACCGAGCGCGCGCGTTTTCGTCCGATGCTCGCCCGGGCCTCGGCCTCGCGCAGGACCTCGCGCCACAGCGCCGGGTCGTGGCCGGCCCAGCGGGCAAAGCCGAAGCGCTCCCGGTTCAGGTTGGGCGCCATGTCGGCGGCCATCAGCGCAGCTTCGATCAACAGCGTGCCCGAGCCACACATGGGGTCAACCAGCGGCGCCCCCTGCTTGGCCAACTCCGGCCAGCCGGCGCGCACCAGCAGCGCCGCCGCCAGATTTTCCTTGAGCGGGGCGTGGCCGGTATCGCGACGATAGCCGCGCCGGTGCAGGCTGTCGCCGGACAGGTCGATGCCCAGCGTCAAGCGGCCACGGTGCAGGTGGGCATACAGGCGAACGTCGGGATTACGGACGTCGACATCGGGACGCGCCTGGCCGGCCGCACCAAGACGGTCGACCACGCCATCCTTGACCGTCTGGGCGCCGAAGCGGGTGTGTCGAATCTCGTCACTGCGACCATGAAAGTCCACCGCAATGCTGGCACCGGCAGGCAGATGGCGCTGCCAGTCGACGGCGGCGGCGGCATCGTGCAAGGCATCCGGCGTTTCGACGCCTTCCGTTCGCGACAGACACAGGATGACCCTGTTGGCCAGGCGCGACCACAGACAGGCCCGGTAGGCACCCTCGAGATCGCCCTCGGCGTTCACGCCTGCCACGGTGGTCTTGCCCGGTGTCAAGCCGAATGTGACTAGCTCGTCGGCTAACAGTTGTTCGATGCCCCGCGGACAGGTTGCCAGAAGGTCAAGCTTCTCAGGCACTTGCTTCTCCTACATTAATGATGACTGCGAAAGCCATTATTCGGTTAACCATTTCATGACGACAAGGTGAACAGGTTGTTACAAAACAACAGTCGACAATGCCGAGCGGCTTACGCTATCAATGGAATGGTAGCTACGAGATACGACACATGTGTCCCTGTCAACAAGCCTTCATTTCGTGCGACTCGGGAGAGCCTGCACATCGCAGGGCTTGGGCATCACGGGCCTGCCGCTTGCATCCCCCGAATTTCCCGCAGGGGCAGGTCAGATTGGTACCTTTGTCACGAGGTAGACCCATGAAACGACAGAAACGTGATCGCTTCCAGCGTGCCTATGTACATGGCTATAAGGCCGGTCTCTCGGGTAGATCCCGCGATGACTGCCCCAGCCAGGACATCAATCTACGGGAATACTGGATGAGCGGTTGGCGTGAAGGTCGTGGGGACCAGTGGTCGGGCATGACGGGAGTGTCCGGCATTCACAAGAACCCCATGGTGCTCTGATAACGCAGTACTGTCGAGGTAAAGGAAAGACCCGCCAAGCCCATGGCACAAGACGCCATGGGCTTTTTGCTGCCCGCCCTTTCAGCGCGCCGACGCCAGCGCCCTGGCGCACTCCCGGACCAGCCCCGGTCCGCGGTAGATAAAGCCCGAATACACCTGCACCAGATCCGCCCCTGCCTGACGCTTGGCCACCGCCGCCTGGCCACTGTCGACGCCGCCGACGCCGATGATCGGCATGTCGGGCAACGCCTGGCGCAGCCGCTCGATCACAAGGTTGGAGGCGTCGAACACCGGGCAACCCGACAGTCCGCCCTGCTCATCGGCGTGCGCAAGCCCTTGCACCGCTTCACGGGATACCGTGGTGTTGGTGGCGATCACCGCGTCGATGCCATTGTCCGCCAGCGCCCGCGCCACCAGGACGACCTCTTCCTCGTCCATGTCCGGGGCGATCTTTACCGCCAGCGGCACACGGCGTCCACTCTGTTCATCGAGGCGAGTGCCTGTCGAGCGCAGGCGTCCGAGCAACTCATCGAGGTGGTCGCCGAACTGCAGGTTGCGTAGCCCCGGGGTATTCGGTGACGAGATATTGACCGCCACGTAGTCGGCGTGGGCGTGAACCCGCTCCAGGCAGTAAAGGTAGTCGTCACCGGCGTCCTCCACCGAGGTGGTCAGGTTCTTGCCGATATTGATGCCGATCACCCCGCGGTAGCGGCTGGCCTTTACCTGCTCCACCAGGTGATCCACGCCGAGGTTGTTGAACCCCATCCGATTGATGATGGCGCCACGCTCGGGCAGGCGGAACAGCCGGGGCTTGGGGTTGCCGGACTGGGCCCTGGGGGTCACGGTGCCGACCTCGACGAAGCCGAAGCCCAGCGCCCCCAGAGCGTCGAGGTGATCGGCGTTCTTGTCGAGCCCCGCCGCCAGGCCGATACGGTTGGGGAAGCTCAAGCCCATCACCTTGACCGGATCGTCCACGCGGGCACCTGCCAGCAACCGCGTCGCCTTCACGCGCGCCGCCCAGTCCAGCGACGTCAAGGACAGGCCGTGGGCCCGTTCGGGATCCAGGCGAAACAACAGGGAGCGGGCGAGATCGTACATGGCGTCTCCGAGGCGAAAAAGGACGAGGGCGCGCGGCCGGGCGCGAGTATAGCGCAGCCGCGACGCCACGACGACTTCCTGAATCAGACCTCAGCAGTTTTGCCCAAACGGGCTTTCATCCCAGGTCGTCAGTGTCCAATGTCCCCTTCGGTAAACAGAAACTCGCGTAGATACTTGTCCATGGCGGGATCCTTGCGGCGCAGCCACTCCAGGGTCATGGCCGCGTGCTCCTTTTCCTCATCACGGTTATGTTCGAGGATCTTGCGTAGATCTTCGTCCTGACAGGCGTCAACTCGCTGGTTGTACCAGTCGACTGCCTCCAGTTCCTCCATCAACGACACGATGGCGCGATGGTAATCCCGGGTCTGCGCCGTCAACTCTTCCACCGGTTCGTGGTAGCCCTCGCTCGATCCAGCCATTCGCCACTCCTTTTCTTTGTAAATAGTTGTGTTCTACTAACTCCATCAACGTAGGACACGATCGTTGTCTTGTCAGTCAGCGACATATGCCGGGAGGGCCCATGACAGAAGTGACCGAGACGTTTGAAAGCCAGCTGTCGCGCATCCACCTGGCCCTGGAAGACGAGAACCCCCAGGAGGTCTCCGAGGCCCTGGAGGATCTCGAACCCGCCGAGGTCGCCCTGCTGCTCGAATCGCTGCCGCTGAGCGAGCGCATCAGGCTATGGGAACAGGTACCAGCGGAGGACGACGGCGAGGTTCTGCTGCACGTCCATGACGAGGTGCGCAGCACCCTGCTCGAGGACATGGACCCCGAGGAGATCGTCGCCGCCACGGCAAGCCTGGACACCGCCGACCTGGCAGAGCTGTTCGAGGACCTGCCCAAGCAGGTGGCCGAGGACATGCTGCGCACCATGGACGAGATGCAGCGCACTCGTCTGCAGGAGACCCTGTCCTTCGAGGAAGACAGCGCCGGGCGCCTGATGCGCACCGACGCCATCGGGGTGCGCTCCGACGTCACCCTCGAGACGGTGCAGCGCTTCCTGCGCTGGAAGGAGTCGATCCCGGACAACACCGACAACCTGATGGTGGTGGACCGCATCGGCCACTTCGTCGGCGTGCTGCCGCTGGCCCGGCTGGTTTCCCATGATCAGGAGACCTCGGTGGCGGAGCTGATGGACGCCGACGTCGACGTCATCCAGGGCGACATGAAGTCCCGCGACGTGGCCACCCTGTTCCAGACCCACGACCTGACGTCGGCCCCGGTGGTGGACAACGACGGCATGTTGATCGGCCGTATCGTCATCGACGATATCGTCGACGTCATCCAGGAGAACTCCGAACAGGCGCTGATGAACATGGCCGGCCTCGACGAGGAGGAAGACCTGTTCGCGCCGGTTTTGCCCAGCGCCAAGCGTCGTGCGGTATGGCTCGGCATCAACCTGCTGACCGCCTTTCTCGCCGCCTGGGTCATCGGTCAGTTCGAGGATGCCCTGGAGAAGGTGGTGGCGCTGGCGGTACTGATGCCGATCGTCGCCAGCATGGGCGGCATCGCCGGCAGCCAGACCCTGACCCTGGCCATTCGCGGCCTCGCCCTTGGCCAGATCAGCAAGACCAACAGCAACTGGCTGCTGCGCAAGGAGGTCGGCATTGCCCTGCTCAACGGTGTCGTCTGGGCCCTGGTGGTGGCGGTGCTGGCGGTGCTCTGGTTCAAGAGCGTGGCGATCGGCGTGATCATCGCCGCCGCCCTGGTCATCAACATGCTGGCCGCCGGGGTCTGCGGCATCGTGATTCCCCTCGTGCTCAAGCGCATGAACATCGATCCAGCGCTGTCCGGCTCGGTCATTCTGACCACCGTCACCGACGTGATCGGCTTCATGTCCTTCCTCGGCCTGGCGACGATCTTCCTGCTGTAGCGCGCTGAGCGGATTCATCGACCGGCCATCACTGCCCCACGGGCACTGATGGCCGATCGGTGGTCCCGCCACCTCGTCGCCTATCTACCGATTCCTGCCTCCCGCTTGGTACGCCCCTCGTCTGCTGTCGCTTATCTACCGGCTCTTGTCTACCGACTCTTGCCTCCCGCTTCGTGCGCCCCCTCATCTGCTGTCACTTATCTACCGGCTCTTGTCTACCGACTCTTGCCTCCCGCTTCGTGCGCCCCCTCGTCTGCTGTCACTTATCTACCGGCTCTTGGTTGCCGACTCTTGTTTGCCGTCCCTTGCCTGCCGTCTCCCGTCTGCGACACCCCCCGTCGCCGGTACGCTACTCTTGTGCTGCTGTGCTGATTCGTTAGCATGGTCAGCAAGGCGCGGGTGACAAGCGCCCATCCCTGCTGGAAACAGGGATCCCCGAGACGGAAAAGGAGAGACCGCATGATGATCAAGACTCGCCCCATGATGCTTGCCCTCGGCGCCGTTGCCGCCCTCGGCCTTGCCGGCTGCGCCAGCGACAGCGCCTCGATGGAGAAAGAGAGCACCGACTACATCGTCACCGGGCTCGGCGACGATCGCCAGGAAGCCCTGGAAGAGGCCAAGGAACGCGCACTGGAGCAGTGCGAGGCCCAGGATCGCGACGAATTCATCATCGAAGAGCAACAGGTGCTTGGCCCCAACACCAGCCCGGAAAAGCGTGAGCGCGCCGAGGCCATGGTCGAAGGCGGCACCGTCAACGAAGACACCAACCTGGCGGCGCTGAACGACGACAGCGAAGGCTTCAAGGCGATCTGGAGCATCAGCTGCCGCTAAGCCTCGGTCCGTTGGTTGCCGACAAGGCCTGCAAAGGCCAGACGCAAGAAGGGCGCCCCCAGGGGCGCCCTTCTTGCATTGTGTGAACCGCCACCTGGTGTGAACCAACGCCACGGTTCCACTCGATCGTCCCGAGAATCGACGAGGACGCCCGTGGGCGTCCTCGCGTGGTCGACTCACTGACCCGGGGTCTAGACCTCGCTGTTGCTCTCGGCCAGATCCACCAGCTCACGCACCGCCACGGCAAACAGCGGGAAGCCGCCCTGGGCGCCACTGTCGACCTCGTTGATCAGGCGGCACCAGCGCTTGTGCATGGACTCGTGGTGCTTGAGCCACTGATCGACACGTCCGGCGGTATCGCGGGCGCCGCTCTCCATCTTCATCACGCTGGCGGTCAACGCCATCTGCTGACGCTCGATGTCGTCGCGGAAGGTCTCCCGCGCCTGGGCCTGCCAGCTATCCTTCACCGGCAAGGCGGTAACCTGCTGGATCATCCACGGCAGCTCCAGACGGGCGCCAATCTCGTAGCAGACCTCGGCCACCTTCTGCGGCTTCTCGTTGACCTGACGGGCGGTCTGGATGATGCCCAGCGCCGCGTACAGGCTATCGGCCGCGGCCACGGTGGAGGCCAGCGCCTCGGGCACCCCGGCGTCGACGAGTTCGTCACGGCGGGCCTGCCAGGCCTCGAGTTCCTCGCCACGCAGACGCTTGCCGATATTCTCCTGCAGCTGGGCAATACGCGGCTGGTAGTACTCGATGCAGTCACCGGCAGCCTGGCCCGAACGATGGCGCAGGAACCAGCGTGAAGCGCGGCGAATCATGCGCATCAGGTCGAGCATCATGCCGTACTGGATATCGGTCGAGACCTGATTGTCGAGCGCTTCGATCTGCTCCCACAGCTTGGGCAGCTGGAAGCTGTCACGGGCGATGACGTAGGCCCGCGCGATGTCCGCACGCCCCATGCCGGTGGAGTCGATCAGCCGGCGGGTGAACACGATGCCCATGTGGTCGACCAGATCGTTGGCCAGCTGGGTCGCCACGATTTCGCGCTTCAGGCGGTGGCTCAGGACCTGGTCGCGGTAGCGCTCCACCAGGCTCTGGGGGAAGGCCCGGGTGGCGTGCTGGGCGATGATCTCGTCGTCGGGCACGTCGGAGGCGATCAGGTCGCCCTTGAGCGTGCTCTTGGCGTAGGAGATCAACACCGACAGCTCCGGCAACACCATGCCCTGGTCATTGGCCGAACGCTCCTGGAGCTCCTCGTCGGAGGGCAGGAACTCGAGTTCGCGATCGATCTGACCGGCCGCTTCCAGTTCGCTGATAAAGCGGCGATAGGGCCCGATCCCCTGGTGGGACAGCCGCTCGGACAGATCCAGCGCCAGGGTCTGACGATAGTTGTCGGTCAGCACCAGCTCGCTGACTTCCTCGGTCATGTCCGCCAGCAGCTGATTGCGCTGCTTGTCGGTCATGTCACCGTTGGCCACCACCTCATCGATCAGGATCTTGATGTTGACCTCATGGTCGGAGCAGTTGACCCCGCCAGCGTTGTCGATGAAGTCGGTGTTGACGCGCACACCACGCGCCGCCGCCTCCATGCGCCCGCGCTGGGTCAGGCCAAGGTTGCCGCCCTCGCCTACCACTCGGCAGTTCAGTTCCTTGCCGTCGATGCGCAGCACGTCGTTGGCCTTGTCGCCGACTTCGGCGTCGGTCTCGGTGCTGGCCTTGACGTAGGTGCCGATGCCGCCGTTCCAGATCAGGTCGACCTTCGAGCGCAGCATCGCCTGGATCAGCTCATTGGGCGGCAGCTTGTCTTCGCTGATGCCGAAGACCTCCTTCATCTGCGGCGTGATCTTGATCGACTTGGCCGCACGGGAGAAGACGCCGCCGCCTTCGGAGATCAACGAGGTGTCATAGTCTTCCCAGCTGGAGCGCGGCATCTCGAACAGGCGCTTGCGCTCCTTGAAGGTGCTGGCCGCATCCGGCGTCGGATCGACGAAGATGTGCATATGGTTGAAGGCACCGACCAGGCGAATGGTCTCGGACAGCAGCATGCCGTTGCCGAAGACGTCACCGGCCATGTCACCGATACCGACCACGCTGAACTCGTCGGACTGGGTATTGATGCCGAGGCCACGGAAGTGACGCTTGACCGACTCCCAGGCGCCCTTGGCGGTGATGCCCATCTTCTTGTGGTCGTAGCCGTTGGCGCCGCCGGAAGCAAAGGCGTCACCCAGCCAGTGGCCATACTCGATGGAAATCTCGTTGGCGATGTCGGAGAAGGTGGCGGTGCCCTTGTCGGCCGCCACCACCAGGTAGGGGTCGGCCTCGTCGTGGCGTACCACGTTCTTCGGCTCGACGACCTCGCCACCGACCAGATTGTCGGTCACGTCCAGCAGCGCGCGGATGAAGGTCTGGTAGCAGGCGATGCCTTCCTTCTGGATGGTCTCGCGATCGGCACCTTCCGGCATGCGCTTGCACACGAAGCCGCCCTTGGCCCCCACCGGCACGATCACCGAGTTCTTGACCTGCTGCGCCTTGACCAGCCCGAGCACCTCGGTACGGAAGTCCTCGTGGCGATCCGACCAGCGCAGGCCGCCACGGGCGACCTTGCCACCGCGCAGGTGAACACCCTCGACCCGCGGCGAGCAGACGAAGATCTCGAACATCGGGCGCGGCTTGGGCATGCCGGTGACCTTGGACGGTTCCAGCTTGAACGACAGGTAGTCCTTGAAGCCGCCATCTTCGGTCTTCTGATAGTAGTTGGTGCGCAGGGTCGCCTGGATCAGCTCCACGTAACGACGCAGCAGCCGGTCGTCGTTGAGGCTGGCGACGTCGTCGAGCAGGCCATTGATGCGCTCTACGCAGGCCTCGATCTCACCCTCGGCGGGACGATCCTCGGGATCGAAGCGCAGCTCGAACAGGGTCACCAGCTCGCGGGTGATCTGCGGGTGGGCCACCAGTGCATTGGCGATGAAGTTCTGGGAGATGCCGAAGCGGATCTGCTTCAGATAACGCGCGTAGGAGCGCAGCATCGCCACTTCACGCCAGTCGAGGTTGGCGCCGATGATCAGACGGTTGAAGCGGTCATTGTCCGCCTCGCCGGCCCAGATGCGCTGGAAGGCCTCGATGAACGGCTTGCGCATCTCCTGCAGGTTGACCTCGGTGTCGGTGTGATGCTCCAGATCGAAGTCGTGGATCCAGTAGCTCTCGTCCACCGCCTCGACCTCGTAGGGGCGTTCACCGATGACCCTGAGCCCCAGGTTTTCCATCATCGGCAGCACGTCGGACAGCGGAATCGGCTTGCGCTTGTGGAACAGCTTGAGGTTGACGCCGCTGCCCTCTTCCTCGATCAGTCGGTACAGCGACAGCGCCAGCGGCTTGCCGTTGTCCAGCTCGCCGATGTGCTGCAGGTCGTACACCGCAGTGCGAGCGCTGAAGTCTTCCTGGTAGCTGGCCTGGAAGGCGTCGCGGAAGCGATCCAGCAGCTGGTTGGCGTGTTCCTCGCCGAAGCCTTCGATGGCGGCATTGAGCAGATCGTCACGCCAGTTGCGGGCGAGCCGCGCCAGCTTCTCTTCCAGCGCCTTGATGTCGTAGTCGGTCGGCGTGTCGCCGTTGAAGCGCAGGATGAACTGGATCCGCGCCAGCACCGATTCGGACAGGTAGGTGTTGAAGTCACCGAAGGTGGCGTCGAGTTCCTCGCACAGCAGGTTCTGCAGACGCAGACGAAGCTCGGTCGAGAACACATCGCGCGGCACGAATACCAGGCACGAATAGAAGCGACCGAAGCGATCCTCGCGGATGAACAGCCGCACCCGGCGACGTTCACGGATATCGAGGATACCCAGCGCCGTCTGGGCCAGCTCGTCTGTGTCGATCTGGAACAGGTCGTCGCGGGGATAGACCTCGAGGATCTGGGTCAGCTGCTTGCCGTTGTGGCCCTTGGGGTTGAAGCCGGCGATATCCATCACCGTCTTGAGCTTGCGCCTCAGGATCGGAATATGACGCGGCGAGTCGTTGTAGACCCCAGCGGTGAACAGCCCCAGGAATCGACGCTCGCCGATGACGTTGCCCTTGTCGTCATAGCGATCGATGGTCACGTAATCCGGATAGGTGGGACGGTGGACGCGGGCGTGGAAGGCACTCTTGGCGAATGACAGAAGCTGCGGCACCAGCACGTAGCGATCGCCCTCGACTCCCTGGTCGGTGCGGATACGCTGGCGATACTGGGCATCGGACAGACGGAACAGACCGAGCTCGCTGCCGTCGACCTGATTGAGGCTCTGGCCACCGTTGTCCTTGTCGACGGTGAACTCGTCATAACCGAGGAAGGTGAAGTTGTCTTCCAGCATCCATTCGAGGAAGGCCACCGCCTCGTCGTGATCGGCCTTGTCGATCGGGCCTGGGCAGCAGCTATTGAGCTCGTCGATGGTCTCGCGGATGCGCGCGCGCATCGGATCGAAGTCCGCCACCGCCGTGCGCACTTCCTTCAGCACCTCGTGGATGCTCTGCTCGATGGCCGCCAGCTCCTCGGGGTCGGAGTGACGATCCACCTCGATGGCGATCAGCGACTCACGATGCTCGGGGGCGTCCTTTTCACCCGGAGACGACACACGCTCGACCCGGTGCTGCTTGTCACGAGCGACCGACAGGACCGAATTGTGGATGGCGTGGACGGTCATGCCACGACGGTTGAGCTCGATGCGCACCGAGTCGACCAGAAACGGCATGTCTTCGTGCAGCACCGCGACAAAGGTGTGGGTCGACTGCCAGCCGTGCTCCTCGAAGTCAGGGTTCATCACCTTGACCTTGGGTGAGGCCGGATCGAACTGCTGCAGGAAGTGCCACACCGACAGGGTGGCGCCGTACAGATCATCCAGGCGCCGCTCACTCAGATCCTCCAGCGGCACCGTGGAGTAGAAATGGCGAGCGAAGTCACCCACCAGACCGGCCTTTTCCTGATCGAGGCGTCCTTCCAGCTTTTCCTCGAGTTGCTTGAGCAGATCCTCGCGACTGTCATCCTGTGCGACGTGTAACATCCTCACCTCGGTTGGCGGCGGCCACTTCACTGTGGCCTGTGTAAAGGTAGTGACGAGCGTGCTGCGCGGCGCTACGCATCCGGCGCTCCCGGCGCATTCGGCAAGCTTACGCCAATCCCCACCCCACCCCCATCCAGATGCCCGCCTTCTCATGGAGCATGACGGTTACGCATCCCCCCTTGACAGCACGCTTGCGTTAGGCTCGTTGGCGCCTCAGGAGCGCCGTTCCAGCAAGACCCCGCACTCACAGTGATGGGTGAAGGGGAACTGGTCAAACAGAGCGAAACGAACGATGCGGTGCGTCCTGGTGAGCTGTTCGAGATTGACGGCCAGGGTGTCCGGATTGCATGAAATATAGACGATACGCGGGTATTCACTCAGTTGATCACAGCTGTCGGCGTCCAGACCGGCCCGCGGTGGGTCCACCAGCACTGTGGAGAAGTCATAGTCACCCAGGCACATCTCGTCCACTCGCCGGCCTGTTTTCTCCCCTTTGAGCGCAGAAGAGAAGTCTTCGGCAGACATCCGCGCGACAAAGGCATTGGTCACCGCGTTGGCCTCGAGATTGACCCTGGCGCTTGCCACCGAGGTGCGCGAGATCTCGGTGGCCAGAACCCGGCGAAAATTCTCTGCCAGGGCGATGGTGAAGTTGCCGTTGCCGCAGTAGAGCTCGACCAGGTCCTGCTGCTGGCTGCCCGTGGTCACCTCCCGTGCCCAGGACAGCATGGAGGCGCAGATGCGCGCATTGGGCTGGGTAAAGCTGTTTTCCACCTGCTGGTAGTGCAGTACCTGTCCGTCCACCTCGAGACGTTCCCACACGTGGTCGCGGGTCAGCACCAGCCGCTGCTTGCGTGAGCGGCCGATGATCATCACCCCAAGCTCGCGCTCGAGTTCCCGGGCATCCCGCTCCCAGTCTTCTTCCAGCGGGCGGTGGTAGATCAGGCTGATCAACGTCTCACCCGCCAGGGTGGTCAGAAACTCCACCTGAAACAGCTTGCGCCGCATCACCGGGTTGTCACGGATGGCGTCGAGCAGCGCCGGCATCAGGGCATTGATGCGCTCGCTGGCCACCGCGAACTGGTCCATGCGTACCAGTCGCTTGTCGTCGGGGTCCTCGGGATTGACCTCGAACATCACATAGTAGAGATCGTCGCCCTCATGCCAGACGCGAAACTCGCAGCGTTGCCGGTAGTGACTCGGCGGTGACGGATACACCTCGAGCTCGGGCGGAGAAAACCGCGCAAACTGCTCGACCAGGCGATCACGCTTGGCGGCGAGCTGTTCGGCATAGCGTTCGGGTTCAACGACGGGTATGGCCACGGAAACTCCTGGAAAAACGATGAACAATAAACAAATGACGTGGGCGATGGCGGCGTGGTCAGCGCCGCTGCCGGACGGTGTACAAGAGGTGGGTCAAGCGCTGGGCACGTCCAGCAGGCAAGGGGCCGCAAAGCCGAAGGACGCAAGCCCTCGCGTCAGCCTTTCCGAGGCGTCCGTCGCACCTGACGAATCCCGCAATAGACTCGTGACCCAGGCCGCATCGAGGCCCTGTCGGGCGTCCGGGCCCACCGCCACCTGGGCCGTCCGTCGGGCAATGGCGTCGCCGGAGTCTACCCAGGTGACGGCCCGCGGCATGGCCTCGTCGAGCCAGCGACGCAGCAAGGGAAAGTGGGTACAGCCCAGCACCACCGTATCGATACGGGCATCCTCCACAAGCGCTGCCAGCGCCTGGCGAACCACCGCAGGATCGATAGCGTGCCCCTGGATGGCGCGCTCCGCCTCGGCCACCAGCGCGTCGGCGGCCACCTTCTCGACCTGGCAGTGCGGCGCATAGCTGTCGATCAGCCGCTGGGTGTAGGGCCGGGCGACCGTTGCGCTGGTGGCCAGCAGTGCCAGATGCCCACTGCGACTGGCCTGGGCGGCCGGCTTGATCGCCGGCACCGTGCCCACCACCGGCACGTCCAGGCGCTCGCGCAAGGCCTCCAGTGCCAGGGTGCTGGCGGTATTGCAGGCCACCACCAGGGTATCGGCACCGGTACGATTCACCGCCGCCTCGCACACCGCGACGATCCGCTCGACCAACCAAGGGTCCGGCCGCGTACCGTAGGGCAGCATGGCGTTGTCGCAGCAGTAGGCAAGCGCCGTATCGGGCAGATGGCGTCTGAGCGCCGCCACCACGGAAAGCCCGCCCACGCCGGAGTCGAACACCAGCACAGGTCCGGCCATCAAGCCTCCTCCCTGACGGGCAAAGCCCATGCCCACCGCCACTGCCGGACGGCGGGGAAATATCCCCCACGATCGGATCGGGCCGCCATCGAGGCCGACCGGAGACGGGGAAGGAGGAGGGGCAAGAGGCTGAGCAAGGGAAACGGCACCTGAATCAACATGGGCGCCATTCTACCCGACATTGGCGGACCTGCATAAGCGCAGCAAGGGCGCCCACGGATACGCCAGCGCGCCGAGGTGAGCGCAGACGTCATGCGGCCCGAACCGGAGTTCGGGCCGACGACGTGATGCTCGAGAAGCAAGGAACGAACGAGGGAAAAACCGATCAGGCGGGTACCGGCTCCTCGCGTAGCTCGGCATAGAGTTCAGGGTAGGCCGCCTGGAGTCGCTCAAGTTCGGCGGTGGCGTTCTCCGGCAGGGCGTGGGCTAGGCGATCGAGATCTTCGTCCGAGAAGTGCTCGCTGATCAGCGGGAAGAGTTCCTCACGCTCTTGGCGAAGGTAAGCACGGTGGCTGTCCAGGTACTGCTTGAGGTCATCGGCAAACTGGTCCATGGGGATGGCGACATCCATCAGGATCATGTCGATGTCACGGGACAGGCGCGTCAGCCGGGCCTTGAGCTTGCGGTAGTCGCCGGACAGCTGCTCGGCCACTGCCTCGCTTTCGGGGGCCAGCTCCTTGAGACGGTCGGTACAGATCTGCTCCAGGGGCAGGGTGAAACCCGCCATGTAGTCGAGAATATAGTCAACCACCTCCCTGACGAGCTGGAAGTTGGGCCGCTCTCCCTGCGCGAGGGTCTTTTGCTTGAGTTGCAGGACGTGCAGTATGCGCGCCATGTTGGCATGATCCCGTCGCAGTTGCTTTAGCATGGGCATGACGGAAACCTCCTGTGGTCAGCATGAGCTGAAGGCACCCTAGCTTAGACTGGCCTTCTCGGGTCAGGTTCCGGATCGTGCGGGAACCGGAATGTATCACCCTAGACGCATAATCGAGTTTTTGCCCGACGAAAATTGCCACATTCAGAAGGGTTGATTTCCTACACACCGCCTGAGCGTTGACGTCTGGCGCTCAATTCATTCTTCTCAGGAGTCGGCGATGGACATGTTCGAACAGGCCCACCAGGAAGACGCCGCGCCCCTGGCCTGGCGCATGCGCCCGAGGTCCCTGGACGACTACGTGGGCCAGCCGTCGCTGGTGGGGCCAGGCAAGCCATTGCGGCGCATGGTAGAAGCCGGCCAGGTACGCTCGATGATCCTGTGGGGGCCACCCGGCGTCGGCAAGACCACCCTGGCCGATATCCTCGCCAGCGCCTCCAGCGCACGGCTGGAGCGCTTGTCGGCGGTCATGGCCGGGGTCAAGGACATTCGCGAGGTGGTGGAGCGCGCCCGGGTGGCCCAGGGCCAGGGGCAGACCACGGTATTGTTTCTCGACGAGATCCACCGCCTCAACAAGAGTCAGCAGGACGCCCTGCTGCCCCACGTCGAGTCGGGGCTCTTGACGCTGATCGGCGCCACCACCGAGAACCCCTCGTTCGAGGTCAATTCGGCGCTGTTGTCCCGGGCCCGTGTCCATGTGCTCAAGGCGCTGGACGAGGCCGCGCTGATCGAGGTCATGCGCCGCGCCCTGGCCGACCCCGAGCGCGGCCTTGGTCACCGCGACATCCGCGTCGAAGACGAGGTGCTGGCGATACTGGCGCGCGCCTCGGCCGGCGACGCCCGGCGCGCCCTGGGCCTTCTGGAGACCGCCTGCGACTTCACCCAGGCGGAAGGCGGTGCAGAGCGTCTGCCCCGCGAGGCGCTCGAGGACGTCATCGGCCACACTGCCAGCGCCTTCGACAAGCAAGGCGATCACTACTACGACCTGCTGTCGGCACTGCACAAGTCGGTACGCTCATCGCGCCCCGACGCCGCCCTTCTGTACATGGCCCGCTTTATCCAGGGCGGTGGCGATCCGCTGGACGTCATCCGTCGCCTGGCGGCCATCGCCTCGGAGGACGTCGGCAACGCCGACCCGCGTTGCCTGCCACTGGTCATGTCGGCCTGGGATGCCTACCTGCGTCTGGGCGACTACGAAGGCCAGCGCGCCATCGCCCACGCCGCCATCCACCTGACGGTAGCGCCCAAGAGCAACGCCATCGACCAGGCCTGGAAGAAGGCCCAGGCCTTTGTCGCGGCCCAGCCGAGCCTGGAGGTGCCGACCTACCTGCGCAACGCACCGACCAAGCTGATGGCTTCCCTGGGCCACGGCGACGGCTACCGCTACGCCCACGCCGAGCCCAACGGCTACCCGGCGGGGTCGGCCCACGACTGCTGGCCCGAGGCAGTGCCGACCGAGCGCTTCTACCGCCCCACGGATCATGGCCAGGAAGAGCGTTTCGCTCGCATCATGGCCTGGCGGGCGCAGCTCGATGAGGCCGCAGATAGCGGATGAGATAGAAGCGGAGGTGGCAGCTCAGATACCACTTGAGAAAAACCATCTGTCTTCGACGTGGGAAGGAAATAGGCCGCTGCAGCACAACCAGGCATCGTAAGGAGCGAGCCAGGACCGCGACTACTGTGGGACTCAAGTGCCCATGGTGGGCACCCGATGCTCCGGAGGGACTGTCATGTCGGCCACCCAGCTACAGCAAGCTCGTCAGATCCTGGTACAGAACGCCCGTCATCCCAACCATCACGACGTGCTGCTGGCCTACGCCCGCCAGCAGGCGACACCCGCGGTACGTCGTGCGCTGTTCAAGCTGCTGTTCGGACCGAACTGAGGCCCACTGTCTGCCACATGTTGACCGCTCAGGCCGGCGCCTCTTGCCAGCTCTGAGCCGCCCACGGCGACCCAAAGGGACAAGTTCGCCGGCCACGTTGATCAGCCCTTGGGTGCGTCGCCCGGCTCAGCCGCCGACGGCGACTCCTGCTCCCAGCCGGGTTCGACGGGCGTTGGCTCGATAGCGGCGGCGTCTTCATCAGACTCGTGATGGTTCACCTCGAGCACGCCATCGTGGTAGCCGTCTTCATCGAAATAAGGCACGTACTGACCTTCCTCGGCTGGCGGCCCCACCATGGGCTCGGCCACGTCCACGTCCGGCACCACGTCGGACAGGTCTTCCATATGCTCGTGCTCCTTGGCGCCCGCCACCCACTCGTCGGTGACCACGAATTCCGCACCCACCGACGACAACGGCGTCGCCGGGGAGAACGGCACCACCGGCACCGGCGCCGGACGCACCAGGCGACGCCAGGCGAAGAACAGCACCAGGGCGCCACCGAGGGCGCCGAAGGCCATGAACAGGGCGGTATCGCCAAGCGCCGCCATCACCGGGCTGACCAGAGGCGGACTGACCGAGGAGCCAAGCGCGCTGATCAGCAAAAGCCCCTGACTCATGGGCACCAGGGCGCCGGCGGGGGCACGGTCCGCCGAGTGGCTGACCGATACCGGATACAACGAGAAGACGCCACCGCCCAGCAGGAACAGCAGCGCGGCCAGCCCCCAGCTCGGCAACGGCAGCAGCAGCACCGCCAGCGAGATGGCCAGGCAGAACAGACCGATCAGGATCAGCACCAGCTGGCGGTCGTGACGATCCGACCAGCGGCCCACCGGATACTGCAGCAGCATGGCGCCGAGTACCGTTATCGCCATCAGTTGGCCGACCTCGGCCAGATCAAAGCCGGTACGCTGCAGATACAGCGGCATCAGGGCGTACACTGCGGCCGCCAGCATGCCGGAACCGAAGGCCCCCACCACCCCGGTGGGGGTGAGGATCATCAGGCGCAGTGGCGACAGCGGCTCGACCTTGTCGAGCAGTGGCGTGACCCGCGGAATCATCGCCATCGGCAGCACCGATAGCGAGGCCAGGGCACCGATGACCATGAAGGGGGCGGTTTCGCCCATATTCTGGGTGATGCCCAAAAGCAGCTGACCGAGCACACCTGAGCCGTACAGGGCGATCATGTACAGCGCCAGCAGACGCCCGCGCACCTTGGAGTCTCCGGAGGCCAGCAGCCAGCTCTCGATCACCAGGAAGACCCCGACCGTGGCCCAGCCACCGATCAGACGCAGCCCGAACCAGGCCACCGGATCCAGGATCAGCCCCTGCAGCAGCACCGTCACCGCCACCAGCGAGGCGAAGCTGCCGTAGGCACGAATATGGCCGATAGCGAGCAGCAGCCGGTCGTTGAACAGGGCACCCAGGCCAAGACCGATGAAGTAGGCGCCGGAGACCCAGCCGATGACCACCGGCGATTCACCGGCGGCGTCCAGGCGCAGGGTGATAAGCGAAGACAGAAAACCGTTGCCGATGCCCAGAATGAATAGCCCCAGAACGGGGGGCAGGGCCATGGCCAGGAGTTGGGGAGACATGAGGAGTCGGGCTCCAGCGATGCGGACGACGCGGACGGCGGCGGCGGGTGGGTGTTGATGTTTCGAGTCCGTCCGTCGCGGTGCGTATCGACGACTCTTGGGCGGCGAATATACCCCCCTTTTCGCGCCTGTCAATGTCTTTCGAAGGGCGTCCCCCATGCATCTGTAACGCATTGTTGGTCAAGCATAAATCCGGCCTCAGTGACTCGTGTCACGGCGCATCAGAACCACATCGGCCGCGGGGAAGTCGACACTCATGCCGAGTGCCTCGGCCAACCAGCGAAAACTCGTCTCGCTGAAGAACACCACATGGGTGGGATCACGAATATAGTGCCAGCGGGCAAAGTCCTCCGGCGTGCGCTTGGTCATCAGCCCCAGCCAGCCACCGGGTCGCAGTTGTCGCGCCAGCGCAAACAGCACCGGGCCGGGCGCGAACAGGTGCTCGACCACCTCGGTGGCGGTGATGAAATCGTAATACCGCTTCAGGTTCTCCGGCGCGGGATGGTAGTAGGGATCATGGATCCGAGTGGCAAACCCCGCCTCCTCGAACATCAGCGACAGCGTCGGACCGGGCCCCGCACCGAAATCGAGCCCCTCGGCACCCGGCGACAGACGCTCGCTCAGGGGATCAAACAGGCGACCCAGAAAACGACGGTAGCCGGGATCATCCGGGCGGTTGTCGTGCTGATCGTAGACCGCCTTCTCGGCCTGCGGTCCCAGTCGCTGCTCGGGAGGCACCGCCACCAGGTCACATACCGAACAGCGAAAATAGTCGCGGCGCCCGTCCGCATGAAAGTGGTGCGTCGTCGGGTTTGCGCATAGCGGACAGCTTGGCATCGTCGTATTCTCTGGGACTTGGATCATTTGTGGAGAGAGGCATGCTGTCAGGTCTAGATCACCTGGTCATCACCGTGACCGATATTTCCCGCGCCGTGGACTTCTACACCCGCGTTCTGGGCCTGGACGTCCGCTATCGCGATACCGAGCGGGTCGACCTGATGCTCGGCGAGCTGGCCCTGCGCCTGCACTGGACCGCCACCGACGTGACCCCCAGGGCCGCCACCCCTACCCCAGGCAGCCTCGACGTCTGTTTCAAGAGCCATCTGCCGCTGGCTGAGGTGAAGGCTCACCTCGATGCCCTGTCGGTCGAGGTGGAACTGGGCCCCGTGGAACGTCAGGGTGCCACCGGCAAGATCGAGTCGCTGTATCTTCGCGACCCGGACGGCAACCTGCTGGAGATCAGCCGTCCGCTCAAACAGGAGTAACGTCGGTCGTCCCTGCGGGTCGCTTCGCCTGTCATGGCAATGCGGCACAGGCTGGGTATGATAACGGGGCCGTATGACATGCACCCAAGGGACCATGGATGAGCCAACACGACCTTACGCCTCAACGACCCACTGTCGAGCCTCCCTCACCTGGCGACACGCCCCCCGCCGACACCACCATGTCGCTGGTGGGCTACGCGCTGCTGCTGGCCAACCTGGTCACCGGCTTCACCGCGGTGATCGGGGTGATCATCGCCTACGTCTACCGTGGCAAGGGCCCCGAGTGGCTAGACGAGCACTATCGCTACCAGATCCGTACCTTCTGGATAGGCCTGCTCTACGGCATCGTGGCCTCGATCCTGACCTTGATCGTGATCGGCCTGCCGCTGCTGCTGGCCCTGGCGGTGTGGTTGATCGTGCGCTGCGTCAAAGGCTTCAAGGCACTGCAGGAAAAGCGCGCTCCGGACAATGTGGAAAGTTGGTTGATCTGATATGAACGTCCCCTGGCAACAGCGACTCCAGGCTACCGCGATATCACGCCTGTGGCGGATACTGTCACGACTGTCACCGACGACCCTGTGGCGACTCAGCGTCGCCCTGGTCAATGTGGCCTACCCCCTGCTCAAGCGCGAACGCGCGGTGACCAGGCTCAACCTGGAAGTGGTCTATCCCGACCTTACCGAGGCCCGTCGCGCCACCCTGGGGCGCGAAAGCCTCAAGCATTCCACCGCCACCATGCTGGAACTCGGCTTTGCCTGGCAGGGCGACCCCGACCGAGTGGCCGACAGCATCGTCGAGGTACATGGCCGCGAACTGCTGGATGATGCCCGCGCCGAGGGCAAGGGCGTGATCATCCTGGCGCCTCACTTCGGCAACTGGGAGGTGCTGAACTTCTGGCTGTCGAGCCACTTCCCCTTCACCGCCATGTACGAGCCGCCCAAGCTGGCACCGCTGGACCCGATCATCCGCGCCGGGCGCGAGCGCTGCGGCGCCAGCCTGGTGCCGACCAACCCCCGAGGCGTGGCGGCGCTGCTCAAGGCGCTCAAGCGATCCGAGGCCGTCGGCATCCTGCCCGATCAGGAACCCAGCTGGGGCAGCGGCGTTTTCGCGCCCTTCTTCGAGCGCCCCGCCTACACTGCCACCCTGTTGCCCAAGCTGGTGTCGCGCACCAATGCAAGGGTCGTGACCGGCGTCGCTCTGCGCCGTCCCGGGCGGGGCTTCGCGCTGTACTTCCTGGCCGCCGACGAGCGCGTCTACGATGAAGACGAGACCATCTCCTGCAGCGGGGTCAATGCCAGCATCGAGGCGGTGATCGCACTCGACCCGGCCCAGTACCAGTGGGAATACAAGCGCTACACCAAGACCCTGGAAGAACAACGTGGCGATCCCGACTTCCGCCGTTACCGCCTCTACAGCTCGAGGAACATGAAGTGACGACAGCGTCAGTGTCACCGCCGCCGGAGACTCGCGTCGGCCACGTCCTCTATCTGCTCTACCTGGCAGGGCTGGTGAGCGGATTCGTGACACTGTTGATCGCGCTGGTCGTCGCCTACGTCTATCGCACCGACGCCGCCCCCTGGCTGCGTGCCCACTACCAGTTTCTGATCAGCACCTTCTGGATCGGCCTGCTCTACATGGTCGCCGCAGTGGTACTGTCGGTGCTGATCATCGGCCTGGCACTGCCCCCACTGCTGGTCACCGCCTGGTTCGTGATCCGCTGCATCGTCGGCTGGCGTGCCCTGCACCAGCGCCTGCCGCCGCCCAGACCATCCAGCTGGCTGTGGTAGGCGCGGCAATGCCAGCACTAGGGCTTGTCTGAAAAGTGCCTGCGTTCGGTAATACGGCGTTAAAAATCGGCTGGTGCGCCAGCCCGGTCAAAATGCTCATTTACACCCCGTAAACTGCGCTTTCTCACCGATTTTTGCCTTGTCTAACCTTCGCTCGTCGACTTTTCGGACAGCGCCTAAGAATTTGCGACCACGGCCTATTCAAATAACGTACGAACACGCGCTAAAGCATCATCGACGACGTGATCCGGGGCAGACTCGACTCTGCGCGCTCCGCGCGCTTCAAGATCGACAGTCCTGATCTGATTGACCAGCACTACCCCCTGCGTACGGGTCCCGCTCAGAGGTACCGCAAAGCCTGCGTGGCGCGCGAAGTTGCCACCTTGGGTGATGGGTGCCACGACCACCGTACCAAAATGATTGAAAGCTATTGGCGTCAACACTAGCGCAGGGCGAAAGTCACCTCGCTGCTCGCGTCCTTCGGTCAGATTGAGGGGAACTCGCACAATATCGCCACGGCTATATTTGTCACGCTTCATTCTTCACGCCCTACCGGGGCCATTTCCTGCCAGGCTGCCAGGTCTTCAGGCTCGGGAGCCTCGGGATCACAGCGTGCCAGCAATTCCTCCAGGGAATACTTTGGCTTTGACGCCACAGGCTTCAACACCAACCTGTGGGAAGTTTCCTCGACTTCCAGCAAATCCCCATCGCTGAGGCCCAGCTGTCGAAGCAATTCAACTGGCAACCTGATGGCGGCACTATTGCCCCACTTCTGAATCTTGAGTTCCATATCACTCCCCTCCTGTACGTATCTACACAGCAGATACGCGCTGCCTCGACCGCAAGCTCGTGCATCCACTTCGCCTGTTACCGCTCAGTAACCTGCCCACCCCAACACCGTCGCTAATCGGCGACACGGAACCCGAATTAGCACAAACCCTCAAATGCACTCGAATGACATCTATTGCAACTTTTGTCTCGGCCAATAGGCTAGATTAAAGGCTGGCTCGATTTGGCATAGAAAGCGACATAGAAAGTGGCATAGAAAGTCGCATAGAACATGCCATCGATGTGAACGGCAGAAGGATCCCCTACACCCCCAGCGGGCGAACCCGAGCCACCGGGCGTTCGTCCGCTCGCAAGGAGAGCGCACTTGGACACGGCAATATCTCGAGCACGACACACCCTTGCTCGGCGGCGACCTGGCTCGCGCAACCTGGCGCTCGCCTTCGTCGGCGTCATCACCAGCGCCGCATTGACGACGCCGGCCATGGCCGTCGAGACCGGCGCGCTGTTCGAACAGGTCACGAACCGGGCCAAGGAACTGGCCGCGTCCCCCTATGAAGAGGCCTCGGCCGAGCTGCCCGAGGCATTAACCGAGATGGACTACGACCGCTACCGACAGATTCGCTACCGCGATGAGCGGGCACTGTGGAAGGATGATGGCGATTTCGAGGTGGAGCTCTTCCACCCAGGCTTTCTGTATGACCAGCCGGTGGATATCCACCTGCTGGAGGATGGCGAGGTACGCTCGCTGCCCTTCGAGCCTGAGCGCTTTCGCTACGACGACGATGCCGCCGACCTCGCCGAGCTCGATCTGAGTGGGCTCGGCTATGCCGGCTTTCGCCTGCACTACCCGCTCAACCGCGCCGACTACAAGGATGAGTTCGCGGTATTTCTGGGCGCGTCCTACTTCCGCCTGGTCGGCCGCGACCAGGGCTACGGCCTGTCGGCCCGTGGCCTGGCCATCGACACCGCCCTGCCCCGGGGCGAGGAGTTTCCCGCCTTTCGCGAATACTGGCTGGTCAAGCCGCAGCCCGGCGATACCCACATGACCGTGCTGGCGCTGCTGGACAGCCCGTCTCTGGCCGGCGCCTACCGCTTCGACATCGCCCCGGGCAAGCGCACCCAGGTCGACACCGAGGCACGCCTGTTTGCCAGGGAAGACGTCGAGAAGCTCGGCGTCGCACCGCTGACCAGCATGTTCCTGCATGGCGAGATGGATCGCCGCCAGGAGGACGACTACCGCATCCGGGTACATGACTCCAGCGGCCTGCTGATGGCCACCAGCACCGACGAGTGGACCTGGCGCGTGCTGGAAAACCCCGAAAGCCTCCAGATCTCAGGGCTGCAGGACACCTCGCCCAAGGGCTATGGCCTGGTCCAGCGGCCCCAGCACTTCAACGCCTACCTGGACATGGAGGCCCGCTACGAGCGTCGCCCCAGTCAGTGGGTCGAACCCCAGGGCGAGTGGGGTGAAGGCCACGTCGAGCTGGTGGAGATCCCCACCGACAGCGAGGCCCACGACAACATCACCGCCTACTGGGTGCCCGCCAACCCGCTGATGGCCGGCGACTCCCGCACCTACCGCTATCGTACCTGGACCTTCGGCGACACCCCCACGGCCGAACCGCTGGCTCGTGTGGTGCGTTCGCGCCAGGGCTGGGGCGGTGTGCCGGGACAGAGCGATCCCCCCGACGAGCGCCTGCGCCAGTTCATCATCGACTTCCGCGGCGGTGAGCTCGAGGGACTCGATGCCAGCCAACCGGTCGAGATGACCCTGACCACCTCCAGCGGCGAGACCGCCGAGGCCAAGGTCACACCGCTGCCCGACAACGACACCTGGCGCGCCAGCTTCACGCTGCTGCCCGACGGCGACCAGCCCGCTGATATCCGCCTGACCCTCATGCTTCGTGGCGAGCGCCTGAGCGAAACCTGGAACAGCATCTGGAGCCCCTGATGAACGCCCATACTCCCGAGGTACCCTGGCCACGCCTGCGACGTCTTGGCGTCGGCCTGGCCATTGCCGCCACCACGGCGCTGGGGGTCTGGACCATGTTCAGGATCCTCTACGTGGAGGGCATCAGTCCGCTCGAGATGGCGATCATCGGCCTGTTCGCGATCACCTTCGGCTGGATCACCATGGCCTTCTGGAGCGCGCTGATCGGCTTCGTGCTCAACCTGACCGGGCGTGACCCGCTGAGCCTGAAGCCGCGCCATTCCTATCCCATGCGGCCCGAAGGCTCCCACTCCCGCACCGCCCTGGTGATGCCGATCCACAACGAGGACGTGCTGCGAGTCGCCGCCGGACTCGAGGCCACCTGCAAGGATCTGGATGACCTGCCGCAAGGCATCGAGGTGGAAGCCTTCGTGCTCAGCGACAGCACCGACGACGAGGTGGTGGCCGAGGAAAAGGCCGCCATGGCCGAGCTGCAGAAGCGCCTGGAAGGCCACTGCCAACTGCACTACCGCCACCGTGACAGTAACGTCGGGCGCAAGGCAGGCAATCTGGGCGACTTCTGCACCCGTTGGGGCAGCCACTACGACTACATGCTGGTGATCGACGCCGACAGCCTGATGAGCGGCACCACCGTCATCGAGCTGATCGACGAGATGATGGCCAACCCGCGCCTTGGCCTGTTGCAGACGGTGCCGATTCCGGTGCGCCAGGACAGCCTGTTCGGCCGCGCCAACCAGTTCGCTGCTGCACTCTACTCGCCGATGCTGGCCAGCGGTCTGAGCTTCTGGCACGCCACCGCGGCCAACTACTTCGGCCACAACGCCATCATTCGCGTGGACGCCTTCACCGATGCCTGTGGCCTGCCGGAGCTGCCCGGCAAGCCACCGCTGGGTGGCGATATCCTGAGCCACGACTTCGTCGAGGCGGCGCTGCTGCGCCGTGCCGGCTGGCAGGTGCGCATGCGCACCGACCTGGGCGGCAGCTTCGAAGAGATGCCGAGTCATATCCTCGACTACGCCAAGCGCGACCGGCGCTGGGTTCAGGGCAATCTGCAGCATATGCGCCTGCTCGGCGGGCGCGGACTGCACGTGCTCAGCCGTCTGCACTTCTTCTTCGGTGCCCTCGCCTACCTGTCGTCGCTGGTGTGGCTGGCGATCCTGGTGATCAGCACCATCGACGCCCTGATCCGGGCGCTGGTGCCGACCAACTTCTTCACCTCGAGTTCGCAGCTGTTTCCCGACTGGCCGATCGCCCCACCCAACCTGATCATGCCGCTGCTGATCGGCACCCTGGGCATGCTGCTGATGCCCAAGGTGCTAGGGCTGGTGCTGGGGCTGATCCAGAACCCACAGGCCTATGGCGGACGGGCCCGGCTCGTCGCCAGCATGCTGCTGGAGACGCTGTTTGCCATGCTCATCGCGCCCTTGATGATGGTGTTCCACAGTCGTTTCGTGATTCAGGTACTGAGCGGCCGCACCGTGGCCTGGGATCCACAGTCCCGCGAGGGCCGCGCCCTGCCCTGGAAGGAAGCCTTTCGCCACACCTGGCTATGGTCACTGATCGGCGCCTTGTGGGCGCTGGTGACCTGGGCCTTCACCCCGAGCTTCTTCATCTGGCTGACGCCGGTGTGGCTCGGCCTGGTGATGGCCGCTCCGCTGGTCCGCTGGAGCTCCAGCCTGAGCATCGGCCGGGCCCTGAGGCGCGCCGGCCTGTTGCTGGTCCCGAGCGAGACCCGCCCCCCGGCGGTGGTAGGCGAGCTTCGCGTCGCCGAGGCACCACCGCCGCCGGCGACCCCGGCCGAGCCGCCACGGGAAGTCCCCCGCGAGATGCCGGTGCAGTCCTTTCGCGAGCACGGCACGGAATCGGCGCCGGAGGTCTCCGGCGAGAAGCCCGTCGACTGAGCCGGTGCCGTGGCACAGCGTTGTGTCCTCCCCCTCCTTTTGCATCATCCGGAGGGGGAATCCCAGCGGACTACTACACGTCAAGCATAGTAGCGTGATCCATGATTCATCTGTTTGCCGCTGTCTGGTGGTAACGCTTTGCTCTACAAAGAGCGTTCTCCAGCTCCGGATAACACACATCCGCCAGGAAAACCCTTTGTCAATCTCTACTTAAAAAGCAGGATAGCCACTTTTTCCCGAACTCTTCGTTCATATGCCTGATATCATGGTCTGGATGCGCTTCCTCATCCATGGCATCCCCTACAGGCAATCTTTTACTTCCCTTCGAGAGCTCCCGCTCCGTAAAACATCCGTTGACGATGGTATCAGCAGGCTGAGCGATCAACTCGGCATTGCATTTATCATACACTTCATCGTTCATCAACTTTATTCCGGACAGGTAGCTTTCCGGAGGATAACTTCTATCATCACCTTTCTTCCGAATAGGCAGGGGATTATGTCCAACATATATCTTTTTATTGGTCACGCTCCTGATCATTTCCATGATCTTCCAGGACGTCGTACCCTTGACACTATCCAGCACGGTTTGCTTTATTACTGCTGATGAAAAAAATTTTCCAGGTTCGACAAAAAAAACTTCCATCTGAAGTCCGTAAATCAAGAATAGATCATATTCAACGATATCAATCTCACTCTTGCCACCCGATGTATAGGTGATGGTCCTCTTTAATCTATCTGTTTTTGGAACCAGTTTATTATCGATGAGAAACAGTCCACCCAAGCCATTACTTCTAGCGGTAAAGAAGACAAGATTATATTCTTGATGCCACTCTGGCATCAGGTCCCAGGCTCTTTTCAAAGCACCAACGTGGCTATTGCCCAGCACACAAATATTTTTCTTCATTCCTTACCTCCAAAGGCGTCGAAGATCTCTTCTTCGCAAACCAGATCATTCATTTTCTTTACGCTACCTACCCTCTTGTTTTGTTTTCCGAAAATCTCAGCGCCAAACTTTTTCCTCAGAGAAGAAAAAAAATGATTCATCACAAAATCGACACCGTGGGGGTTAACACTTCGTTGATTGGGTTCGAAAAACACCCCCTTGAAAACCGGGCTGTTGATTATTTCATACGAAGGAAAATAATCCACATAATTACAACCTCTAGAAATCTGCCCAGCCACGGCACGCAACACTGACTTGGATTCCATTGTAGCGACGATCACGTTGTTCCTGGAGTTTGTCGCTACCAAAGGAACAGGGGAAACTGTCAATATAAAGCGTAACTCAGGATTCTCATGACGCATTATTTCTATGGCATCTCGCAGATCATTCATCACAGAGGGATACATCTGATTCTTGAACGCATGGATACCTTTCAGGTAGGTCCCTGCTGAAGTCCCGGGACACATCGGATACTCGTAGCCGTATTCCGAATTGAACCAGCTTTCAGTCAACCCTAAGGTGAAGACAAAGAAGTCTGATGAGAAGATGCATTCCCTAAACGCTTTTATTGTCTCCTCTCGAGAGAGCATTAACTCTTCTTTACTACAGAAACCCTCTGGTTCCACCACGGGGCGAAAGGGATCATAGAACCTTCCGTTCTTTTCCCAAATCTCCTCAGGCGGCTCTTTTATCCCTGTTGCCCACTCTACCCACTGCTTCAACAATGAGGTGGTGTATATATTCCCGGTTCTTGCCGAAAATATATTGTAATTGTATTTTTTTGCATTTTCCTGCGAGAGCCCCCTAGGTGGAGTTTCTGTCGAGACCCAGTTGAACCCTCTGCTATCAAGAGCGTTTCCAATATGTTGCGCAAAGCAGGAACCGAAGGTAACCACCCTACTATCCTTTGTGATCTTGAACTTTGGAGACCACAAATTGGATATGTCAAAAATCGACTTTTCTGATACAGCTTTTTTCCAGAAGGCACGGTCTGGAAGTGTCGAATATGGATTCATATTAATCACCTCAAACATAATATATAACATCGGTCGTGAACGAACAAAATTGATAACGTCTATCTTAAATCACACATTACCACGACGAATAGGAGTGTTTACGCCAACACTGGCATCTCGTCTTCCTTTCTAAAATATTTGCATAAAAAAAGATAGGCGAAATATTTGTCTATTGTGTTGAGAAACGAGCACTGACAACGGCCCCGGAGCCCTTCATAGAACCTTTCCCATGCACCATTTCCCTGCCCCACGGGTGGTTCAAAAGAGAACAAAGCAAGCATTTTTAGCTTCCATGAAAACTCGGCGAACCAATGCTTCCCATAAAGACGGGACCAACACACCTGTCACTTTCTGCCCTTCTTCACAAAGGAGTCATCAAGCGCACAACGACTGTCAGAATATCGATAAAACAAACGTACTTTTTTCACTCTAGATTCTCTCACATATTCTCTATCAGGCAGCCGCAAAACACGCAAATACAATCCAGAGAACATCCAAGAAAAACCACGCAAATATCCCTTTAAATAACAACAAAATCGTCGAAACTTTGTCGAATTGATCAATCAGGACTCTACTTCGCCACTTTTCCTCAATCGGATAAAATGCATTCTCAACCATGCGGAAACTTCTCCAGATATCTGGGCAGTTGCACTCTCGCGATATCGTGGAAACCTCCTCCCCCCAGCGGCGTATCTACTGATCGGGATCGGTTCTTGCCAAGCCGAGGTGGACTCCCTTCGAGGTCATGCTAGACTCGATCCAGACTCGCTTGACGGGGTGCCGGTGAATCCGGCTGAGATGGCGCAGGGCCAGGGTGACGAATCACCGGCCGCCAGCGCCGATCCCGTGGAACCTGATCCGGGTGCGGTGTGGCTTCACACCTTGAACCGGCGTAGGGAATCAGGCGGTGGTGACAGCCCCTGCGCGCGCACCTCCCTCCTTTCTCGTCGCCGTGTCCTCAGCCGCCGCACTCCGGATCCGCACCAACCGGAGGTAACATGGGCTACCGCTTTACCGATCTTGTCGACGCCTGCCGCGATGACTGGCACGCCTACATCGAACACGACTTCGTGCTCGCCCTTGGCCGTGGTGAACTGGCTGACGCCAGCTTCCGTCACTACCTCAAGCAGGACTATCTGTTTCTGCTGCAGTTCTCCCGGGCCTACGCCCTGGCGGCCTACAAGAGCCACAGCCTCGACGAGCTGCGCGGCGCCTTCGACGGCATGAAGACCATCCTCGATGTGGAACTCGGCCTGCATCTCGCCTTCTGCCGTGACTGGGGCATCGGCGAGGCCGAACTCGCCGAGCTGCCCGAAGCTCGCGCTACCCTGGCCTATACCCGCTACGTGCTGGACGCCGGCAGCCGCGGCGACCTCCTGGACCTGCACGTGGCGCTGGCCCCCTGCATGGTCGGCTACGCCGATATCGCGAGAACGCTCAACGCCCGTTCGGACACCCTGCGCGGTGCAGACAATCCCTTCGACACCTGGATCGCCATGTACGAAAGCGACGACTTCCAGGCCGCCGCACGCCAGGAGCAGGCCTGGCTCGACGATCAGCTGGCCCAGGTATCCGGCGAGCGCTTTGCGCGACTGTCACGGATATTCGCCGACGCGACACGACTCGAGATCGACTTCTGGCAGATGGGGCTCGATCTAAGCGACTAACACAATCAGCACCACGCTTGACGGGGGGCCGCCAGAGGCGGCTGAGATCATGCAGCGCATGGGACCCGTTGAACCTGATCTGGGGGTAACCCCGATGCCATGGCATCGCGGTGAGGACCAGCGTAGGGATCAAGCGCTCACGGCCCAGGCCACGACGCCCCCTCCTTCCTCACGCGATGCACACAACAACGCCAGCACCCAGTGCCGTGAGAAGGACAAGCCAATGCCGCTCGATCAACCCGTTTCCGCAAACAAACCCCGCCATAGCGCGCACTTCCTGGCCGAGACCGCCCAGGTCGACCAGGCCGCAGTTACGCCCCTGCCGGGTTCGCGCAAGGTCTATGTAAAGGGCTCCCGCGACGACCTGCGGGTGCCGTTTCGCGAGATTTCGCTGTCAGCGACCCGCACCTCCGGGGCCGACGAGGCCAATCCGCCGCTCTTGGTCTACGACACCTCCGGCCCCTACACCGATCCCCAGGTCGAGGTCGACCTGCGTCGCGGGCTTGCCGAGTTGCGCCGGCCCTGGATCGAGGAGCGCGACGACACCGAATGGCTCGATGGCCCGACCTCGGACTACGGTCGCCGACGTGCCAACGACCCGACGCTCGCTCCGCTGCGCTTCGAACTGACTCGTACGCCGCGCCGCGCACGTCGTGGCGCCGATGGCCGCGCCGGCAATGTTACCCAGCTGCACTACGCCCGCCGCGGCATCATCACCCCGGAGATGGAGTTCATCGCCATCCGCGAGAACCAGCGTCGACAGGCCCTGGCCGATGGCTATCGAGGCAGCGATGAGGTCGAGCGCATCCTTGACCACCAGCATCCCGGGCAGGGCTTCGGCGCCCGTCTTCCCGAGGAGATCACCCCAGAGTTCGTGCGCCAGGAAGTCGCCGCCGGGCGCGCCATCATCCCCGCCAACATCAACCACCCGGAAGCCGAGCCGATGATCATCGGGCGCAACTTCCTGGTGAAGATCAATGGCAATCTGGGCAACTCGGCGGTGACCTCCTCCATCGAGCAAGAGGTCGAGAAGATGACCTGGGGCATCCGCTGGGGCGCCGATACCATCATGGATCTGTCCACTGGCCAGAACATCCACGAAACCCGCGAGTGGATCATCCGCAACTCGCCGGTACCGATCGGCACGGTGCCGCTCTATCAGGCGCTGGAGAAGGTCAAGGGCGTGGCCGAGGACCTCACCTGGGAGGTGTTCCGCGACACCCTGATCGAGCAGGCCGAACAGGGCGTGGACTACTTCACCATCCACGCAGGCGTGCTGCTGCGCTACGTGCCGCTGACCGCCAACCGGGTCACCGGCATCGTCTCCCGCGGTGGCTCGATCATGGCCAAGTGGTGCCTTTACCATCACCAGGAAAGCTTCCTCTACACCCACTTCGAGGAAATCTGCGAGATCTGCAAGCAGTACGACGTGGCCTTCTCGCTGGGCGATGGCCTGCGTCCGGGCTCGGTGGCCGACGCCAACGACGAGGCCCAGATGGCGGAGCTCAAGACCCTGGGTGAGCTGACCCATATCGCCTGGAAGCACGACGTCCAGGTGATGATCGAAGGCCCCGGCCACGTGCCCATGCACCTGGTCAAGGAGAACATGGACAAGCAGCTCGAGTACTGCGACGAGGCGCCCTTCTATACCCTTGGGCCACTGGTGACCGATATCGCCCCGGGCTACGACCACATCACCTCGGGCATCGGAGCGGCGATGATCGGCTGGTACGGCTGCGCCATGCTGTGCTACGTCACCCCCAAGGAACACCTGGGCCTGCCCGACAAGGACGACGTCAAGACCGGCATCATCACCTACAAGATTGCCGCCCACGCCGCCGACCTGGCCAAGGGGCATCCCGGCGCCCAGCGCCGCGACAACGCCCTGTCCAAGGCGCGTTTCGAGTTCCGCTGGGAGGACCAGTTCAACCTGGGCCTCGACCCTGACACCGCCCGCGCCTATCACGACGAGACGCTGCCCAAGGACTCCGCCAAGGTGGCCCACTTCTGCTCCATGTGCGGCCCCAAGTTCTGTTCCATGAAGATCAGCCAGGAGGTCCGCGACTACGCCCGCGACAACGGCCTGGAGGGTGACGGCGACGCCGTCATGGCCGGCATGGAGGAGCGCGCCCGGGTCTTCCGTGAACAAGGCGCTGAGCTGTACAAGGAGGTTTGAACAAGGAGGTCTGAGACAAGCCATTCCCCGGCGCATCCCCGGGCAGCGTTCGACTGCTCGGGGATGCAAGTCTTGTACGCCCGGTTCCAGTTCTGCCGCACAAAGTTAGACAAAAGTCTAATCCGAAGATTCATGCACTTGACGCTCATCACGGCTTCGTCGGATCCACCAGCAAAGCCGTTCGACTACCTCCCCAGGCCAATTATTCGCGCCCCGGGGCGGTGCTAGATTCGCCGCCATCCCACGCATTCTCGCCTCACCAAGGCGTCTTTTCTGGAGATGGCATGAAAGCCCCGATTCTGGTGATCAACTGCGGCTCCTCTTCGATCAAGTTCGCGCTGATCGATCAGGCCCCCGACGCTCCCCGACTGTCCGGTATCGCCGAGCGCCTGGGCAGCCACGAGGCTCGCCTCAAGCTGACGGACGAACACGGCAGCGCCCGCGAGGTCTCGCTTCCCCGTGCGACCCACGCCCTGGCGCTCAAGACGATTCTTGAGCACCTTGGCGTCCACCGGCCCATCGGTATCGGCCACCGGGTGGTACACGGCGGCGAGCGCTTCACCGCCGCTACCCTGCTCGACGACGCCGTGGTGCGCACCATTCGCCAGACCATCAGCCTGGCTCCCTTGCACAATCCGGCCAACCTCGACGGTATCGTCGCCACGCGCCGGCTGTTCGAGGATCTGCCTCAGGTGGCGGTGTTCGATACCGCCTTCCACCAGACCCTGCCGCCCCACGCCTACCGCTACGCCATCCCCGAAGAGCTCTACAGCCGACACGGCATCCGTCGCTACGGCTTCCACGGCTCGAGCCATGCCTACGTGACCGGCCGCCTGGCAGAAGTCAGCGCCCGTGGTGAAGGCGGCTGGCTGATTGCCCACCTGGGCAATGGCTGCTCCGCCACCGGGGTGTGGGCCGGCAGAAGCCTGGACACCAGCATGGGCATGACCCCGCTGGAAGGCCTGGTGATGGGCACCCGCAGCGGTGACGTCGACCCCGGCCTGCACCTGCACCTGGCGCGGCAGCTGGGCATGTCGCTGGAGGGCGTCGATCAGTTGCTCAACCAGAAGAGCGGACTGCTGGGGCTGTCCGAGCTGACCAACGACATGCGTGAGCTCGAACAGGCCGCCAGTGAAGGTCACGCCGGCGCGAGCCTGGCCATCGAAGTCTTCTGCTACCGCCTGGCCAAGTCCCTGGCGGGCCTGGCCTGTGCCCTGCCCCGGATCGACGGCATCGCCTTCACCGGCGGCATCGGCGAAAACTCTGCCCTGGTGCGCGCCCGGACGCTGGGCCACCTGGAGGCCCTCGGTGTGCGCCTGGACGCTGACGCCAACGAGAGCCTCGGGCGTGGCGAGGAAGGCCAGATCCACGACCGAGGCGCCAGCTCGGCGCCGGAGATCCGCGTCATCCCCACCGACGAGGAAGGCTATATCGCCAGCCAGACCCGGGAATTGATCGTGAGCCTGACGTCCACGCCAAAGCTCGAGGAGGTTCTGTGAGCACCCAGTCCCGCACGCTGCTGCTGATCCCCATCGACGACGGCGTCGCCCTCACCTCCGCCGGCCTCGGCCTGCTTCGTGCGCTGGATACGCTGGGGCTGGACGCGGGTTTTCTGCAGCCCTTCAGCCAGTCCGAAGGTGGCGAGCAGGCAAGTGACAACGACGAACGCGCCCGCTCGCTGGTGGCCAGTACCCTGGGCATAGGTTCGCCGCGTCCGATCTCGCGCCAGACACTGGAGCAGTATCTCGGCCGCGACGATCGCGATGGTCTGCTGGAACTCGCCGTGGAGCGCCACGCCCGCGTCGCCCGCCCTGCCACCGGCAAGGCACCGGCGCTGATCGTGGTGGAGGGCGTTCGCCCACTGCCGCGAAACGCCTACGCCTTCGACCTCAACGTGCGCCTGGCCAGTGCCCTCGACGCCCAGGTGGTACTGGTCGCCGATGGCCAGATCGCCGATCCCCAGGAGCTGGCCAAGCAGTTGCAGTTCCATCGCCAGAGCATCGACGCGGTGGGTTCGGTCCGTACTCTGGGTGCCATGCTGATGCGACTGCCGGGGGACGGCGACGGCTCTGCCATCGACCAGACCCTGGCCTCGGTCAGCGAGGTCGAGGCCCGCGCCCATCGCCAGCACTGGCAGCAGCAGCTCGCCAGCGGCGCCGATCTGACCCTGCCGGTGGTCGCGGCGGTGCCCTACCGGGCCTCCCTGACCGCACCGCGAGTGGTAGACGTGGCCCGCGCCCTCGATGCCAGGATCCTGCACCACGGCGAAGCCGATCGCCGCCGCGTCGCTCACTCGACGCTGGGGGCCCGCAGCGCCGAGCACCTGCTCTACGCCCTGCGTCCCGGCGAGCTGATCGTGTCCCCCGGGGACCGCGACGACACCCTGCTGGCGGCGGCGCTGGCCACCATGAACGGCGTGCCCCTGGCAGGTCTCTTGCTGACCCACGGCGAGTCACCCAGCCAGCAGCTGATCGACGTCTGTCGCCCGGCGCTGGCCTCGGGGCTACCGGTCCTCTCGGTGGACACCGACAGCTACGCCACCGTGGCCCGGCTCACCGAGATGTCCGGCGGCATTCCGGTCGATGATCACGAGCGCGCCGAGGCCATCTGCGCCTTCGTCGCCGATCACCTGGATCGTGACTGGCTGCTGGCACTAATTCACGACGACGCCCAGCGCCGCCTGTCACCGGCAGCCTTCCGCCATCAACTGGTCAGCATGGCCCAGCACAAGCGTCGGCGTATCGTGCTGCCCGAAGGCGACGAGCCGCGCACCCTGGAAGCGGCCATCCTGTGCCAGCGTCGCGGTATCGCCAACTGCGTGCTGCTGGGCAAGCGTCGCGCCATCCTGGAGGTGGCCAAGGCGCGAGGTCTGGAGCTGCCCGACGATCTGCAGATCCTCGACCCGGACGCCGAGCGTGGCCGCTTTATCGCGCCCATGGTCGAGCGCCGACGTGGCAAGCTGACCCCACTGACCGCCGAGGCCCAGCTTCATGACTGCGTGGTGCTGGGTACCATGATGCTCGCCGAAGGCGAGGTGGATGGCCTGGTCTCCGGCGCCGTGCACACCACCGCCAACACCGTGCGCCCGGCCTTTCAGCTGATCAAGACCGCCCCCGGCTACGGCCAGGTGTCGTCGGTGTTCTTCATGCTGCTGCCCGACCAGGTGGTGGTCTACGGTGACTGCGCGGTCAACCCCGACCCCGACGCCGAGGCGCTGGCCGAGATCGCCCTGCAGAGCGCCACCAGCGCCGAGGCCTTCGGCATCGAGCCGCGGGTCGCCATGATCAGCTACTCCACCGGCGAGTCCGGCAGCGGCGCCGACGTCGACAAGGTCCGCGAGGCCACCCGCATCGCCAGGGAACGGGCCCCGCACCTGGCCATCGATGGCCCGCTGCAGTATGACGCTGCGGCCATCGCCAGCGTGGCCCGGCAGAAGGCACCGGAGTCACCGGTGGCCGGCCGCGCCACGGTGTTCGTGTTCCCGGATCTGAATACCGGCAACACCACCTACAAGGCGGTCCAGCGCAGCGCTCGGGTAGTCAGCATCGGCCCCATGCTTCAGGGCCTCAACAAGCCGGTCAACGACCTGTCCCGGGGCGCCCTGGTCGAGGACATCGTCTATACGATTGCGCTGACCGCGATCCAGGCCGGTCAGTAACGACCAGAACAGCGCCACAGACCGTGAGAAACGCCGAGGCCCCGGAGAACCGGGGCCTCGGTGTTTGTGTGGGCTTTGCGTTGCTTTCTAACTCGCCCGGGACCGCTCGCTACCACTCGGCGATGCCGGTATACAGGCACACCAGCACCAGCCCAAGCAGGAAGACGGTCTCGGCGACCATCAGGATGACGGGCTTCCAGCCGACCACGGCGAGCTTCTGGAAGGAGGTCTTGATACCGAGTGCGGCGATGGCGGTGACCAGGCACCAGCGCGACAGGTCGGTCATGCCCTCGACCATCACCTGGGGGATCACGCCAAGACTGTTGATCAGCACCAGCGCCACGAAGGCCACCAGGAAGCTCGGGAACATCGGCACCTTGCCGCCTTCACCGCCACGGGCGCGGCGAAACAGCAGCATGAACACCATCACCGCCGGCACCAGCATGGCGACCCGCAACAGCTTGACGAAGGTAGAGATGTCGCCGGTCTCGTCGGAAATCATGTAGCCGGCACCGACCACCTGGGCAACGTCATGGATGGTGCCACCAAGAAAGATGCCGGCCTGGGTGTCGGTCAGTTCCAGCGCGCCGACCAGCAGCGGGTAGAGCACCATGGCGGCGGTGGACAGCGTCGTCACCCCGACCACGGTCAGGATGGTATTGCGCTCGGCGATCTCGTTGCGCGGCATCGCCGCAGACAGTGCCAGCGCCGCCGAGGCGCCGCAGATCGCCACCGACCCGCCGGTCAGCAGCCCCAGGTCATTTTTCAGCCCCAGCAGTCGCGCCAGCACGCTTCCCGCCAGAATGGTCAGCACCACCCCGGCGACCACCGTCACCACCGGGCCGATCCCGAGTTCCGCCACCTGCTCCAGGGTGATGCGTACACCCAGCAGGGCAACACCCAGCCTGAGGATGGTGCGGGCGGCAAACTCCACCCCCACCAGGCAAGGGCCCTGCTCGCTGAGAAAGTGCAGGGTCATGCCGAACAGCAGTGCGTAGAGCAGGGTCGGGCCACCGTAGTGATCGGCGATAAAGGTGGTGGCCAGGGCAATGGTGATGCAGATCAGCACCCCCGGCATGCGCTCCCGGGCGGGCTCCAGATGGCGACGCCACCCGGTCACGGGCGTCTCGGGCTTGGCGTGTGTCGTTGGCTGGGACATGGGCGTCCTCTCGTTTATTCGTTGTTCGCGTATCAGGGGTCGCGCTCAGCGGGTCAGCCGATGACGCGCTATTGATTTGATCCTGGCCCAGCCCGCTACCGCGACGTTAGGGCCAGAGCGCGGCCTCGAGTAAGGCCAGGCCCCGATGGCATCGATCCGCTGTCGAGGTTCCAGCGCTGCACGTCAGGCGACGCGCGCCTGGGCACGGCGATCGGCCTTGATCATGTCCGCCGCGCGTTCGGCGATCATGATGGTCGGGGCGTTGGTGTTGCCCGAGACGATGATCGGCATGATCGAGGCGTCCACCACCCTCAGTCCTTCGAGGCCGTGCACCCGCAGTCGGTCATCGACCACCGCCAGGTCGTCGTGGCCCATCTTGCAGGTGCCCGCCGGGTGGTAGATGGTCTGACTGTAGCGCCGGGCGGCCTCGAGCAATTGCTCGTCGCTCTGATACTCCCGCCCCGGCACGTATTCATCGGTGATCACCTCGGCAAGCGGTGCCTGCTCGGCGATGCGTCGCGCCACCTTGATGGCGTCCACCGCCACGCGACAGTCTTCTTCGGTGCTCAGGTAGTTGGGCTGGATCGAGGGATAGACGGCGGGGTCGGCGCTGGTGATGCGAATACGCCCCCGGCTGGTCGGACGCAACTGGCACACCGAGGAGGTGAAGGCCGAGAACGGATGCACCCCTTCGGCCGGCTTGTCCGCCGACAGCGGCTGCATATGGAACTGGATATCCGGGCGATCCAGGCCCTCCCGCGACTGGGTGAAGATGCACACCTGACTGGCCGCCAGGGTCAGCGGTCCGGTGCGGGTCAGGGCGTACTGGGTGCCTACCGCCAGCTTTCTCAGCGGATGACGCACCTCGTCGTTGAGGGTGCGACAGGAGGTCTTGAACACCAGCCGGATCTGCAGATGGTCCTGCAGGTTCTCGCCGACGCCTGGTAGTGCATGACGGCAGTCGACGCCGACCTCGGCCAGGTGGTCGGGGTCCCCGATGCCGGAGCACTGCAGGATCTGCGGCGAGCCGATGGCGCCGCTGGACAGCAGCACCTCGAGCCTGGCGCTTGCCCGATGGGTGCTCTGCCCCTGGCGGTACTCGACCCCGACCACGCGCTTGCCCTCCAGCAGCAGCCGCTGACAGTGGGCTCGCTTGACCAGGGTGAGATTGGGGCGCTTGAGCGCCGGACGCAGAAACGCCTTGGCGGTCGAGCAGCGAAAGCCCTTGTAGGAGGTCTGCTGGAAGTAGCCCACGCCTTCTTGCCTGGCCCCGTTGACGTCGCGGTTCTCGGGAATCCCCGAGGCCTTGGCCGCCTCGATGAAGCGTTCGGCGATCTCGCGGCGCAGGCGCAGATCCGAGACCTTCAAGGGCCCGTCGGCGCCGTGGTAGTCATCGGCGCCCCGCTCCTGGCACTCCGACTTCTTGAAGTAGGGCAGCACCGAGTCGTAGTCCCAGCCGTCGTTGCCCAGCTGCGCCCAATCGTCGTAGTCCTCGCGCTGACCGCGAATGTACAGAAGCCCATTGAGCGAGCTTGACCCTCCCAGCACCTTGCCTCTGGGCCACTGCAGCCGGCGACCGTCGATGCCCTCGTCGGGATCGGTGAGGTAGCACCAGTCGGTGGCCGGATTGTGCATGGTCTTGAAGTAGCCCACGGGCACGTGGATCCACGGATTCCAGTCGGACCCGCCGGCCTCGAGCAGCAGTACCGACACCTCGGGGTCCTCGCTCAGGCGGTTGGCCAGCACGCAGCCGGCGGAGCCCGCCCCCACGATGATGTAGTCGAAAGCCTCTGGCGGTGGTGTTGTGGTTGTCATGTCGCTCACTCAATCGAGACGTTTTATCTCAATTTATGCTAGACAGTTTTCTCAAAAGATCAATATCGAGACAAAATAACTCATTTTTATTGATCTATTCCCGAGAGACTTCTAAGGTGTGGTCAAGGCCCTTTATCGGGCCCGGTGCCAGGCGACGATCGCCAAGCGCGAACGACCCGGCACTCCCCTGCATCCCTACACCAAACACAAGACTGGGAGCCTTCCATGAGTTCACGCCTCTTCTCATCAGACGTGTCGCGCCGCGACTTCCTGAATATCTCGGGTCGCTTCGGCATGACCTCCACGCTGCTGGCCGCCAGTGGCCTCGGCGCTGGCCTCACCGCCTCGAGCCTGGCCCGGGCCGCCGACACCGAACAACAACGCCGCTATCAGACCGAGCCCAAGTTCCAGCTGCGCTTCGGCGCCTCCGGGTTCAACGAGCGCAATCTCGATATCCAGAAGTCCGGGCAGCTGTTCTTCGCCCGTGACGTCGAGGAGCGCACCAACGGCGCCATCCGCGTCGAGTTCATGGGCTCCAACGAGGTCTGCAACCAGCTCGACTGTGTCAGCAAGGCCCAGCAGGGCATCGTCGACATCTTCTCGGCCTCGACCCAGAACTCCGCCGGCGGCGCGCCCTACCTGAACGTGCTGGACTTTGCCTACATGTTCCCGAGCGTCGCCTCGATGTTTCACTTCTTCTACGACCATCGCAGCGAGGCCCTTTTGCGCGAGCCGATGCGCCAGCGCCACAACCTGCAGTTCCTGTTCACCCACTGCGATCTGCGCGGGCTGATGATGGGTCAGAGCTGGGCCGACAAGCCGCTGGTGGACAGCCTCGAGGTGCTTCAGGGCACCAAGAACCGGGTCACCGGCACCCAGCTTGGCCGCATCGCCATGGAGCAGCTTGGCCTCAACCCGGTACCGGTGGCCTGGGAGGAGACCCTGGACGGCCTACGCCAGGGCTTGCTGGACGGCGCCGAGACCTGGATGAGCGCGGTGGCCTACGCCGGCATGGCACCGGTGGTGTCCCAGGCGGTCGACCTGCGCTTCTTCGCCGGTACCGAGCACACCGCCATGAACCTGTCGAAGTTCGAGGCGCTGGACGCCGAGCTGCAGGATCAAGTGATGGAGTCGGCCTACGCCGCCCAGATCTTTACCCAGGGCATGAACGAGGCCGGCCGCTACCAGATCGTCGGCGCCACCGAACACCCCGCCGCCGGCACCGTGTTCGCCGAGAACAACGTGCGGGTGGCCCCGCTGTCCGACGAGATCCGCGCCCAGGCCGAGCAGCTATGCGCCCCGGAGTTCAATCCAGAGCCCTGGGAGCAGTGGCGCGAGCGGCTCAATGCCTGGGCCGGCGACGTCGACATCTACAAGGAAATCCACACCATCGCCCGGGAGATCCCGCGTGAGATGGCGGCGGTCAACGTGGCGCCGAAGCGCTGGTGGAGGGCGTAATGACCGATCACAAGGCCACCGCGGCCCAGGCGACGTCGAACGACGTCGCCGATCGGCCGACCCCCGCCTGGCTGGCGCCACTCAAGTGGCTCGACGCCAATCTGGAAAAGGTGATCATCCTGATCTCCTACAGCGGCATGGCGGGCATCATCTTCGTCGAGGTCATCCGCCGCTTCTTCTTCAGCCTGCAGGCGCCCTGGAGCACCAGCATTCCGGTGCTGCTGTTTCTGTGGCTGACCTGGTTCGGCGCCTCGCTCAACGTCAAGCAGCGTACCCACCTGTCGCTCAACGAGATTCGCATGCGTCTGCCCTACACCGGTCAGTTCGCCTGCCAGGTGCTCGACGCCGTGCTGTGGATCGGCTTCGGCGCCCTGGTCATCCACTTCACCATCGCCCAGGTGGAACTGGCGCACATGAACTTCGCCATCGTGCCGGGCACCGACAACGTGATGCAGTGGTGGTTCTACCTGGCCACGCCGCTGGCCTGGGCGCTGATCATCTTCCGGGTACTGCAGAACCTGGCCAGCGACATCGCGCGCTTCCGGCGCCGCGAGCCGTTCAACCTGCAACCGTCCATCATGGACTAGGAGAGACGTCATGACCGACGGCATGCTTATCGGCCTGGTCACCGCGGGCTGCACCACCATTTTTCTGCTGGGGGTACCGATCTTCCTGGTGATCGGCCTGTGGGTGGTCGGCACCAGCCTGATCATCGACTTCACCCTGGCCAATATCGGGGTCACCCTGTTCCAGGGCCTGAGCTTCTTCGGCCTGCTGGCACTGCCCCTGTTCATCCTGACCGGCGACTTGATCAACGCCGCCGGCATCGCCAAGCGACTGTCCGACTTCGCCTATTCGGTACTGGGCTGGCTGCGTGGCGGCATGGGCATGGCCACCCTCGGCGCCTGCGGCCTGTTCGCGGCGATCTCCGGGTCCAACGCCGGCACCACCGCCACCATCGGCTCGATCATGCAGCCGGAGATGGTCAAGAACGGCTACGACGAGCGCTTTTCCGCCGCCACCGCCGCCTCCGGCGGAACGGTCGGCATCATCATCCCGCCGTCGATCATCTTTATCGTCTACGGCTTCATGATGAACCTGTCGATCAGCGACCTGTTCATCGCCGGCATGATCCCCGGGGCGATGATGGTGTTCGGCATGATGGCGGCCTGTCACCTGGTGGCGCGACGTCACGGCTGGGGCACCCTGATTCCGTTCAAGGCGGGTGAAAGCGCGCGCTTCGCCAGGCGCGCCTATCTCGGCTTCGCTACCATCGGGGTGGTGATCTACGGCATCTATTCGGGCAAGTTCTCGCCCACCGAGGCCGCCGCCATCACCGTGGGCTTCACCCTGATCGCGGGGCTACTGATCACCCGCGAGATTCGCTTCACCGCGCTGCCCTCGATCATGCTGCGCTCGGGCCAGATCGCCGGCATGCTGGCGCCGTTGATCGCGATCTCGGTGGTGATGCAGCAACTGCTGTCGGTGCTGGGCGCGGGCCAGGCGCTGCAGGACCTGCTCAGTGGTCTGGGCAACTACTACGTGATCCTGGGGGCCTGCATGCTGATGATCCTGCTGGCCGGGATGATCCTCGAGAGCCTGCCGGTGACCATCATCCTGGCACCGATCCTGGCGCCCATCGCCCAGAACGCCGGGGTCGACCCGATCCACTTCGCGGTGATCTTCCTGGTCGGCGCCGCCATCGGCTTCGTCACCCCGCCCTTCGGCCTCAACCTCTACGTGGCCTCGAGCATCACCGGGATCCCCTACCTGCGCCTGGTGAAGTTCGTCATCCCCTACTTCATTGCGCTGATCAGTTGCTGGATCGCCATCTCGATGTGGCCGGCGCTGTCACTGATGCTGGTGAACCTGTAACACCGACAGGCAAGCAGGAGCACGCGGCAAGCCTCACCGGGCTTGCCGCGTTATCATGAGTGCCTGCCACCATTTTCCGTCGTCAAGGATCGCGTATGTCTACAGCAAGCACTCGGACCACGACCAATTCGACGCTGCAACGAGGCCTGGTACTGCTGGAAACCATCGCCACCTCGATCCACGGCGTCAGCGCCTCGGACCTGGAGCGTCAGCTCGACATTCCCAAGCCCACCCTGCATCGCCTGCTCAAGCAGCTCGAAGAGCAGGATCTGATCGTGCGCGACGTGGAAGGACGGCATCTGCTTCCCGGCGAACGACTGCACCGCATGGCCATGGGCGTGCTCGCCAACGAGAGCCTCAAGGCGCCGCGCCGTATGCTGCTCAAGCGCCTGGCCGAAGAGGTCAACGAAACCTGCAACCTGACCCTGCTCGAAGGTCACGAGGTGCTCTACTACGAACGGGTGGAGACCAACTGGCCGGTACGCATACAGCTGCCGCCGGGCTCACGTCTTCCGCTGCACTGCACCGCCAGCGGCAAGATGTTTCTGGCGCTGATGGGGCCGGCCCAGCGCCGCCAGCTGCTCAAGCACCTGCCGCTGGAGGCCTATACCCCCTACACCGCCACCGAAGCAGACGAGCTGGAGCGACGCCTGGCGGACATCGCCGAAAAGGAGCTGAGCACCGACAACGAGGAGTTCATCCAGGGCATGGTGGCCATCGCCGTGCCGGTGTACGACCAGACCGGGCGCATCCAGGCGACGCTGGCGATCCACGCGCCCCGGCTGCGCCACAGCATCGACTCGCTGATGGAGTGGGCGCCCTTGATGCGGCGTATCGCCGGGCAGCTGCAGGATACCTTCGACCACTGAGCATACGAACGCATGAACGCATGAACGCATTGCCAAGGTACGCTGACTGACCGATCGGGTCAGGACACGCTCGGCCAGCCAGACTGACGTTCTTCGTGGCTACATCGGTGGCACCACCACCACCGGCACACTGGCACGCTTGATCACGCCCTTGGTCACCCGGCCTGCATAGGACGAGGCGAAGCCGCGCTTGTTGGTGGCCATGATGATCATGTCGCAGTCATGGCGCACGGCGTAGCGGGTAATCTCCGATGCCGGGTAACCCTCCAGCACCGACTTGGCGGCCACCACCTCGCGCCCAGGCAGGTTCGCTTCGTGCTCTTGCCAGAAGGCCTCGACAAATTCGTCCAGACGCTCTCGCGCCAGACGCAGGCGCTGCTCCATCAAGCCATCCAGGGTGGCGCGTTCACCGATGTTGGCCTTGAGGGTATGCATGACGTCATCGGACAACGACTTGACCGCATGCAGCACGTGAACCTCGGCCCCGGTGGCCTTGGCCAGCGTCAGGGTGTGGGCAAGCACCTGGCGGCAATCGTCCTTCAGCCCCAGGCAACAGAGAAGACGCGAGATCGAAACAGGCATGGCGTGACTCCTTGGCGAGAGGCCGGGTCGCCGCGACATGCGAAGACACCCGGCCTTTTTTGCGGTGCGCTGACGGTGCGCAATCAATACCCCAGCATACGGGGTAGCCACAGCGATATTTCCGGGAAGTAGGCGATCACGAACAGCGCGAACACCGAGCTTGCGGCAAACGGCAGCGCCTTGATCGATATCTCCTCGATGGAGGCGCCGCCAATGCCCGAGGCCACGAACAGGTTCTCCCCCAGGGGCGGCGTCTGGAAGCCGATGGCCAGGGCACAGACGACGACGATACCGACGTGCACCGGGTCCATGCCCAGCATGTACATGATCGGCAGCAATACCGGCGTCAGGATCATGATAGCCGCCAGGGTTTCCATGAACATGCCGACAAAAAGCAGAAATGCGATAACCATGGCCCAGATCAAGTACAGGTTATCGGTCAGTCCCAGCATGCCCTCGGCGATCACCGCCGGCACCCGCTGTTCGACCAGCAAGCGGCCGAATACCGTGGCGGTGAACAGGATCAACAGCACCCGTCCGGTGATCCAGGTGGTGGTCTCCAGAGTCTTGAGCGTAGGCTTCCACTTGAGCTCGCGGTGCAGGAAGATGCCGACGATCAGGGTGTAGGCGATGGCCACGATGGCCGACTCGGTGGGCGTGAACAGACCGCTGTAGATACCGCCGAGGATGATCAGCGGCGCCAGGATCGACCACACGCCACGCTTCAGGCTCCTGGCGATGGTGTCCCAGGACCAGCTGTCGCTCAGCCCGCTGTAGCCGCGCCGGCGCGAGATGATGTAGTTGACGGTCAACAGGCAGCCAGCGATCACCATGCCGGGCAGAATGCCGGCGATGAACAGCTTCGGAATCGACAGCGTCTGGAAGGCGCCGTGAGCGGCCACGGCCTCCGCCGGTGGCTGCAGCCCCATCCCCGAGATACCAAAGATGACCATGGGAATGGACGGCGGTATCACCACGCCGAGGCCACCGGAGGACGCCGTGATGGCAGAGCCATAGCCGCGATCATAGCCGCGGTTGGCCATGGCCGGGATCATCAGCATGCCCACCGCCGCGGTGGTGGCGGGCCCTGAGCCTGAAATCGCGCCGAAGAACATGCAGGCGAACACCGTGGCGGCGGCGAGACCGCCGGTCACCGGCCCGGCGAAGGCCTCGGCGATATCCACCAGGCGTCGCGAAATGCCGGCGGCTTCCATCAAGGCCCCGGCGAGGATAAAGGCCGGCAGCGCCATCAGCGGAAAGGACCCCACCGAGGTGAAGGCGATCTGCACGAAGGCCATGGGGTTCTCCCCCAGCGACAGATAGGTGGCAAGCGCGGCCACCCCCAGCGACACCGTGATCGGCGCGCCCAGCACCAGCAGCAGAAAGAACACCCCGAACAGCACGTAGATGATGGTCGTCTCCATGGATCAGTCTCCCTTCTCGTTGGATGACGACAGCGTCGAGGACTTGGCCTCGGCGATGGCCTCGGCCTCGGGATCGACGGGCTCGCGATGCTTGACGAAGCGCAGGTAGTTGTTCTGCAGGATGCGCAGGGTCATCAGCACAAAGGCCAGCGGCAGGATCAGGTAGAACACCTTCATCGGGATGCCCAGGGTCTGGGACTTCCAGAAGGTATTCATCTTGTTGAACACGAAGTCGTAACTGAGCCAGATGAAGACCAGGTTGAAGGCGATCCAGATCAGGTCGGTCAGCGCACCGCAGGCCAGCTCCACCCAGCGCGGGAAGAAACGGAACTGGAAGGTGACGCGGTTATGGGCCGACTTCTTGGCGGCGTAGACCGCCCCCAGGTAGGCGAACCAGACGAAGGCGTAGGTAGCCAGCTCATCGGCCCAGGGCAGCGAATAGCTGAACAGGTTGCGCAGCATGATCTGGGCAAACAGCAGCGCCACAAAGGTCACCAGCAATAGCTGGCACAGCCAGTTCTCGAGGTTGTCCACGAGCTTCCATAGACGATTCATCACGACGACCTCTGAGCAGGCACCACCTGGCGTCCAATGGCAGACTTCCGGCGGTGCCATGATTCATGGCGCCTGGAGTCAGGCGCCGGGAGGATTCAAGACGATAGCGACGTCGTGACAGATCAGGGGGCTGGCTCACGTCCCAGCGCGGCGAGCGCCTCGTCGAGCTTGGCCTTGCCGCCGATGCTGTCGTAGAAGTCGGGCCAGATGGCGGTGGCCTGTTCGATCCACGCCTGCTCGCCGTCGGCGGGCTCGGTGATCTCCATGCCGTGCTCTTCCACCAGCCGGGTCTTGATCGCGTCTTCCTGGGCCAGCAGATACTCGTAGCTGTGATCGGTGGCCTCCTGAGCAGCCTCCAGCACCCACTGCTGCTCCTCCTCGGACAGGCTCTGGAACATGCCTTCACCCATGATCAACGGCTCCATGGAGAACACATAACAGCTGTCGGTGACGTGATCCTGGACCTCGTAGAACTTCATCGCGTCGATGGTGATGTAGGGGTTGTCCTGGCCGTCGACGACGCCCTGCTGCAGGGCGGTAAAGGTTTCCGACCAGGCCAGCGGGTTGGGATTGACGCCCCAGGACTGGTAGGCGGAGATCATGATCTCGTTCTTGGGCACCCGGATGACCAGGCCATCCAGATCCTCGGGGCTCGCCACTGGCCTCGCCGAGTTGGTCAGACGGCGACAGCCGGAGTAGGCCCAGCCCAGTATCCGCACGCCGGCGTCACGGATGGTGTTGTCGACCATCTCCTGGCCGATCTCGCCCTGGGTCAGGGTGCGGGCATCCTCGGGACTCTGGATCACGTAGGGCAGCGTCATCACCCCGACCGTCGGCGAGAACGGCGTGATGTTGTTGATCGCCAGTACCGACAGGTCGAGCAGGCCCATGCTGGCGTTGTTGACGGTGTCCTGCTCACTGCCCAGCTGGCCGTTGGGAAACAGGTCCACGCTGACGTCGCCGCCGGACTTTTCCTCGATCAGCTTGGCGAAGGTCTGTCCCATCTCATGCTGGGTGCCACCGGCGGCGTCGCCCAGCGCCATCTTCCAGGTCGCCGCCTGGGCCGAGCCAGCGGCGCCCAGCAGCGCCAGGGCGACCGCCGCCACCAGCGGGCGTGGGCCCAGGCGCCGGGTCGAGGCGGCAGCGCCGATGGCCGCAGGAGTCATGTTGCGCGGGGGCGTGGTGCGGAGGAAAGGGGACTTGGTGTGCATGCGGAACTCCCATCATTGTTGTGCCGCTTAAAGCGGAATCTTGTTGCGGGTGTCACATCTTGATCGTCATTGGCTGGCGAGCGCCGTCAGGTCCGACCCGCCATGTGACTCACTCTCCCCCGTCGAGCATCGACGCCATAGGACCAGTGGCCCCACATCGATTGGGCCAGGCACCCGCGAGCCCTCGACAAGACGTCGACGCTGTAAGATCGTAGGCAAGCGTGGCCGCCAGGCCTGGGCCACGCCGGAACTCGTCCAACAACCACCATCCGGGAACCCGTCGTCGGTATGAGCGCCCCCCTGTTTCGACTCGACGCAAAGCGTCAGGAAAGCCTTCAGTGCCAGCTTCGCGAGCAGATCGCCCACGCCATCCTCGAGGGGCATCTGCCCACCGGTGAGGCCCTGCCTTCGAGCCGCAAGCTCGCCAAGGAGCTGGGCGTGGCCCGCAACACGGTGATGATCGCCTACGAGCAACTGCTGGACGACGGCTACCTGGTCGCCCGGGAGCGCAGCGGCTACTTCGTCAATCCGGATATCCTCGCCGGACGCGTCACGCCCCCAGCCGACATCGCCCCCCCAGCCGCCAGCGCCACCTCCCACTCCGGCACAGCGACGCCCTGGGACGAGCTGTTGACGATGCGACCCTCGCGCCAGCCGACCATCGTCAAGCCGGCCAACTGGCTCGACTATGACTACCCCTTCCTCTACGGCCAGATCGATCCCAACCTGTTTCCCACCCAGCACTGGCGGGAGTGCAGCCGCGACTCGGTCAGCGTACCCGCCATCCGCCGCTGGTCGGCAGACCACCTGAGCGAAGACGACCCGCTGCTGATCGAACAGATCCACCAGCGACTGCTGCCCCGCCGTGGCGTCTGGGCCCGACCGGAGGAGATCCTGATCACCGTGGGCGCCCAGCAGGCGCTATGGATCACCGCCATGCTGATCCTGGGGGCGGGTCGACGCTTCGCCATGGAGAACCCTGGCTACGTCGACATGGTCAATATCGCCCGCACCTTCACCGACGAAATCGTCGCGGTGGACGTGGACGACCAGGGCCTGGTGATCGACCAGCGCCTGGCCGATTGCCACCTGGCCTACGTCACCCCGAGCCACCAGTCGCCCACCGGCGTGACCCTGCCGATGCAGCGCCGCCGCGACTTGCTCGACAGCGCCAGCGCCAACAACTATCTGGTCATCGAGGACGACTACGAGAGCGAGACCAACTTCGTCGACAACCCGACGCCGGCACTCAAGAGCCTCGATAGCGATGGCCGGGTGATCTACGTGGGCAGCCTGTCCAAGACCCTGGCGCCGGGCCTTCGGCTCGGCTACATGGTGGCGCCCCCCGCCTTTATCGCCGAGGCGCGCGCCCTGCGCCGGCTGATGCTGCGCCACCCCGCCACCAACAACCAGCGCAGCGTGGCGCTGTTTCTCGACCGCGGCTACCACGACGCGCTGCTGCGCCAGATTCGCCAGACCTACCAGCGCCGCTGGCTGTTGATGCGTGACGCCCTCGCATCCCACCTGCCCGAGCTGCGTATCCGCTCCACCTTCGGCGGCTCCTGCTTCTGGCTGGAGGCCCCCGCCGACACTGACGTGGCACTGCTGAAGCGGCTGGCCGAGGAGCACAGCATCCTGATCGAGAACGGCGAGGTGCACTTCCTGACCCCGGCGCCTCGCCCCACCCTGAGGCTCGGCTTCTCGGCCATCGACGAGACCCGCATCGAGCGCGGCATCGAACGCCTGGCGGCCTTGCTGCCCCAGGCACGTCGCACCGGCTGAATCCGGGAGGCACTGGGCTAGCGCCCGATCGGTGCCATCGGCGCCGTATCAGTCTCGCTGTCGAGCTGCGCAAGCTCCTCCATCAACCGGGTAAAGCGTTCGCCCCGACGCCCGATGCACACCAGCACGGCGCCGGTAGCGGGCGGCCCGTGGCTCTGCCAGGCGAGGCGCTGCCCGCTCAACTGCAGACTTCGCCATTCTTCCCCGTCCGCCAGCCGACAGCGGACAAAACCCTTGGCGCGAAACAGGCAGTCGCGGTAGCGCTCGAGCAGCACTTGCAGCTCCTCGGCCACCAGGGAGTGGCGAAGGTGCAGGGTGGCATCGGTCAGCCCCGAGTGTCGGGCACGCACGGCGAACGGCTCCGCCGATGCCTTGGCGCCATTTCCCTGCCAAAAGGCCGGGCCAGAGGACGTCGTCCTGGACGACGCGGGAGCGACTTGTACCGGCTCTGTCGCCACCGCCGCACCAGGGGCGAGCTGGCCCAGCCACCCGAGCAGCTGGTCGCGCGCGCTGTCCTCTTGGGGCAGACGATTGACCAGCAGACGATGGGCGGCGTGCACCTGGGCGCGCCATAACTCCCCCACCTGGGCGTCCAGCGCCAGACGGCCAGCCTGGCTCGCATCCACCAGTACCACGATATCGGCAAGCTCAAGCCCCGGCGCCAGCCTGGCGATATCGGCGATCCGTTGAGGATTGGCCACGCCGCTGGCCTCGATCAGAATTTCCGTTGGCCTGGCCTTGAGTCGCAGCGCCTGGGACAGCTGCTCGGCCAGGGTGCCCCCCAGGGTGCAGCAGACGCAGCCGTTGGACAGCGACAGCACTCGATCATCGCGGTAGTCGATCGCCGCTACATCGACGTTCACCTCGCCGACGTCGTTGACCAGAATCAGAGCATCCTCGATATCCCCCGACGCCAGCCGACGGTTGAGATAACTGGTCTTGCCCGCCCCCAGGAAACCTGCGATCACCGTCACCGGCACCCGATCATCACACCTCATGCACCTGTCCTCCCGACACCGTGGCGTGTACCCGGATGTGTCGCAGATCCTGTGCTGAAACTTGCAATGGGTCGTCGTCCAGTACCGCCATATCGGCAAACTTGCCGACGTCCAGGCTACCCACACGGTCGTCCATACCCAGCGTGATGGCAGCGCCCAGGGTGATCATTTCCAGTGCATCTTCCACGCTCACCGCCTCATGGTGACCCAGCGTCTGGCCACTGGCGCTCTGCCGGTTGACCGCACACCAGGCGGTGAACAGCGGCCCCAGCGGGGTCACCGGCGCATCGCTGTGGATGGCGGTGACGATGCCCAGTCGGCGGGCCGAGGCCAGCGGCTCCAGGCGCTGGCAGCGCGTCGGTCCCAGGGTGCGTTCCAGGTGCACATCGCCCCAGTAGTAGAGATGATTGGCGAACATGTTCAGGCACAGTCCAAGACGGGCGGCGCGACGTAACTGGGCATGGTCGATGATCTGGCAGTGCTGCAGGGTATGGCGGTGATCGAAGCGCGGCCATAGGGTCAGCGCCTCCTCCAGGGCGTCCAGCATCAACTCCACGGCCTCGTCACCGTTGGTGTGAATGTGCAGTTGAAGCCCCGCCTGGTGGTAGGCGTGCACCAGCGCCACCAGTCCCTCTGGCTCGGCGTTCCACAGCCCGTTGGGATGACCGTCATGGTAGTGGGGCCACTTCAGCCGCGCGGTATAGCCCTGGATCGAGCCGTCGGTCATCAGCTTGGCCGGGCCAAACACCAGCCGCTCATGGCTGTGGCCCATCGCCGCCTGGAGCCGCGCGATGCCCTCCTCGGCCGACCACGCCAGCACCCCCATGGCCGGCACCAGGCGCACCGGAAAATCGGCCTCCCGGGTCACCTCGACCATCGAGGCGATGGCGTCATCGCTCAAGGGGTTGTACAGATCGGTGATGGTGGTGACGCCCTTGGCCGCCGCGATGGCGCCGTAGCGCCTGAGCACCTCGGGTGACGCCACCGCCTCGAACAGATTCCTGCCAAGGGCATCGAACACCACGAACATGGCGGCCATTTCCTGGAGCTCGCCATTGGGCTGGCCGTCCTCGTCGAGCATGATGCCCTCGACCCGCGGCCCCTCGCTGATGCCGGACAGTGCCAGCATGGCCGAATTGACGGTCATCACGTGCAGGCTTGCGTGCAGCACCACCAGCGGTCGATCTCCCACCGCCTCGTCGAGCTGGTGGCGACTTAAGCGCTGGCCGGGAAAGTAGACCGGATCAAAGCCCCAGGCGACCAGCGGCTCGCCCGGCGGCAGGCTCTCGGCATGCTGGCGCAGCCGGGCCTGCATCTCGGCGACGCTCTTCAGCCCCGGCCACTCCTTGCCCTCAGCATCGACCCGGCTGAAATAGCCGAGATAGAGGTAGTCCCACATGGCGCCTTCCAGAGCGTGGCTGTGGCCTTCGACGAAGCCCGGCAGGATCACCTTGTCGGCAAAGCGATCATCGATGCGGGCGTCGGTTGGCATGGCTTGCGCATCCCCCACCGCCAGGATGCGATCTCCCTGCACCGCGACATGGGTCGCCTCGGGCTGGGACGGATTCATGGTCAGGATGCGTCGAGCGGGATAGACGGTGATGCTCATCAGGAGGCAGCTCCCTTGCTGATGGTGGGCGAAGACGCGGAGGCTGAGTCTGACTGGGCAGCGGCATGGCCTTGGGTGGGAACACCCTCGGCCCAGCCCGACGAGGGCGATGAGGCTCTGCCGTGCCGCCCCCACATCAGCATCAGCGGGATGCAGGCGATCAGGGCGATGGCGGTGCCGCCGAACACCAGCAGATAGATCGCCGGCGTCAGCGACGGCACGATGGGGGCGAAGATCATCAGGATGTGCAGGTTGACCACCACGATGGCCAGATTGAAGAAGGCAAGCTCCTTGGGCACCGAGGTGGAAAAGTCGGCGTCCATCATGCGCAACAGCAAGAGCCCGGTACCGGTGGAGCCACAGCAGCATCCAAACGAGGTCACGGTACGCTCTGGTCCCAGATTGCCGCTCAACCGCCCGATCAACAGACAGCCCACCAGGGTGACGATCGTCACCGTCACGGTCACCAGCAGGATCGGCGCCAGCAGCGCGTAGAGCACCGCGAACTGGATGCTCATGAGGGTCCCCACCACCATGAAGTCCACCGCGCTGCCGGTGATCCGCTTGAGCGTCTCGTCATCGACACGGTGGGAAAGCCCGAGCCGATCGATCACCATGCGCATCAGCACGCAGACACCCAGCCCGTGCAGAAAGAACAGGTTGTGGCTGAACAGCACCCCGACGTTGATGCCGAACGGCGAGGCATTGCCGATGATGCCCTGCACGAAGGTCAGCCACAGGTGGGTGATCACGTAGGCGATGGCAAGCAGGCCCAGATGGTAGGCCAGCGAATCCAGATTGCCCGGGTGCGACACCATGCGCCCCATCCCGGGAGCCTGCTGGTTGCCCTCGTCGTCGCCCGCCCGGGTAAAGAAGCCCAGGCGAAAGTTGTCATCCAGGCGCGAGGCGCGATTGGCGTTCAACCCCTTGGTCAGGTAGCGCCGGGCAAGCGGCACGCCCAGGGCAAACGCCATCAAGAATCCCAGAGAGGCATAGATCAGCCCCACCTGGGCGGCATTGGCGATGCCGTACTCGGTCTCCCAGATGGTGCCGTAGGTCAGCGCCTGGCCCGGCCCCTGGGTAAAGCCGTGGGTCACGATGGCTCCCAGAAATCCGCTGACGTCGCTGCCGGTCACGGCGTCATAGCCGGTCACCACCAGAAAGCCGATGGCACCTTGCATGCCCAGGCTGATGCTCCAGGCAAGCGTCAGCCAGAGTCCGCCGCGCACGATACTGCCGCCACCACCGGGCGCGTCCTGGCGACCACCCCCGGTAAGGCATAGCGACATGAAGCTCAGGGTGAAGAAATGAAAGGTCAGAGCGGTGAAGTCGGCGGGTGAGTAGCCCGGCAGCAGATCCAGCGAAAGCGCCAGGAAACCGATCAGGCCGCCGACGATGCTGGCCGGAACCAGCGAGGCCCGAAGCCAGCTCAGCCGGCTTCTCAGCTGGCTGCCGACCCACAGCATGAGGGCAAGCAGCGCGAAGGCGATCACCCCGTGAAAGGAGTCTTGCATGATGGAGTCACCTCGACGTTGTCGTTGTTGGAAGTGAAGCGAACACTTCCAGCCTAGGCACGCCATCGTTGCGCGTATAATATCATTTAACGTTCCCTTGATACCTGAGAGGCATCAATGCGCATTGAGCTTCGCCACCTTTACGCCTTTGTCGCCGTGGCCGACAGCCTGCACTTTCGCCGCGCCGCCGAGCGTCTCAACGTCGCCCAGCCGGCGCTGAGTCGCACCATCGCTCAGCTCGAGGACGCCATCGGTGAAGCGCTGTTCGTGCGCAACAATCGCCAGGTCCGCCTCACCGATCCGGGACGCATCATGCTCGAGGAGAGCCGCCAGATACTGCGCCAGGTCGATGATGCGGTGCTCAAGACGCAGCGAGCGGGCCGTGGAGAACTGGGCCGGCTGGCCATCGGCTACACCGACTTCGCCATCACCGGTGAGTTGCCGGCACTATTGGACGACTTTCGCCGCCAGAATCCGGACATCCACTTCGACCTGAGCTTCGGCTCCACCGCCCAGCAGCTCGACGAATTGACCGAGGGACGCCTGGACTTCGGCTTCGTTACCGGCCCGGTGCTGACCCCGGGGCTGCGTTCCCGTCCCATCCAGCGAGATCACTTTATCGCCGCGGTCGGTGACAACCACCCGTTGGCCGGGCGCAAGAGCATCCGGCTGGAGGAGTTGGCCCGGGAGCCGTTCATTCTTGGCGCCCGCAGCATGTGGCTACACTTTCGCCAGATGCTCGAGCAGATCTGTCGGCAGGCGGGCTTCGAACCCCATGTCGCCCAGGAGACCTTCAACAGCGAGACCATGTTTGCCTTTGTCGCCTGCGACTTCGGCGTCACCGTGCACCTGGAGTGCGCCACCAACTATGTGCGCAAGGGCGTCACCCTACTGCCGCTGGAGGGGGTAAAGGAGTGCCTGGTCACCGAGGTGGCCTGGCGGGAAGACGGCGTGACAGCGGTTCAGCAGGCCTTTCTCGACCGCCTCGACAAGATGCTGCCACCGGAGGAAGTGAAGTAGCGACAGCACCCGCCGCAGCACCCACCGCAGCACCACAGACATTGAAAAGCCGCGACCCCAAGGTCGCGGCATCGTCGTGAGGGTTACCCATATCCAGAACGGGACCGATCGGGTTCAGAGCACCTCATCCTTGAAGTAGTAGTAGCGATAGAGGAAGCGCTGGCCGAATCGGCGGAAGGGGGCGAAGGCCTCCGACTCGATACGTTCGCGCAGGTTGGGAAAGGGCAGCTTCGAGGTGAAGATCGGCAGATCCAGCGACCTGCCCTCCCCGGCGATCCACTGGGCCAGGCGCTTGCCGGCCTGGGCCGAGTACATCACCCCGTTGCCGCCATAGCCCAGGGCGTAGTAGACGCTCTCCTTCGGGTCCGGCTGATGGATGCGCGGCATCATGTCGTGGCTGACGTCGACCCAGCCCCACCAGGAGTAGTCGATCTCGATGCCGGCAAGCGCCGGGAACTTGCGCTCCAGATCGCCCCTGAGCACCGCCGCGTAGCGCTCCCTGGGGGCATCGCGGCCGCTGATGGCGCTGCGACTGCCGATCTGCACGCGGTTGTCCGGCAGCAGCCGATAGTAGTGGCGCAGGATTCGGGTGTCGGTCAGCACCTGACGGGTGCGGAAACCGGTGGCCTCGATCTCGGCCTCGCTCAGCGGCCGAGTGACCATGGAGTTCGACAGAATCGGCAGCAGCCGGTTCTTGAGGTGGGGGCTCAGCTGGCCGGTGACGTAGCCGCCGGTGGCCATGCCCACCGCCCGCGCCTTGACCACGCCTCCTGGCGTGCGCAGATGGTGCACGTCGCCATGGGTCTCCCAGCCCAGCACCGGGCTCGCCGGGTGGATCTTCACCCCCAGAGCGCGCGCCTTGCGATGGTAGCCGAAGGCCAGCTTGGCGGCGTGGATACCGATGCCCTCGGGCTCGTGCATGGCGCCGGCCGCCTCGCTGTCGCCCACCCACTCGCGCTTGACGGTGTCGCCGTCGATGATGCGAGCGTCGTAGTCGAAGGTCTCGCGCAGAAGCCGCGCCTCCTTCTCCAGGCTCGGCATCACCCTATCCTTGTGGGCGATATACAGGTGCCCGCCGGGCTGCGGGTCGCAGTCGATATCGGCGATCAGCGACTTGAAGGTCTGCATGCCCTCGACACACTCGCGGTGCAACTTGAGCGCGGTATCGAGGCCATAGCGCTGGATCCACTGAGACCGCTTGAGCCGCCCCGAGGCACATTGGGCCTGGCCGCCGTTGCGGGTGCTGCATCCCCAGCTGACACGGTTGGCCTCGAGCACCGTGGCCTTGATGCCGTAGCGCTCGGCCAGAAAGATCGCCGCCGTAAGGCCAGTGAACCCGGAGCCGATGATCACCACGTCGGCGTCGGTGTCCGCCACGATCGGGCCATCGTCGGCCGGGGGCTCGCCGGCGGTGGCGATCCAGTAGGTCGGCGCATAGTCACAGCCGGTACCGACCTGCCTGGCGGTCAACGGGTCATAGGCGGGATCATAGGGGGCCTGGGCCGGAGTGGCCCGGGCGGCATCGTCCGACGAAGCGGCCAGCGGGGTCTGTAGATCCAGCATGTCGAAGCTCCCGAGTCAGGTATCCGAGGTCGCTCAGCCGTTGTTGACCGGCGTGGCGGGGCGCTGCTTGCGGTAGGCGTTCTTCACCGCGATCTTGCCGTCACGGAAGGTGAAGGCGTCGATCATCCGCGCCTCGGAGCGCATGCCATCGGCGGTGGTGCCGCTATAGGTGCTTTCGCTGTAGCCGCGATCTCCCACGACCTGATGCACGCCGTCGAGCCATTGGGCGTCCGGCGCGTTTTCCCAGGCGGCACGCAGCCCGGCGCGAACCTCCTGCTGACCACGAAAGGTCTTGCCGAGCAGGTCGGGACCTGCGACTGCATGAAATTCGCAGTCGTCGGTCATCATCGACATCACCGCATCGATATCGTGACGGTTGAGGGCGTCGGCGAAGTCGGCGAGAAACTGGGCGTCGGGCTGGCTCATGGTGAGACTCCTTGTTATTGGCAGCGCGGGGGTGTCGCCCACGCTGTGTCAGCAAAGTGGTGGCGAGGCGCAGCGCGCCTCGACTCACCTTGAGCCTATAGGGGCCGGTCGTCTGCCACTTAGCACCAGTTGCCCGCCGTCGATTGGGCCAGCCCCGACACGGACGTCGAGCCAGCGGTAGAGAAAGGGCCCGCCGGCTCTTCGCGCTGGATGCGATAGGGGGCTGGTTCCACGCAAGGGGTGCGCCCCAGCATCAGCTCGACGCCCAGCCGCGCCGCCGCCGGCGCCAGCACCAGGCCGTTGCGAAAGTGACCGGCATTGACGTGGAGGCCACGACATCCCGGCACCTCACCGATAAAGGGTATCCCCCCGGGGGAGCCGGGACGCAGGCCCGCCCAGTGGTGCTCGATCGACGCCCGGGCGAGCGCCGGCAGCAGGCGCACAGCACTGCGATACAGCGACACCCGGGCCTCACTGGTGGTGCGCTTGTCGAAGCCTTGATGCTCGAGGGTGGACCCCACCAGGATGCGGCCATCACGCCGTGGAATCAGGTAGCGCCCATCGGCCAGCACCACCCGCGACAGCGGCCGCGGCGTGCCGGGAGCCGGTCGCAGCACCATCATCTGGCCCTTGACCGGTGCCACCGCCATGCCGACCCCGAGGTGCTTGAGCAGGGCACCGCTCCAGGCGCCGCCGCATACCAGCACCCTGGACGCGGTGAGCCCACCGGTGGCGGTGTCGACGCCCTGGATCTGCCCGGCCACGACCTTGAAGCCGGTCACCTCACAGCCCTCGCGCAGCTCGACCCCTGGATGCCGCTCGAGCCGCGCACGCAGGGCACGGCCCAGGCGCGGATTGCGCAGACTACCCAGGGTCGGCATCCACAGTCCGCCCAGGCCCTGGCGGACCCAATGGGTGTCGGCCAACGCCGGCTCCATCCGGCGGATGGCATCGGCGTCGATGTCCTCGAGCGGCTTGGCCTGACACCTGGCCCAGCGACGCGCCGCGTCGGCATCTTCCACCGCCAGGTACAGAAGCCCGTGTCGGCTGAACTGAGGGTCGACGCCGGTGGTCTCCCTGAGTTCATCGCAGAGTCCCGGATAGACCTCTTCCGATAGTGCCGACAACGCCGACACCGGGGCGCTGTAGCGCCAGGGGTAGAGTGGCGAGACGATACCGCCACCGGCCCAGGAGGCTTCCCGGGCACAGCGCCCGCGCTCCACCAGGGTCACCGAAAGCCCCGCCTCGGCCAACTGCCAGGCGCTCATCAGGCCGATGACCCCGCCGCCTACCACCACTACATCGCTCATGCTCGCCTCCTCGCTCGTCTGCCCATGTCAATTCAGCGCCGCTATCGCGACCGCTGCCACCACCATTATCACCGCTGTTATCACCGCCAAAGGCCAATCGTCGCAGCGACACAAGATCCACCAAATCTCATTTTTCGATACAATTTGCGTTATTTTTTAAAACAGGTCTATAGTGACGACACACCTTTCCACCGCGTTTCAGGATTGACGACCATGGCCGACGCCTCACCCCTGCTCGACGACGCCCTCCCCGCCCAGCGTTGGCACAGCGCCCGGGAAATCTTCGGCATCGAATCCGACCTCCAAGTCCCGGTGTTCGAGACGCGCGACGACCATGTGCCGGCCATCGATGACGCCTATCGCTTCAATCCCGACGTGACCCTGGCGATCCTGGCCGGCTTCACCCGCAACCGCCGGGTGATGGTTCAGGGCCTGCACGGCACCGGCAAGTCGACCCATATCGAGCAGGTGGCCGCCCGCCTCAACTGGCCCTGCGTCAGGGTCAACCTGGACGGCCATATCAGCCGTCTCGATCTGGTCGGCAAGGACGCCATCGTCATTCGCGACGGGGTCCAGGTCACCGAGTTTCAGGAAGGCATCGTGCCCTGGTCGCTGCAGCGCCCGGTGGCGCTGATCTTCGACGAGTACGATGCCGGGCGTCCCGACGTGATGTTCGTGATCCAGCGCATTCTGGAGCGCGACGGCCAGTTCACCCTGGTCGATCAGAACCGGGTCATCAGCCCGCATCCGATGTTTCGTCTGTTCGCCACCGCCAATACCGTGGGGCTAGGCAACCAGGACGGCCTCTACCAGGGCACCCAACTGCTCAACCACGCTCAGGTGGACCGCTGGAACATCGTCGCCAAGCTCGACTACCTGCGCCGCGACGAGGAAGTGAAGATCGTGCTCGCCCGGGTGCCGAGCAAGGACAACGAACGTGGCCGACGCCACATCGACGCCATGGTGGCGGTGGCCGAACTGACCCGTAAGGGCTTCGCCAACGGCGACCTGTCGACGCTGATGTCGCCGCGTACCGTCATCACCTGGGCCGAGAACTGCGAGATCTTCCGCGACCCGGCGCTGGCCTTCCGGCTATCGTTTCTCAACAAGTGCGACGAGCACGAACGGCCCCTGGTCGCCGAGTTCTACCAGCGCTGCTTCGATGCCGAACTCAGCGAATCCGTGGCCAGTGTGTCGTCAGACGACGATTCACAGGCCAGCGATTCACTGGACAAGAAAGCAGACGCCGGGGAGGCGCCATGAGCGCAGCGGGCGAGGCGGCGCTGGCGCTCGCCCGCCAGCGCCGCCAGCAGTACCTGGAGGAGCTGGAAGCCGCCGTGCTGCGCGCCCATACCGGTGAGCACGACTGGTTCTACGCCGGTCGCAGGCTCTACCGAGGGGCGTCCCGGGTGGCCCTGCGCGCGCCTCACCTCAAGCTCGCCGAGGACTGCCTGTCGCTCGCCGACTATCGCGCCGTCAGCGACGCCCTGGCATTGCGCCAGCGCTTCAGCGACGACCGGCTGCACCAGCGCCTGCGCCCCGAGGAACCCGAGCCGCGACTGATCTACGACTGGCTCGAGCAGTGTCGGGTCGAGGCCCTGCTGGACGGGCCAGCCCCAGGCATGGCGCGCAACCTGAAAGCACGCTTCGAGCGCTGGTCGCTGGACTATCACCACGCCCAGCTCACCGAGAGCGCGCTGGGCCTGTTGCTGTTCTGCGTGATCCAGATCAGCCGGTCACGGCTGATGGCGGCGCCCATGCTCGAGGAATTCGAGGACTTGCTGGAAGCGACCCGCGCCAATATCGTACCGGCGCTGGGCCACGCCCTGGCAGGACTGCGGCGCGAGCGCCACGACCAGCAAGGATTCCAGCGTCACGCCCGCGACATCGCCGACTGGATCGCTGCCCAGCTCGAAGGTTACGAGCCCCAGGGCGAGCGCGAGGACGAAGCCAAGGACCCACGCCGGGCGCTGGCACTGCTGCTCGACAGCGAGGACGAACTCGACGACGAGGTGCCCCTGGCCGCCACCGGCCAGAGCCGCACCCTAGCCGACGGCGCCCATCGTTATCGCGCCTTCACCACCGCCTACGACAGCGAGCGCGAGGCCGACAGCCTGGTGCGTCAGGCCCAGTTGGAAGAGTACCGGTCGCGCCTGGACGAGCGCCTGCACGCCCAGAAGGTCAATGTGCGTCGTCTGGCCCGCCAGTTTCGTCGCCACCTGTCGGTGGCCGATCGCGATGGCTGGCAGGACGGCGAGGAAAGCGGCGTCATCGACGGCCGCCGACTGTCCCAGATCGTCTCCTCCCCTCAGGAGCGGCGCGTCTTTCGGCGCGAGCGCTACCGTCCGGTCAGTGACGCCCAGGTCACCCTGCTGATCGATTGCTCCGGCTCGATGAAGGCCCACGGCGAGTCCATCGCCATGCTGGTCGAGCTGTTGACCCGGGCGCTGGACATGGCCGGTGTCGACAGCGAGGTGCTGGGCTTCACCACCGCCGCCTGGAACGGCGGCCGAGCCCAGCGCGACTGGCTCAAGGCCGGGCGCCCCGCCACGCCGGGACGGCTTAACGAGGCGCGCCATCTGATCTTCAAGGACGCCCAGCAGCCGTGGCGACGCGCGCGAAAGCGCTTTGCCGCCCTGCTCAAGGCCGACCTGTACAAGGAAGGGATAGACGGTGAAGCGGTCGAGTGGGCCTGCCAGCGCCTGATGGCGGCAGACGTCAATCGCCGCCTGCTGGTGGTGATCTCCGACGGCAGCCCCTCGGACAGCGCCACCAACCTGGCCAACGACCGCCACTACCTCGACAACCACCTGCGCTCGGTGGTCGCAACCTTCGGCGGCGGCAACGGCCGTCGCCCCGGCCCCATCGATATCATCGGCCTCGGCGTCGGCCTGGACCTGAGTCCCTACTACGCCCGCCACCGGGTCATCGCCCTGGACCAGACCCTCGACAACGCCCTGCTCGACGAAGTGGTGGAGCTGATGTTGTCGAGGCGTCGCTACTAGAACCGGGCAGGGGACAAGCTGGCGACGTAGTCAGGCAGGGCTTCGCCGTGGATCATGGCCGCGATCAATTCGCCGGTGTGGGCGGACTGGGTCAGCCCCAGGTGGCCGTGGCCGTAGGCCACGAAGAGCCCTTTTCTGCCCGTTACCTGCCCTACCACCGGCAGGCCGTCCGGTGTCGAGTGGCGCACGCCCATCCAGCGCTCCGCCAGGCTCAGGGGCCGTCCGAACAGCGCTTCCCCCCAGCCCTTGAGCCTTTCCCAGCGGCGCTCGTCGGCGGCGCGGTCAGGAGCGGTAAACTCGGTGGTGCCCGCCAGGCGAACGCCGCCATGCATGGGGGTGGCATAGAAGTGGCGGGCCAGCCAGCCCACCGGGCGCGACAGCGAAAGCGGCGTTTCAAGCCGCACGTGGTAGCCGCGCTCGCTCACCACCGGCAGCGACACGCCGAGCGACTTGAGCAGGGCATCATTGGCGATGCCCGCGCACAGCACGACCTGGTCGGCCTGGTACTCACGGGACTCGCCGTTCTCGCCCTTCTCACCGATCAGGCGCCAGCCCCCCGCGGCCAGCGGCACCAACCCCCTGATGCGGGCACCATGCTGCACCACGCCCTCGCCTGCCAGGCGCTGCCACAGGGCTCGGCTCACCGCCAGGGAATCCTTGAGGTGGCGCGTCTCGGGGAAGTACAGGCCGCCGACGAGATCCGCGGGATGGATCGTGGGTTCCAGATCGCGCACCTCCTGCGCCGTAAGCGCCTCACAGGCCACCCCATCGGCCCGCTTGGCACGGGCCGACGCCTCCAGGGTCGCGGCCAGCGGGTCGCCTTGGCGGGCGAGTTGCAGACAGCCGGTGTCGGCGTACAGATCCGGCGCCTCGAGCGACTCCAGCAACGCGTGCTGAGCCTTGACCGCATCCTGAATCAGCGCCACCAGATCCGACTTGTGGCGGGCGAAACGCGACGGCGTCGCCGCCTTGAGAAAGCGCGGACCAAAGCCCGCCAGGCGGGCCAGATAGCGAGGGTCAACAGACAGCGAGGCGTCACGCCGACACAGCTCTCCAGGCAGTTGCCTCAAGGTATCGATACTGGCCATGGGCGAGGTGGCGTAGTTGGCGATCAGGCCGGCGTTGCCGAAGGAGGTGCCCTCCCCCGGCGGGCCCGGGTCAAAAAGCTGTACCCGGTGGCCACGTCCCGCCAGCGAACGCGCCACGGCCAGCCCGACGATGCCGGCACCCACGACGGCGATGGTATTCATGCACAGTCTCCTGTTGGACGAGGGCGGCCGGCCCGTGCTTGGGGCCAGCCGCGTCTTGTGGGCGATATCGTGGGGTTCAGTTGTCGCGGTAGAAGCGCCAGGAGGCGATACCCACCCCCACCGCGGTGAGGATGCTGACGGCACTGACGGTATACAGAGCAAGAGCGTACAAGGTCATGGGAATCTCCTTCACTGAGCCTTGGCGGTGACAGGGGCGTCGGGGACCGAGCGGAACAGTCGGTAGACCAGTACAAACACCAGCACATTGGCGATGACGCCGGCGATCAGCGCGGTCAGACCGGTCGCCGCCTGCAGGTCGAACGGGCCCCACTTCCACAGGATGGTCACCAGGGCGCCGGCGAGCATGGCGGCGACCGCCGAGCGGGTGCAGCGCAGATCGAACAGCACCGCGAACACGAAGGGCAGCAGAATGGTCGGCGCCCACAGCGCGTAGCTGAGCAGCAGCGCATCGATGATCGAGGTGGCGTAGAGGGCGAAGACCACCGCGCCGAGGCCAATCAGCAGGTTGACCAGTCGCTCGATCCACAGCCGCTTCTTCTCGCTGACGTCAGGCTCGATAAAGGGTTTGTAGATGTCACCGACGAAGATCACCGCCGCCGAGTTGAGGTAGGAGTCGGCGGTGGACATCACCACGGCCAGGAGCGAGGCCAGCACCAGTCCGGTGATGCCCACCGGCAGGGCGTCGCGGATCAGGGTCGGCATCGCCTGGTCGGGCGAGATGGTCGGATAGAGCACCAGCGCGACCAGCCCGATGGTGGCGCTGACCAGATAGAACAGGAAGCCGAAGCCGCCGGCCACCGAATAGCCGATACGAGCGTGGCGCGAGTCAGGGGCCGACAGGGCGCGCTGGGTGTAGGGCGGCACCAGGGTCTCGCCGAGCAGAAAGGCGATGAAGATAGACAGGAACATGCCCACCGAATAGTCGCCCATCAGGCTGAAGTGGCCCTCGGGCAACCGCTCCACCAGCGCCTGGGGGCCGCCCAGATCATGGATGCCGATCAGCATAGTCACCGGCAGGAACACCGCCAGCATCAGAAACTGCACCACGTCGGTCTGGATCACCGCCCACATGCCACCCACGGTGGAATACAACAGCACCACCGCCATGCCGATCAGGATGCCGGTGGAGACCTCGATACCGAGGATGGCGTGGAACACGGTGCCCACCGCCAGGGCCTGGGCGCCGAGGATGCCGATGCAGAACACCAGCGAAAAGATGCCGGTGAACAGTCGCGCGCTGGCACCGAAGTGCTGCGCCATGATGTCGCCTACGGTCTGGGCGTTGACGTAGCGCTTGAGCCGGGGGGCGATGAACAGACCCGCCAGTACCGTGGCCAGGGGGAAGGCCGAGGCGGCGACCATGAAGGCGTAGCCTTCGTCGAAGGACTTGCCGGCACGCCCCATGGAGGCGCCGCCGCCGAGGAAGGAAGCCGCCAGGGTGGCGAACAGCACCGGCCAGATGATCTTGTTGCCGGCCACCGCAAAGTCCGCGCTGCCGGAGACCTTCTTGGCGCTGCGATAGCCGATGTAGATCAGTATCGCGAAATACAGAAGCAGACCGCCGAGGTCGATGGGATTCATGAAACTACCCTCGTTATGGTTGTTGGGGGTGGTTTCAGCATCGACCGCCATTGCCATAAAGACAACTTTGAGATAACTATGAAACCATAAATATAATTTAGAGGCGCTCGCTCACTTCCCGAGGGCGCCCGGAGGGACGCCCATGAAGGTTCGTCACCAGCTTCGCCAGCTCCAGATATTTCGTGAGGTTGTGCACACCGGCAGCCTGTCGAAGGCCGCCCGTCGTCTGGAACTCAGCCAGCCGGCGGTCAGTTCGGCCATCGCCAATCTCGAGCAGGAGGTGGGGTTCTTGCTGTTTCGCCGCAACAACTACGGCACCGAGCTGACCCCCGAGGCCCGCTATCTGATGGAGGGGGTCGACAAGGTACTGGCGTCGGTATCACATCTGGACGAACTCGCCGATGGCCTGCGCCAGGGCCGCGCGGGCAAGCTGATCCTGGGCTGCATGCCGGGGCTCTCGCCCACCGCCATGCCCGGGATCATGGCCGAGTACCTGGCCGACTATCCCGATACCCGGCTGTCGTTGCAGACCTTCAGCTCGCGCAAGATCCGGGACTGGGTGGCCGAGGGCCAGTTCGATGTCGGCGTGATCGAACGCCAGGATGACCTTAACGACCTCGATGCCCGCCACCTGTCCCTGCGCATGCACCTGGCGGTACCGCGCCACAGCCCGCTGGCGGGCCTTGCTCAGGTAGAGGCGGCGGATCTTGACGGCAAGGCCCTGGTGACCCTGGACGAGCACCACCAGAGCACACTCAAGTTGAAGCAGGCGCTCAGACAGGCCGGCGCCGACTGGCAGATCGCCGCCGAAACCCACCTGTTCCCTTCCGCCATCAGCCTGGTCAATGCCGGCATCGGCCATGCCCTGGTGGACCCGGTCTCGGCCTGGAGCTTTCTGATGCGTCGCGACTGCGCCGTGGCGATCCTGCCCTTCGTTCCCGCCATCGACCTCGATATCGCCGTGATCACTTCGCGCTTTCACACCAGTTCGCGCCAGTGCCAGCGGTTTCTGCCCTATCTGGAAAAGGGACTCGACACCTGGCACCGGCGCGCGCTGTCGCCGCTCAGCCCGTGACGAGCGGGTCCGGCGCCGATTGCTGCCTGCCGGCAGCGGAGCGAAGGATCAGCTCGAGTGCCGGCACAATATCGTAGACCGGGCAGCCCGCCTCCCGTCGCACCACCTCCACGAAAGCGCTCAGGTCGGTACACTCCAGCACTACCGCGTCCAGCGGCGCTTGCGCTTTCAGTCTTCGGGTTGCCTGTGCCAGCTCCTGCGCCATGGCGGCGAGATCCAGGTCATCGCGTCGACCTTCCAGGATCACCTGACGAAACTCATCACCGTCTTCGAGCCCCTGCACCACCGGCAGAGGCCCTTGCCAGCCAGCGCCGACGAAGTGGGCGCGCTTGAGCGCCCCCGCGTCTGCGGTCAGCACGCCGATCCGTCCTGTGCCACCGTGCACGCTGGCGAGCCACGGCAGCAGGGTCAGGCTGGACAATACCACCGGCACCGTCACCGCGGCCGCGACCCGTTCCTGATAGCGCGCCATGAAGCCACAGCTCCCGGCGATGGCACACACCCCCTCACGCTCCAGACGCCTGGCGCGGTCCACCAGCAGCGCGCCCAGCTCATCCCCGGGTGCATGCAGCAGGCGGGGAATATCGATGCCCTGCAGCACCTCGTAGCGTATCGGGTGGCGAAAGGTGTCGGGGTTGCGCAGATGACCAAGCGGCTTGGTAAAGGAAGAATCCAGACACAGCACCCCAAGCGGTGCCTCTTCCATGGCGACTCTCACGGGCAAACTCCTGTTCCGTTGTAGTATCTGTGCGAACCTCACGCCCTGGTCCACAGCGCCAGGCTGCCGTCGAGCATCAGCCCCACGCCTATCACCATCAGCGTCAGCATGGCCACTCGTCTCAATAGCACGGCGCTGCAGGGCGGCGGATAGCGGCGTCCGGCCCAGGTGGCCAGCGCCACCGCCGGCAGGGTCCACAACGCCAACAGCCAGACCTGGGCATCGAGCCCGCCGGCGGCGCCGACATACAGGGTGCGCACCCCCGAGGTCATGGCGAAGCAAGCGATCAGCAATAGCCGGATGGTCTCGGTGGGCAGCGGCTGGCGATAGCAGTGGTAGATGACCGGCGGCCCGGGCATGCCGAACATTCCGGCCAGCAGCCCAGTCATGACGCCGTTCGCGGCGAAGCCTGCCGAGGACGATACGGCCGCGCGTGGGCGCGGCCGCAGGCCCACGCTGAGCCCGCCGTAGAACACCAGCGCCCCCAGCATCAGCATCAACAGCGCCTCGGCGCTGACGCTCAGCCAGTTCAGCGCCCACACCCCGAGGCCGATGGACGGCACGATGCCGAGCCCCAGCGCCAGCACATGGCGCCGGTCGAGATGATGCAGCTTGCCGGGCAGCGCCACGGCGCTGTTGACCAGGGTCACCAGACTGACCACCGCCACCAGGGTGGCGACGCTGACCAGCTCGAAGCCACTGGCCACGCCGATGATGATCATGCCGATACCGAACCCGGACACCGTGTGCAGGTAGCCTGCCAGCACCGTGATCAGTATTACCGCCAAAAGGCCAGAGAGCTCCATTCCCTCGGGTACCAGTGTCATCTTCCCTCCCGGCCGGCCAGATGAATGTTACGCCACCGACAGGCGCTGGGCCTGGACCGTGGTGACGGCGATCACGTTGACGATATCCTCTTCGCTGCAGCCCCGCGAGAGGTCATTGGCAGGCCGCGCCAGGCCCTGCAGCAGCGGACCGATAGCCTCGGCGCCGCCGATCCGCTCGGCCAGCTTGTAGCCGATATTGCCAGCCTCAAGGTCCGGGAAGATCAGCACATTGGCGTTGCCCTTGACCCTGGAGTCCGGCAGCTTGCGCTCGGCGATCTCGGCGACGATGGCGGCGTCGAGCTGCACGTCCTCGTCGATGGCCAGGCCCGGGCGCGCGTTCTTGACCTTGCGCGCCGCCTCCACGACCTTGTCCACCGAGGCGTGATGAGCGCTGCCGCTGGTGGAGAACGACAGCATCGCCACCCGTGCCGGTTCGTCGAGCAGCGCCTCGGCACTGTCGGCGGCGGCCATGGCGATCTGCGACAGCGCCTCGGCGTCGGGGTCCACCACCAGCCCGCAGTCGGAGAAGATCATGCCCCCCTTCAGGCTATGGAACTCCTTGCACAACATCATCAGAAAGAAGCTCGACACCAGGCTCGCCCCCGGCGCCTTGCCGATCAACTGGATGGCGGCACGGACGACGTCGGCGGTGGTGTGCACCGCCCCGGCCACACAGCCGTCGGCCAGGCCGTCGCGGACCATCAGGTTGGCAAAGATCAGCGGCTCACGTACCCGCTGGGCGGCATCCTCGGCCGTCATGCCCTTGGGCCCGCGCAGTTCCAGCAGGAGCGTTGCCAGGCGATCGGTGTGCTCGGAGTCGGCGGGATCGATCAGCTCGATCGCCCCAATCTCGAGCCCTTCGGCCTCGGCCCGGGCGTCGATCGCCTGACGATCCCCCACCAGCAAGATTCGGGCATAGCCGGCCTGGCTTGCCGCCAGTCCTGCCTTGAGCACCCGCGCATCGTCGCCCTCGCACAGCACGATACGTCTGGGGTCCTGGCGGGCCATGTCGCGTATATGATTGAGCGCTTTCATCGGAATAGCTCTCCCGGGGTCATTGTTATCGGAGACTCCGCCCATCCCTTCACTCGGCCGGGGCTCTTTACCACCCTCTGGCGAATGTAAAAAAGCCCTGGCACCAGGCCAGGGCAATGTCGTCATACCGGACGAGAGAGTCTTGCGTGGCGAGTCAGACAGGGGAGTCCTTCGCCGCCGGTATCAGACGTAGTCCTGGTACTTCTCCAAGAGACGCACCGGCTTCTTCAGGGCGTCACGGCGGAAGGGGTCGCCCAGTTCGCGGGTACACATGATCTCGATGATGCAGGTCTTGCCCTCGTTCATCTGCATGTCCACCGCCTTCTTCAGCGCCGGGCCCACGTCTTCCAGACGGTCCACGGTGATGCCCTCGGCACCCATGGCGCGGCCGATCTCGGCGAAGCTCTCGTTGTCGAGCTCGCCGGCCACGAAGCGACGATTGTAGAAGTCGACCTGGTTCTTCTTCTCGGCGCCCCACTGGCGGTTGTGGAACACCACCGCGGTGACCGGGATACCGTGACGCACGGCGGTCATGGTCTCCATCAGGCTCATGCCCCAGGCACCGTCACCGGCGTAGGCGATGGCTGGACGATGCGGCGCGGCGGTCTTGGCACCGATGATGGTCGGCAGGGCGTAACCGCAGTTGCCGAAGCTCATCGGGGCGAAGAAGCTGCGCGGCTTCTCGAAGCGCAGGTAGCTGTGGGCCACCGAGTTGATGTTGCCGATATCGGTGGAGACCATCACGTCTTCCGGCATGGCCTTCTCGAGCTCACGCAGCACCTGACGCGGGTGCAGGTACTCGCCGCCGGAGAACGGCTTTTCGTCCTTGGCTTCCTCGATGGCGTCGAGGCTGAACGGATCACGCTCGTGGGTCCACTCGTCGAGTTCCTTCTCCCAGGCGTCCTTCTCGGCCTTGATCTTGGCAAGACGCTCGTCCTTGGAGGCGTCGCAGGCCAGGTCACGGCCCTCGAGGCGCTGGCTCAGCTCAACCGCGGCGGCCTTGGCGTCGCCGCAGATACCGACGGAAATCTTCTTCACCAGGCCGAGCATCTTGTGGTCGGCGTCCACCTGGATGATCTTGGCGTCCTTCGGCCAGTAGTCCATGCCGTGCTGCGGCAGGGTACCGAAGGGCCCGAGACGGGTGCCGAGTGCCAGCACCACGTCGGCCTGGGAGATCAGCTTCATGCCGGCCTTGGAGCCCTGGTAGCCCAGCGGACCACACCACTGCGGATGGCTGGCGGGGAAGGAGTCATTGTGCTGGTAGCTGTTGACCACCGGCGCGCCGAGGCGCTCGGCCAGGGCCTTGCACTCTTCCACCGCGTCGGCCATGACCACGCCACCACCGGAAACGATCACCGGGAACTTGGCCTCGGCCAGCAGGGCCGCCGCCTCGTCCAGTGACTGAGCGCCACCGGGGCCGCGGTCGATGCGACGCGGCTCGGGAATCTCGGCCTCGATCTCGCCGTAGAAGTAGTCACGCGGAATGTTCAACTGGGTCGGACCGATCTCCGACATGGCCCGCTCGAAGCAGCGACCGGTGTACTCGGCCATGCGCGCCGGGTGTGTCACGTGGCCCTGATACTTGGTGAACTCCTGGAACATCGGCAGCTGGTTGCACTCCTGGAAGCCGCCCAGGCCGATACCGGTGGTGCCGGTTTCCGGTGTGATCATGACCACCGGGCTGTGGGCCCAGTAGGCCGCCGCGATGCCGGTCACGCAGTTGGAGATGCCGGGGCCGTTCTGGCCGATGACCACACCATGGCGGCCGGAAACACGGGCATAGCCGTCGGCCATGTGGGCCGCGCCCTGCTCGTGCACCACCGGAATCAGACGAATGCCGGCAGGGGCAAAGATGTCCATGGCGTCCATGAAGGCCGAGCCCATGATGCCGAACATGTCGGTGACGTCATTGGCGACGAGGGTTTCGACGAAGGCCTCGGAGGGCGTCATCTTCTGCTTACCCTTCACGACCTGGCGCTTGTTGGTGTTGTCGTTGTGACTCATGGGGCTCCTCCAGGGAACAAAAGCGGATGCTGGCGGCGTCGGCCATCAGGGCCTCGGGCCTTGTCTTGGCTTGAGCCGCTCCGGATCGGTCGCCTCAAGCTTTTCGATACCATAAGTTCCGATTTGCGAAACTTAATCCAAAGGTAGCGGCCGATTCGTGCCCGGTCAAGACGAATTTCATTATTTGATACGTTACGGTTCGTTTTTTATAAAAACAGACCGTCGTCGTGCCACCCTGTTTGCTCCGCCAAGCCCCTGCAGCGCCTCCCACCGCTCGCCCGCCCCTCCATCCGCGCCCCTTGCACCCTTGCCTGCAGGATCGATCACGCTCCTTTTGCCGAACACCCGCATCCCGCTGAAAGGCCCGCCATTGCTGCATTGCAGCGGCATTTCGGAGGGAAAAATACGTTGACAGTCACGCGGGAGACTTCTAGACATACAACTCATGTACATCTGTTAAATGACTTGATCCAGACCCTCTACACACTCACCAACCTTGATGCGACCGCCATCAAGCCGGTGAAAGAAAGCACGCCAAAGGCAAACGCGCTTATCCCAACTGAATGACAACGACAACAGACGCCCGCCCCTGTGGCGTCACGGGAGGCTCAAGGTGGAACTACTGCATTACCTTCCGCAGGTTCTCAGCGGCTGGAACCTGCTTATCCTGATCGGCGGCACGATCGTCGGATTGATTCTGGGGGCGACGCCGGGGCTCAGTCCGACGATGGCGGTGGCGCTACTGATCCCCTTCACCTTCAAGATGGACGCTACCTCGGGGCTGATCCTGCTTGGCGTTCTGTATACCTCGACGGTCGCCGGCGGCGCGGTCAGCGCCATCCTGATCAACATTCCCGGGGCGCCCGCCAACATTGCAACGATGCTGGATGGCCACCCCATGGCCAAGGCCGGCAAGGCGACCCAGGCGCTGTACTACTGCTTTATCAGCTCCGCCGTCGGGGGCGTGCTGGGGGTCCTGGTGCTGATCTTCCTGACCCCTTACCTGGTCAATGTGGCGCTGAAGTTTGGCCCCCCGGAGCTGTTCTGGACGGCCATCCTCGGCATCACCGTCATCGGCTCTCTGGGCAGCGCCTCGGTACTCAAGGGCTTGCTCGGCGGCGCGATCGGCGTCTGGATCTCGCTGATCGGCTTCAACCCGGTGACCGGCACCGAACGCTTCGTCTTCAGCGAGCATCTGCAGGGCGGCATCACCATCATCCCGGCCCTGATCGGCCTGTTTGCGATACCCCAGGTGCTGCAGATGGTAGAGGGCGCCAAGGGTGCCAACGGCGGCGAACGCTTCGACATGGCACCCACCTCCGTGATCAAGGCGATCATCTTCAACCTGAAGAAGGTCAAGGCGCTGGTGATCGGCAGCCTGTCCGGCATCATCGTCGGCATCATTCCCGGCGCCGGTGGCCAGATTGCCGGGCTGATTGCCTACGACCAGTGCAAGAAATTCAGTCACAACAAGGACAATTTCGGCAAGGGCGAGCCGGAGGGCATCATCGCTGCAGAAAGTGCCAACAACGCCATGGTCGGGGCGTCACTGGTGCCCATGCTGTCGCTTGGCATACCGGGCAGCCCCACCGCCGCGGTGCTGCTCGGCGGCCTGTTGGTTCAAGGCCTCTTTCCCGGACCAGACCTGTTCACCCAGCATGCCTCGGTCGCCTGGACCTTCATGGGAGCACTGCTGATCAGCCAGATTCTGCTGGTGGTGTGTGGGCTGTGGATCAGCGGGATCGGCAAGTACGTCATTCGGATTCCTCGCCACATCATGGCGGCGGCGGTGACCACGCTGGCCATCTTCGGCACCTACAGCGTCCAGAACAGCTTCTCCGACGTCATCATCATGATGTCCATGGGCTCTCTGATGTACTTCGGCATGCAGTACGGCTTCACCCCCGGGCCCATCGTACTCGGCATCATTCTCGGCCCTATTGCCGAAACCAACTTCCTGCAGAGTCAGATGCTGGCCCAGGCCGGCGACGGCATGCTGCGTTACATGTTCGGTGGCTGGCTCAATATCCTGCTGGTCTCGCTGTGCCTGCTGTCGGTGGCCTACAGCCTCTACGCCAGTTGGCAGGCCCGCAAGACCCGCCAGCGTGCGACGCCCGATCATCGAGTCCAGGTACATCCGGAGGCCAACCATGATGCTCACTAAACCGCGTCAGGTGGCCCTCGGCGCACTGATCATTGCACTTGGCCTGGTAGCCGCCTCCTGGGCAGGCGGGGCATACGGCTACAGCTTTCCCCGAGTGGTGTCACTGATCGTACTGACTCTGGCAGTCGTGCTGCTCGCGGTGGAAATCCTGGCCCCAGGCCAGGCCGAGGAAGGCGCCATCTCCATCCCCTGGGGCAGCATCATCCCGGCGCTTGCCATCTTTTTCCTGCTGCTGCTCGCACTACGAATTCTCGGCTTCTACGTCACCACCCTGGTGGGGTTCGTCGTCATCAGTAGCGTCTATATGCCCGGGCTTTCCTCGAGCCGAAAGATCCTTCTCAACATCGTCATCGGTACCGGCTTTCTGGCGGTGCTCTTCGGCGTATTCACTGCACTGTTAAAGGTGCAGTTTCCCAAAGGCCTACTTCTGTAGAAGGCATAAAACAATGACTATTCACGCCACCTCAGTAAAGCGTCAAACAGCGTCAACCCTCGCGCTCTGTCTGTTGCTTGCTCCCCTCCCCAGCCTGGCGGACTTCCCGGAAAAGCCCTTGAATCTGACGGTCGCCTATTCGGCTGGTGGTGCGACAGACTTCCAGGCCAGGATCGTCACCTCGAAGGGCGATGAGTACCTCGGGCAGCCGGTCACGGTGATCAACCGCCCGGGTGCAGGCGGACAGATCGGCTGGAATCAGTTTGTCAGTACCGGCGCTACCGATGGCTACGATATTGCGGCCTATAACGTGCCGCACTTCATCGCTCAGTCGATCATGTACGACACCGACTACAGCATCGAGAACCTGCAGCCCATTGCAAACTGGGGCGCAGACCCTGCCGTACTCATCGTCGGCAAGGACAGTGAGTTCGATTCCATCGATGACGTGGTGGAGTACGCAAGAGCCAATCCTGGAAAGTTGACGGTCTCGGGCGCCGGGCTCTACGTCGGACACCATATTGCTGCCCTTCAGCTTCAGCAAAGCGCCGAGGTGACCCTGAAGTACCTTCCTACCTCAGGAGGAGTGGACGCCCTCAGGTTTGTTGTCGGTGGTCAGGTGATGGCGGGATTCAACAACTTGTCCGACGCCTTCCGCAACCAGGACCGCATCAAGATCCTCGGCATTGCCGATCTCGAAAGAAGCGAAGATTTCCTGCCGGATGTACCCACCTTTATCGAAGCGGGATACGACGTCGACGACACCAGCCTCAACCTCAGGGGGATCATGGTTCCCAGAGGGGTCGACGCGGAAACGGTCGACTACCTCTCTTCCAACTTCATCGACATGTTCCAGGACGAGGGAATCGCCGAGCAGATGAAAGAAGGCGGATCGACCCTTCGCGTCATGGAAGCGTCCGACCTCGAGGCGCTGTGGAAACAACAGCAAGCGTACCTGACTGAACTCTTCGCTCAGCTCGAGACACCGTGACCTCTGCGGATTTCAGGCCAACGGCAACGAAAGCAAGGGTAGCGACGCGTGGAACACAGGCCTCATTCCCCTGCACCGCAGGGAGCCGCCATCCATACCCTGAGCCGCCCTTGCTTACCCCATCGACACGTCGAGGTAGCAACATGGATACCAACCACAAGCATTCTTCTGACGACAATAGCGCCTACCGGCTGGTAGCCCCCATTGTCGAACGAGCCCGAGAAGCCCAGCGAAGGTTCGAGCAATACGACCAGCAGCAAGTCGATGAAGTCGTGCTGGCCGCCGCCTGGGCGTTGATGGAGCCCACGCGAAATGAGGAGCTGTCACAACTCGCGGTGGCCACCACCGGGCTTGGCAAGGTTTCCGACAAGATCGCCAAGAACCACCGCAAGACCCTTGGATTGCTGGCCAACCTCGAGGGCAAGCGCACCGTGGGTATCGTCTCCGAAGACCCGAGCACAGGTATCGTCGAGATATCCCGCCCGATCGGCGTGGTCGGCGCCGTGGTGCCTTCCACCAACCCCGCGGCCACGCCCACCAACAAGACGATCAACGCACTCAAGGGTCGCAACGCCATCGTGCTGGCTCCCTCGCCCAAGGGCTACGCCGTGTGCGAACGGCTGGTGAACTACATGCAGGACGAGCTCGCCCGTATCGGAGCCCCCCGGGATCTGGTGCAACTGCTACCGGACCCGGTGACCAAGGCGAGCACCCATGCCTTGATGCAACTGGTCGACCTGATCGTCGTCACCGGCTCCCAGAACAATGTGCGCTCCGCCTATTCCAGTGGCACCCCGGCCATCGGCGTCGGGGCAGGCAATGTCCCGGTCATCATCGATGAAAGCGCCAATATCGCAGATGCCGCGCGCAAGATTCTTGCCTCCAAGACCTTCGACAATGCGACCAGCTGCAGCTCGGAGAACAGCCTGGTCATCCTCGACAGCGTTTACGACAGCATGGTCTCGGCACTGCGAGACCACGCGGCGGTACTGCTGACCGAACAGGAAAAGCGGATTCTCGAAGGTCGCATGTGGACGGATGGCAACCTCAGTCGTGACGTGATCGCCCGGGATGCCGGCAGTATCGCCAGCACCGTGGGGCTCGATCGTCCGGCGTGTCTCGACGCCTCGATCCTGCTGGTGGAAGAAAGCGGCATCGGGGCGGACTACCCCTTTTCGGGCGAAAAGCTGTCACCGGTGCTGACCCTCTACCGGGCCAGACACTTCGAGGATGCCTTTGCGATCACCAGGGAACTGCTCGAATACCAGGGCAAGGGGCACTCCTGCGGTATCCACAGCACCACCGATGAGCACATCGAGAAGCTGGGACTGGAGATGCCGGTCTGCCGGGTGATCGTCAATCAGGCCCACGCCTTCGGCAATGGTGGCAACTTCGACAATGCCCTTCCGTTTTCCTTGTCGATGGGCTGCGGTAGCTGGGGCAAGAACAGCATTTCCGACAACATGAACTACCGCCACTACCTCAACACGACCCGCATCGTGCGAACCATCGAGGCCTCTCCCCCTCTGCCCCAGGATCTGTTTTCCGGTTTTTTCGACAAGCACGGCATCGCCAATCCCTTCTAGAGGCCGGCCAGATGATGACCATTCAAGACACCATCAAGCATCAGCGTGAACGCCAACCCGCCACTGATTTCCTGATCTGTCCCGACACTGGCGAGACGGTCTCGATGTCCCGACTCCAGGAGCGCGTCGAGTGGGTGCATAGCCTTCTTCAGGCGCGCGGCTGCCAGCCCGGCGACCATGTGGCCATGCTGATGGACAACGGACTGTGGACCGCCTCACTGCTGCTGGCGATCATGGCCAGTGGTCGTGTCGCGGTCTCCTTGAACGCCATCGCAGGGGAGGCCCAGTTGCGCTACGTGCTGGAGCACTGTGATGCCACCACTGTCATCGTATCGCCCCACTACGAGCAGCGCCTTGATGGCCTGCTCGACGGGAGCGAGAAGGAAATTCTGGTCGCCTGTCCTCGCAACGGGCCGCGGCAGCAAGAGCGTATCGCGTCTTCGCCCTTGCCCGTGGTAGCGCCCGACGACACGGCATTGTTGATGTATACCTCGGGCACAACAGGCAAGCCCAAGGGCGTCGTGCTGACCCACGCCAATCTGATCGCGGGGGGAAGGTGCACCATCGAGGCCCACTCGCTGTGCCAGAAGGATCGCGCCCTCTGCGTTCTGCCGCTTTACCATATCAACGCCCAGGTGGTCACCATCATGGCGCCACTGATCAGTGGCGGCAGTGTGGTGCTGCCGGAGAAGCTGAGTGTCTCGGCATTCTGGGACTGGCTGCTCGACAACCAGTGCACCTGGTTCAGTATCGTGCCGACGATTGTCGCCTACCTGCTGGAGCATGCCGAGAAGCCAGAGTCGAAGGACCTGCGCGAGGATCCGCGCATGCGTCAGGTGCGTTTCGGGCGATCTGCCTCTTCGGCACTGCCGGCGGAGAGCCACCGCCGTTTCGAGACCACCTTCGGTGTCAGCCTGGTGGAAACCATGGGACTGACCGAAACCGCGGCCCAGATCCTGTCCAACCCCTTGCCCCCTTTCGAATCTCGCTACGGATCCCCCGGTATCGCCTACCGCAACGAGGTCAGTGTCTTCGACTCGACAGGACAGGTACTGCCCTGCCACCAGACCGGTGAAATCGTGGTCCGCGGCGACAACGTCATGAAGGAGTACTACAAGAATCCCGAGGCCACAGCAGACACCATCGATAACGAGGGTTGGCTGCACACCGGCGACCTTGGCTATCGCGATGAGGAAGGCTTCTTCTTCATCACGGGCCGCATCAAGGAGCTGATCATTAAGGGTGGCGAGAACATCGCCCCGCGCGAGATCGATGACGCCCTGCTGGCCCATGAGGCGGTGCTGGAGGCAGCCGCCTATCCCATGGAAAACCGGCACTACGGGCAGGTCGTAGAGGCCGTCGTGGTGCTCAAGGAAGGCCATCGGGCGACCCAGCAAGAACTTCTCGACTACTGTCGCGAGGAGGTCGGTGACTACAAGGCGCCTGAACATGTTCACATCGTGAAATGGCTGCCCAGAGGGCCCTCCGGCAAGGTCCAGCGCCTCAAGATTGCGGAGATGATCGACCATCTGCATCAAGCACCGGCCTAGCCTGGCGCCCGATGCCCTGGCCTGCGCTCGCGGTACCCAGGGTCCTGCCTGATCGATGTTTCGGCCGGGCCTGGCGCCGGCGAGCCCGGCCTTGGCGTCGAAGGTGCCTCGGCCACGTCGGCTCACCGCCTGCGCCATCCAACCTTTGTGAGGATGAAGCCATGAGCTTCCAGATATCCCGGCTGCTGTATGCCACTGACCTCAGCGCCCACAGCCCCGACGTCTTCCGCAAGGCCATCGGTATCGCCGAACGCTTCGGCGCCGCGGTCCACCTGCTGCACGTCATCGAAGATCCGGCACTGTTGAAAGACAGCCTGGCCAGCCGCTATACCGCCGTTTCCCCGCTGGACAACTATCGCGAACGAGCGACCCGGCAGGCCATCGACGAAATCAAGCGCCGCCTTGAAGACTTCGGCCACTCGACGCTGGCCTCGGAAGACAGCTACCACGCCTCTCTGAAGGAGATTCACGTCCGCATTGGCAAGCCATCCCGAATCATCCTGCAGGAGGCCGACAGAATCGATGCCGATTGCATCGTCATGGGAACACAGCGCCAGTCCGGGCTGGGTCATATGGTGCTTGGCTCGGTGGCGCGCAAGATCAGTCGTCGCACCCGCCGCCCGCTGTTTCTCTTTCCGGTCTGAGGCCAGGGGTCACACGGCCGGAAAGGTGTCTGCACAGGAGCCCCGTGATAGATTGATGAAATACCACTTAAGAATGAAACGGATGAATCAAGGTGTGAAAGAGGCGAGCGCCGTCACGCTGCTGCAGGGCAGCGGCGAGTCAGACAAGCGCCTGACCCGAGCAGCCTCCCCTTCCGACCTTGCCAGCAGCGGGATCTTGCGAATGACCAGTGAAAACGAATCTGATCGCCTTGGCCTCTTCTCCCCCGAGGTGATGGTGGCACAGCCGGGGAAACCGCTGTACCGACTGCTGCAGGACCATATTCGCGGCCTGATCGAACGGGGGGACCTGGCCCCGGGCGACCTCATTCCACCCGAATGGCAGCTCGCCGACCGGCTGCAGATCAGTCAGGGAACGGTCAAGAAGGCCATCTCCAATCTGGTCTGGGAAAAACTGCTGTTCCGCCATCAGGGCAAGGGCACCTATGTCTCGCGGACCGACTTCGAGGAAACCCTGTTTCGCTTTGTCAGCTACGGGGACGCCGACGGCAAGGACGTGCGTATCCACAAGACCACCACCGATCGCGCTATCCGCCAGGCTCCCGATGACGTATATACCCGCCTCGGCCTGAGCCAGACCAGTCCAGTCACCTATATTGAACGCCTGGGAGTGGTCGATGACGCCCCGACCCTGGTGGAGTACAGCTGGTGGCCAAGCGTACTGGTGCCGGGGCTGGAAGATTCCGAGCTTTATATTCCCGACTACTTCTATGCCTTGATCCTCGACCGATTCGGCATCCCCGTCGTCCGGGCCGACGAAACCCTGACCGCAGAAGCCGCCGATACCCACACCGCCGCCCTGCTGGACATCGCTCCCGGCACCCCGGTGGTGGTGCTCAAGCGGATGACCTACACCAGCCACGACCGTATCGTGGAAGTCCGTACCACCAAGGGTAGGGCCGACCGCTTCAGCTACCGTGCCGAAATCCGCTCGGACTTTTGACTCGGTGCAAGCTCAGACAGGGCAGCCTATGCCGGATACCCCGACAACCGGTTGGCCATGGCCGAGTCCTGGCTCATGGGTGCCTGTCCACTCACGTCCGCCGCCCGGTTCCCGACGCCGACGTGCTTCAGTCAGAGACGACAGTGATCTCGTCGAATTCCGTTTTCCGATACACATTGATTAATTTTTAGATACGTATAGGCTTGTAGTATCGAGGAGACCCCGCCATGAGCACAGCAAGCTTTGACACCCGGATCATCGAGGGCGACACCCCGGCCCAGCGCCTGCTGGCGCTGCTCGAGGTGATCGCGGAGAAGGACCAGTACTTCACCCTGCAGAGCCTGGTGGACGAGACCGGCCTGCCCAAGCCGACGCTGCACCGGATGCTGCAGCAGCTCGAGAACTCCGGCATGCTGCAGCGCGAAGCGGACAACCGCCACTACAGCAAGGGCAGCCGCCTGCGCCGGCTGGCCGAGACCCTGCTGCTCAACGACACCGTTCAGGGCGCACGTCACGGCGTGTTGGCTGAGCTGGTCCGCGAGGTCGGGGAAAGCTGCAACATCACTGCCCTGTCCGGCAGCGAGGTGCTCTATCTGGACCGCGTCGAGACGTCGGCTCCGCTGCGCTTCTATCTACACCCCGGCTCCCGGGTGCCTGCCCATTGCTCCGCCAGCGGCAAGCTGTTTCTGGCGCAGATGAGCGCCTCCCAGCGCCGTCGGCTGCTCGCCGATGCCACCCTGGAGGCCTTCACCCGAAACACGCTTACCGACATCGACGCTCTGGAAGCGGAGATCGAGCAGGTCAAGCGCGACGGTTACGCCTTCGACGACGAGGAATTCCTGCCGGGGCTTCTGTGCATCGCGGTGCTGGCCCCCAACCCCACCGGAGTCTCCAACGTCGGCCTGGCGATCCAGGCACCGGTGATGCGCATGGATAAACAGCGCGCACTGGACTGCCTGCCGGCGCTGGAGCGCGCCGCCGCCGCCATCGCGCGGATCAACCAGGGCGCCCTGCCCGAGCCCATCGCAGAGTCCGAAACCTCTGCCTGACGCCCTAGCCGCAGCAACCCCGCATGGCCGGAACCCTCACCAAACCAGACGCCAAACAGCAAGGCGCCACCACCGCGACAACGGTGATGGCGCCGAGATGGTTCGACGAGTCGCTCCCTTGATCGCCGACCCTGTTGCCCTGCCCCCCCTCCTGCAACAAAAGCTGCGAGCGCTGCGCAGATGACACAGGCCTCAGTTGTAGAAGAAGCTGACGCAGCGCACGAAGCTGCTGCCTCCCGCGGTCACACAGCGATGTCGTATCCAGCGGTCTCGCTTGGATAGCCCCTCATACCGGGTCCACTGCCAGTAGCCTGAAGGCAGGTGAAAGGTATGTAGATGCTTCCAGTTGCCAAAGACATTCTTGTAGTAGTGCAGGGTGGCCGCCGGCCCATGGCAGGCAGTGGTGACACCAAGAGAGTTGCGACGCTTGTGGTCAGAGGTCCAGCGATCCCGAAAGGAATAGTGGGCCTCCGGGTCACACCACCACCAGGTGTTGCTCGGGAAGGAGACGGTCTCGCAGTTGTGGTTACGAAACAGATGATAACCATCGCCCGGGACACAGTATTGCTGGCCTGGTCCGCCTCCTGCCGAGGACCCTGCCCTGGCAGTGTCCGGCGTTATGCCCAACTCGTCCAGATCCACCTCGATGGGTTCTTCCACCCGCTCCACGGTGCGATTCTTGAACGCCTTGCGGTCGATGTCGGGATTCAGCTCGAGCAGCATCTTCGGGATGGGCACCTCCTGCGGGGCGAGCATGAGGTAGTGATCCAGCGCGGACTTGCCAACTTCGCTTGCAAAGGTTCGCGGGGTCGCACGATCGCTCACGCCCAACTCCCGCATACCTACCTGGGCCTCCTTGTCGTCGCCTCTAAGCCCGACGAATTCGACGCGGTTGCCGTTGCTGAGATCGAAACGGGCCAGCGGCATGGGCTCCGCAGGACCGCTGACCAACGGCGCCCCGTCCGGCCCCAGTCCCACCGCGGCCAGGTCATCTGGCCTGTCCAGCTCTGCCGGTTCGGCCAGTGTTTGCTGATATCGTGCCGACAGTTCCTGTGCCAATTGCGGGTTTCGCGCCAGCAGCACGTCGAGCTGCTCAGGCGTCAGTCCAGCGGCCTGACACGTACATGATGATGGTTCGTTCATGATCGACGTCCTCCACCTGGGAAGATCGTGCTCCGCCGGCCGGACCTCCCGGCGTCACCGACGGCGTTAGACGAAACACGCTGCGACGCCTTATTGGCAGCGGTCTTCTCAGCATGGTCAAAGTTTGCTTTGCCAGCCATCGGTCATGCCGCGCTGCTTCAGCTACTGAGATGACATCTACGCGAAATGGCTGATAAGTCTCATGAAAATCCTTATTGGCGGGTTAGTCCGTTTTTTACTCGAATCAGTACAAAAACACATATCACGACGGACTCGGATGTAACGACAGTCACACAAGGAAAATGACCGCGCCACGCGCGAGCCGCCGTCCTCTGGCCGCCACCGCCCTTTGACCTTATGCTGTAGAGAATAATGAGCGCCGAGCCCTAGCCGCTCGGCGCCGTCGTCGCTGACGCAGTCCGCGTCTTCGGCTTGTTCAACGCCCACTGTAAGGATGCGCCTCATGCCTGGCTTGCTCCCGGACGTCGATCCCGATGGCCTGCTGGAATACTCCGTGGTCTATACCGACCGCGCCCTGAACCATATGTCGCAGAGCTTTCAAGGCGTAATGCGCGACATCTCCACCACCTTGAAGCAGGTGTACAACGCCCACAGCGCGGTCATCGTGCCCGGGAGCGGCACCTTCGGCATGGAGGCGGTAGCCCGCCAGTTCGCCCAGAACCGCAGCGCCCTGGTCATCCGCAATGGCTGGTTCAGCTACCGCTGGCACCAGATCCTCGAGATGGGCAAGATCCCGGCCGAACTGTGCGTGGAGAAGGCCCGACGTCAGCAGGACAGCGATCCGACCTCAGCGTTCGCCCCGCCCCCCATCGAGGAAGTCGAGCAGGCCATCGAGCGACTGCAGCCGGACATCGTCTTCGCCCCCCACGTGGAAACCTCGTCCGGCATGATCCTGCCGGACGACTACATCCGTCGCGTATCCGATGCGGTGCACGCCCACGGCGGCCTGATGGTGCTGGACTGCATCGCCTCGGGCACCGTCTGGGTGGACATGCAGGACACTGGCGTCGACCTGCTGATCAGCGCCCCCCAGAAGGGCTGGAGCGGCTCACCCTGCTGCGCCATGGTGATGCTCTCGGCCCAGGCGCGAGAGATCATCAAGGAAACCACCAGCACCAGCTTCGCCGCCGATCTCAAGAAGTGGCTCGAGATCATGGAGGCCTACGAGAATGGCGGCCACGCTTACCACGCGACCATGCCCACCGACAGCCTGCGCGAGCTACGCGAGATCATGCGCGAGACCGACGCCTACGGCTTCGACAAGGTGAAACAGGAACAGTGGGCCCTGGGCCAGGGAGTGCGCAGCCTGCTGGCCGAGTACGGCTTCAAGAGCGTCGCCGCCGAGGGTTACGAGGCGCCCGGTGTGGTGGTCTGCTACCACAACGACCCGGGGCTGGTCGGCAAGTTCGCCGCAGCCGGCGTCCAGGTCGCCGCCGGGGTCCCGCTGATGTGCGATGAAGGCGACGATTTCCAGACCTTCCGCATTGGCCTGTTCGGCCTAGACAAGCTGCATCAGCCCGAGCGCAGCATCGACCACCTGCGCAAGGCGCTGGACAGTATCAAGGGGTAAACGGGCTGACACCCACCAGATCGGGCCGCACAGAAAGGCCCAGATAGAAAAAGGGGCGACGCATCAGCGTCGCCCCTTTTGTCTTACCCGTGTTGTCGGTCTCAACGGTCCTGTCCTGCACGTCTCGAGTTTCACTGCTCTCGGGTCATCCCCGTCGACTTGTCACTCTTTAGCCGACCTCTAGTCACCCTCTAATCACCCCAGCAGCGACAGAATGATGCGCTCTCCGTAGCCCCACAGCAGGACGGTCATGCCGAGCAGTCCTTCGAGCACCAGTACCCCCACCGCAAGGGTGGTGCTGGAGACGACGAAGCCTTCCTTTTCGCTGATATCGAGAAAGGAGGGAATGCCCAGATACAGCAGGTAGGCGGTGTAACAGAGGCCGATAACGCCGGCCAGCAGGCACAGCCAGATGATCGGGTAGATCGCCACGATGCCGCTCAGGAACATCGGGGTCGCCACATAGCCGGCAAAGATGATGCACTGGCTCTGGCTGGGTGTCTTGGGAAAGCGTTTAGCCGAGTAACGGATGGTCTTGCCGACGATGTAGACCGCCGCCAGGATCACCAGATAGAAGGCGATCCCCGCCCCCAGGGCGTCTAGATAACTGAGCTTGATGGTCGTGCCGCCGCCGAGACTCCAGCCGACCTGGGTGGTACCGATGTACGAGCAGATCACCGGTATGGCGGCCAGCAACAACACGTGATGCGCGTACAGGTGCGTTATCGTCTCCCTTTCCTGCTTGATCTGCTTCCATTCGCGATTCGGGTGGGCCATCAATCCCCAGACGTGTGTCAGCATACTGACTCCCTCCTGCTACCGCTGAAGTAAGTCCCGAGACCGGCACTCGGCGCCCGCGACTCCGTTGTCCTTAACTTGCAGTATAGAAGCGATTTTTCGCTTCGCTACCAACGTTACCGTACATACTATACAAGTCCTGTACAACACTTGACCTCTAGTCACGCTTCACCCATACGACTGATAAACACAAAAAAAACCCCGCATCGGTGAAGATGCGGGGTTTCGGTTTCAGCGCCACCCGATCAGGACATGGAGGTCCACATCGGCGTGCTTGGCATCAGCGTCGCGTCCAGTGACATCATCAGGCTCAGCGCCGTGATGGTGAGGATCGAGATGCCGAATACCTGTCGCGCCCAACGCACGTTGTCGTCGGTACGGTAGCCCTTGGCCGCGATATACAGCCAGTAGACGCCCAGCACCAGGGCAACGATGAAGTAACCGGGTCCAGCGTAGCCGGCCAGACTCAGCGACAGCGTCGCACCGATAAAGGCCAGGATATAGCCCAGGATATGGTGCTTGGCCGTACCGATACCGCGAACCACCGGCAGCACCGGAATGTTGGCGGCGCGGTAATCTTCCATGCGAAAGATCGCGATCGCGTAGGAGTGCGGCATCTGCCACAGGCTGAAGATCACCAGCAGGGTCAAGGCGCCGGTATCGAAGCTGCCGGTCACCGCGCAATAGCCCACCACCGGCGGCACTGCCCCGGAGAGGCTGCCGACCAGAGTGCCGAACTCGGAATTGCGCTTCATGTAGAGGCTGTAGGCCCCTACATAGATGACGAAGCCGAAGGCCGCCAGACCCACCGTCAACGCATTGGTCCCCAGCGCCAGCAGACCGAAGCCGGCGATGCCCAGCAGGGTGGCAAACCGAAGTGTCGCCGCTTCGCTGACCCGCCCCTGCACCAGCGGGCGGTTGCGGGTGCGCTCCATCAAGGCATCGATGTCCTTGTCGATGACGTTGTTGTAGGCGCAGCCCGAGGCGATTACCAGGGCCAGACCCAACAGCGCCGACAGGAACACCACGGCATCGAACTGGCCCTGGGCGGCCAGGAAGTAGCCGCCCAGAACAGAGATCACGTTGCCGCCGATGATGCCCGGCTTGGTGATGGTGAGGTAGTCCCTGAGAGTGTCCCTGAACATCATGCGAGTCGGCGTCAGCCGATCATCATGTTGCGATGCAGGTGGTACATGATCCATAGGGAACCTCCGATGACCAGAACCAGGATCGCCACGGTGAAGACGAAGGACATGAAGTTCCAGCCTTCATCGGCCTTGGTGTTCATGTGCATGAACAGCACGAGCTGCACCAGCACCTGAGCCACCGCGGTACCGACGATCACGATCAACGTCGCGAAGGTGTCGAAGGCGCCGGTCATCACCGCCCCGAAGGGAATGACGGTCAGCACGATGGACAGGATCAGGCCGATCACATAGGACTTGACGCTGCCATGGCTGTGATGGTCGTTGGCGTGTCCGCTCATATCACAGGGCTCCCATCAGGTAGACGAAGGAGAAGACGCAGATCCAGACGATGTCCAGGAAGTGCCAGAACAGGCTCAGACACATGATGCGCGGACGCACCATATCGTCGAGACCACGCTGCTTCACCTGGATCATCATCACCAGGATCCAGATCAGACCGGCGGTCACGTGCAGACCGTGGGTACCGACCAGCAGGAAGAAGGCCGACAGGAAGCCTGAACGATCCGGACCAAAGCCCTCATGGATCAGGTGACGGAACTCATAGAGTTCCAGCGCCACGAAGGCCGCGCCCAGCAGGAAGGTGATCCCGAGCCACTTCATCACCTTGGATGCCTGATTGGCGTTCATGGCGAGCACCGCCATGCCGTAGGTGAAACTCGAGAACAGCAGCAGGAAGGTCCCGACCAGGATGAACGGGAGCTGGAAGATCTCGCCCGGGGTCGGACCATCGGCCGTGCCCCGAAGGAGCACGGCGTAGGTGGCGAACAGTGACCCGAAGATCACCAGGTCGCTCATCAGATAGACCCAGAAACCGAAGACCTTGGTGCCCGCGGCATCATGATGGTCGTGGTCGTGATCATGGTCATGCCCGTGGGCATGACCTTGCTGGTTGAGGGTGTCGGTTGCCATGGTTATGCCTGCATCTCCACACGGTTCTGGTGTTCGCGCTCGATACGCTCGACTTCCGCGGCCGGCACGTAGTAGTCGACGTCATCGTTGAAGATACGCGCGATGAAGGTGGCAAACATGCCCAGTGCGGTCACGATGGCAAGCCACCAGATATGCCACACCAGGGCGAAGCCGAAGACCGCGGAGATCAGACCGATCACCGGACCTTCCCAGGTGTACTTGGGCATGTGAATGTCCTTGTACGGTCCCTTGGACACGCCGGCCTTGCCGCCGTTGGCCTGCTTCTGGTTCCAGAAGTCGTCGATGTCCTTGATCTCGGGCAGATGCGCGAAGTTGTAGAACGGTGCGGGAGACGAGGTCGCCCACTCCAGGGTACGCGCATCCCAGGGATCGCCGGTGACGTCCTGGTTCTTCTTGCGATCACGGATACTGACGTAGAACTGGATCACGGTGCAGGCGATACCACACAGAATCAGCACGGCGCCGATCCAGGCGATGATCATCCACGGCTGCCAGGCGCCGTTGTCATAGGACTGCATGCGACGCACGGCACCGAAGAAGCTGAGAACGTACAGCGGCATGAAGGCCACGTAGAAGCCGGTCAGCCAGAACCAGAAGGAGCGCTTGCCCCACTTCTCGTCGAGGGTGAAGCCGAAGGCCTTCGGGAACCAGTAGGTCAGACCCGCCAGCATGCCGAACACCACGCCGCCGATGATGACGTTGTGGAAGTGGGCGATGACGAACAGGCTGTTGTGCAGCACGAAGTTGGCCGCCGGTACCGCCAGCATCACACCGGTCATGCCACCCAGGGTAAAGGTGATGATGAAGCCGATGGTCCACAGCACCGGAGAGGTGAACTCCAGACGACCGCGGTACATGGTGAACAGCCAGTTGAATACCTTCACCCCGGTGGGGATGGCGATGATCATCGTCATGATGCCGAAGAAGGCATTGACGTTGGCCCCGGCCCCCATGGTGAAGAAGTGGTGCAGCCAGACGATGAACGACAGGAAGGTGATGGCGATGGTCGCCCACACCATGGTGCCGTAGCCGAACAGCCGCTTGCGAGCGAAGGTCGCGATGACCTCGGAGAACACCCCGAATGCCGGCAGGATAAGGATGTACACCTCAGGATGGCCCCAGGCCCAGATGAGGTTGACGTACATCATCATGTTGCCGCCAAAATCGTTGGTGAAGAAGTGAGTCCCCAGGTAACGATCCAGCGTCAGCATCGCGATGGTCGCGGTCAGAATCGGGAAGGACGCGATGATCAGCACGTTGGCGCACAGCGACGTCCAGGTGAAGATGGGCATACGGAACAGGGTCATGCCCTTGGTGCGCATCTTCAGGATGGTGACGAAGAAGTTGATACCGGTCAGGGTCGTACCGATGCCAGATATCTGCAACGCCCATATCCAGTAATCCACCCCGACGCCGGGACTGTACTCTATCCCCGATAGTGGCGCGTAGGCCAGCCAGCCGGTCGCGGCGAACTCACCGACCACCAGCGAGACGTTGACCAGGATGACACCGGCAACGAACAGCCAGAAGCTCAAGTTGTTAAGGAAGGGGAAAGCCACGTCGCGCGCGCCGATCTGCAGCGGCACCACCAGGTTCATCAGACCGATGACCATGGGCATGGCGACAAAGAAGATCATGATCACACCGTGGGCGGTGAAGATCTGATCATAGTGGTCAGGCGGTAGATAGCCCTCGGCTCCGGCCGAGGCCATGGCCTGCTGGGTACGCATCATGATGGCGTCGGCGAAGCCACGGATCAGCATCACCAGCGCGACCAGGAAGTACATGATACCGAGCTTCTTGTGGTCGACGGAGGTGATCCACTCGCGCCACAGATAGCCCCACTTCTTGAAGTAGGTCAGGCCGCCGACCACGGCGATCCCGCCCAGGGCGATACCGATCGCCACCACCATGATGATGGGCTCCTGGATCGGAATCGAGTCTAACGTCAGTTTTCCAAACATGATTTACTCCGCTGCCTCTGCGCTCATGGACTCGCCGTGAGACTCGCTCTCGTCGCCATGGCCGCCTGCGCCGTGCCCGTTGACCACGCCGCCGTAGGTCTCGACGAACTCGGCATGCTTGCCGCCGGCCAGGAAGCTCTTGATGATGCGCTCATAGAGCGCCGGGGTGATCTCGGAGAAGTACTGGACCTCGTTGTCCTCGCTTGGCGTGGCGAGATCGTAGTACTCCTCGGGGAAGGTCAGCGTATCGGACGAGGAACGCACCTTCTCCACCCACTCTTCGAAGTCCTCGACGGAACCCACGTGGGCGTCGAAGGTCATCTCGGAGAAGCCTGCACCGCTGTAGTTGGTGGAGCGGCCCGGATAGACGCCCTGCTCTTCGGCGATCAGGTGAACGTCGTTATCCATGCCGGCCATGGCGTAGATCTGGCTACCCAGGCGCGGAATGAAGAAAGAGTTCATCACCGAACCGGAGCTCACCCGGAAGCGCACCGGAGTGTCCTCGGGGAAGGCCAGTTCGTTGACCGTGGCGATGCCCTGCTCCGGGTAGATGAACAGCCACTTCCAGTCCAGCGATACGGCCTGGATTTCCATGGGCTCGTTCTGTCCTTCCTTGGCCTCGAGACTGCGGTGCGGGTCGAGACTGTGGGAGGTGTACCAGGTCAACAGCGCCAGGAAGACGATGATGACGCAGGGAATGAACCAGACGATGGCCTCGATCTTGGTCGAATGGGCCCAGTCGGGTGAATAGGTGGCATCGGTGTTGCCACGGCGATAGCGCCAGGCAAACCACAGGGTGAGCACGATGACCGGCACCACCACGATCTGCATCAGACCGAAGGCGGTGAGGATCAAGGTACGCTGCTCACGGCCGATCTCCCCCTTGGGGTCGAGCAGCGCCGATTCGCAGCCCGCCAGCAACAGGGGCAGCGCCAGCATCAGCACAACGCTGAGCACGCGCAGGTACGACTTTCTTCTCATGTAGCAACCTCGTCAGGGCTTGGAGGCGGAATACCAGAGATTACGAGCTCAGGCTCGCGCGATGTGCAGGGGCCGCTGAGGTGGAACATTGCATGCACCTTTGGCAAAAGTTGCATGAAATGTGCCGAACCACGGACTAGACCCGCAAAATTTCGCATCCCCTACCCTGCCTCGGTACCACGACAAGACGTCGTCACCTGAACAAAAGAAGTAGATGGAATGCGACCGGGGCGTATTGTCGACAGAGCGACCAGACTTGAGAAGCGACGATTTGCCGCAGGGGTGTCGCACCTTTCCTTGATCTGTCGCACCAAGGCGTCGCAACAGTGCACAAATGGCCAATTGCCTGGGCCAGCAGAACCTGCCCTGCGACCCAACACCACACCCAGCAAGCACCACCAGGAACCGTATCAGCGAGGCCGGACCCCACCCCATGGGAAAGGCGATCTGATGGAAAAGAACGATAAGCCGCGCCGCGCTATCGCATGACGCTATCTACCCCGACTCCATCGCCCCAACGCCAGGACGAAAGCGATGACGATGCCGAGAGAGCCAGATCGTGAAGTGTCAGATAAGGAAGGGACAGATAAGGGAGGGCCAAAGCATGGAGGGCTTGGTCATGAAAGAGCGAATCGGCGACGAGGGCCAGATCAGCAAGGGGGCCAAGGGAAGGCTCGAGCAGAAGGGACAGACCACAACGAGAGGCGCAACCGTGCGCCCAGGGGACCGCTATCGAGTAAGGCCGTCAGTGACTGAAAAGCCAAGGATCCGCAATACAAGGATCCACAAGCCAAGAATCCGCAAGAAAAGGATCCGCAAGCCAAGGATCCACGCTGGGCAAGAAACCGAAACCGGGAAATCAGGGATGAACCAGCCGAGACGCCACTTCCGGCGTGCGTGACAGGCCTGCGGCACCCTCGCCGTGGGTGATGATGACATCGGCGTCGATCAGGGCGCCAAAGAAGGCGGGACGCAGTACGCCCCACTTGCTGTCGTCGAATACCAGGATCCGCTGGGCGGCGGTTTCGATGGCGGCCTGCTTGGGCGCCACTTCATGAAAGTGAAAGCAGCTCAGGCCCCGTGCGGCATGCACCCCGGCGGCGGAGAGAAAGGCGCGATTGATGCCGAGTCCCCGGACCTGGCGGGCGATGTCATCGCCATCGAAGGACTGGGAGACGCCCTGATAGACGCCGCCCAGCAGGATCAGTCGGATGCCATCGAAATGGCTGACCGCATTGGCTACGTTCAGGGCGTAGGTCACCACCGTCAGGTCTCGTCGGCTGGCCAGTTCTGCGATCATCGGCACCAGGGTGGTGCCGCAATCGATAAACAGGGTATCGCCGTCTTCCACGTAGCCACTGGCGCGGCGACACAGACGCGCCTTGATATCGGCGCCGCGATCCTGTTGAGTTTCCAGGTCGTAGACTGGCGTGAAGTGGGGGTCGTCGCGGCGAACCAGATGCCCGCCCATCAGCATCAGAGGGCTGTCCTTGGTGGACACGTCGCGCCTCAGAGTCATCTCTGACACACCGCAGAGGATGGCGGCGTCCGCCAGCCTCAGGCTGCCGCCTCCGGCGAGCGCCTGCAAAAGGCGCTCCTGTCGCTGAATACTGCGCTGATTCATGGATTCTCCCCCGCGCCTCGACGGTCATGGCTTGCTGCCGTCGTTTTTCAATAAGCATGCCCTGAACTACCGGGTTCAGCCAGTGCCCGGGCAGGTAAGAAAACGCCACTGCACAAATGTTATTTTTCTCACATCAAGTGTTACTATACACTCATTGACGGATGGGCCCAGCCCGTGCCGGCCAATTCCGCTCGACAACAATCACTCGACACGAGCCGCCGCCATGCCCCATCACCTCTATAATTCCTGTTCTGATACCCCATTCGGCATAAGAGATTTCCGCCCCGTTCGAGGCAATTGCCCGCTATCAACGCGATGCGGGACGCCAGACCAGGCCCGAAGTGCGATGATCTATTCTTCAACGTTCATATTTTGATGAGGCGAAGGAACCTATGACACTCCTGATGAGCCTGGTCGGCATGGCCACCCTGATCGCCATCGCCGTCGCGTTCTCCTACAACCGCCGTGCCATTCGCCTGAGAACCGTGGGGGGCGCCTTCCTGATCCAGGCTGGTCTCGGGGCCTTCGTCCTTTACGTGCCCTTTGGCCAGAAGGTCCTGAAGACCGTATCGGACGCCGTCAGCCAGGTGGTGCTCTACGCCAACGACGGCATCGATTTCCTGTTCGGCGGCCTGGCCAACGCCGACAGCGTCGGCTTCGTGTTCGCGGTCAAGGTGCTGCCAGTCATCATCTTCTTCTCGTCGCTGACGGCGGTGCTCTACTACCTGGGCATCATGCAATGGGTCGTGCGCCTGCTCGGCGGCGCGCTGCAGAAGCTGCTCGGCACCTCACGCACCGAGTCGCTGTCCGCCACCGCCAATATCTTCGTCGGCCAGACCGAGGCGCCGCTGGTCGTGCGGCCCTTTATCGCCCGCATGACCGCCTCCCAGCTATTTGCGGTGATGTGCGGTGGCCTTGCCTCGGTGGCGGGCTCGGTGCTTGCCGGCTACGCCGCACTCGGCATCCCCATGGAATACCTGGTGGCCGCCTCCTTCATGGCGGCCCCCGGCGGCCTGCTGTTCGCCAAGCTGATCATGCCGGAGACCGATCCCGAGGCGGATAAGGCCGACCGCGTCTCCGAGGTCATCGAGGACGAGGACAAGCCGGCCAACGTGCTTGACGCCGCCGCCGGTGGCGCCTCGTCCGGCCTCAAGCTGGCGGCCAACGTGGGCGCCATGCTGCTGGCCTTCATCGGCTTGATCGCCCTGCTCAACGGTATCCTCGGTGGCGTCGGTGGTTGGGTCGGGTTCGAGGATCTCAGTCTCGAGCTGATCCTGGGCTGGGTGTTCTCGCCGCTGGCCTTCCTGCTCGGCATTCCCTGGGAAGAGGCGACCCTGGCCGGGTCCTTCATCGGCCAGAAGCTGGTGGTCAACGAGTTCGTCGCCTTCATCAACCTGGCCCCCTATATCGACGGCGAGCAGCTCGTGGCCGCCACCGGCGAGGTGATGAGCGACCATACCGCCGCGGTGCTGTCCTTCGCGCTGTGCGGCTTCGCCAACCTGTCCTCCATCGCCATCCTGCTCGGCGGGCTCGGCAGCATTGCCCCGAGCCGTCGTCACGACATCGCCCGCTATGGCCTCAAGGCGGTACTGGCCGGCACCCTGTCCAACCTGATGTCGGCCTGCATCGCCGGCTTCTTCATGACCCTGGGCGCCTGATCCCACGTCGCGGATCCAGCGCCCGCCCTCACATCTTCGGCCGCCCGAGGCGGCGGCCTGTCCCACTTCAGGAGCCTCCCATGTCCTCCCAGTCGACCAACCCCTCCGTGATCGCTCGCCAGGCACTGTCCTTGATGGATCTGACCAGCCTCAACGATGACGATACCGACCATGTCGTCGAGGCCCTGTGCCAGCGGGCCAAGACGCCGCTGGGCCACACTGCTGCGGTGTGCATCTATCCGCAGTTCGTGGTGCCGGCGCGGCGCGCCCTCACCGCCCACAACCTCAGCGGCCAGGTCAAGATCGCCACCGTGACCAACTTCCCCCACGGCGAAGACGATGTCATGGCAGCCGCCCGCGCTACCCGCGAAGCGGTGGCTTCCGGTGCCGACGAAGTGGACGTGGTCTTCCCCTATCGCGCCTTCATGAATGGCGATGATCAGATCGGCCAGGGACTGGTCGAGATGTGCAAGGCCGCTGCCAGCGGCCGCACCCTCAAGGTGATCCTGGAAACCGGCGAGTTGAAGGACGCCGAGCTGATCCGCCGGGCCAGCGAGCAGGCCATCGCCGGTGGTGCCGACTTCCTCAAGACGTCCACCGGCAAGGTCGCCGTCAACGCGACGCCCGAGGCCGCGCGAGTGATGCTGGAAGTCATCCGCGACGCGGACCGCCCGGTCGGCTTCAAGGCCGCCGGGGGCGTTCGCAGCGTCGAGGACGCCGCCGTCTATCTGGAGCTTGCCGCCGAGATCATGGGTGCCAACTGGGCCCGTCCCGAGACCTTTCGTTTCGGCGCCTCGGGCCTGCTCGACAACCTGCTGATGACCGCCGGTGTCGGTGTCGACGGCGGGGGCCAGTCCGGAGGCTACTGATGCTGTTGCAGGATATTCTTGCCGCCAAGCGTGACGGCCAGGCGCTGTCCAGCGAGGCCATCCGCCAATTCGTGATGGCCATCGCCGATGACAGCGCCGGTCAGGAGCAGATCGGCGCCTTCGCCATGGCCACCTATCTCAACGGCATGACGCTGGATGAGACGGTGGCGCTGACCGAGGCGACCCGGGACTCCGGCAGCGTGCTGGACTACCGGCAGCTTGACCTGCCGGGGCCTATCCTCGACAAGCATTCCACCGGCGGCGTGGGCGACCCGGTATCGCTGATCCTCGGCCCCTGGCTCGCCGCCTGCGGAGCCCACGTGCCGATGATCTCCGGTCGTGGTCTGGGCCACACCGGCGGCACCCTGGACAAGCTCGAGGCCATCGCCGGCTATGACGTCACGCCTCGGCGCACCACCTTCGAGCGCCTGCTCAAGGACGTCGGTGTGGCCATCGTCGGACAGAGCGGCGATCTGGCGCCGGCGGACAAGCGCCTCTACGCGGTGCGCGACGTCACCGCCACCGTCGCCTCGTTGCCGCTGATCGTTGCCTCGATCCTCGGCAAGAAGCTCGCCGAAAACCTCGATGCCCTGGTCATGGACGTCAAGATCGGCAACGGCGCCTTCATGGCGAACGACGACGAGACCCGAACCCTGGCAGCCACCATCGCCGACGTCGCCCGACGTGCCGGCACCCCGACCACGGCGGTGCTCAGCGACATGAACCAGACCCTGGCCGAAAGCGCCGGCAACGCCATCGAGGTACGCGAGTGCCTGGCGATCATGCGCGGTGAGCGGCGCGATTCGCGGCTGTTGACGCTGACCCGCCGCCTGGCGGTGGAAGCGCTGCTGGCCGGCCGACTGGCGACGTCCAAAGAGGACGCCGAACGCCAGCTCGAGGCACGCCTGGCCAGCGGCGACGTGGCCGAGCGCTTCGAGCGCATGGTGGCAGGTCTTGGCGGACCGACCGACCTGCTGGAAAACGCAGGCGCCCTGCCCGCCCCGGCCCCGGTGATCCAGGACGTCCTGGCCGAGCATCCGGGACGGGTGGCACGTCAGGACGTCAAGGCGCTGGGCATGGCGGTGGTCGAGCTGGGCGGCGGGCGCCGCCGTGCCGGCGACGCCATCGACCATCGTGTCGGCCTGGACGCCATCGCCGCCATCGGCCAGACGGTCGACCGTCACACCCCGCTGGCGCGCATTCACGCCGCCAGCCAGGCGGACGCCGACAGACTCGCGGCACGAGTACGTGAGGCCTTCACCCTCGGCGACGAGGGCACGCCCCCGCCACTGGTGCACGAGACCTTGTGCGATCCTTCGATAACGGGAGAGACACCATGAGCCGCGCGATCGTGCTGGTGATGGATTCCTTCGGCATCGGTGCTGCCCCCGACGCCGAGCGCTTCGGCGACGCCGGCGCCGATACCCTGGGCCATATCGCCGAGGCCTGTGCCCGCGGGCAGGCCGACGACCGTGGCCGCCGCGGCCCGCTGCAACTTCCCAACCTGGCCCGCCTGGGGCTCTATCACGCCCACCGCGAGGCCACCGGCGCCAGCGCCGCAGGCATCCAGCTAGGCGAGATCGACGGCGCCTACGCACACGCCATGGAGGTATCCTCGGGCAAGGACACCCCGTCCGGGCACTGGGAAATCGCCGGGGTCCCGGTGCGCTTCGACTGGGGGTACTTCGAGGACAGGGAGCAGAGCTTTCCGCCGCAACTGCTCGAGGCATTGATCGAGGAGGCGGCGCTACCCGGTGTGCTGGGCAACTGCCACGCCTCAGGCACCGAGATCATCGCCCGTCTGGGTGAAGAACACTGCGCCAGCGGCAAGCCCATCGTCTACACCTCCGCCGACAGCGTCTTCCAGATCGCCGCCCATGAGGACAGCTTCGGCCTTGAGCGCCTGCTGTCATTGTGCGAGACCGCCCGGCGGCTGCTCGAGCCCTACAATATCGGTCGGGTGATCGCGCGCCCCTTCGTCGGTGACGACGCCGCGAGCTTCCAGCGCACCGGCAATCGTCGCGACTATAGCGTCGAGCCGCCCTCGCCCACGGTGCTGTCGAAGCTTCACGACGCCGGCGGCGAGGTCGTGGCGATCGGCAAGATCGCCGACATCTATGCCCACTGCGGCATCAGTCGTCTGATCAAGGCGTCGGGCCATGACGCTTTGATGGAAACGACCCTGGCGGCCATGGATGAACCGGTAGCGAGCGACACCCAGCGCCTGATCATGACCAACTTCGTCGACTTCGACATGGTCTACGGCCATCGCCGCGACGTCTCCGGCTATGCGGCGGCGCTGGAAGCCTTCGACCGACAGTTGCCGGCGCTGCTCGAACGGCTGACCGACGACGATCTGCTGGTGATCACCGCCGACCACGGCTGCGACCCCACCTGGCAAGGCAGCGACCACACCCGCGAGTTCATCCCGGTACTGGCCAGTGGCGCCGGGCTTGCGGCCGGATCGCTGGGGCGTAGGCAGAGCTTCGCCGACATCGGCCAGAGCCTGGCGAGCTATTTCGGTCTTGCCCCCATGGCCGACGGTGAAAGCTTTATCGAGCGCAAACGAGCATTGGATAGACGAGGAGCTTAGATGGCTACCCCCCACATCAAGGCCGAACGTGGTGATTTCGCCGACACCGTGCTGATGCCCGGCGATCCCCTGCGCGCCAGATACATCGCCGAGACCTTTCTCGAGGATGCGCGCCTGGTCAACGAGGTGCGCAACATGTACGGCTACACCGGCCGCTACAAGGGACGCGAGATCTCTGTCATGGGCCACGGCATGGGCATCCCCTCGGTATCGATCTACGCCAAGGAACTGATCACCGAATTCGGCGCCAGACGGCTGATCCGCGTGGGTTCCTGCGGCGCCGTGCGCGACGACGTCAAGGTACGTGACCTGATCATCGGCCTCGGCGGCAGCACCGACTCCGGCGTCAACCGCTCGCGCTTTCGCGGCCTCGACTTCGCCGCCATCGCCGATTTCGACCTGACCCGTGCCGCCGTGGACGCCGCCGGCGCCCAGGGCACCCCGGTCAAGGTCGGCAACATCTTCTCTGCCGACCTGTTCTATCACCCGGACCCGGCGCTGATCGACTGCCTGCGCAAGTTCGACATCGTCGGCGTCGAGATGGAGGCCGCCGGGCTCTATGGCGTCGCCGCCGAATTCGGCGCCCGCGCCCTGACCATCTGCACGGTATCGGACCATATCGTCAACGGCGACAGTCTCTCCAGCGACGAGCGCGCCACCAGCTTCGACGAGATGATGACCATCGCCCTCGAGGCCGTGCTCGAGGACGACCGCCAGCAAACCAGTCGCCAGGAGACCACCCGATGAGCGATCCAAGGACGACAGAGACCGTCGACGCCGATATCGTCAAGGCGCTGATCGAGGTACGCGGCCGCGCCTACGTGCCCTACTCCAGCCATCCGGTAGGCGCCCTGCTGATCAGCGACTCGGGAGCCCGCTATGTCGGCGCCAACGTCGAGGTCGCCCACTACAAGGGGCTGTGCGCCGAGGCCTCAGCCATCGCCGCCATGGTCACCAGCGGCGAGACCCGGCTGAAGGAGGTCTACGTCATCGGTCCCGGCGAGCACCTGTGCACCCCCTGCGGTGACTGCCGTCAGCGCCTGCGCGAGTTCTCCTCCCCCGACACCCTGATCCGGGTGGTGGACGCGGACGGCCAACTGCTCAAGCGCTACACCATGGATGAGTTGCTGCCGGACTCCTTCGGGCCGGAAAACCTGGGCAAGGACTCCGCTTTCGTCAGCTAGGCGAGCGAATTCACTTCCTGGAAGTTGTCCGCTCTGGCGCTGCCGAATCGGCTCGATTTGCCTGGCAGACCTGCCTGAGCGCCAAACGAACTGACTCGGCAACCGGAGCGCTACTGGATGCCCTGAAACAATCTCGGATTGTAGATCCGTGCCCGGATGTCGATGAGCGAGACGTTGTCCATGTCCGGGTGCAGCGGATTCACCACCGCCACCTGATCAATGCCCGCAGCAGCGGTACTTGGCACCAGCAGTATCAAGTTGCGGGCCGCCGACAGGAACGCGGTACCGAGTCGCCGCGTGTGTTCAGGAGGGGGAAACAGGTCCCAGCCATCAGGCAATTCATCGACTCCGACCTTCTCGACGGCGCTGCTTTGTACGTCATAGATGCCCAGGCGAAAATCCTTCGGGACCAAGCGCGGGTCTGGAATATAGTTACCCATTTCCAGCATGGCGACGGAGGCACTGGTACCGAAATACAGCACCGGATGGCCGGGGTCATTCCAGCGCGCCCCATCGTGATAGCTGGCACCGCGCCCGGACAGGTTGGTCAGAAAACGCTCAGGAGCGATACGGTACAGCCTCATCAACTGAAGTCGCCGTGACTGATCTTGCGCAGCACCTGTCGTACCAGTTCACGGCCAGCAAAGGTATCCAGGAGTTCGATCGGGCGCGAGCCGGCGAGTGCGGGTACCTCGGCGTGCAGCCATTGATGACCGACCGCTTCGTCAGCGAACACCTCACCTACCTCGACAAACAACTTCAGCGTGTCGAGCACTTCTTCGCTTTGCGCACGCCCCAGCGCCTTGCGCTTGTAGAAGCGATGCAGATTGCCGGAGTCCGTCTCCAGCAGTCGTACAAAGAGATCGCGGTCGGCCGACAGTGCATCGATCGCCTGTTTGAGCACGCTTCCCGGCAGCCCTTGCCTGACGGTTCTGATAAAAGCGGCTGAATCGGTGTACACCTCGCGGGGCAGGTCGATCTGCGCCATCACCCCGCCACCCGCTGCACGGTCCTTTTCGAGAAGCTCCATCGCGGTCTCCCGGCGCTCACTCGCTGGCACGGCGCCAGCAACATTCCCACCTGTACGCTTCAGCATACATCAGATCGAAGTTTTACCAACATCAATATGACCCAAACTCGGCAAGGGTGCACTTTCGCCGACTCGCCACCACACAGCGGAACGCGTCACTGCCAGCGGGCAGCACCGGCCCGAGCCAATTCGGCCTATGCTCAATACTGTTCAGCGCGACCCCGCCCGGCTCACCACAATCGCTCGAGACGTGACGTTCGCTTTGGCCGCGAGGCAGGACGAGGGTCACCCGCGCTGCATCACCCTGTGCAGGTCATCGGGGTGGCGGCCATCACGGCGCAAGCTCCTGCGTCCAAGTACCCGCCTCAATTCAAACAACAAGGTAACGGTCCATGACCACAGACTTCTCTCCCGGCGACAATATCGCCATGAAGATTCCCGCCCACGAGTACGAGGCGACCGTTGCCTTCTACCGCGAGATCCTGAAGTTCGAGGAATTGACGCCCCCCGGTGACCGGGAGACGCCGCGCTTTGCCTTCGGCGACAAGGTGCTGTGGCTGGATCGCGAGCCGCACTTGAGCCAGGCGGAGATCTGGCTTCAGATCGTTGCCAGCGACATCCAGGCCGCCTCGAGCTACCTCGAACAGCGTGGCTGTCAGCGCTGCGACGAGATCGAGCACCTGCCGGAAGCCTTCAACTCGTTCTGGATCACCAGCCCCTGCAATATCATCCACCTGGTGTCACCCGCCGATGACTCGCCCCCCGACGATATGACAAAGGAAAACTGAGCCAGTTGACTGCAGCTGCCGCAGCCAGCCGGACGCAAAAAAGGCCACCACTGGTGGCCCACAAGGCTTGCTGGACTTGCCTGAGATCGGTTCCATCAGACGTGCTGTAGCGTCTTTCGCGTGGCGAGACTGGCGGTGACGCCACGCGATTCGAAGGCTCGTTTGTCCCAAGTGGTGGCCGCGCTTGCTTCAGGCCACCCTTGCTTCAGGCCGCTTTGGGTTCATGAGTCCCACGACGTCAGACGCTTTGCTTCAGGCTACCTTTCCCTTGCTGAAGCGCTTCTTCAGGTAGGCGACGATGTCCATGGATTCGTACATCCAGGTCTCGCTGCCGTCTTCATTGGTAATCAGCAGGCACGGCACCTGAATCTTGCCGCCGCCTTCCTTCAGTGCCTTGCGGTGCGCCGGGTTGGCGCCCGCGTCGCGGATATCCACCTCGACGCCGAGCTTGTCGAGTTCACGGCGCACAAAGGCGCAGAACGGGCAGTGGGCGAAATGGTAAAGCGCGAGATCCTTGGCAACGGTCATGGTGACGACTCCCTCGTGGGTGATACCGCTCGTTGACGATGTGGTCGGTGACGTCACTCCCTTCAAGAGTCGACGACACCCGAAACAGTTGGTGCAGGCGACGGCGCGTTCCGGAGGTTCAACCTTGGCGCTGAGCCTTGGTACCAGACCTTGGCGCTGAGCCTTGGTACCAGACCTTGCCGCCGCCCGACTTGCTAGCTTGGTGTCGCCACTCGCGAGTTCCTGACAGCCTTTCCCGACTTTTCTCACCTCAGTGCATTGCATGCGGGGTACAGCACAACGCCATCAGGTTCCCGGATCGGGCGAGGCGCCGGTAGCACTGGTTTGATGGTGGGGGTCTGCCACCCCGGCCTGGCCTCGGGCGCGCCCGCTGGCATCGCGCCCCTGGTGGTCGGCCTCGCCTTCGCTGGTGGTGCCATCGAGACGCCCGCCGCCACGGCCTTCCATGCTGACGCTGAGGCGCGGCGCGCCCAGTTCGACGCCCATCTCCTCCATGCGCTGCTTGAGCAGCATGTTGAAGGCACGGGCCACGTCCCACTGCATTTCCGGCGAGGTGCGAAAGCGCATCCGCAGGATCGCGCAGCCATCCTCGAAACGATCGATACCCTGCATTTCCAGCGGTGACCAGATGTGGTGGCGCATGATCGGATCCTGGCGCAGATCCCGGGCGGTCTCCTGCATCAGGGTGGTGGCGTCGTCGATCTTCATGTCGAAGGGAATGCGGATCTTCATCAGCGCCACGCCGAACTGCCGCGACATGTTATGGATGGAGTCGATACGCGAGAAGGTCAGGATATGCACGATGCCGTCCAGGTCACGCAGGCGTACGGTCCTGAGCGTCAACCCTTCCACCGTGCCCATGTGGCCGTTGATCTCGACGAAGTCGTCCACCGCCAGGGAGTCCTCGATCAGGATGAAGATGCCGGTGATCAGGTCCTGCACCAGGGTCTGGGCGCCGAAGCCGATGGCCAGACCGATCACCCCGGCACCGGCCAGCAGCGGCGTCACGTTGACCCCCAGATTGGCCAGGCCGACGATGGAGGCGATGATCACGATGGCTGCGAAGATCACGTTGCGAATCATCGGGGTGATGGTCTGGGCCCGTGCCTGGTTGACCCGGCGCCCGCGCGAGTGCGCCGAGGAGGTCAGCGCCCGCTGGATGGCGGTATCGGCGAAGATCCACACCAGCCAGGCCAGCAATACGGTAAAGGCGATCGCCAGGATCGCCTGGCCGATGCGCACGCTGGCCACCCCTTCGCGGCCGATGCCCACCAGCGAGCCACCCCACACCTGCAGCGACAGCTCGGCGAACACCAGCCAGGCAAGCACATGCCCCAGGGTATAGGCGAAACGTTCGAGCCTGCGGCGATACTCGCTGTGGTGGCGGTGGCGACCCCGGCTGTGGTCATGACGTTCGTTCTGGCGGCGCAGCAGCGCGGTAACCACCAGCGTCAGCACCAGCAGGGCGGCGTTGATGATCGAACGGGCCAGTGCGGTACCGACATCGCCTCCGGTGACGAAGATCGCCACCAGCGAGGCCCCCACCAGCAGCAACGCGGGAATATGCCACAGCCGACCGATCACCCGGGTGACCTCGGTGGGACTCGAGCAATCGCTGCGGATGGTGTAGGTGCGGTTGCGAATCAGATGCTTGATCGGCCGCTTGAAGCGAACGATGAAGCGGAAGGTCAGCACCGCGGCCAGGATATTGGCCAGCACCGAGGCTAGCGAGGACAGGTCGACCCCCAGCAGGTCCACCAGACGTTCGGTCTTGAAGGCGTCGCCGAGGGCGATCAGTGCGCCGATGACGAACAGCGGACGCAGAGCCCGCTGCTGCAGCAGCTTGACCGCGGTATAGCGATGCCCGCGGGTGAACACCGAGATGACGATCTCGACCACCACCGACAGGATGCGCCCGCACAGTGCGGCGTAGGCGATCACCGATACGACAGTGCGCCCGGCGCTGCCGGGCACCAGCTGTGACACCCCCAGCACCGCCAGAAAGGCCAGCGCCCAGGGCAGCATGCGGCGCAGAAAGTGAGCCGCCAGCAGCCACGCCTTGGGCTCTCTCGGCAGGTCCATCGGCCAGCCCCGGCGGGACCCGATCAGACGCCCCAGCGCCACCAGGATGATCACCATGCCACCCCAGATCGTCAGCAGGATGCTGAACTCCACGGCGAACTGGGCCAGCTCGCTATGGCTGGTGTCGGCGATCAGGCCATTGATATCGCGCCAGCCCTCCGCCAGCTTGGCGCGCCACTGGGCCATGGGCGACCCGGCCCCTTCGGCCTGCTCGCCAAGCTCGGTGAAGGTGTCGGCAAGCGCCCCCAGCAGTCCCTGGGAACCGGTGCCGGTTTCCGCTGCGGCCTGGCCCGCGTCGCGCAGTGACCTGAGGCTATCGAGCAACTCCTGACGGCTCTGGTCGCTTTCCAGCGTCTGGATCAGGGTATCCAGGGATCGCTGCAGCTCTTCGGAGGAGGCTTCCTGGGGGGCCTGTTCACCGCCCCCGGCCAGGGCCTCCAGCGCCAGGCCCTGGGCCGACGCCTGAACGGGCAAAATACATGCCCCAATGAGAAAGAGAAGCACAAACCATTGAAATATGTGAACTATTTTACTTCTATGCAGCAACATTCGTGCTCCCTGCCGGTGAGGACTCGGCGCCGCCGCCGATGAAAAGTGACCGCCTATGGTAGTCTGCGAAGTAACGTCCCACTAATGCCTTATCAGGATGCCGCCATGAAAGCTCAAGCGCCACCCGAGCCCACCACCGCCGACGGAGACATCCGCAAGGTGGGAGTGGAAATCGAGTTCGCCGGCCTGGACCCCATGGCCACCGCAGAGATGGTCCAGTCCCTGTTCGACGGTCGTATCGAGGTCCAGAGCGCCCACCGGATGAAGGTCAGCGACACCCAGTGGGGCGACTTCAAGATCGAACTGGACTCTCAGTACGTCCACCCCGAATCCCCCGAGGACGCGGCCAAGACACCCGGCGACGACTGGGATCGCATGCGCCGCGACCTCGATCGTCGCTCTCGCGAGCTGCTTGGCGACATGGTCACCGGCCTGGTGCCGACGGAAGTCGTCTGCCCCCCGGTCCCCTGGGATGAGCTCGACAAGCTGGACACGCTGTTCGACGGACTGCGCGAGCACGGCGCCAAGGGCACCGAGGCCAGCCTGATGTACGGTTTCGGTCTGCATCTGAATCCGGAGCTCCCGAGCCTCGAGGCCGAGGACATCCTGCGCTATCTGCGCGCCTACCTGCTGTCCGCCGACTGGCTGCGCGAACAGATCCGGGTCGATATCACCCGGGAGGTGCTGCCCCACGCCAATCCCTTCCACAAACGCTACTGCCTCAAGCTGTTCGACGAGGACTATGCTCCCGATATCGACCAGTTGATCGATGACTATCTGGCCGACAACGACACTCGCAACCGCGATCTGGACATGCTGCCGTTGTTCGCCCACCTGAGGCCCGACCATCCCCACGAGCTGTTTCGCAAGGAACTTGTCCAGCCGCGACCCACCTTTCACTACCGTCTGCCCAACGCTCAGCTTTCCGAAGCCGACTGGGGCGCGGTGACCGAATGGAACCGCTGGCTCGAGGTAGAACGCCTGGCCTGCGCGCCCGAGACCTTGCATGAGCGTATGGCGGAGTATCGAGCCCGTCACCTCGACAGCTCGCTGTGGCAAAAGATAAAGCACAAGCTCAAGGGAGACTCCAAGGATGGCTGAACGCCCGGTGATCGGTATTTCCACCTCCGACCACAAGAGCCTGCTGGCCTGGTGCTTCGACTGGTTCGCGGTGTGGCGCCATGGAGGCAAACCGCTCAGGCTATCGCCGTCGCGGCCACGACCGGACCGGCTCGATGGCCTGATCGTCGGCGGAGGTGATGACATCCAGGCGCATCTGTACGGCGGCGAGATGCAGCTCGACGTGCGCGTCGATCCAGAACGTGACGAACTGGAACTCGAGCTGCTGGCCCGCGAGATCCCGCGCAATACACCGGTACTCGGTATCTGCCGCGGCTCGCAACTGATCAACGTCCACCTGGGTGGCACCCTGGACAGCGACATCTACACCACCCACGAAGGGCTCAAGCGCCGGCGCACCGTGCTGCCACGCAAGACCGTTGACATCGTCGAGGGTAGCCGACTACATCAGCTGCTGCGGGTCAGCTGGTGTCGCATCAACAGCCTTCATCACCAGGCGGTGGAACACACCGGTCGCGGTGTCGATATCGTGGCACGTGACCGGGACGGCCTGGTTCAGGGGATCGAGTCCCGTGAGCACGACTTCCTGCTGGGGGTTCAGTGGCACCCGGAATTCCTGATCTTCAATCGCCCCCAGCAACGACTCATCCGCGCTCTGGTCGACGCGGCGAGAAAGCCCCACGCCGAGCGCCAGGTGCCACCGGAACCCCGCGCCGAACGTCCCACGCAAAGCGCCTCCTGAGCACGAGCCTTCGAGGGTCAATGCAGCTGCGCGAAAAAGCCCGCCAATCGGCGGGCTTTTCCATGTGGCAACAACATCGTGGCAACGACGTCGCTGACGCGACCCGGCCGGATCAGGCCAGCTTGGCGTCCAGGCTGATCTCGGCGTTCAACAGCTTGGAGATCGGGCAGCCGGCCTTGGCCTTCTCGGCGGCCTCCTGGAACACCGACTCGTCGGCGCCGGGGATGCTGGCGCGAGTGGTCAGATGCACCTTGGTCACGGCGAAGCCACCGTCGACCTCATCGAGGGTCACCTCGGCGCTGGTGTCGATGCTGTCGGCTTCAAGGTCGGACTCGCCCAGAATCATCGACAGTGCCATGGAATAGCAGCTGGCGTGGGCCGCACCGATCAGCTCTTCCGGATTGGTCCCGGCCTGGCCTTCGAAGCGCTGCTTGAAGTCATAGGGAACATCGCTGAGCGCGTCGCTGTTGGTGGACACAACGCCCTTGCCCTGCTTGAGACTGCCCTTCCACTGCGCGGATGCGGTGTTGGTGATACTCATGACGACTCCTTCCAGTTGAGATACACGGGCTGGTAAACACACTACGGTGGCGCCTCTTCCTGAGGCGCTCGCCCCGCCACCTCCCATCGATGGGCGGTACCTGCGGGGCCAATCATCCCTGGCGGGACAACTGATGACTTCACCATGCATCTTGTACCGAGGTCTGTCCAGCCTCGTCTTGCGCGCCGACGGTCATGGCTGCGATAGTCGATCGCATCTCTGGAAAACTATTCCGCAAAGGTGTGCGACATGACGACTGCCAAGGTTCTGCTGGAAACCGGAAGCACCGCCGAGGCCCTGCCTGCCCTGGGCCAGGGCACCTGGTACATGGGTGAAGGGCGTGCGCCCCGGCGACAGGAAATCGCCGCCCTGCAACGTGGGCTGGAGCGAGGTCTGCGGCTGATCGACAGCGCCGAAATGTACGGCGACGGTGCCGCCGAACGCCTGGTCGGCGAGGCCATCCAGGGTCGCCGCGACCAGGCGTTTGTGGTCTCCAAGGTCTACCCCTGGAACGCCGGTCGCGACAGCGCCATCGCCGCCTGCGAAGCGAGTCTTGAGCGCCTGGGCACCGATTACCTGGATCTGTACCTGCTGCACTGGCCGGGGAGCATCCCACTGGACGAAACGCTGGAGGCCTTCGATCGCCTGGTCGCTGCCGGCAAGATTCGTCGCTTCGGTGTGTCGAACTTCGACGTGGACGATATGCAGACGCTGGCTCGCCTGCCCGGTGGCGGCGACTGCGCGGTCAACCAGGTCCTCTACCATCTGGCGTCGCGGGGAATCGAGATTGCCCTGAGGCCATGGCAACGCCGGCAACGGATGCCGCTGATGGCTTACTGTCCGCTGGCCCAGGCCGGCGCCGTCGGCGCAGATCCCCTGGCCGACCCGCAACTTGGTGAGCTCGCCGCGGACCTCGGCCTGACCCCGGCGCAACTGCTGCTGGCCTGGGCCATCCGACCGGTCGAGGGCCAGCACGAGGTCATCGCGATTCCCAAGGCCGCCTCCCCCGAGCACGTCGACGACAACGCCAGGGCGCTGGAGGTAACCCTGGACGAGGCAACACTTGCGCGACTCGACGCCCTGTATCCGGCGCCACAGCGTAAGGTGCCGCTGGATATCGTCTAGGTGGGTCCAACCTGATGAGAGAGCTGAGTGCGCCTTCGGCTCAGCGAAAGCGCGCTTTCAATTCCGCCAGCCGCTCGGCCAGACTGTCGCTGCCGATCTCCCTCAACCTTTCGATATTGCGCTCGGGGATAGCCTCGGGGTCGGGATAGTGGGCCAGCGCCCTTTCCAGACCCTCTTCACGCAGCAGATGCCAGACCGGCCAGGGAGAACGATTGGTGAAGTTGGCCGGATCATCATCATCCACGCCGTCGAAGACATAGTCAGGGTGGAAGCTCGCCAGCTGGAAGACGCCCTCGTAGCCACGGTCGGCGAGCAATGCCTCGGCCATGGCCAGGGCGTCGAGATAGTCGTCGAAGTCGGCAAGCCCTCGGGTGAACACCAGCAGACTGGTCTCCACCTCGGGTGTCGTCTCGAGGTGGTGGCAGGCCTCCAGCAGCGCCACCAGGGCGTCCTCGAGCCTGCGCCCGTCGACCTCGATATAGCGAATCGATCCGCGTGTGACCTCACGCCCGGCGAAGGGGCAGACGTTGAGGCCAACCACGAATTCCTCGACCCAGGCTGCGGTGGCCGCAACGCCGGGTGATACCTCTGTGTCGGACATGGCGAGTTCTCGGATGCTTGAGTGAAGGCCGGCTCAGCGCCGTGACGCCAGCCTGTCGGCCAGCCTTGTGGGTTCGGGCAACTTGTAGCGGCCGAGGCAGGCCACCGCCCAGGCCCTGGCCGAATCCACCGACAGCCGGTGGCCCGGCGACACGAACACCGGCTTGACGCCGGCGCGCGAGCGTAGCACGACCCCGATGCGCTCGTCGCCGTCCATCAGGTCGGTACTTTCCGCACGCCCCTCGGGGACCTCGCCATGGCGCCCGGTCAGGCGTTTCTTGGCCACGCCCAGGGTGGGCAGATCCAGCCACAGTCCAAGGTGCGCCGCCACCCCGAGGCGCCGGGGATGGGCGATGCCGTGGCCATCCACCATGACCAGATCCACGCGGCTGTCGAGTCGTTCGAAGGCCGCCAGGGCCGCCGGTATCTCACGAAAGGACAGGAGCCCCGGCACGTAGGGCATGCGCGTCGGCTGACGCGCCACCACCTGCTCGATCGGCGCAAGCCCCGGCCAGGACAGCACCACCACCGCGGCGCGGGTGGTGTCGCCTCCATCTTCGAAGCCGATATCCACTCCGGCAATGTGTTCCACTTCACCGAGGGCGTCCTCGCGTATCAGGCGTCCTGCCAGGGTACGCTGCAAGGCGATGGCCTCCTTCGGTGCCAGGTCCCAGTCGTGCAGCGCAGTCTCTCGTGTCCTGGGGTGCTGGGTCATGTCACCTCCCTGTTGATGACCTGCGGTGGCTGAAGACACCACCCGCTCGCGGTAGACTACGCGCCAGTCACGGGGATCAACAAGCTGCCGGCCGCAGGGCCTGGCGCTCCATCAGGGAGGACGGATGAGGATCATCCACACCGCAGACTGGCATCTGGGCCAGAGCTTTCACGGCCAGGAACGTCACGAGGAACATCGCGCCTTCCTCGACTGGCTGGTCGACATCCTCGCCGAACGCCAGGTGGACGCGCTGCTGGTCGCCGGCGACGTCTTCGATGTGGTCAATCCGTCGCTGCGCGCCCAGGAGCTGCTCTATGACTTTATCGTCAGGGTCCACCAGCGCTGCCCTGACCTGACCATTGCGCTGATCGCCGGCAATCACGACAGCGGCAGCCGCATCGAGCTGCCCGCCCCGCTGATGCAGCACCTGCGCACCCATGCCCTTGGCCGGGTGCGCTTCGTCGATGACGGCGCGCTGGACAGCGATCGCCTGCTGGTGCCCTTGAGCGATGCCCAGGGTGAGGTCCGCGCCTGGTGCCTGGCGCTGCCCTTCCTGCGTCCAGCGGAGATCACCGGTCGTGGCCGGCAGAGCAGACAAGCGGCGGGCGCAGCAGGAGGAGAGACGAACGCCGGCGACGACTATGTGGCCAGCGTCGAGCGGGTCCATCGCGAACTGATCGCGGCGGCCCGGGAAAAGCGCGAGCCTGGCCAGGCGCTGATCGCCATGAGCCACGCCCACCTGCGTGGCGCCACCGTCTCCGAGGCCAGCGAACGCCCTATCGTCATCGGCGGCGAGGAATCGCTGTCGGCCTCGCTGTTTCCCGACGACATCGACTACGTCGCCCTGGGGCACCTGCACCGCGCCCAGCGGGTCGGCGACGAACGCATACGCTACAGCGGCAGCCCGCTGCCGCTGGACTTCAGCGAGGTCGACTACCCCCATCAGGTGCTGATGGCGGACTTCGCCGATGGCGCCCTTGCCCATGTCGAGCCCATCAGCGTGCCGCGGGCGGTGGCCATGCGTCGCCTCGGCCCTGCCCCGCTGGAAGAGATCCTGGGCGCGATCGAGGCGCTGCCGGCCCGCGACGGGGCCGGCCCGGTCGAGCGCTGGGACTGGCTCGAGATCAACGTGCGCCTGGACGCCCCGATGCCGGAGTTGCGCTCGCGCATCGAGCAGGCGCTGGGCGACCGGGCGGTACGCCTGCTGCGACTGAAGCGCGAGCTGCCGGTCACTGAGTCACAGGCACCCGGACGTGGCGAGCGCCTCGAGGACATCGGACCCCGTGAGCTGTTTTCGCGCACCTGGAAAGAGCGCTGGGGCGAGGCGCCGGACGACAGCGTGATCGCCGACTTCGACTGGTTGTGCCAGCGCGTCCAGGACGCGGATGCCGAAGACCAGAGCGCGGATGGACAAGACCAGGGCGCCGCCGAAGGGAGCACGCAGCCATGAAGATTCTCGCCCTGCGCCTGTCCCAACTGGCCTCCCTGCCCGGTCCAGTCGAGCTGGACTTTACCGCGGCGCCACTGGCCGATGCCGGCCTGTTCGCCATCACCGGCCCCACCGGCGCCGGCAAGAGCACCCTGCTCGACGCCCTGTGTCTGGCGCTGTTCGGCAATACGCCCAGGCTTCGCCACGCCCCGGGGCGCGACTCCCATCTGGAGGACCTGGACGGCTCGCGGATCGCCACCGCCGACCCCCGCAGCCTGCTGAGGCGCGGCGCCGCCAGCGGCTACGCCGAGGTCGACTTCATCGGCCGCGACGCTCGCCGTTACCGCGCGCGATGGGCCGTGCGGCGCGCCCGGGACAAGGCCGACGGCAAGCTGCAGGCGGTGGAGCAATCGTTGACCGACCTGGACGACGAACGCCTGTTGACCGCCCAGAAGCGCGAATTCGCCGAGCTGATCCCCGAGCGCCTGGGGCTATCGTTCGAGCAGTTCACCCGCGCCGTGCTGCTGGCCCAGAGCGAGTTCGCGGCCTTTCTCAAGGCCGACGACAACGCCCGCTCGGACCTGCTCGAGAAGCTCACCAATACCCAGGAATACTCGCGCATCTCGGTCGAAAGCTACGCCCGGGCCAAGGAGGCCCGCGACGCGGTGGCCCGCCAGCAGGCGCTGCTCGCCGAGGACGCGCCCAGCGACGACACCGCACGCCAGGCCATGGAGCAGGAACTCGCCGAGGCCGAAGGCGAGCTGGACACCTGCCAGCGGCAGATGAAGGCGCTGGACGAAGAGGCCCAGTGGCTCGCCCAGGACGCCCAGTGGCGCCAGCGCTGCGAACAAGCCGACGCCAGCCTGGTCGAGGCAGAGGCCCGATGGGAGGCACTGAGCGAGCAGCGCCGTGAGTGCGAGATGCTCGAGCGCGTCGCACCCTGGCGCCCCCAGTTGCTGCGCCAGCGTAGCCTTTCTCGACAGTTGCCGGACCAGCGCCAGCAGCTCGAACAAGCCACGTCAGCCCTGGCCCAGGCACGCACCGCCCTGGAACAACAGCACCAGCAAACCAGCCATCGCCGCCAGACCCTGGAGGACAGCGAGCAGGCGCTCGAGCAGGCCCGGCCCGCCATCGCCCAGGCCCGTGAAATTGCCAGCGAACTCAAGGGCCGCGAGCAACAGCATCGACAGCTGGAGGACGAACACCAGAAGCGCAAGCGCCAGCGCGAGGATCTCGACGGGCAGCAGCGAGCCCTGGCAGAGCGCCATCGCCGCCATCTGGAGCAGCGCGACGCCGCCACCCGCACCCTGTCACGCCATCTTGGCCAGCATCAGCAGGTCGCAACGGCCAGGGCCGAGGCCCAGCAGCACCTCGAGGACGCCGGCCATCGTCTGCTGGCGCTGTCCGAACTGGAGCAGCGCTGGCGTCTGCTGCGCCAGCTCGATGAGCAACAGCGCCGGCTCGACGCCGAGCGCCGCCGCGACAGCGCACAGCGCGACGAACTGCTGGACCAAGGCAAGCAGGCGCGGGCGCGCCTGGACCACGCCTCGGCGGAGCACGAGCAGCTCACGCGCTTTATCCAGCGCGCCCGCGCCACCCGAAGCGACAGCGTCGCCGACATGCGCGCCACCCTGGAACCGGACACCGCCTGTCCGGTGTGCGGCAGTCACGAGCACCCCTGGCGAGACTCGCCCCCCGCCACCCCGGAGGCCACCCAGCTCGCCGCCCAGATCGCACTGGAGGATGATCAGCTTGCCGAGTCCGAAAGCCGACTCGGCGAGCTGCGCGAGCAGCGTGACGTCCTGTTCGGGCGCTTTCAGGCGCTGAAGGCCAGCGTCGAACAGGCCGAGACCAGCCTGCTCGCGCTTGAACCTCGAAGGAACGAGGCCCAGGCCGGTCTCGAAGAAGCCCAGGCCGGGCTCGACGACCCGGCGCTCGCCGAGCAGTGGCGCGCCCTCGACGCTGAGGCCCGCCAAGCCTGGCTCACCGAGCACAGCGAAAAGGCCCGCCAGCGCCAGCAACAGGCTCGCGAGCGCCTCCAGGCACTGGACGACGCCGAGCGCCAGCTTGCCCCGCTGGCAGAGGCCATCGAAGACGACGAGCGAGAGCGTCAGGCGCTTGCCTTGCGCGCTGCCAACTTCGACGAGGAACTCAAGCGACTCGACGATCAGCGTCCCGAACTGACCCGCAGCATCGACGAGCACAGACGACGTCTGGCCGAGGCGCTCGGCGATGACCGCTCGGCGGATGCCTGGCTCGAGCGTCTCGAAGCTCAGGTCCGCCAGGCACGTCAGGACCATGAGCAGGCCCGCCAGACCCATGACCAGGCCCAGCGTCAGGTGCTGAGCCTGACCCAGCGGATCGAGCACGAGGGCAAGGCGCTCTCGGTGCTGGAGGACGAAAAGACCCGCCTGGACGCCGAGCTGGAACGCTGGCGCAACGAGCACCCGGACATCACCGATGGCGACCTGGAGCGGCTGCTCGACCAGGCCGATGATGCGCTCAAGGCCCTGCGCGCCCGACTGGACAGCGCCCGCGAGGCCTGCCATACCGCCCGTACTAGTCGCGACGAGCGTCGCCAGGGCTGGCGCGCCTGGCGGGCCCGCCATCTGCCGGAGCAGGACCCGCAGACACTGCTCGACGAGGCCACCCAACGCCAGCTGGATGCACGCCAGGCCGACCTCGACGCCAGACGTGAGGCCAACCGGCCGCGGCTGGAGGCCGCCCAGCAACGCCGCGATGGCGCTCTGCACGCCGTGCGCGACGATGATCGACGCCGGCAGCGCCAACGTGACGGCCTCGAGGCCCTGGAAAGGGCCAGGGCCGAGCATCATCGCTGGGGCCGCATCGCCGAGTTGATCGGCGCCGCCGACGGCAAGACCTTTCGGCGCATCGCCCAGGCCTGGAACCTGGAGCGCCTGATCGACGAGGCCAATGTCCACCTGGCGGGCCTCAGCCGGCGCTACCGTCTGGTGAGAGGGGGCAGCCCGCTGGGGCTCCTGGTGATCGATCAGGACGTCGCCGACGAGCGTCGCTCGGTGCACTCGCTATCCGGCGGCGAGACCTTTCTGGTGTCACTGGCCATGGCGCTCGGGCTCGCCTCGCTGGCCTCGGGGGAGCTGGCCATCGAGTCGCTGTTCATCGACGAAGGCTTCGGCAGCCTCGACCCCCAGTCGCTGGCGCTGGCGATGGACGCCCTCGACGGTCTCCAGGCCCAGGGCCGACGGGTCGGGGTCATCTCCCACGTCCAGGAGATGCATGAGCGCATTCCGGTGCAGATCCAGGTGCACCCCGCCGGCAATGGCGAGAGTCGGGTCGCGCTGTCCGACTGAGTCCCATCCGCCCCGCACGTCGCTGCCGGGCGGACCAGTCTTGGGCGATCCGGGAGAGCAGCGTGCTCGGGCGGTAACCCGGGGCGATATGCTGGGGCGCGTCGCCTGGCCATGGTACATTGACGCTCCTTGTGACCTCAGTCGACGGAGCCTTCATGACCGCACACGACCTGCTCAAGACTCTGGTGGGCTTTGCCACCGTGTCTCGGGATTCCAACCTGGAATTGATCGCCTTCGTCGAAGAGTGGCTCGACCGCTACGGCGTCGATCACTGGCGGGTCGAGAGCGACGACGGTTCCAGGGCCAACCTGCTGGCGCGCATCGGCCCGGCGGTCAAGGGCGGTGTGGTGCTCTCGGGCCATACCGACGTGGTGCCGGTGGTGGGACAGCCATGGACCAGCGATCCCTTCACCCTGACCGCCGGCGAGGGCGACAATGCCGGGCGCCTGTACGGTCGCGGCACCTGTGACATGAAGGGCTTCATCGCCTGCGCCCTGGCCGAGGTACCGCGCTGGAGCGAACTGGAGCTTGAGGTGCCGATCTGGCTGGCGCTGTCCTACGACGAGGAAATCGGCTGCGTCGGCGCCCCGCGCATGATCGAGACGCTGATGGCCGAACACCCCCGCCCTGCCGCCGTGGTGGTCGGCGAGCCGACCCTGATGGAGCCGGTGGTGGCCCACAAGGGGGCCAGCAACTTCCGTACCACGGTGATCGGACGCGAAGCCCACTCGAGCCAGGTGTATCAAGGGGTCTCGGCGATCCACGTCGCCGCCCGCCTGGTCACCCGCATCGAGGACGTCATGGCGGAGCTCAAGGAAGAGGGTCGAGTCGACGAGGCCTTCAGCGTGATCCACTCGAGCCTGCACGTGGGCAAGATCGAGGGCGGCACGGCCATCAACATCATGGCCAGGCGCTGCAGCTTCGAATGGGAAATTCGCCACCTGCCCACCGATGACGCCAAGGAGCTGCTGGCCCGGGTCGAGGCCACCGCCCGCGAACTCGAAGCCCGCATGCGCCAGCGCGCCCCCGAGGCCTCGATCACCACAGAGGCGCTCAACACCACCGTGCCGGCCCTGGCCGATCGTGACAACAGCGAGGCGCTGGGCCTGTGCCGCGAACTGCTCGGCGACAGCCCCGACGGCGCCGCCGTGGCCTACGCCACCGAGGCCGGTCAGTTCCAGCTCGCCGGCCTGCCCACGGTGATCTGCGGCCCCGGCAGCATCAGCCAGGCCCACCAGCCCGACGAATACATCGAGCGCGAACAGCTCGACGCCGGCAGCCGCTTCATGGTCGCCCTCGGTGATCGCCTCACGCGCGGCTGAATCTACACCTGCAAGCGCCCCTGGATTCCCCTTTTCGAGCCAAGACCGTGACCCACACTGCTTCAAGCCCGGCGAGGCCTGTTGAGCCGCCTCGCCTTGCCATCTTCAAGACCGGTGACAGCTTCGCCGATGTCGTCGCCGAGCACGGCGACTTCGAGGACCTGTTCAGCGCACGTCTCGACGGCTTTCGTCGTCGTGGCGGCGTCATCGAGGTGATCGACGTTCGCCGCCAACCGCTGCCGGCAATCTCTGATCAGGACGGGGTGATGGTGACCGGGTCCCACGCCATGGTGTCCGACCGGGAAGCCTGGAGCGAAGCGCTCAAACCCTGGCTGAGGGAGGCGCTCGACTGTGGCCTGCCACTGTTTGGCGTGTGCTATGGCCACCAGCTGATGGCCGAAGCCTTCGGCGGCAGCGCCGGCTACCACCCCAGGGGGCGGGAATGCGGCACGCGTACCCTCACGCTGACCGAGGCCGGTCGCGGGGACCCGCTGTTCGGTGCGCTGCCCGATGCTTTCGCCGCCCAGCTGACCCACGCCCAGAGCGCCCTGTCACGCCCCGAGACCGCCACGGTCCTGGCGGCCAACGACCATGACCCCAACCAGGCCCTGCGCTATGGCCCAGCCCAGTACAGCGTGCAGTTCCACCCGGAATTCACCGTCCAGGTGACCGCGGCCTACCTGGCGCACCAGCGCGATATTCTTGTCGCTCAGGACGAGGACGTCGAGGCACTCGAGCGGTCTGTGGTCGAGACCCCCGAGGCCAGCAGCCTGCTGGACGCCTTCGCCCTAACCCTGTTCGATCGGCGAAGCTAGCCAGACGAGATATCTCCAGGCAAGCAGGTCGCCTGGCGCTGGGCGATACGCGGCGCTGCACCCTGGTGCGGCGTCGCCTCGCGTTGCGGCTCCAGTGTCAGGCGGCAGCGCTCCCGCGGGCTCGGCCCCCAGCGAAGCTGATAGCCGCGGTGTGCATCGATTCCCCTGACCACTGCCATGCGCCCCTGACCCAGCACCGCCAGCACGTCTCCATCGGCGTCGATCAACTGCGCGCCGAAAGGCGCCGGCGTGGTCACCCGCACCAGGGTCGGCGCCCCCACCAGGGTGTCGTAGGTCAGCCTGACGATAGCGCCTCGGCGAGGCGCTACCCGCCTGGCATTGCCCTTGAGCTCGACGCCATCGGTCATGCCGGAGGGATCCAGCGCCACCCGGTTGTAGCGGTAAGGTGTCAGTCCGCTGATCGCCCCCTTGCCTCGCCCGTCCAGCAACACCTGGTCATGTTGAGAAATCGCCGCGCCCTTGGCGCCCGGCGCCTCGATGACCGCCATGGTCTCGCCTTGATCCCGCGTCAGCACCAGGCCACCCGCATAGGCAATGGCGGTGCCATCGGCGCTGGCGCTGTAGCTGCGGTAGTCATCTCCGGCGCTGAGGTTGAGGCCAAGACGTACCCTGGAGGTGTCCATCCCCAGGTTGCCGCCATAGCTTGAATCGTGCGACCGGTCATCACGGCTGTGGTTGACGTAGACACCATAGTTCAGCGCGCCGCTGTCGCCGCTGAGGTTCAACTGGCCCGAGCGATGATCGCCCCGATGGGCCAGATTGGAGGTCAGTTGCAGGTGGCCTCCCAGCGGAACGCTGAGATTGAGGTAGAACTCGTTGGTGTAGTCGCCTTCGGTCTCGCTACGGCCTGCGGTGGCGCTCAGGGTGCCCCAGGAGAAGCCACGACTGACACCGACCTGATAGGTGGTCGCGTCCTCGCGATCCCAGTAGTCGGCGCTGATGCCAGAGGCAAACAGCCTGGTGCCGCCGGCCAGGGTCTGGGTCAGATTGACCTCGAGACGTTGGCGCTCGCGGTCCCGTGGTGAGGATGTCATGCCGTCATCGCGCAGCAGCGCAACGTCCGAAAGGCTCAGATAGTGCTGACTGGAAAAACGGTAGTTGACCACCGACAGCTCGGTGTCGGTGGGATCAAAACGGGTGTTGTAGCTCACACGAAAGCTCTCGCCACGCGGGCTCTCCGGCTCACCGCTCAGCGCCTCCAGGTGATTCGCCCGGGTCATGGTGGCATCCAGCGCGAAGGCGCCCAACAGGGTCGACACGGCGCCACCGGCAAGCCCCGCCATATAGTCCTCGGCCAGGATGGCGCCGGAGTATAGCGTCAGCCGATTGCTGACCCCGCGTCGGTATTCGGCCTGAACGAACCGGGGCAGGTCGACGAGGCCGTCATCCCGATACTCCCCCAGGGTCAGGTGGAAGCGGTGGGCGCCGGGTCGCAGCAACTGTGCCACCGAGGTATAGGGCAGCACGAAGGCGCGCTCGCTGCCGTCGGCCTCGGTAATGGTGACCTCAAGGTCGTCAGCCACATTGGTGGCGTAAAGGTCGTCGATGGCAAAGGGGCCGGGCGTCACGCTGGTCTCGTAGATGACGTCCTCCCCCTGACGGACCGTCACCCTGGCGTTGGTGCGAGCGGTGCCTCGCACTACCGGGGCGTAGCCCCGCCGGGAAGGAGGCAGCATGGCATCGTCGCTGGCGAGCTGGACGCCGGTGAAGGGTATCGACTCGAATCCCATCCCGGAGGTCTGATACTCGCCGATGACCAGGTCGGCCTGCCAGGGCGTCACGTCGTGGCGCAGGTAGGTGTTGGTGACATGATAGTGGGCGGTCTCGCCACTGGCGTCATCGAGACTGGCATTGTGACGAAGCTGCCAACCGCCGAGGTTCACCCCGGCGTTGATCCCGAGTCGATAGTCCTCACGGGACTCCTGCCCGTCGCGCTCGCCACGGAAGGCATTGCTGTTGTAGCGAACAAAGGCGCCATTGATGCCGTCCTGCCACGCCTCGGCCGGCACCTTTCCCCTGACGCGATGCCGCAGATAGGCCTGGGGCACGCTCAGTTCAAGTCGCATGTTCGCCGAGTCGGTCGAGCTATCGACGTAGGGATAGCGAGCGGCCAGATCGACGCACTCGCGGCCTGAGTCGCCTCCCCCTGCCGCGGGCTTCAGCGGCAGGCGCTTTATCGCATCAAGCGACAGACACAGACGCGTCCCTTCCGGGTCCTCACCGATCGTCACCGTCTCGCGACCGAACGCCTGGCCATTGACCAGAACGTCGAGTTCATAGCGACCAGGGGGGACCGTCATACCCTGCTCGAAGCGGGTCAGGTCCATGCCCTGGAGTGATCCTTTCAGCAGCTTGGCGTTGAAGGCGTACTCGACCCGGCGCTCGGACGCACCGCCGGTCACCCTGCTACCGTCGTCGGCCCGGGCGGACAGACCGGCGTCGGTGACGAGGGACAGCCCCAGCGCAATGAGCACAGACAGGCCTCCGTGCCGCCGCAAGCCTCGAACCTTGCCGGCTGCTGTGCCGGACAGACGTTTCACAGCTCGAATCGGCGCCGCTGCGTCACCCCGTAGTCATTGATCCAATCGAAGAAACCCTGGGAGGTTGCCAGCGGTTCGATGCCGAAACGGCGGGAGCTCTGGGCCGGGATCAGGCTGCCACGAGCCGTGACCTGGTGCTCTTCGTTGCCTAGCCCGACCCGACGAAGCGACACACTGTAGGGGCTCTCATTACGGGCCACCAGCGTCCAGCGGCCTGGCCCCCGCTCAAGCTCCCAGTGAAGCTGCTCGGCGGCCTGCTCGGGGGAAGCGGCAAGCCCGACGGGTCGATAGAACAGCTTGATGCGGGTGCGGTATGCCAGCTGCAGCACGTTTCGGTCCGGCGCCGCCTGGGTGGCGGGCACCTCCAGCACGTTCAACCAGTAGACAGACTCGCGATCGACAGGCGCCACCTCGCCCAGATAGGCGATCCGAATCGCCTGTCCTCCATGGGCATTGATGCGTGTCACCGGCGGTGTCGTCAGAAACGGCACCTCGACACTCTCCGGCGTGGAGTCCGGGTCGCCACGATCGATCCACACCTGCACCAGCGAGGGCGTATCGCCCGCATTGGTCAGCGCGACGCTCACATTCCTGGCATCGGCGGGGTAGATCACCCGGGTGCCCGAAACCACCACACTGGCATCGACACGACTGACAAGGCTGCAAAGCGCCACCAGCGCCAACAGCGCCACTCCCCTTCCCCACGACTCCCGTACACGCATGATCCCTATGCCTTTCTGTAGCCTTTATGAAGCCTTGCCAGACGCCCTACCTCCGCGCACTTCTGCCAGTGCGGGCGGACTGCGAGATCTATTGGTAGTTCAGGGTATACACCGCTGAGGTGCTGACGGTCCCCGCGACGGCGTCCGCGCCACTGGCGTAATAGCGCGCGGTGTAGCGAAGTTGAGTCGCCGTGGTGTCGTCGGCCAGATCCATCGCGGTGGCATCATTGGCGATCAGATTGATCACCTTGTTGGTATGGTCGAGCAGTTGTATCTCGACGTTCTTGGCGCCGCCGGTACCTGCGGTATTCACCAGATAGCCGGTGGCGGCATCGACATTGGTAGGCTCGAAGTACGGCTTCACATTGTCCACGGCAGCGGAGCAGTTCATGTCGATGGTGAAGGAGGTGTCACCCGCCGTCTCACCGCTCTTCAAATCGCTGACACTGACCGTGGGAAGCACCACAGTGCCATCCCCGGTTCCCGCATTGTTGACCTTTACCGTACAGGTCGTGGCAAGCACCTTCCCGGATATCGTGATGGTGCCGGTGGCGGCGTATCCATTGCCTGCCAGGGTAAAAAGCATGACGCCAAGCAGCCATCCCTTGCCTGTTTTCCGTTCCATGTCCCGTCGCTCTCCATTGCAATCATGCCTTCAGCCCGGCCGGGACAAGAGAGACCCTGTCACCGCACCTGGATGTTACACTTTGCAACATTATGTCGTGCTTCGACCATCAGGAGCGGCAGCATCGGGTCAGAGGTTGACGTAGGTCAGGCGGGGAGAAAGTCGACATGCAAGGGAATGGGATGAACATCGGGCCCGATCCCCGGGAGCCAACGCCCAGGAAGCCAGCGAAACATGCACACGCAAACGGGCCGGTGGATATCCACCGGCCCGTTCACGAAACTTGCCTTGTCGTGATCCGATGCGTCATCGGATCAACAGGGGCCTTGTACAAGCTGTCGGCTCAGGCCCCTGGCACCTCGATCAGGCGCGCGACTGGCGACGCACAGGCGCCTCGTCATCGCGACGACGACGGGGAGCACGCTCGCCGCTGCGCTCGCCACCACGCTCAGCGCGATCACCGCCACGGTCTTCGCTGATTTCCAGCGGACGACCGGCCACACGGGCACGTGCCATCTTGGCCAGGATGCTGGCCGGCAGACCATTGGGCAGCTCCACGGTGGAGAAGCCGTTACGGATGTCGATGCGGCCGATACGGGCGCCTTCGATACCACCTTCGTTGGCCAGGGCTCCGACCAGTTGGCCAGGCTTGACGCCATCCTTGTGGCCGACGGAGACGCGGTAGCGGGTCATGCCTTCGCTGGGTCCACGGCTCTCGCGGCGACGCTGCGGCTTGCCGTCACGCGGGGCGCGGTCATTGCGCTCCTTGCGCGGCGCCTGCAGGCGACCGATGGGTGCCTCGTCGGCGCGCGCCATGGCGGAGAAGGCACAGGCCAGCTCGATGGGATCGTAGCCTTCCTCGACCAGACGCTCGACCAGAGCACGCTGCTCTTCGGCACCCTTGGTGACGGAGGCGATCACGCGCTGATGGAAGACGTTGTCGCGGTGGGCACGAATGGCGGCCTCGTCGGGCAGCTCCATGACCGCCATCTTCTGGCCGGTGGCCTGCTCGAGCCAACCTACCTTGCGGCCTTCACGGAAGCCGGCGAAGGTGATCGCCACACCGTTGCGGCCGGCACGGCCGGTACGGCCGATGCGGTGGGTGTAAGCCTCGGCATCCTGGGGCAGATCATAGTTGATGACGTGGGTGATGCGCGGCACGTCGAGACCACGAGCGGCCACGTCGGTGGCGATCAGCACATCGACCTTGGCGCGCTTGAGGCGAGTGATGGTGCGCTCGCGCAGGCTCTGGTCCAGATCACCGGACAGGCTGGCGACATTGACGCCACGCGCAGACAGCTGCTCCATCAGAGTGGTACAGGCGGCACGGGTGCGCACGAACACGATGGCGGCGTCCACCGGCTCGACTTCAAGGATGCGCGACAGCGCTTCCAGCTTGGCGCCACCATCGACGCGCACCAGGCGCTGTTCGATGCTCTCGGCGGTGGTGGTACGCGCCTCGATGGCGACCTTGACCGGATCCACCAGGTAGCGATTGACGATGCGCTCGATCTCGGTGGGCAGGGTCGCCGAGAAGAACACACGCTGGGCGTTCTCGGGGGTATCGGCGACAACACGCTTGACGTCGTCGATGAAGCCCATGCGCAGCATCTCGTCGGCTTCGTCCAGCACCAGAGCGTTGAGGCCGGAAAGCTTGAGGCTGCCACGATCCAGGTGATCGATGACGCGGCCGGGGGTACCGACCACTACCTGGGCGCCACGACGCAGCGCGCTGAGCTGCTCACGGTATTCCTGGCCGCCGCACAGGGTGGCGACTTCCAGACCCTTGAGGTTCTGGCCGTACTTGCTGAAGGAGACGGCTACCTGCTGAGCCAGCTCGCGGGTCGGCGCCAGCACCAGCACCTGGGGCTCACGCCGATCGAGTTCAATACGAGACAAGATGGGGAGCGCGAAGGCAGCGGTCTTGCCGGTGCCGGTCTGGGCCTGGCCCAGCATGTCGCGGCCTTCCAGCAGGGCTGGAATGGTCTGCGCCTGAATGGGCGAGGGAGTCTCGTAGCCCAGGGTCTCGATGGCGGAGAGAACGGCAGGCAGCAGGGCCAGATCACCAAAAGACGGTGAAGCGACAGTCGTCGAGGTCATGAATCACACCTTGGTAGGCCGGGGTTACCGGCAAAATAACGTGGTTGGCGTCCCTGACGCGCCCGTATTCGGGGCGAACAGAAATACGTCGCTCTACTCGTGGTAGAGCAAGGTCAACAAGTCTGTTGTCAACATTCGGAGTCGGGGACGCCGGTCGCACCTGGCATCGGCTCACGCAACTGCGTGGAGCCATCGTGGCGACCGTTTGCACCGCGGGCGTCGGGATCGACGTCGGGTGCTCCATCTTCACAATTCGAACGCGTCTTGCGCGTTGCAGCATCTGTTTGAACTCTCGAGGCCGCTTGGGCGTCGGAGGTCGCTGCGTCATGATGGTGGGGTCAACACATGCGAGGAGGGCGCATGCTACCATCGACTCGTGGCTCTGACCAGCCCTTTTATGATCGAGCCCCCTTTTTCTGCACCGGAGACACCAATGCCCCAACTATGGGTCGACGCCGACGCCTGCCCCAGAGTCGCTCGCGACATCATCGTCCGCGCCGCCGAACGCACCACCACCCAGACCTGGTTCGTCGCCAACCACCAGATCCCGTTGCCCAGTTCGAAGTGGGTCAAGGCCATGGCGGTGAGCCACGGCTTCGACGCCGCCGACAACGAGATCGTCAGCCGCATCGCACCCGGTGACCTGCTGGTCACCGCCGATCTACCGCTGGCACTGGAGGCGCTGGACAAGGGGGCCATGGTAATGACCAACAGAGGCGAGACCCTGGATCGCAACAACATCAAGGCACGCGTGCAGATGCGCGACTTCATGGAGACGCTGCGTGCCAGCGGCGAGCACACCGGCGGCCCCAAGGGCTACTCGGACAGTGATCGACGGGAGTTTGCCAACGCCCTCGATCGCTGGCTGGCCAGGCACGCACGCTGATCGAGCCGCCCGGACCGGCTCACGAGCCGGTCCCCTCCCCCACCCACGGCTCACCAGCGGATCCTCTCCGCCAGCGTCTGACTCAGCCCTGGTAGACGCCTTCTGAGGCCAGACGCTCTCTGTCGTGGTCCCGATCCAGTCTCAGCACAGGCCCCAACGGCACGATGGCGTTGGGATTGATGGTGTCGTGGCTCATATAGTAGTGGCGCTGGATATGATCCAGGTCCACGGTCTCGGCGACACCCGGCCACTGGTAGAGCTCGCGCAGGTAGTGCGACAGATTGGGATAGTCCTCGATGCGATAGAGGTTGCACTTGAAGTGGCCATGGTAGACGGCATCGAAACGCACCAGGGTGGTGAACAGACGAATATCGGCCTCGGTCAGCCAGGCTCCGGCCAGATAGCGATGATTGGCAAGCCTCGCCTCGAGCCTGTCGAGACAGGCGAACAGCGCCGAGACGTGACGTTCGTAAACCGCCTGATCGGAGGCAAAGCCCGCCTTGTAGACACCATTGTTGATGTTGTCGTAGACGTCGGCGTTGATCTCGTCGATGGTCTGGCGCAGGAACTCGGGATAGAAGTCGAGACGATTGCCGGTCAGCTCGTCGAAGGCCGAGTTGAACATTCTGACCAGTTCGGCCGACTCGTTGTTGACGATGCGCTTGCGCTGCTTGTCCCACAGCGCCGGGACGGTCACCCGACCGGTGTAGTGAGGGTCGGTCAGGGTGTAGAGCTCATGATGAAAGCTCACGCCGTTGATCGAGTCACCACTGGAGCCTTCGGCCTCGTTGTAGCTCCAGCCCTTGTCGCCCATCAGCGGACTGGTGTGGGAGACGTCGATCAGCGCGTCAAGCCCCTTGAGTCGGCGCATGATCAAGGTGCGATGGGCCCAGGGACAGGCCAGACACACGTACAGGTGAAAACGTCCCGCCTCGGCCTTGATGCCTGGCTGGCCATCGGGGCCCGGCGCGCCATCGGCGCTGACCCAGTCTCGCAACTGGGCGGACTCTCGCACGAACTCGCCGCCGGTACTCTCGGTGTCGTACCACTGGTCGTGCCAGACCCCATCGATTAACAGTCCCATACGGTCTCTCCCGTGAAGCGCCTTGGAGAGCCCAGCATACGGTGGAAAGAATCGACTACAAGCGCACATTTTGCCGCCAACCTTTCGATTCTTTCGAACCCATTGCCTCCGATGTGCCCAGACCTCAGCAACTGCAGTCCCGGACAGCCTGACGCAGATGCTCCGCCATGGCCCTGGTGGCGGGTCCCGCCCGGTCGGCGTCGCGATGATACAGCTGGATGGGCACCTCACGCGTACCGCCGGCCTGCAGCGGCAATGGCTTGAGCCGGCCACTGGCCAGTTGGTCGCGAATGCGGGTCTTGGGCAACCAGGCAAACCCCAGCCCGTGCTCGAGCATCTCTACCGAGGTGGCGATATGGCTGACGGTCCAGCGCTGCTCGGCCTTGAGCCAGCCCGAATCGCGCGACGCCCTTTGCGACGAGTCCCTCACCACGACCTGGCGATGGTGCTCCAGATCCCTGAGGTCCAGCGGCCTGCTCATGGCATGTAGAGGGTGGTCCGGGTGAGCGACCGCGATAAAAGGCACGCTGACCAGGGGTTCGCCCAGGTAGCCTGACGTGGTCACCCCTGACACCACCAGGTCGGCTCGGCCATCCTCGAGCATTTCCACACCACCATTGAGTACCGACTCGTGCAATTGCAGCCTGACTTGCGGAAGAGCGCTGGAGAAAGCTTCCATCGCCTTGGCCAGTACGTTCGAGGGAAAGATCTGGTCGATGCTCAGCACCACCTCGGCCTCCAGGCCTTCCCGCAGTCGAGCGGCGATATCCACGAGCGCGTCGGAGCTCTCCAGCAACTGGCGGGCACGGCGCAGCAGCAAGGCCCCTTCCTCGGTAAGCCGAACCTGCCGCCCCACCGGTTCCAGCACCTTGACCCCCAACTGCTCCTCCAGCTTGTGCACTGCATGGTTGAGGGTCGAAGGGCTCTTGTGAACGGCTTCGGCGGCCCTGGCAAAGCCACCGTGATCGACCACGGCGGCCAGCATCTGCCACTGTGCGAGCGTGACACGCGACATGCTTGAATCCTTTTGACGATATCCATTGAGCATGCCAGCCGACGGCGCCAATGACACGACTTGGCATCGATGAAAGTCGCATCGATGAAAATCACGATACGCCCCTCCCGCGCGAGGCCTTGTACGGCGCCTGGCCAGTCATTGGACTTATATCAACAAAATGAGACTTATCGTCCTTCAGGGGGAGTAGAAAGCACTACGACTTACCGGGGGGTTGCATTTGTTCAACGCTAAGGGTCCAATGAACAACAGTTAATAAACAGCGTTCGAACAGGGTTTTGTCACAGCTTCATCCATTCCTGGCGCCCCCGGTCACATAAACCACCGGGCGATGCGCCATCCGCTGTATGGCCATACAGTCTAGGCATACCATACTTCATGGGGTATGGTGCAATAGCCTATATATTTACCTTCATCAATTTTTCTATGGCCCTTTTACCATGATGCGAATCCTCCATTCGCTGCCCCGCACGCACAAGCTGCTGCTGTTACCCGTTGCCACCATGGTCACCGTGCTGGGCGCCCACAAGATTGTCACCACCTACGAAGACGTTCAGCGAGGCAATGAATCGCTGGAGTCAGTTCTGGTTCCGCTAGGAGAGTCTGCCTCGCCGGAACTGCCATCGCTGAACTTCGAGCGAACCCAGGTCGCCGAAGCCATCGACCTGGCGCTGGATGCCACCAGCCAGCACATCCCGATTTCCCAGCTCAAGGCCAGCGAAATCGTCGACATCGACTTCGTCGACGAGGCCCACGCCGACGTCAAGTTCGAGAACGCCATGCGTTCATCGTCGGGACTACCTCCTCTTACCTTACAATCCTCTCGCACGCTTCCTGGCGCCGCTGATTCATCCACCGCGGCGCCAGTTGCGTTGGACGGCAATCCGCAGCCGCCCGCCTTCAAGCTCGACGAAGGCTCCCTGCATATCGCCGTGGTGCTCGGCACCGTGGCCAGTGGGCTGCTGGAGCAGCAGTCACTGGACGTCGCCAGCGACGCCACTTCCTATGAGGATGTCAGCGAAGACGAGCTCGAACTGTTCGATGAAGGCCCGATCGTGCTCGAGGAAGAGATTGCGGCCAACGAGCCGTTCGTCCCGACCTGGCAGACCTATCGCGTCCAGCAGGGCGACACCTTCGCCGAAATGGCCGAAAAGACCCTGGGGCTGGGCTACAGCGAGGTCATGGCGCTGCTCGAGGACCTGCCCGACCAGAACGTGCTGACCCGCTGGCGCGTCGGTAACACCTTCGAGTATCAGCTTGGCGAGGACGGTCGACTGCTGGCGCTGCGCATCATGAAGAACGTGCGCGACGGCTACCTGATCGAACGCCAGGATTCAGGCTTTGACGTGGCGACCATCGAGCGTGCCGGCGAAGCCTCACAACGCCTTTACGCCGGCACCGTGAGCGGCAGCTTCGCTCGCTCCGCCGAGGCCGCAGGCCTGAGCCGTGCCGAAGTCTCGGAGATGGCACGGGTGCTCGAGAAGAAGCTCGACTTTCGCCGCGACACCCGTCGCGGAGACAGCTTCCGGGTACTGGTCGAGTCCGACATCATCGACGGCCAGCGCCTGGACCCCCGCGTGCTGGCGGTGTCCTACGACGGCGAGCGCATGGACCTGACGCTGGTGCGCAATCCCGAGGACAACAACTTCTACACCCCCGAAGGCCAGAGCCTCGACCCGGCCTTCAACCGCTACCCGTTCTCCGGCAGCTACCGCATCAGCTCCAACTTCAACCTCAACCGCCGCCATCCGATCACCGGCCGCGTCAGCCCGCACAAGGGCACGGACTTCGCCGTGCCGATCGGCACCGGCATCGAGACCCCGGCCAATGGTCGCGTGGAAAAGGTCGGCAACCACCCGGCGGCGGGTCGCTATATCGTGATTCGTCACGACAATGGCTACAAGACACGCTACCTGCACCTGTCGCGCCCGCTGGTCAGCACCGGACAGCGCGTGACCATGGGCGAACGGATCGCCCTGTCGGGTAACACCGGTCGCAGCACCGGACCTCACCTGCACTACGAGGTCATGGTCAACAACAATCAGGTCAATGCGATGCGCGTGGCCCTTCCGGAAAACCAGAGCCTGTCCGGTCAGGCGCTGGCCTCCTTCCAGCAGGAAACCGGCCCCACCCTGGCCGCGCTTCAGACCGCCAAGCCCGGCTCCGAAGTGGCGCTGGCCAACGACCTGGCCGCCGACAGCGACATCTGATGCTCCGCTGCGGTTGATCACGACAAGGCCCTGCAACAAGGCCCTGCAACAAGGCCCTGCTGCGACACAGCAGGGCCTTGTCGTTTCAGCCCAGGAGACTGGGGCAGAGGAGACAGAGCCAGAGGAGACAGGGGCACACGAGAGACAGGTGTAGAGAAGACAGGCTCAGTCGGTTCGGTGCCAGGCGCAGCAGCACCCTACAGCGCGTGGTATTCACCCGCCTGCCGTCCTCAGGCGCGCCCGCGCCAATAGTCCATGCGCCGGACCAACTGGTCCTTCCAGTGTTGCGCCAGGGCTTCGACACCGTGCAATTCGGCCATGGTATCCAGGGGCGCCCTGCGGTCTTCCAGCACCCGCCAGCAGGCCTCCACGCTCCACCTTTCATCACCGCGCTCGACCACCTCGATGACAGGCCCCGGCGCAATCCATCCTTCCTCCAGCACGCGGTAGAGCCAGCCCATCCGGGCCTCCTGCATAAAGGCCCGCGCCAGCCCCGGCTGGCCGGTACGGGCATCGACCTTGGCGCAGGGTTGCCTGGGCTGGGTCACCTGCACCAGCGCTTCGCCGATGCGATAGACGTCACCGATACGCACCTCGCGCTCATCGGCCCCTTGGCTCGCAATATTCTCACCCAGCACGCCGGCCTCCAGCACCACACCGGCGTCGGGATAGCGCTCGCTCCAGCGGGGATAGTGATCGGCGCAGTAGTGACACAGGGCGCGGTCCACCCCACCGTGGTCGACCTGATTGGCCTGGCTGTCATTGGAAAGCCCCAGTCGGGACAGCCATTGAGGCTCAGCGGCAGCGACCTTGTAGATACCACTCTTCTCACCGAAGCCCGGCAGCATCTGCGGCTCGCTGATATAGGGCCCCCTGACATCTGAAAATTCCATCCTTGCCCCCATCCTCCTTCTCTTGTCGCTATTCGCCGCCCATGCTTGAGCGCTTGTCGTGCTCCTTGCCCCCGCTTGCGAATGCCGCCTGGGAATCCTCCGGCTCCGCTGGACGCCCTGCATCAAGACGCACCGGTATTCAGCCGCCACGTGCGCCTTCATACATGACCATCCAGGCGACGCCGAAGCGATCCTTCACCAGGGCAAAGCGCTCGGCCCAGAAGGTTTCCGACAGGGGCAACATGATCTCTCCACCTTCAGCAAGCCCGGAACAAAGCCGTTCGGCTTCTTCGCGCGTGTCCACTGACAGCGCCAGAGAAAAGCCCTGAGGCGCCTCCCCAGAGGCGTCCGACCCCATCAGCACATGACCCGCCACCTCGATCTGCATATGCATGATGTGCTCTGGTGACGGTGTGCCCGCTTCCCCGCATCCAGCATCAGGTGCATCGGCGGGCATGTCCCTGTAGCGATGAAGCTCGCTCACTCGGCCGTTCATCAGCTCGGCATAGAACGCCAGGGCCTCTTCACACTGGCCGTCGAAAAACAGGTAAGGGTAGATTTGCATGAGCTTTTCCTGATGACTCAACGACGTTCTTTCGATGCTCGGGTCGGCGGTCCGAAGGACTGGCGCCGGACGTCATCAAGATAGCCCAGAAATCACTTCGACGAGGCGTAGTAGTCGTCCAGCAGCCGCATTCCCTGCTCGATGTCGGCGGTCACCGCGCGACAGAAGGCGTCCCTGTCCCCCCGGCGCAGCGCCTGGGTAATCTCACGATGGTGATCGTCGGCGATGGCGGAGCCGCCCCAACGCGTGCAGATAAAGCCCATGCTGGGACCGTATTGCTGCCATAGCTGCTCGACCAGCGGCAGCAATACCGTCGAGCCGCTCAGCCGGTAGATCAGAAAGTGAAAGGCGTGGTTGCCACGCATATAGCTCTTGAGATCAGCAGCTTCGATGGCACGATTGATGCCATCGTCCAACGCCTCCAGGGCGTCGATGTGCTGGTGCTCGATCGCGGTAAAGGCTTGCCGGGCCAACTCGGTTTCCAGCCGCCTGCGGGCGAACAGCACCTCGGTGAAGCGCTCCCGGCTCAAGTGCGGCACGATGATCTTGCGGCTGTCGACAAACTGCAGAGCCCCCTCGCTCACCAGCCAGCGCAGCGCCTCCCGAGCAGGCATGGCGCTGGTGTCATAGCAGGCGGCGATGCCGCGGATCGAAAGCACCTCGCCCGGACTGAAGGCCCCTTCGCACAGACGACGCCTCAGGTCCCGGTGAATTCGGGTCGAGGCGGTATCCGGCAGGTAGGGCGGAGGCGATGGTTCCGTGCCGATCGGCGCGACCATGGCGTCATCGCTATTGTCAGTATGAACGTCGGTCATTGCGCTTCCTTGTCACTCCTCTGTCCATTCCTCTCAGCCATTCCGCTCTTTATTCCCTTCTCCATTCCGCTCTCCATTCCTTTCTGCCATTCCGCTCTCTATTCCCTTCTCCATTCCCCTCGCCATTCCCCTCGCCATTCCTTTCTCCACTTCACTCCTCACGCCAACCCACTATAACTTTTCTATCACTCCCCTTTTGCTTCTTTTGCCGGCCGCCCGTCGACCGCTCGTCTGTCACCATCGGCGGAAAACCCGACAGGCCGCTGGCCTGCCACCATCACGGCTATATCTACCTGCGTCTGGCGTCAAGACTAGCCCATCTCGATGACGATAGCCCACGCCGAGACGCCGCAGCCTGGGCCGCCCAGGGTCGAATTCGCATCTTGTGCGCATCTGCAAGCCCTGCTAGTGTGATCACAACATGTGATCACACCAATAACAAGCTGCCATCGTTTCGGGAGTCGTCATGAGCGAACCGCGCTGCGCGTCCTACTACGCCGCGACCATCCACGAAGAAGCCGAATACCCCAGGCTCGAGGGCGAGCATCGGGTCGACGTTGCGGTGATCGGAGGCGGCTTCACCGGCGTCAACACCGCGCTGGAACTCGCCGAGCGTGGCTACCGGGTAGCGCTGGTCGAGGCCAACCGGATCGGCTGGGGGGCCAGCGGTCGCAATGGCGGTCAGGTCACCGGCAGCCTGTCGGGGCAGGATGCCATGCTCAAGCAGCTCTCCGGCCCGCTAGGGCGAGAGGCAGCCGAGAACTTCGTCTGGGATCTTCGCTGGCGAGGCCACCACATTCTGCGTCAGCGTGTCGACAAGTACGCCATCGCCTGTGACCTGAAGTTCGGCCACCTGCACGCCGCCTACCGACCGAGCCACATGGCCGAGCTTAAGCGCGACGTCGAAGCGGCCCAGGGCCACGAGATCGCCCGGCACCTGAGTTTGCTGGACGCCGATCAGACGCGCGAACTGGTGGGCACCGAGCTCTACCATGGCGCGGTGCGCAACGACTACAACATGCACCTGCACCCGCTGAACCTGTGTCTTGGCGAGGCCCGCGCCCTTGAGGACCTGGGCGGCTTGCTGTTCGAGGACACCCGGGTCACCGAGATTCGCCACGGCGCTACCCCCTGTGTCGTCACCGAGCGTGGCCAGATCCACGCCGACAGCGTGGTGCTGGCCGGCAACGCCTATCACCGGCTGGAGCGCAAGGCGCTCAAGGGCAAGCTGTTCCCCGCCTCTCTCGGCATCGTCACCACCGCCCCGCTGAGCCGGGAGCAGCAGGCCGCGATCAATCCCCAGGACCTGGCGGTCTACGACACCCGCTTCGTGCTCGACTACTACCGCCTGACCGCCGACGGTCGCCTGCTGTTCGGTGGCGGCGCCAACTATTCCGGCCAGGACTCAGCGGATATCGGCGCCGAACTGCGCCCCCGGCTCGAACACACCTTCCCGCAGCTCAAGGGCATCGCGCTCGACTACCAGTGGCAGGGCAAGGCGGGCATCGTGATCAACCGCATCCCTCAGCTCGGCAAGCTGTCACCCAACGTCTTCTACGCCCAGGGCTACTCGGGCCACGGCATCGCCACCTCGCATATCGTTGGCAACATCATGGCCAGGGCGGTCAGCGGTCAGCTGGAGGAGTTCGACCTGTTCGCCGACATGCGCCACTGGCGCATCCCGGTCAGCGAGCGCCTCGGCAACGGCCTGTTGGCCGCGGGCATGTGGTACTACCAGTTGCGCGAAAAACTGCGCTGAGCGTCCGCCGCCGACTCGCCGTCGGCAGCTCGATATCGACCGGACCTTTCACCATCAACGACGCCAACGACAACATCAACGACAACCAATAGCTGTCACGCCACGCTCCTGATCGACGCGACCCACGGCCATCGCCAGGTCGCTTCACCAACAACAATGATCGTCCAGGAGGACATCCATGGAAGCGTTTTTCCCCGCAGGCGGCTGGCTGGTGCTGCTGCCCACCGCCGTTGTACTGCTGCTGGCACTGTGGAGCCGTCGCGCGCTCGAGCCGCTGGTGGCCGGCGCCTTCGTCGGCACCCTGTTGATCGAGCCGACCAGCGCCCTGTCCACCCTTTCCGAGAGCCTGCTCAACGTCCTGACCGACGAGGACGTGGCCTGGGTGATCGCGGTATGCGGGCTGATGGGCTCGATCATTGCGCTGCTGCTGAAATCCGGCGCCTCGCGTTCCTTCGCCGAAAGCCTGTTGCGCTACATCACCAGCAAGCCCCGGGCGCTGCTCGGCTGCTGGTTCATGGGCATCGTGCTGTTCGTCGACGACTACCTCAACTCCCTGGCGGTCGGCACCTCGATGCGTCAGGTGACGGACCGCTTCAAGACGTCGCGAGAGATGCTGGCCTACGTCATCGACTCCACCGCCGCACCGATCAGCGTACTGATCCCGATCTCGACCTGGGCGGTGTTCTTCGGCGCGCTGATCGAAAAGAACGGCCTGGCCGCCGACGGCCAGGGAGTCTGGACCTATATCCAGGCCATCCCCTTCATGTTCTATCCGTGGATCGCGGTGGCCATGGTGCCGCTGGTCGCCTACGGCAAGATTCCGCTGTTCGGCCCGATGAAGCGCGCCGAGCAGCGCGCCCAGCTCGAGGGTCGCTGCGTGCCGCCCGGCGCCGAGCACATCGATGAAGAGATCGCCCACCTGGCGGCCAAGGACCAGACACGCAGCAGCGTCTGGATGTTCCTGCTGCCGATGATGTCGCTGGCCTTCTTCACCTGGTACTTCGATCTCGATTTCCTGATGGGCATCTTCGTGACCCTGGCCGGCATGATCGTGGCCTTCATCGGCCTGAAGAAGCTGACCCCCGGCGAGACCTTCGACAACATTCTGGAGGGCTTCAAGTCGATGCTGGATGCCCTGGCGGTGCTGGTGGCGGCCTTCATGTTCAATGACGTCAACACCACCCTGGGACTCAACGAGTACATCATCACCACGGTCGAACCGCTGATCAACGCCCAGATCCTGCCCTTCATCATCTTTGCGCTGATGGGCTTCGTCTCCTTCGCCACCGGTTCCAACTGGGGCGTGTTCGTGATCATCCTGCCCATCGTCACCACCCTGGGCCACAATCTGGGCGCCGACATGACGCTGGTGATCGGTGCCACCCTCTCGGCCAGCACCTTCGGCAGCCACGCCTGCTTCTATTCGGACGCCACGGTGCTGACGGCCCAAGCCAGCGGCTGCACGCCCTTCCAGCACGCCTTTACCCAACTGCCCTACGCGGCCCTGGCCGGCTTGCTGGCCGCCGCCCTCTATCTGGTACTGGGATTCATGTGATGACGAAAGCACCGTCCAACGACGCCATCTTCTGGTCACACCGAGACAACGGGCGAGTCCCACTCGCCCCCCTCTCCATTGATAAACAGGCCATCGATGAACAGGCCATCGGTGAACAGACCGGGGATAAACAGGCTATCGATGAACAGACCGGGGATGAACAGGCAGACGTGGTCATTGTCGGCGGTGGCTTCACCGGCCTGTGGACCGCCTATCACCTCAAGCGCCTGGCCCCGGAGAAAGACATCCGGGTGCTCGAGGCCAGGCGCTTCGGCCACGGAGCCTCCGGGCGAAACGGAGGCTGGGTGGTGGGCAACCTGGCGGGCCTCGAGCGGCACCTGAAGGGCCTGTCCCTGGCCCGGCGCCAGGCGCTGTGCGAGCTTTTGTCCGCCAATGTCGACGAGATCGGCGCGACCCTCTCGCAGGAAGCCATCGACGCCGACTTCCACAAGGGCGGGGCACTCTACGCGGCGGCCCGCTACCCGGCCCAGGAGGCGCTCCAGCGGGACTACCTCGCACACCTGCTGGAACTCGGCCATCGCCAGCATGACTGCCGCTGGCTGTCCGCCGACGAACTCAGCGACCGGGCCCGCTTCCGCCGCCCCTTCGGTGGCATCTTTCATCGTCAGGTCGCCACGCTGCACCCCGGCAAGCTGATCGATGGGCTGGTCGCGCGACTCGCGGCCATGCAGGTCAGGCTTTACGAACAAAGCCCGGCGACGAGCATCGACGCCGGCAAGGTGACCACGCCCCAGGGCAGCATCCGCGCACCGATGATCGTGATGGCCACCGAAGGCTACAACACCCTGCCCCAGCTGCGTCCCCACCTGGTCCCGGTCTCCAGCCTGGTGATCGCCACCGAGCCCTTGAGTCAGAGCCAGTGGGACGCTATCGGCCTGGCACAGCGACCGACCTTCGCCGACGCCAGCCGGTTGATCAACTACGGCCATCGCAGCCGCGACGGTCGCCTGATCTTCGGCGCCAGGGGTCGCTACCGCTTCAACGCCCGTCCGCGTCACCAGGCCTCCATCACCCAGGGCGACATCCAGATGCGCAAGGCGCTGCTCCAGGATCTGTTTCCCGACCTCGGCGAGGTCGATATCAGCCACGGCTGGGGCGGCACCCTGGGCCTCTCGCGCAGCTTTCGCCCCCACGCCCTCGTCGATCGGCGAGCCGGCATCGCCACCGCCGGCGGCTATGCCGGCGAAGGCGTCGCCGCCAGCCACCTGATGGCGCGCACCCTGGCAGAGATGCTCTGTGGACAGGACACACCGCTGACACGGGCCCCCTGGGCCTTCGATGGCTGTGCACTGGACCAGGTGGTTCGTCGCTGGGAGCCCGAACCCCTGCGCTGGCTGGGCGCCCAGACCATCACCCTGAGCTACGCCACCGAGGAGGCCCTGGCGTCGCGTGAGCGCCACCTGCCGCTGATCGGCCCGGCGCTGAGCCGACTCAACGACCGTTTTGCCGCCGTGATCGAGTAGACAGCGACAGCCGCGATGCAGGCCGCACACTCGTCACCTTGCCCCGGAACTGCCAAAGGAGACACCGCCATGTTGATCGTTCATAGCGACGCCACCCGCGACCGTCGCACTCTCACCGAGCTGTTTGCCGGCCAACTGGTCGCGCCCTTCGAGTGTCCCGAGCGGGTGGACTACATCATCGAACGCGCCAGGACCGAGTCCATCGGCGAGATCCGCGGCCCCGACGAGCATGGACTGGAGCCGGTGCTGGCCATCCATGACGCGGACTACATCGACTTTCTGCGGGTTGCCTGGCGCGACTGGCAGGCGGCCGGTTACGAAGGCGAAGCGATTCCCAATATCTGGCCGACACGGCGGATGCCCGGCGGCCCCATACCCCGCCATATCGAGGGCCGCCTTGGCTACTACGCCCTGGCCGGAGAAACCTCGCTGAACGCAGACACCTTCGAGGCGGCCCTGCTCAGCAAGGACATCGCCCTGACCGCCGTGGACCAGGTGCTCGACAGCGGCGCGCCAGCCTTCGCCCTGTGCCGACCGCCCGGCCATCACGCCGCGCGGGACCAGTACGGCGGTTACTGCTTCATCAACAATGTGGCGGTATCCGCCCAGCGGGCACTGGACCGGGGCCACCAGCGGGTCGCCATCCTCGACATCGACTTCCACCACGGCAACGGCACCCAGGACATCTTCTACGAGCGCAGCGACGTGCTCACTCTCTCGCTGCACGGCGACCCCATGGACGAGTTCCCCTACTTTCTCGGCTTCGCCAACGAGACCGGACGAGGTGAGGGCGAGGGCTACAACGTCAACTACCCCCTGCCCAGCGGCACCGACTACGCCCGTTGGGCGCAGGCGCTGGATGACGCCATCGCGCGCGTCAGGGACTTCGCCCCGGACATGCTGATCATCGCCCTCGGGGTCGACACCTTCGAGAACGATCCGATCAGCTCCTTCACCCTGCAAAGCGACGACTACCTGGACATCGGCGCCCGCCTCAAGCGCATCGGTCTGCCCACACTATTCGTGATGGAAGGCGGCTACGCGGTGGAAGAAATCGGGGTCAATGCGATCAACGTGCTCAAGGGCTTCGACAACGCCTGAGCCCCGGCACACGGCACAAGACACAAGGCACAAGGCACAAGGCACGACCGATTCGACGAAAACGCTCGACGCCCCGTACGACATCAGTAGGTCGCTTGTCCCGGACGGGCGTCAGCGCCACGCGAGCACCGCCGGTTTCCCATACTGGTTTGCCACGGGGACCGTGCACGGCTCGGCGAAACGTCTCCCCCGACGCAGCCACCAGACCGCATCGACGACGGCAACCTGAAACGGGCGGTAGACCACGCCCTGAGCCGCGCTCAGAACAACAACAGCAACAACAGGAACCGACCCATGACACAACAACGACGTTCCAGCCTCCCCGAGGCCCCCGACGGCCAGGACAGCGGCCTCAAGCGCATCCTGGGCCTGCCCGCCCTGGTGTTCTTCGGCCTCGCCTACATGGTGCCCCTGACCGTATTCACCACCTACGGCGTGGTCACCGAAACCACCGGCGGCCATGTGCCCATGGCCTACGTCATCACCCTGGCGGCGATGTTCTTCACCGCCTACAGCTACGGCAAGATGGTCGAGCACTACCCTACCGCCGGCTCCGCCTACACCTACACACGCCGCGCCTTCGGTGGCCGTGTGGGCTTCATGGTGGGCTGGGCGCTGCTGCTCGACTACATCTTCCTGCCGATGATCAACTACCTGGTGATCGGGATCTACATGAAGGAGGTCTTCCCCGCCATCGATCAGGGCGTCTGGGTGGTAGGAGCCATCGTCGCCGTGACCGCACTGAACATCCTGGGCATCAAGCTGGTGGCCAAGATGAATCTGATCATCATCGGCTTTCAGTTCGTCTTTCTGGCCACTTTCATCGCCATCTCGCTGAAGGTCATCGCCGGTGGCGAAGCCCCCTCGCTGCTGGCGCCCTTCCACAGCGAAGGGCTCCAGTGGACCACCATCGTCGGTGGTGCCGCCATCCTGTGCCTGTCGTTTCTTGGCTTTGACGCCGTCTCTACCCTGTGCGAGGAAACTCGCGAGCCCAAGCGTGACATCCCCCGCGCCATCATGCTGTGCACCCTGATCGGCGGCGGCCTGTTCATTCTGGCCTCCTGGGTCGGGCATCTGGTGTTTCCCGACTATCACAACTTCGGCAGCGCCGACTCGGCCGCGGTGGACGTGATGCGCCGCGCCGGCGGGGGCTTTTTGGTCGCCTTCTTCACCGCTGCATATGTAGCAGGCTGCTTCGCCTCGGCCATGGCCGCCCAGGCCAGCGTCTCCCGGATCCTGTTCGCCATGGGCCGCGACCAGGTCCTGCCCAAGGTCTTCGGCAAGCTCAGCCAGCGCTACGGCACCCCGCTGGGGTCGACGTTGATCGTCGGCGCCATCTCGCTGATGGCGCTGGTCATCAGCCTGGAGCTGGCCGCCACCATGATCAGCTTCGGTGCTCTGGTCGCCTTCTCCTTCGTCAACCTTTCTGTGATCAAGCACTACCTGGTGGATGAGCACCTGATGCAATCCAAGAACCTGCTGCGCTACGGCGTCATGCCAAGCGTCGGCTTCCTGTTGACTATCTGGCTGTGGTCGAGTCTGTCGCTCAACACCTTCCAGGTGGGACTCACCTGGGTCGCCGTCGGCTTTGCCTACCTGCTCTATCTGACCCGCCTGTTCAAGGTCGAAGTACCGGACCTGGAGCTCAAGGAAAACTGAGCGCTGACCGCGGCGCCTCCGATCAGAGCGTCGCGGTTTACAGCCCCTGCCCACAGCGCCGACATCCCGGGATGTCGGCGCTCTTCTTTGGCGCACCACAAACCTTGCAAGATCGCGCATCGAGGCATCGCATCGACCTTTTTTCCGGCCGTGTTGTGGCAAGGCACAGCCATGAAGAGCACCGCTGCAGGACTGCCCTAAGGTAAGAGACAGCTATCGAGAGTCCCTTCCCATGGAGAGCCCCGCCCATGACGCTACGCCTGCCCACCCTGATGCTGCTGACACTTGCCCCGCTGTCCACCTGCCTGGCGGCAGAAACGATCTACGTGGTCACCAACAAGACCGAAGGCAACTCGGTCGCCGCCTTCCATGCCGACGATGACGGCACGCTTTCCCTAGCCTCCGAGTATCCCACCGGGGGCCTTGGTACCGGTGATCTGGAGATTCCGGCTCTGGAGAAGAACCCTGACCACCCGCTGGCCAACGGCGATGACCCCCTGATCTCCGCCAACGCCATCGCGGCCTCCGCGGACGGCGGCTGGATGGTGGCGGTCAACCCAGGCGACGGTACCCTCAGCCTGATGAACCGCGCCCCCGACGGCAGCCTTCAGGCCGTCAACAGCGTGACGGCCTCGGACCGTTTCCCGATTTCTGTCGCCATCCACGGCCACCTCGTCGCCTCCGCCAGCGTGGGTGACAGCAACCAGGCCGGCTCCATCGCGCTGTATCGCCACACCCCCGAAGGACTGATCGCGATCCAGGGCAGCCGGCGCGACCTGGGCGCCCGCCCCTCGACCATCGCCTTCTCGCGTTCCGGAGCCTTCGTCATCGTCAACGAGCTGGTGACCGGCAAGATTCACAGCTTTGCGGTCAGTGACGATGGTCTGTCCGCCGATCCGATCGCCAGCGTGGACAGCCCGCGTGCGCCGGCCGAACGCTTCCACGCCATACCGGTGGGCTTCGCCATCGGCCAGGGGGACCAGGGCGAGACCCTGCTGATGTCGGAGGCACGCTTCCTGACGCCGGAGTTCGGCCTGCGTGAGGAGGCCGACAAGGTACCCCAGAGCCCGCTCTACAGCTGGCAGACCAGCTCGGTCTCGAGCTATGTGCTGGATGATCATGGCGGACTCACCCTGAAGACCGCCGACGCCCTGACCGGCGCTGCCATGGAAGGAGGAGAGATCGCCAACTGCTGGGTCGCGCTGAACGCCGACGGCGACACTCTCTACACCGCCAACGCCCTGTCGAGTTCCATCAGCCGCTACAGCGTCAAACCGAACGGCAGCATCGCCCTCGAGGATGCTACCGCCTACAAGGACGACGGCGAATTGCTGTTCTTCTCGGACATGGCGCTGAGCCCCGACGGCGACACCCTCTATCAGCTGGTCGGCAACACCGGCCAGGTGATGGCCTTCGATGTCGCCGAGGATGGTGGTCTATCCCTGCGCACCAGTGCAGGCGGACTGCCGGAGCTCGGCAGCTACGGCCTGGTGGTGCTGGAAGACGGCTGATGTAGCCGCCGGCATCGGTGCACCCGTGGTCATATTTTCGAGGATCGTATTTTGGCTGTCTCCATGAGGGCGGTTGCTGGTATTCCGGTTCGGCCATCACATCACCCTGAATCGGCCACGCCGCTCTCGACCTGACCCTCGGTCTAGCCCTCGACCGGCCCCTGTCCACCTTCCATGGCGTGGAGTTTCTCCACCCGCCGGCGGTACTCTTCATCACTGGAGAACTCCGCCTCCAGAAAAGCCTTGATCAGATCATTGGCAAGCCAGGGGCCCACGATCTGTGCGCCGATACACAGCACATTGACGTCGTCATGCTCGACACACTGGTGCGCCGAGTGCACGTCATGGCCCACGGCGGCACGAATTCCCCTGACCTTGTTGGCGGCGATGGCCGCGCCCACTCCGGTTCCACAGACCATCAGTCCACGCTCGACCTCTCCGGAGGTGACACGAGAGGTCACCTCTCTGGCGATATCGGGGAAGTCGACCGGCTGGTCATCGTAGGAGCCCACATCCTGCACCTCATGACCGAGGGATTCGACAAAGGCCACGACGGAGGCCTTCAGCGGAAAGCCCGCATGATCTGAACCAATGACGAGTTTCATGACAACTCCATTGCTGGCAAGGGAAAGTTAGCGCATCAGACCCGGCAGCCACAGCACCAGATCGGAGGCAAAGGTGATGATCGCAAGGGTCAGGAACAGCGGGACGTAGAACGGAATCAACGCCTTCAACAACTGCCGCAAGCTGACCTGAGCAATCGATGAGATCAAGTAAAGCGACAGCCCCATGGGTGGCGTCAGCAGCCCGATCATCAGGTTGAAGATGGCGACAATCCCCAGATGTACGGGATCGACACCCGCCAGCACCATCGGAGGGGCAATCACCGGCACCACCAGCAGGGTCGCGGTAGTGGAATCCAGAAACATGCCCACCACGAAGAAGATCAGGTTGGCAATCAACAGCAGTACCAACGGATCTGTGGATATCTGCAAAATAAAGGCCGCAAAGCTCTGGGGTATCTGCTCCACCGCCAGGATCCAGCCAAACAGCGAAGCCGCAGCAACGATGATCAGGATCGCGCTGGTACTGCGCAGCGTCGCCTGCAGCGCGGACCACAGATGGGCCCAGGTAAGCTCCTTGTAGATCATGCCACTGATCAGCACCACATAGGCTGCGGTCACCGCCGCCGCCTCGGTGGGGGTAAACAGTCCCAGCATCATGCCGGCGATCATCAGCACTGGTGCCAGTAGCGCCGGCAGTGCAGGCAGCAGCGACGTGACGACCTCCCTGGCCGTCGGCCAGCGAGCAGAGCGTGGCATGTCGGAGCGCAGTGCCAGCACTGCGGCGGTAATCATCAGCAGTGCGACACAGATCAGTGCCGGCACGATACCCGCAATCAGCAACTGAATGATCGAGACGCTGGTCACCGAGCCGTAGACGATCAGCGGAATGCTCGGCGGAAAGATCGGCCCGACCACCGCAGAGGATGCGGTCACCGCCGCGGCAAAGGGTGCCTTGAAGCCGCGCTTGCGCATGGCTTCGATCTCGATCTTGCCAAGCCCACCCACGTCGGCCAGCGCCGCCCCGGACATTCCCGAGAAGATCAGGCTGGAAAAGATGTTGACCTGGGCCAAGCCTCCCGGGGCTCGCCCCACCAGGGTGTCGGCGAAGCGAAAGATGCGGTCGGTGACACCGGAGAGGTTCATCAGGTTGCCGACAAAGATGAAGATTGGCACCGCCACCAGCGGAAAACTGTCCAGCGCGTAGGTGACACGCTGCCCCAGCAGCCCCAGCGGAAAGCCCTCCACCACCACATAGGCGATAGCCGGCAACAGGATGGCGTAGACCACCGGAAAGCCCAGCAGAAACAGCACCAGAAAGGCAACGATCAAGGCCAGTCCCATCAGGAAACCTCCGGCGGATCGTCATGAGATGCAGTCGCGGACTGGCCACGCAGCCGTATCACATGCTGCAGTGCCGCCACCGCGAAGCCGATAGCGGTAGATCCCAGGAAGATCCAGAACGGAATCTTGAGGGTCGGGGTGGCATTGTTGAGGTTATCGGCGATGGTCGTGATGGTAGCGAACGCCACCACACCGCTGGCCACCGCCGACGCCACGAAAATGGTGGTATCGAGCAGACGACGAGGCCGGCCGGTCAGCATATCGCGGAGCTCACTCATGCCGATGTTCTCGCCGTGGCCTACTACCAGCGGATAGCTGGCGAAGACCAGACACACCAGCAGAAAGCGCGTCAGTTCCTCGGCCCCGACCAGCGGTGACAGGAAGAGATCACGCATTACCACCTGCGACAGTGGCACTACCACGATGCCGACCAGCAGCAGCGCACAAAGCCCCTGCCAGAAACGCTTCAAGCCGGACACGGCGTTCTCCTTATTTCCTCTCGATGGACGGGGCGTCGCCCCGCCCATCGCTGACGATGCTTGCCGGTTCAATCGACCTTGGCGATCTGCTCGACATAGCTGTCAAAGGAGGGAAAGTCGGCACTGATCTGCGCGCTGACCTGCTCACGGAAGGCATCGAGATCGAGGCCGTCGTCGGCGGTGATCACCGTCATGCCACGGCCTCTGAGCTCTTCCACCAGGGCATCTTCGGACGATTGAGCCCACTCGAGCGACTCATCGGCCTTGTCGTCGAGGACCTCGGTGATTGCAGAACGCTGGTCATCGGACAGTCCCTGCCAGACATCCTCGTTGATGAAGACGGCCAGCACCGAGTGCATATGTCCGGTCAGGGCCACGTGGGACTGCACTTCATCGAGCTTGTTGGCGGCGATCATGGTCAGCGGGTTTTCCTGCCCAACCACCAGACCGGTCATCAGCGCGGTCGGCAATTCCGACACCGCCACCGGCGTCGGGTTGGCGCCAAAACCCTTGACCATGGAGATCCACAGATCCAGCGGAACCGCCCGGAAGGGCTTGTCCTTGAGGTCGGCCGGCGACTTGACTTCGAAGTTGGACGATACATGCCGTGCACCGCGATAGATGCGCCCGACGATGCGCACCCCACCGTCCTCGATCAACCGTTCGTTGATCTCCTTGACCGCGGGTGTCTCGGGATCGGTGGCGGCCAGGGCGTGGGCCGCATCGCGATAGATATAGGGGGCGTTGAACACCGCCGCCTCGGGAACGATACGCGCAAGGGACGCGAAGTCATGATGTCCCATACCGATGGAGCCCATGCGCACACCATCCACCATTTCGGCAACGCCACCTAACTGACTGGCCGGATAAACCTGGATCTCCAACTCGCCATTGGAGGCCTCGGCGATGGCCTCTGCCGCCTCGCTGGCATAACGTGTCTGCAGATCGCCTTCAGCCCCGACATGGGCATAGCGAATCGTTTCGGCAGAAGCGCTTGCAGCCGAAAGGCTGATCGCGAGGCTCAGGGCCACCCCCTGAGTGGCAAGGGTCGCAGCGGTCTTGAAATTCATCAGGCTCACCTCTCGTAGCGTTGTATTGTCGTTGTCGTACTTCGGTATCGATGGTGCGTCGTCACCTTCCTGGCAACAGACTGACGCGGCGCCATGACGATGGCTGGCGCTCAACGTCGGCCAAGGCCTGCTTCGGCTTCCTGGGTATAGGCGGCGATGATGCTCTTGCGGCGCAGTTCGTCGCCGATGGAAAAATGCTCGCGCAGGCGCTGGTTGGCCTTGTCACCGTCGCCTTCGACGATGGCCAGGAACACCTGTCGGTGAGAATCGATATGCGCCTCGATCACCTCGTCCGAACCAAGGGTGATCTGTCGACGCTGGACGTGGCTCTTGAGCAACAGCGCGGAAATCGCGTGGTACAAGGTCATCAGCGACTGACAATGGCTGGCCTCGACGATGGCAAGATGAAACTGGTAGTCGGCGCGCCCGCCCTGCTCGGGATCCTCAAGCGTGGCCATCAACTGCTTGAAGCAGGTCTCTATGCGGGCGATGTCGTTATCGGTAGCGCGATCACAGGCCAGTCGCACCGCCTGACACTCGATGGCTATCCGGGCCTGCATGACGTCGTCGAGGGCGTTTTTCTCCTGAGCCAGGTAAAAGGCGAAGAAATCCGACAACACCTTGAAGTCGGCCTTGGCCACATAGGCGCCCTTGCCGTGACGGATGTCGAGGACCCCGAGCATCTCCAGCGAGCGCATCACCTCACGCAACAGCGGTCGGCCTACCTTGAGCTCCAGAGCCAATTCACGCTCGCTGGGCAAACGATCGCCAGGCCGCCACTCGCCATTGAGGACGCGTTCACGAAAGACCTCGAACACTCTTTGATAGCCGTTGACCGACTCGCCCTCACGGATCGCGCTGTCCAACATTGGTCATCCTCCCATCCAACTGGTCTTACCTCTTAAGAGCCCTCAAGACCACTTCTCGACCATTTCACCTGACGCACATCAACAGCGACTCTCGCCGGTCACGACAATGCTGATCGCCGCCCTTCTTATTGCCAGTTTCCGCGAAATCCGACGCTTTCTCGTCAATGCCTTGAACCATAGTCGTCAGGTCTGGGCTGCAAAAGGCGACTTTGGTGCCAGCCATGTGGTCTTACCACTTTCAACCTCCAGCGCCTTCCTGAAGCGGCAACGCGCCTTCCGCCAACGATTCAGGGGCGCACAAGCCTGACGCAGGCACATTGCACAAAAAGGCCCCGCCTAAGCGGGGCCTCAATATCTGGCGCTTGGTCGACGCACCCAGGCAAGGCAACCATCTAGCCAATACAGACGACCGACACGCCTATCTGCGAACCAGCGACTGAAGCCTGGACGTGCCGCTGCAGTACCGTCACCACCTAGGCGCTGTCCGAAAAGTCGACGAGCGAAGGTTAGACAAGGCAAAAATCGGTGAAAAAGCGCAGTTTACGGGGTGTAAATGAGCATTTTGATCCGATTTTTAACGCCGTACTACCGAGCGCAGGCACTTTTCAGACAAGCCCTAGCGAAAGTGCGGATTCAGCCTGCCAATTTCGTAGAGATCGTGAAGGTAGACGTCCAGCTTGTAGACCAGGTGGGTGGCGACGATCAGCAGCGCGATCAACGAAAGCAGGACGGCGGGATCGTTGGCCCAGGCGAACGCCGGTGAGCCCAGTTGATAGCCGATGGTATAGACGCTGAGCCCACCCAGCCCCAGTACCGACAGGCACAGCGCGATGATCACGATGATCAGGGTGCCACGCAGGTCCCGGCTCGGCGGGCGGGTCGTCCAGCTGGCCAGATGGCGGACCATGATGCGCCCATTGGTGACGATCTGGCGACGCCGGCGTAGCAGCATGGCGGCATTGACCGGCTCGTCGTCCCGAGAAAAGGCCGCCAGCGCTACCCTGGGGTCGACGCGGCCATCGAAGCGCTCGTTCACCGCCCGGGCAAAGGCCTCGCGATCACCGGTATTCCTGGCCTGCTCGGCCAGCCGAGACAGCTCCTCAAGCGCCTCGGCGTCCATTCCGGGACGCTTCTCGAAGTCGGCAAAGTGCTGCTCGTAGTAGATGTAGTAGACCTGATAGATCGACAACAGCACGGCCGCGTAGATCATCACGTAGAGGACGATATCTGACATGCGTTTCTCCCTGTCCCTGGCGGTAGGCCGTCGGGACACACGATCCCGAAGCGGCACAAAGATCCCCATTATCTGAATCTTTTATTATGGCCGGTAGCGGGTGTTTTGCCGCACCCCGGTCATCCGCCCCGTTACCTAAGCAAGAGCCCCCGTCGGGTATCCGACGAGGGCTCTTGCTGCAACGGCGTTGTTTCAGGGCAGGAGCCGGATGTTCGGCTCCCCTCCCTGCTCGCCTACTGTGACGCCTGATCCGGCAGCTTGTAGGCCATCACGTAGTCACCGATGGTGGTGCCGATCGAGCCATGCCCCCCGGCCACCAGCACGACCATCTGCTCGCCTTTGCTATTGAGGTAGGTCATCGGCGTGGCCTGGCCGCCGGCTGGCAGCCGCGACTCCCACAGCTGCTCGCCGGTGGTCAGGTCGTAGGCACGGAAGTAGTCGTCCACGGACGCCGCCAGGAAGGCCACTCCTCCGTCGGTGATGATCGGACCGCCGATACCCGGCACCCCCATCTCGAAGGGCAGCGGCAGCGCTGTCATGTCTTCGATGGTGCCGTTCTTGTGCTGCCAGGCGACCTCACCGGTACGCAGGTCGGTGCCGGCCACGTAGCCCCAGGGCGGCTGCTGGCAGGGAATGCCCAGCGGCGACAGGAACGGCTTCATCTCCACCGCGTAGTCGGCACCGGCGTTCTCGTTGAGCCCCTGCTCACCCTGGTTGGTCTCGCCGAGTTCGGCGCCATCCTTGGGCACCAGGGTGCTGGTGAAGGCCAGATACAGCGGCATGCCGAACATCACCTGGCGCTTGGGGTCCACCGCCAGGCTACCCCAGTTGAAGACGCCGAAGTTGCCGGGGAAGACGATGGTGCCCTGCTCGGACGGCGGGGTGTACTGACCCTCGTAGCGCAGCGAGCGGAACTGGATACGGCAGACCATCTGGTCGATCAGGCTGCCTCCCCACATGTCGGCCTCGCGCAGCTTCGGCGGACGGAAGCTCAGGGCAGACCTGGGCTGGGTCGGTGCCGCGTAGTCGCCTTCGATGGTGCCCTGCGGTGCCGGCTCCTCGGTGATCGGGAAGATCGGCTCGCCGGTGGCGCGGTTGAGGACGTAGACGTCCCCCTGCTTGGTCGGCACCACCAGCGCGGGCTGCATGCCCTCGTCGGTCTCCAGGTCGACCAGGCTCGGCTGCGCCGGGGTGTCCATGTCCCACAGGTCGTGGTGGACGAACTGCTGGACCCACTCCACCTGGCCGCTGTCCAGACGCAGCGCCACCACCGAGGTGGCGAACTTCTCTTCGGCCTCACTGCGGAAGTGGCCGAGCTGGTCCGGGGTCCGGTTGCCCATCGGGAAGTAGATCAGCCCCAGCTCTTCGTCGGCGCTGGCCACCGCCCAGCTATTGGGGGAGCTGGTGGCGTAGGTCTCGTCCTCACCGATCGGCGCGGTCTCGTTCGGGTTGCCGGAATCCCAGTTCCAGCGCAGCTCGCCGGTCCTGGCGTCGTAGGCGCGGATCACGCCGGAGGGTGAATCGACGGCGTAGTTGTCATTGACCGCCCCGGCCACCACCACCAGGCCATTGGCCACCACGGGGGGCGAGGTCGAGTAGTAGAAGCCGGACTGGGTGAACGGCATGTTGTGCATCAGGTCCAGCTCGCCGTTGTCGGCGAAGTTGGCGCAGCGGGCACCGGTGGCCGGATCGACGGCCAGCAGGCGCGCATCGGAGGTCGGCATGAACAGCTGGGCGTCGCACTGGATCGGCTCCAGCGCCTCGGCCGGCTGGCTCGCCGCCGCGACGTCGAGGCTATCGCCATCGCCGGATGCCGGCGGCAGGTAGGAGACGCCACGACAGGTCTGGTGCTGGCGTGAGCTTTCCGCAGGCACCTTGGCGTCATACTGCCAAAGTTTCTCGCCGCTATCGGCGTCCAGCGTCACCAGCCAGTTGTGCGGCGTACACAGAAACAGCGCATTACCCACCTTCAGCGGCGTGGCCTCGTAGGTGGTCTCCCCGACGTCGTCAGGGCCCTTCCTGTCACCGGTCTGATACTGCCAGGCCAGTTCCAGTTCGCCGACGTTATCCGGGGTGATCTGGTCCAGCGGCGAGTAGCGCTGACCCAGGTTGCTGCGGCCGTAGGCATGCCAGCTCGCCTCCGGCGAATCGCCAAGCTCGGGTGACTGGACGATCTCGTCCTCGTTGAGTCGCCCCTCGATGCGATGAGCGTCCACCGCCAGACTACCCAGCAGGCCTACACCCAGCACCGCCCAGACCGGCAGCAGCACCGCCGTACCCAGACGCTTGCCGGCACGCGGCGGCCACAGCAGCGGAATGGCTAGCAGCATCAACAGGCCCATGCGGGTGGCCAGCGGCCACCAGTCATAGCCGGATTCCCAGAGGGCCCAGGCGGCCGTGGCGACAAGCAGCCCGGCGTAAAACAGCTGCGCCGGCACGCGACGGGAGCGCGCCATGGCGCCCACCGCGATCAGCACCAGACCGGCCAGGGCGTAGTACCAGCTTCCACCCAGGGTGACCAGCCAGGCGCCGCCCCCCAATAGCGAAAGCCCCACCAACAACAGGATGAGGGAGTAGATGATCATGATCCAAGGTCCTTGCACTGAATCGTTTAAGTGGCCGGCATGTTAATTGGTTAGCATGAGAATTAACATGCCGGTGCACAGCTTCAGTGTAGGCCCTCTTCTTGTAATACAGGCAAGTTGCCTGCGTCTTTTCAAAGGCCGGGCAAGGCGATCAGGGTGACCATGGAAGGCGACAGCGCCTCAGCAGAGGCTCTCGCAGCGCTGCGGACGATCCCCCATCCTGGCCAGTCCTGCGTGCAATGCCTCAAGCTCGGCCCGTCGCCCCCGGGCGCCGGCTTCGAGACAGTCGAGCGCCCAGTCGGGCAGCTCGGCGCTCAGGCGGTAGTGGACCCACTGGCCATCGCGACGATCCTGGAGCAACCCACAGCGACGCAGCTCTGCCAGGTGGCGTGACACCTTGGGTTGCGACACCTCGAGCACCGCGGTCATTTCGCAGACGCAGAGCTCTCCTTCCTGCAGCAGCAACAGCATGATCGACAGGCGCGTCTCTTCCGACAGGCACTTGTAGAGGCGTAACGGGTCCAGCGACATCATCGGCGTTTCCTGTTCATCTTTGCCTGTTCATCTTTTTTCCCTGGGCAGCGGCCTTCTTCGTTCAGCGTCACGGGGTTCCTCCGCGGGCCGACTATCTTAAGCGGGCCTTGCCTCGTCGTCAGCGGCTGCGGGCTCAGGCTGACCATCGCCGGGCAAGGCCAGTGCCATCAGGGCGCTGGCCAGCACCAGCGCCGCTGACACCCACAGGCAGGCCGACAGCCCCTGGCTTTGATACAGCCAGCCCGACAGCAAGGTGCCGAGCAGGCGCCCCATGGCGTTGGCCATGTAATAGAAGCCCACGTCCATGGAGGCACCCTCGGCGCGGGCGTAGTGCACGATCAGGTAGCTGTGCCAGCTCGAATTGATGGCGAACAGCACCCCGAACAGCAACAGGCCCACCACCAGCCAGCCCACCTGAGCCAGCGGCAGCACCGCCAGCAGGGCTGGCAGCCCCGCCAGGGCCAGCGCCCAGAATACCGTCGTGCGTCGCTGGCTTCCTGCCATCAGCGAGGTCAGCCGGGGCGCCTGGGTCTGGACACCGCCGTAGCCGATCACCCAGATCGCCAGCAGCCCGCCCACCGTCCAGTGGCTCCAGCCATGCTGGTCATAGAGAAACACCGGCAAGGCCACCACGAACCAGACGTCCCGGGAGGCAAACAGACACAGGCGCGCGGCCGACAGGACATTGATCGCGCGGGACTTGGAAAATATCTCGGAGAACTTGGGCTTGCGCTTCGCGCGCCCCAGATCGGCCTTGAGGCGAACCAGCGAGAGGACCAGCACCGCCAGCAGCATCAGCGCCATGACGATGACCGCACCACGAAAGCCGATCAGCGTCAGCAGCAGGCCGCCGAGGAAGAAACCGGCCCCCTTCAGCGCGTTCTTGGAGCCGGTCAGGATCGCCACCCAGCGATACAGGGTAGAGCTTGCCGAGGCACTCTCGGCGGGCACCAGTACCTTGACCGCGCTCTTGGCGCTCATCTTGTTGAGGTCCTTGGCGATGCCCGACAATGCCTGGGCCGCCATGACCCAGGCCACGCTCAGCGCCGAGGACGGCACCATCAGCATGGCCAGCGCCACGATCTGCAGAGCGAGTCCCAGATTCATGGTGCGATTGAGCCCCAGCCGTGCCCCGAGCCAGCCCCCCACCAGGTTGGTGATCACCCCGAAGGCTTCGTAGAACAAGAACAGCATCGCCACCTCGAGGGGCGAATAGCCCAACTGGTGGAAGTGCAGCACCACCAGCATGCGCAGGGCGCCGTCGGTAACGGTAAAGGCCCAGTAGTTGCCGGTGATCAGCAGGTACTGGCGGATTTCGAAGGGCAGCGCCTTCACCCGCGCCATCAACGATTCAGCCACGACCCACCTTCAGCGCCAGCTCTGCGGTGCGGTTGGCGTAGCCCCACTCGTTGTCGTACCAGGCGTAGAGCTTGAGCTGGGTGGCGTTGACCACCATGGTCGACAGCGCATCGATGATCGAGCTGCGCGGGTCGGTGCGGTAATCGATGGAAACCAGCGGGCGCTCCTCGTAGCCGAGAATACCGGCAAGCTCCCCTTCGGCGGCCTCGCGCAGGGCGGCGTTGACCTCATCCACCGTCACCTCGCGCTCAAGTTCGAAGACCATGTCGGTGAGCGAGGCATTGGCCAGCGGCACGCGGATGGCGTGGCCATTGAGCTTGCCCTCGAGCTCGGGAAAGATCGCGGTGATCGCCTTGGCCGACCCGGTCGTGGTAGGGATCAGGCTCATGCCACAGGCCCGCGCCCGACGCAGGTCCTTGTGGGGCGCGTCGAGGATGGTCTGGGTGTTGGTGATGTCATGCACCGTGGTCATGGAGCCATGACGGATTCCGAAACACTGTTGAATCACCTTGACCACCGGGGCCAGACAGTTGGTGGTGCAACTGGCGGCGGTGACGATGCGGTGCCGCTCGGGCTCGTAGAGATCATCGTTGACCCCCATGACCACGTTGAGCACGCCCTCCTCCTTGACCGGCGCGCTGACCACGACGCGCCGCACGCCCTGGTCGAGATAGGCCTGAAGCCTGTCCAGAGTCTTGTGCTTGCCGGAGCATTCGATCACCACGTCGCAGCCGGACCAGTCCGCGTCGGCCGGCACGCTTGCTCCGCTGAAGGCCACCGCGCGACCGTCGAGGTTCAGCTGCTCGCCCTCGCCATTGATCCCGCCCTCGGGCGAAAAGTGGCCGTGCACCGAATCGAACTCCAGCAGGTGGGCGAAGGTGGCGGCGTCACCACCGGGATCGTTGACGCGAACCAGGTCGACCTCCCCAGCGGCGATACGCGGCCACAGACTGCGAACCACCAGGCGGCCGATCCGCCCGAAACCATTGATACCGATACGTAGCGTCATGAAAGTCTCGCTTTAGAAAGTGAGTATTGCGCCCCGGCACCCGCCAGGCTCTGCCGACAGAGGGTTACGCCATCAATCGTCGGCCAGGTGGCGGGCGCGATCACGATCCTTGATCTGCAGCCACAGCATCAGGCGCACGCGGATTTCCTGAAGCGCCTGGGCGTAGGCGTTGTCACGCTCGATGCCACGGGGATCGCGGATATCCCAATAGAGATGCTCGTCGCGACTGCCCTCCCAGTCGCGACAGGTTTCCTGGGCCTTGTCGCACAGCACGATGACGGCATCGAAGTGCTGTCCCTCGAAGCTGTCGAGGGACTGACTGGCGAGCCCCTCGGTGCTGATGGACTGCTCCTTGAGCGCGGCCAGCGTCTTCTGATGCGGCTCGTCCGGCTCGGTACCGGCGCTGAAGGCATCGAAGCGATCACCGGCCAGGTGGCGCAACAGCGCCTCGCCCATCAGCGAGCGAGCGGAATTGGCGTGACACAGAAACAACACGCGTTGCTTGCGGGACTCTTGTGACATCGTCATCGGGGGCGCCTCAGGATATATGGAATTTCATATATACGAGACAAGGATGTCAATTCCGTGACCGTTTCGCGTCCACCACAAGGAATCGACGACAGCCGCCAGGATCAGTGGGCGGCGGCCGAGGCCTGGCGCCTCAGGCGCACGATGGTGATGATGTTGGTGGCGAAGATCAGCGTCTCGGCCAGAGTGCCACCCAGCGAACCTGCCAGCAGATTGCTGATGATCCAGCAGAAGGCGGCGCCGGCCAGTACCAGACGCATCGCCACCCCTCTGAGCATGAACATGGCAAAGGTGCCAAGCAGCCCTGCCGCCAGGGCAGGAAGATCACGCGCATCGCTCCAGGTCAGCGCCGCTACCAGCAAGGTGGCGAGCAACATGCCAAGCATGATCGCCAGATTGCCGGGAAAGCGTCGCGCCAGAGCGATGCGCAGGATGATCAGGGCCGAGATCGACGCGGCTACCCAGCTCCCCAGCAGGGCAAACTGGGTCGCGAAGGCCAGGTTGGCTCCCAGCAGCAATACCAGGAGCTTGTCGTCATGCCGGCTGGCGAAGCCGATCACACAGAGCGTGAGCGCCACCAGGCTGACGGCCTGCCCGGCGAGCCATCGCAGCCCCATCTCCTCCATGCCAAGCCCCCAAGCGATCGAAAAAGGATCGGTCATCCTAGCACGGCTGTTGCGCTGTGCCGGGCAGGCAGGCAAGCGACCGAGCCTGTCCGCATGCGTGGTGACGACGCGCGAAGGCTGGCAAGGCCGCTGCCCTCGCACTAGGCTAAACCGAACTTTGCTACGCGTAACCGCCCATGCCCCTCTCGGACTTTCCCTGCGACCAATACCTTGAGCGTATCGGCCTTGTGCAACCTGTCGAGGTGTCTGCCGAGTGCTTGCACGCGCTGCATCGCGCCCAGCTCACCTCGCTGCCCTTCGAGAACTTCGATATCTGCCTGGGCCGCGGCGTGGATGTCAGTGCCCAGGGCATTCTGGCCAAGCTCATCGGTCAACGCCGGGGCGGCTACTGCTTCGAGCTCAACGGCCTGTTGCTGATGGCACTTGAGGCCTTCGGATTCGAGGCCAGGGCCCTGTTGGGACGTGTGCATCTGTCGGGAACCCCCACCGGGCGCAGTCATCAGGTATCGCTGGTGACGCTGGACAACCGCCAATGGCTGGTCGACGCCGGCTTCGGCACCAATACGCCCTGTGCCCCGATACCGCTGACCCCGGACACCCCGCTCCACATCGGAGACCAGACACTACGACTGGTGGAGAACGCTTGCTACGGGATCATGCTGCAATCATTGATGGGAGCCCAATGGGTCGACCTCTATAGCGTCGATTTCACCACGGTGTGCGAAGGTGATATTCAGATGGCCAATCACTTCACCTCCACCTGGCCAGGCCTGCACTTCACCACCTCGCGCATGGCCGCGCTGACCACCCCCGAGGGCCAGATCAGCCTTTCCGACTTCACCCTGAAGATCCGACGCGGGGGCGCGGCAAGCGAACAGCTCCTGCCCCCGGGCGCGGCCTATCTGGCGGCGCTGGAAGAGCACTTCGGGATCGTACTGAAGGCCAGCTACGAGGATCTCGCCCCACTCTAGTCGATCCCGCTGTCGATCTCTCGATCGATCCCGCAGTCGCTCCTGCTTCCACGCTACCCGAGGTCGACCGCATCTTGTGTAGGGTTGGGCTGGGCTGGGCTGGGCTGAGAAAAAGAGAAAATCCGACATGGCGCCGTGGTCAGTGCCCTTAACCCCTCGCGACAGTCGCCAACAGGCCCCATTCCGTGTTGAACTATGCCCCGAGCCTTTGTCTGCCAATGGATTTGGAAAGGAGCCTGCCGTTTATGTTCAATCGCCTTGCGTCCGGCCTGCGTGCCGCCGGTGTGCTGAGCCTGCTGGCGCTGTCGCCGCTGACCTTCGCCCAGAGCACCGGTAATGCCGGACCCGCCGTCAACACCGAAACCTTCCAGTCCTGGGAGGTCAACTGCCCGGTCAACCCGTCCGACGGCTCCTGCTCCATGACCCAGCTGGTCAATGGTGCCGATGGCGAGCCGGTCCTTCGGGTCGTGGTCGGCAACCCTGCTCAGCTGGACGGTTCTGCCATGACCTTCCTGGTTCCGCTGGGCGTACGTCTGGCCCCAGGCCTGCAGCTCAAGGTCGATACCAACGAGCCGGTGGGCATGCCCTACCAGGTGTGTGTGCCCCAGGGCTGCCGTGCCGACATCCCGCTGCAGCCGCAACTGCTCAACCAGTTGAAGGCCGGCAGCACCGCCACCGTCAGCATCGTCAACCCGCGCGGCCAGCGTCAGGACCTCAACGTGTCGCTGATGGGCTTCAGCGCCGCCAAGGATCGCGTCGACCAGAACTGATCGATCCTTCACGCCACCCGCCTTCGGGTGGCGTGTCCCTTGTCTTTTCTCCTCTCCTGTCTCTCCTGTCTCTCCTGTCTCTCCTGTCTCTCCTGTCTCTCCTGTCTCTCCTGTCTCTCCTGTCTCTCCTGTCTCTCCTGTCTCTTCTCCCCACCTGTCGATTTTCTGCCAGTCGCATTGTTACCGATCTTGCGCTCGCGCATTCCTTTAGGTCCTCTCCCGCTGCCGTTTTCGGTCGGCAGAGCCGAGGCCGTGCTACGGCACTCGTGCACCTAAGTACGCTTAGCCAAGGGCGCCGACTTCGGCCCAAAGTGGAACAATAAGTTGCAGGTAAATTGCCTATGATCAGCTGCAGGGGCAAAGCCTCGACCGTGACACGCCAAGGCAACGGCAAGCATGGCGACAACGACCAGTGCAGCGCCAGTGAAGAGCGCAGCGATATCGCAAGCGCATCGACACTAAAGAGCGCAGCGCCAACAAAGAGCACAGCGCCAACAAAGAGCACAGCGCCAACAAAGAGCGCATCGACAACAACAAGCACCAGGAGGTGAACGGTGATAACCCTGACGATCAACGACCAGCAGCATGAACTGGACGTGCCCGAACAGATGCCGCTGCTGTGGGCGCTGCGCGATGTGGTAAATCTGACCGGCACCAAGTTTGGCTGCGGCATGGGGCTGTGTGGCGCCTGTACTGTTCACCTGGACGGCGCCGCCGTGCGCTCCTGCGTCACGCCGGTAGCGGCGGCTGCGGGCAAGCACGTGACCACCATCGAGGCCATGGCCACCGACGCTGTCGGCAGCAAGGTGCAGGAGGCATGGCTGGATGTCGGCGTGGCCCAGTGCGGCTACTGCCAGGCCGGCCAGATCATGAGCGCGACCGCCTTCCTCAAGGACAACGCCAACCCCAGCGACGATGACATCGCCAGCGCCATGGGGGGCAACATCTGCCGCTGCGGCACCTACAACCGGATCCGCACCGCGATCCATCGTGCAGCCGGACAGGAGGAGCAGGCATGAACCGTACCGTCGATACGCTGCTGCTGGCCAACGTCAGCCGCAGACGCTTTCTCCAGGGACTGGCCGCCGGCAGCGCGCTGGTGGTAGCCGCCCGCTGGGACCTGGCCGCCGCCGCCGAGGACAAGCAGTACGGCGCCGCCGGCATGGCCTACGGCTGGGTCGACAATCCCAACGTGTTCATCCAGATCGACGAGGACGGCAGCGTCACCGTGACCAACCATCGCGCCGAGATGGGCCAGGGCATCCGCACCAGCCTGGTGATGGTGGCCGCCGATGAGCTGGGTGCCGACTGGAGCAAGGTCAAGGCTACCCAGGCCCCGGGGGATTCCGACACCTACGGCAACCAGGACACCGACGGCTCGCGCAGCATGCGCCACTGGTTCGATCCCATGCGGCGGGCCGCCGCGTCGGCCCGTCGGATGCTGGAACAGGCCGCCGCCCAGCGCTGGGACGTACCTGTGGACGAATGCCAGGCCGGCGTCCACGTCATCGTCCACACGCCTAGCGGGCGCGAACTCGGCTTCGGCGAGCTGGCGGCGGCGGCCAGGGAGCTCGATATCCCCTCTCGAGACTCGCTGACACTCAAGCCCGAAAGCGAATGGCGACTGATCGGCAAGTCCCTCGGCCCCAGCCACGACAGTGATACCGGCAACCTCGAGCGCGCCCCGGCGGTGGACGGTGAGGATATTGTCAGCGGCAAGGCCATCTACGGCGGCGACATGCGCCTGCCGGACATGGCCTACGCGGTGATCGCGCGCCCCGATGTGCTGGGTGCAAGCGTCGCCAGCGTCGATGACAGCGAGACGCTCAAGATTCCCGGGGTGATCAAGACCGTCAGGCTCGAGGGCACCTCCCAGCCGTCTTCCTTCCACCCGCTCGGCGGCGTGGGGGTGATCGCCGACAACACCTGGGCGGCCATCGAAGGACGCAAGGCGCTCAAGATCCAGTGGAATACCGAAGGGCTCGACGCCAACGCCGGCTACGACACCGAAAGCTACCGCGAGATGCTCGAGCAGCGCGCCGATTCCCCCGGCAAGGTGCTCAGAGCCAGCGGCGATATCGAGGCAGCGCTGGCCGACGCCGAGTCCCGCCACAGCGCCACCTACTACATGCCTCACCTGGCCCATGCCACCATGGAACCACCGGTGGCCATCGCCCGGGTAAACGCAGACGGTGCCGAGACCTGGGCGCCGGTGCAGGACCCGCAGAGCGCCCGCGACCAGGTCGCCAAGCAGCTCGGCATCGACGGCGCCAGCGTCAAGGTCAACCAGACGCTGCTGGGCGGCGGCTTCGGGCGCAAGGCCAAGCCTGACTTCGTGGTGGAGGCGGCGCACTTGAGTCGCGCCCTCGACGGCCGCCCGGTGCAGCTTCAGTGGACCCGCGAGGACGACCTTCACCACACCTACTTCCACGCGCTGTCGGTGGACCGCCTGGAAGCCGGCCTTGGCAGCGACGGCAAGGTCCAGGGCTGGCGTCATCGCACCCTGGCGCCGACCATCATGTCGATCTTCCAGGACGACCCCAAGTACAAGGCGACCTACGAACTCGGCATGGGCCTGACGCCCCTGCCCTTCGACATTCCCGCGCTATCGCTGGAAAACGGCGAGGCCCCGGCACACAAGCGCATCGGCTGGTTCCGCTCGGTGGTCAACCTGCCCCACGCCTTTGCCATCCAGAGCTTCGTTGCCGAACTCGCCGCAGCCGCCGGACGCGATCATCGCGACTACCTGCTGGAACTTCTGGGGCCGGCGCGCGAGATCGACCCGCTGGCCGTCGGCGCCACCTGGAACTATGGAGAGGACCCGGAGCGCTATACCATCGATGTCGGTCGCCTGCGTGGCGTCGTCGAGCGGGCGACCGAGGAAGCCGACTGGGGCAAGTCGTTGCCCGAAGGCCGCGGCCAGGGCCTGGCGGTGCATCACAGCTTCTGCTCCTACACCGCCATCGTGCTGGACGTGGAGGTCAACGATCAGGGCAGTGTGATCGTCCACCAGGCGGACGTGGCCTTCGACTGCGGCCCCAGGGTCAACCCCGAGCGCATCCGTGCCCAGATGGAGGGCTCGGTGGTGATGGGCATCGGCATCGGCCTGCTGAACGAGATCAGCGCAAGCGGCGGTCGCATCGAACAGGACAACTTCCACCAGTACCTGCTGCCACGCCAGGCCAACGCCCCGCGTGAGGTGCGTGTCCATCTGGTAGACAATCCCGATGCGCCGATGGGCGGCGTGGGTGAGCCAGGGCTTCCCCCGGTGGCGCCGGCCCTGACCAACGCCATCTTCGCCGCCACCGGCAAGCGCATCCGGGAGCTGCCGGTGGGCAACCAGCTGAAGGGCTGACATCCACCGAGGTGAGCCCCCTTGCGCGGTGACGTCCGCGCAAAAGCGAGCGGCCAGGCTACCCTGAAAGGGTCGCCTGGCCGCTTTTTTACCGCCATTCCTTGACCGGACGGCTACCTCAACGTGAGCGCACCTCGGTCCATAGCTGCTGCAGCATGGTCAGCGAGTCCCCCTCGATCAGCGGCGTGGTCACCAGGTGACCGCTGGTCTCGGGATCGAGCCTGGAGGCCTCTCGCAGCGCCTCGTCGACCATCGGCAGGGCAGCCTCATTGGGTGTTCTGTAGTAGGCATAGTTCGCCGCCTTGGCGGCATTTTCCGGACGCATCATGAAGCTGATGAAGTCCTGGGCCAGCTGCGGATGGGGGGCTCTCGCCGGCACCACGAAGGTATCCATGCCGAGCTGGGCGCCTTCCTCGGGGGCGAAGAAGGCCAGATCACCATAGATCTCGGGGGAATCGGCCTTGCGGTAGTCCACGTCGCCGCTGTAGGTCACCGCCACTGCACTGACGCCTCGTGCCACCTGCTCCACCGCCGCGGTACTGTCGACGAAGCCGGTGAAGTTGCCCCGCTCCAGGGTCTGGCTGACCAGCTTGGCGGCGTTGATCCAGGCCTCCTGACCGACGCAGTCGAACCCAGCTCCCTGGTAGGCGCAGGCCATGCCGAGTGATACCTGGGGATCGCCACCCAGCAGCGCGAAGGGCTGGTCGGGATTGATCTCGGGGTCGAACAGCACGCTCCAGGAGTGCGGCAGCTCGGCGAAGGTGTTGGTGTCGTAGACGATACCGGTAACGCCCCACAGGTAGGGCACGCTGTAGCGCTCTACGGGGTCATAGGGCGGCTGACGGAAGGCTTCCATCAGATCCTCTCGCCCCTGCTGGATGCGCGGGTCGTCGAGCTCCCTCACCAGGCCGGCGTCGATCAGCCGGGTGACGTAGTAGTCGGTGGGCACCACCACGTCGTATTGAGCGTCACCACCGGCGGCCAGCTTGGAGAACATCTCGGCGTTTGAGGTGAAGTAGTTCTGCACCACCTCCACCCCGAACTCCTGCTCGAAGGCCTCGACCAGCGCCGGGTCCATGTACTCGGTCCAGTTGAACAGAAACAGCTTGTCGTCATCCTGCGCCCAGACACCGGTACTGACCATGCCCAGTGCTGCCACCGCCATCCATCGTTGCATGACTTCGCCTCATTCCATGTCGTTGTTGTTTGATCTTGTCTGAAAAGCGCTTGGTTCGCAGGCAAATAATGCGCCAGCCAGACAGCGTTGTACAACGCGAAACTGACAGGCCCGCCCCTCCCCCTCACAAGGCACGACGCCGCTTGCAAGAGCGGCGTCGTGGATACTCCAGGCCTGTTACAGGATGACCGGGGTATCCAGCGCCGTTACCACCGCCTGGTCGCGGTCGTAGATATCGGGACGGAAGGCCAGGTGGCCATCGGTCTCGGGTTGCACCGTCCAGTAGTTGAGCACCACCGGAATGCGCCGATCCAGAGCCACGTTGCGGGTCTTGCCGTCGTTGATCAGGCGGCCGACGTTGGCGGAGGTGTCCGAGTCGTCGAACAACAGCTGGGCCAGCTCCGCCACCCCTTCCACGCGGATGCAGCCTGAGCTCAGCGCACGCTGAGTACGGTTGAACAGCCCTCGCGACGGGGTGTCGTGCAGGTAGACCAGGTGGTCATTGGGAAAACGGATCACGACCCTCCCCAAGGGGTTGCGAGGCCCGGCCCCCTGCCGCAGCATCACCCCGCCGGGGCTCGACCAGTTGACCGAATAGGGATCAACACGCTTGCCGGAGGGTGATAACGCCACCATGTCACGGCTGGCCAGATACCCCGGATCGCGCTTCACTCGAGGCAGAATGTCCTCACGATAGATCGTGGGCGGCACCGTCCAGGTGGGGTTGAGGGTCAGGTGGGTAATCTCCGAACGCAATGTCGGCGTGCGCCGGTAGGGTTGGCCGACGACGATACGTGAGCGCCAGACGTCGCCGTCGGGGCGGAAGTAGCTGAGCCGATAACCGGCGATATCGACCAGCACGAAAGACTCCGGCAGGCCATGCAGCAGCCAGCGGGCACGCTCCAGGTTGGCGCGGATCTGATCGATGCGAAAGCCCACCGGAAGATTGAGGGCGGTCTGGGTATTGGGTCCGACCACCCCATCGTCGGCGAGCAGGTGGCGGCGCTGAAAACGGCGTACCGCCTCGGCCAGGGTGCTGTCGTACACCTCAGCTTCGGGGGCCTCGAGCTCAACGTGCGGGTAGTGGCCGGTGTCGGCGGACATCACTTCCAGTTCACCGATCATCGCCAGGCGCTGGCGCAACAGCGCGACGTCGGTGTCCTGATCGCCGGGACTCAGCGGCGTCTCGCGACTCGGCAGCAGTGGCCAGCCCCCCAGACGTTCGATGTTGCGATAGCGTGCCAGGGCGGCCCTTAGCTGACGATACGGCTCGAAAGGAGGCCGTGCCAGCGCCAGCGCAGCCTCGACATCGCCGTCGTCCAGGGCACGCGACAACGCCACCAGGTCGAACGTCGGTGGCGCAATATCGACCTCCCAGTCACTGTCGATGCGGTGTGGATCGACCTTGCCACGTTGCAGATGGGCCATGGCGGTCAGCAGCGTTTCGGTGGCCTCGAGCTCGAAGCCTCCGGGGGTCTCGAGATCGGCCCCTCTGGCCTGGCCAAGCAGCGCGTCGGGCGCGTAGTCCGAGGGTGAGAGCCCATCATCCTCGAGCGTCTTGAGTCCGTCGGCCAGGGCCTCCACGCGGCCCATGTCGGTCCACACCGGACGCTGGCCACGCAGACTGTAGAATCGCTGTACCATCTCGGAGGCGCCGACCAACTCGTTGGCCAGGGGACCCGGCACGACCCCGTCGAGATCCTGAAGGTTCTGCTCGACGCTGGCATCGCTGGCAAGCCCCTGGCCGTTGGCGACCTCGCCACTGACGTCGCCTCCGTCGCTTGCCGTTGCCCCCCAGACCGGGGCTACCAGCAGACCATAACAAAGCGCTACAGCGACGCCCCTCCTTGGCATGAGTCGCAATAGAACATTTGGGCTAAACATGGCATCTACTCCCTGCAACATGACGTCAATACTGGCCATCCTGGGCGGTATTGTCATAATAGAGTCGTCGGTATCGGGTTCCGCCGAGCCGACCTGATTTTTCTAGCGTGCGCGAAGATCATGTTTCTCCGCTCTGTGTATTAGCGTATCGCGTTATTTGATCTTGCGTAACGCCTGTTCGCGTATCCGCGACATCACCGACAGGAAGCCTAGAGATGTCACGAAGCTCCTCTCATGACAATGCATCACCTCGTCTCTCGATTTTTCGTTACCTCTTATTATTGACCCTAAGTGCCTTTTTTGCGGCGCCTGTTCTCGCTCAGGACTTTCTCAGGACATCCGTCAGGGCGAATGCGCCGTCAGCCACATCGCTCGAACAGACCCTGGCCCGCCTCGCCCCCAAGGCCAACCCGGGGGTACTGCGCCTGGCCGCACGGGCGCTCAACTGCGCCGACCCCGGCGCCGAGCGCCTGGCGGTCATCGACTTTTCCCTGCCTTCAACCGAACGCCGCCTGTGGGTCTTCGACCTGCGCCAGCCCAGGCTGATGTTTCGCGAATGGGTGAGCCACGGCAAGAACTCCGGCGACGCCATGGCCACGCTGTTCTCCAACGTGCCCGAGAGCTACCAGTCGAGCATCGGACTGTTTCGCACCAAGAACAGCTATGTAGGCAGCAACGGCTATTCCCTGCGACTCGAGGGTCTTGAGCCGGGGGTCAACGACAACGCCTTCGATCGCGCCATCGTGATGCACGGTGCGGACTACGTCAGCCAGGAGTTCATCGACCGTACCGGACGCATCGGCCGCAGCCACGGCTGCCCGGCGGTACGTACCGAGGTGGCGGTACCCTTGATCAACAGCATTCGCGACAATCAGTACCTGTTCACCTACTACCCGGACCAGCGTTGGCTCAACAATTCGGCCTTTCTGCGCTGTCCGAACAGCAGTGAGCGCCTGGCCCTCAACGACTGAGTCCATCGCTTGAGGCTCCAGCATCGGCGTCACCCGCCAGCGACGGGTGACGCCTCCTCCTTGTTCTCTTTTGTTCGCAGTTCTGTTCGCACATCTTCTTGAGTCGTTCTCCTCTCTCGTTCTCTCCCTTCTCTCTCCCTCTACCTTCTCTCTTCCTGCTCCTTCTCTCTCTTCCTGCTCCTTCTCTCTTCGCTGCGCTCCTCTACCTTCTCTCTTTGGCACCAAGTCGGCGCACTGGGGCGGTGTCGAGTGCACAATGATGCAGCGCAATGATGCGATCCTGCTGAAGTGCTATTCCGCATGAAAACCACAAGGTGTTGATATAACGAGGTTTCAATAAAAACAGGCATCCCGCTTGCTTAGTAGTGGTTAGCGAGAGCCAGACGTAGACCAGGCCCCAGCGGTACGAGTGCGTCGGACCCGACCTTCAATGGCGAAGGCCACACAAGTTCGAGTGTTCGTCCACCCAGCGAGGGCTGTGTTCATGAATCTGCGCAACAAGGCCAACAGGATTCGCCTGTTTTCCTTCTCGACTCCCCAGATGCGAGCCTTTCACTTCTCCTGGTTCGCCTTCCACCTGTGCTTCTTCGGCTGGTTCGGCATCGCGCCATTGATGGCCGTGGTCAGAGATGACCTCGGACTGACCAAGACCCAGATCGGCAACACCATCATCGCCTCGGTGGCCATCACGGTAATCGTGCGTCTGGCCATCGGCGTCCTGTGTGACCGCATCGGGCCGCGCCTGGCCTACACCTGGCTGCTGTGCCTGGGCGCCATCCCGGTGATGAGCATCGGTTTCGCCGACAGCTTCGAGTCCTTTCTGATGGCCCGCCTGGCCATCGGCGCGATCGGCGCCTCCTTCGTCATCACCCAGTACCACACCTCGGTGATGTTCGCGCCCAATGTGGTGGGTACGGCCAACGCCACCTCCGCCGGCTGGGGCAACCTGGGCGGTGGCACTACCCAGATCCTGATGCCGTTGATCTTTTCTGGCCTGTTGATGCTGGGCGTCAGCGAGACCCTGGGCTGGCGCCTGGCCATGGTGGTCCCAGGTGTGGTGATGTTCATCGCCGGTCTGTGCTATTACCGCTTCACCCAGGACGCGCCCGACGGCAACTTCAAGGACCTGCGCGCACGCGGCGAGTTGCCGGAAGCCTCCGGCGAAGGCTCCATGTCCAGCACCTTCGGCGCCGCCGCCCGGGATATCCGCGTGTGGGCGCTGTTTGTGGTCTATGCCGCCTGTTTCGGCGTCGAACTCACCATCAACAACATCGCCGCCATCTACTTCTTCGACAACTTCGACCTGACCCTGGCCACCGCCGGCATGATCGCCGGACTGTTCGGCCTGATGAACCTGTTCGCTCGCACCATGGGCGGGGTCTTCTCTGACCTGTTCGCCCGCAACGCCGGGCTCAAGGGTCGCGTACGCTGGCTGTTCATCGCCATGCTGTGTGAGGGCGTGGCACTGATGTTCTTCTCCCAGATGCACGTACTGGCGCTGGCCATCGGCCTGATGCTGGTGTTCAGTCTGTTCGTGCAAATGGCCGAAGGCGCCACCTTCGGCGTGGTGCCCTTCATCAACCGTCGCGCCCTCGGCGCGGTGGCCGGTATCGTCGGCGCCGGCGGCAACGCCGGTGCGGTGGCGGCGGGATTCCTGTTCCGTTCCGAATCGATCAGCTACCAGCAGGGGCTGTTCTACCTGGGCGCGGCGGTGATCCTGGCCTCGCTGTGCGCGCTGCTGGTGCGCTTCAGCCCCGAGGTCGAAGCCGAAGAAGCCGCCGCCTACGAACAGGCTGCCTCAGGCGAGACAAGGGGCGCGCTGTCGCTGCGCTGAGTCCGCTGTTGCGACCCCTGGCAAGACGACCTGGGCCCGGCATCCTGCCGGGCCTTCTCGTATCGGGCCCAGCCTGACGAGCCCCTCCCGTGCAGGTCCGTCCGCCAATATCCGACAGGACTCATCCTTTTCTGCTACCCGATATCCGGGAAAAGATGCCCCTTGAAAGTCGCAGACGCCGCCCGAAGGATTGCAACAAAGGCAATGGACGAGCATGCTGAATCAATCATACAGAGATAGCCCGTCAAGCCCCGTCACCGAGAGACCAGGAGGAAGCGATGCGAGAACGAGTGTTGCTGATCACCGGAGCGTCAAGCGGCATCGGGGCCGCCACGGCCAGGGCGGCCGCTCGAGAGGGCTATCACCTCGTCCTGGCGGCCCGTTCGAAGGACGGACTCGAGGCCCTGGCTCAGGAGCTGGGACCGGAGAACGTGCTGACGGTCGGCGTCGACGTGACCGACATCGAGGCCCAGAAGACCATGGTGGACGAGACCCTCGAGCGCTTTGGTCGTCTCGACGCGGTGTTCGCCAACGCCGGACGTGGTGGCTCTCCCGGCGGCTTCAGCGAGGCCGACCCGGAAAGCTGGAAGTCGATGCTGATGACCAACGTGTACGGGTTGGGGCTGACCATCCAGGCCTGCCTGCCAGAGCTCAGGCGTAGCCACGGACACATCCTGCTGACCGGCTCGGCAGCGGGGCGCACCACCATCCCCGGCTCCATGTACGGTGCCACCAAGTGGGCGGTCTCCGGCATCGGCTACAACCTGCGCGAGGAACTGCGCGGCAGCGGGATCCGAGTCACGCTCATCGAGCCCGGCATGGTCAACACCCCCTTCTTCGATGAACCACCGGAACATGCTCTGGAAGATCGCGACGTCGCCAACGCCGTGATGTACGCCATCTCCCAGCCTCACCATGTCGACGTCAACGAGATTCTGGTGCGTCCCACGCCACCGCTGGAAGAGTGAGCGTCTTCACTCTTCGGACACCACCATCACCGACGCGATTTCACCACACCCAGATGGAGACCTCATGACCATTGCTACCGGCGAACGCCTGCCCGACGTGACCCTCTTTACCAACGGCGACAAGGGTCCAGAGTCACTGACCACCGACGCCTTCTTTTCAGGACGCAAGGTGGTGCTGTTCGCTGTCCCCGGCGCCTTCACTCCGGGCTGTTCCAACACCCATATGCCCGGCTTCGTGGTCAACGCCGACAAGCTGCTGGAAAAGGCCGACGCGGTCGCCTGCCTGGCGGTCAACGACGCCTTCGTCATGGGCGCCTGGCAGAAGGACCAGAACGCCGAAGCGATCACCATGCTGGCCGACGGTAACGCCGATTTCACCCGAGCCATCGGCATGGACAAGGATGCCAGTGCCGCAGGCATGGGCGTGCGCAGCCTGCGCTACGCGATGATCGTCAACGACGGCGTAGTCGAGTATCTGGGCGTCGACACCGAACGCGGCGTGATCGAGGCGTCCAGTGCCGAGACGGTGCTGGCCAGGCTCTAAGGCTTGTACGAAAAGTGCCTGCGCTCGGTAATACGGCGTTAAAAACCGGCTGGTGCGCCAGCCCGGTCAACATGCTCACTTACTCCTCGTAAACTGCGCTTTCTCACCGATTTTTGCCTTGTCTAACCATCGCTCGCCGGCTTTTCGTATAAAGCCTGGAGCTGCAAGCGGGGGCTGACGCCCCCGCCTTCCCCCCCTTCTTCAAGGCGGTCATCCAGCACAGTTCTGCTAGTCTTGGGGAGTAGCCCCCACTGACGAGAGCACGGTCCATGAACGCGACAGCAGACCAGGCCATGCGCTTGAGCGGTACCTGCCTGTGCGGTGCGGTGACACTCAAGGTAGCACTTGAACAGCAGAGCGTCGGCGCCTGCCACTGCCAGATGTGTCGAACCTGGGGCGGCGGCCCGCTGTTGGCACTGGAGTCGGTCAGTCAGCTGACGCTCGAAGGCGAAGAGGCTGTCACCTTCTATTCATCGTCCGACTGGGCCGAGCGTGCCTTCTGTCGCCACTGCGGCACCCACCTGTTCTACCGATTGAAGAACGGCGAGCACACTTCGGTGCCCGTTGGCCTGATCGACAGCGGAGAAGCCTGGCGGTTCGACCTCCAGATCTTCATCGACGAGAAGCCCCACTGGTACCACTTCGGCAACGACACCCGCAATCTGACAGGCCAGGAACTGTTCGAGGCGTTTTCCAAGGACACCTGAGACTGGCTCCTGCCAGGCCCTTGGCCAGCGTTGGTGACTTTCGCCACTTGCGTCAGAGCCCGTCCTGTTCCCCCAGATAACACCAGGACGGCCAGCGCAATGCTGGCCGTCCTGTCTTTGTATCGAGCCGTGTCGAGCCGAGTCTTGTCCTGGCATCTCGGCACTTGCCGCTTGGGACGCTAAAGCATCCACTCCACCGGCAGCACCGAGATCAAGGTTACCGCCGCCCGGCGGAAGATGCCCACGTTGGGCTCGCCGTCGTACTGCACTACCCCTTGCGGCGTGCGCTCCAGCCAGATCATGCTGCCGTCTTCGTCCAGCTTGACCTCGTAGGCGTTGTCGAGCACGTCGGTATTGAACACCCGCTGCATTTCCTGAGCGAGCTCCGGACTCTCGATGATAAAGCCGAGTTCGGTATTCAGTCGCGCCGAGCGTGGGTCGAAATTGAACGAGCCGACGAACAGCCGATCGCCGTCCACGGCGAAGGTCTTGGCGTGCAGGCTGGCACCCGAGCTGCCGAAGGGGCCGGCAGATTCGCTGCGCCCCGGCGCATCTGGCGCGCGCTTGAGCTCGAACAACCGGACGCCAGCCTCCAACAGCTCGCGTCGCCGCTTGGCGTAGCCGGCGTGCACCGCGGCCACATCGGTCGCCTCCAGTGCGTTGGTCAGAATGGTCACCTCCACGCCGCGCGCCTCTAGATCGGCGAACATGCGAGTGCCCTTCTCTACCGGCACAAAATACGGCGACACCAGATGCACGCTGTCCCGGGGCGGCCCCAGCAGGCCACGTATGCGTCCGGTCAGCAGGTCTTCATCGGCGGCCAGCCCCAGGCCCTTGGCCGGATCGTCGCTGACCATTCTGGTGTTTGCCCAGACCAGCTCAAGGCTACCGTCCTCGATCGACTCGATGAACTGGCTTTCGTCCAGCGCCTGCCGGTACTCCAGCGAATCAGGGGTACGGACGATTTCCGCCGAGGCCTGCTCGAAGCGTGCCAGCCCCTGGCGCCCCGCCGAGTCGAGCACCCGACTGGCCGGGTAGGAGGACTGGCTGGCCCAGTACAGATCGAAGTCTTCAGAGACCTGCTCGACCACCGGCCCCACGGCGACGACATCGAGATCGGCGAACATCACGTTGTCGCCGGCGCCGAAATACTCGTCGCCGATATTGCGCCCGCCGATGATGGTGGCCTGGTTGTCCACCGTCAGTGACTTGTTGTGCATGCGCCGATTGGCCCGGGAGAAGTCGGTCAGGTAGCCGATAAACCGCGGTGAGCGCACCACGAAGGGATTGAACAGGCGTATCTCGATATTGGGGTGAGCATCCAGCGCTGCCAGCTTGTCATCGAGCCCTGCAGTGTTGGTGTCATCGAGCAGCATGCGGACGCGCACGCCACGATTGGCGGCGTCCAGCATGGCCTGATACAGCATCGAGCCGGTGATGTCGTCGTGCCAGATGTAATACTGGACATCGAGGGTCCGCTCTGCCGCTTCCGCCAGCAACAGTCGTGCGGCAAAGGCGTCGTGGGGATTGCGCAGGGTATGGATACCACTCTTGCCGGGATGGGCATCCACATAGGGTGCCAGCATCTCGCCGAGCGCCGTGTCGCGGGCCTGCTCCAGCGTCAGATGCTGTGTCTGGCTACGCCCTTCCAGGGAGGGCAGGCCGCTGCATCCAGTTAACAACACGGCCACCGATAGCCACAGGGCAAGCATCAGCGGTTTTCCGATAACGGGCATTCGAGAGTTCCATTCGTCGCTGGGTTGGCCGTTACAGCATAGCGAAGTTGCAGAAGAACCACCGCAAGGCTTTTTCTCATCGCCGGCCTCCTCGGCCGCCCCCTCGATCAACCTCTCGAATGCCCTCTCGATGCCACCCCCACGCGGCCACCGTTGCCACCCGAACGCCATATTGACCACAACGAGCGCTTGCAGCCTTCGTTCGTCGCTGCACTGATTTACGTCAAATCTAATTTTACTTTTTCTAATAGCCTTTCCCCGATCCCCTCACGCAGGCCTTCTCCACCGCCGTGAAAAGCCGACTGCCCCGAACAAGAGGAAACCACGATGCCCGTCCGTCACTTCTCCATCGCCCGGCTGAGCCTTGTCGCTCTGTTGCTTGCCGGCACCTCGACCCAGGCCGCCGACGGTACCATCAGTTTCACCGGCGAAATCGTCGCGGCCAACTGCACCATACCGACGGCGGCCACTACCGTGACGCTACCCAAGGTGTCCACCAGCGCCTTCGGTGCCTCCGGCACCCGAGCTGGCCAGAAGGCCTTCCAGCTCGTGCTGAAATGCGCCGCCGGCACCACTGGCCGCAACAAGGTCTCGGTGCGCTTTACCGGAGATGACACCCAGGTGGATCCGGTCACCGGGCTGTTCCTGCTCACCAGCGACAGCACTGCCAAGGACGTGGGGATCGCCGTCTACGACGCCAACGACGATTGGGTCAAGGCGGCCGACAACGACAGCACCCCGCCGGTGGACATCGTGGCAGGCGATGACACGACGGTCATTTCCCTGAGCGCCTGGTACCAGTCCACCGCCGCCACGGTAACCGCCGGCACCGTCAAGGCCAGCGGCAATATCGAGATTGTCTACCAATGACCGCGATAGAAGGCCCCGGCGCTTCGCCCTTTGCCATGCGGGCGTGGCAGCGACTGGTGATACACGCCCTCGGCCTGGGTCTGAGTCTGTGTCTTGCGCTCATGATCGCGGCGTTGCCAGGCCACAAGGCCGAGGCCAGCATCACCATCAATGGCACCCGCGTCATCTATCAGGAGGTCCAGCGGGAGCAGACGCTCCGGCTGGAAAACCAGGATAGTGTCCCGGTGCTGGTCCAGGCCTGGGCCGACCGCCACGCCGGAGGGCGCCCGGCGCGGGACGCCGAGTCGCCATTTCTGGTGACGCCATCGGTATTCCGTCTCGACCCCGGTGAGAGTCAGACCCTGCGTATCCTGCGCATTCGCGACGTGGAAAGGTCCGACCAGGAGTCGCTCTACTGGCTCAACATCAAGGAGGTGCCACCGCTACCCCAGGGGACCACCAACCGACTGCAGCTAGGCATCCTGACACGCCTGAAACTGTTCTATCGTCCGACGGGCCTCGCCGGTGAACCCGGCGACGCCATCGCCAATCTTCAGTGGCATCTGGCGCCTGGCCCCGACCTGCGCCTGGTGTGCGACAACCCCTCGAACTACCACGTGTCGTTGATCGGCGGTGCCTGGCGGCAGTTCAGCGACCACGATGATCTTTCCCTCGACATGCTGGCTCCGCACAGCGAGGCAAGCTGGTCACTGCAGACGAGGCCTGCGCCAGGGTCATCACTGTGGTACCGGGCGATCAACGACTACGGCGCCGTCGTGGTGCGCGAGGCCATCCCGGACACCGAATGAACCGACGACATGGCACTACCGTCTACCGAGTCGACGCCGCTGGCCGCTGCCAGACATCCTCCCCCCTGCCGGTGGTGCTTCACCGCCGGGCGCTACCGGTGGCGAGCGGCATTGGTGGTCGCGGCGGCAGTGGTGGCGACGGTAACTGGGCCACGGCCGGTCCAGGCCGACGAGGTGACCTTCGACCCAGCCTTCCTCGAAGACGCCAGTCTCGACATGCGTCGCTTCTCCCGACCGGACTACGTGCTACCAGGCGACTATCTGGTCGATCTGACCCTCAACCAGACGCCGCTGGGACGCTATCCGCTACGTGTCGAGGACATCCCGGACGGAACACAGCGACTTACCCTGCCCTTGGACGCCTGGTTGGCCGCACGCCTTGAGCCGGCCCTCGAACAGGAAGTGCGACATAGCTGCCGGCTGGACGCCAACTGCTTTCTGGGGGTGGACGCCGCCCTGCCCGGCGCCAGCCTGGATCTCGCCATCGGTGACCTGCGTGCCCACCTCAGCGTGCCCCAGGCGTTGCTTCATCGGCTGCCTCGTGGCCAGGTCGACAGCGCGCGCTGGGAGCCCGGCACCACCGCCCTGCTGGCCAACTATCAAGTGAACGGTTATCGCTCGAGCACCGACGAAGGGCACTATCAAAGTGCCTTTCTCGGCACGACGCTCGGCGCCAACCTTGGCCTGTGGCAGTTTCGCAGCAGCCTCAACGTTTCCCGCAGCGATGACGGCGACGTCGACTGGGACAGCCTTCATCACTACGTTCAGCGGCCCCTGCCGGACCAGGGCTTGCTGCTGCGGGCCGGCGAGATCAACACCCGAGGGGACTTCTTCGATTCGCTGGCGCTGCGCGGGGTTACGCTACGCACAGAGACCCGCATGCTGCCCGACAGTCGACGTGGCTACGCTCCCGTGGTCCGCGGCAGCGCCAGAACCCAGGCGCATGTCACCATCTCCCAGCAGGGACGGCGTCTGCTCGAGACCAGCGTGCCTCCCGGCCCCTTCGAGATCGACGACCTCTATCCCACCGGCTACGGGGGCGATCTTGAGGTGAAAGTCACCGAGGCCGATGGACGCGTCGAGCGTTATAGCGTGCCCTACGCTGCCGTCCCGGGCCTGCTGAGACCGGGTCAATCGCGCCTCTCGCTGGCCGCCGGTCAGTACCATGCCAAAGGCCTCGATGACCCTCCCTCACTGCTGGAGGCCGGCTATCGACGGGGGCTCGGCAACGCCATCACCGCCTACGGCGGCGCCCAGCTCAGTGAACACTACTGGTCTCCACTGATCGGCGCCGCCTTCAATACCCCCGCGGGGGCCATTGCTGTCGATGCCCAGTACGCCCATGCCGACCTTCCCCAGGGAGGTCGCAACGGCTGGAGTCTCGAGGCCTCCTACAGCCGCCACCTGCAATCCACCGATACCGACATCAATCTGGCGGCGTATCGCTACTCGACCACGGGGTTCGTGTCGCTGGCCGACGCCGCCTGGATTGCCGACGCTGACGACGACGGCGCTCAGGCAGACGAAGGATACGTAGACAACAGCACGACCATCGATCAACGCAGTCGCCTGCAGCTCAATCTGAGCCAGCCCCTCGGGCCACGTACACGCATCTCCGCAACCGGCAGCCTGGCGGACTACTGGCATCGCGGCGGCACCGAGTCGTCCTACCAGCTGAGTCTGAGTCACCGCATCGGGCGCGTCAGCCTGGCCCTCAACCTGTCGCGCACCGACAACCGCGAAGGAGAGGCCGAGCACCGCGCGCTGGTATCGCTGACGCTGCCACTGTCCAACGCGTCCTTCGCCCCACGTCTGGGTGTCTCCGCCAGTCGTGACAGCCGCCATCATGACGATGCCCACCTCGACCTCACCGGCACCCTGGGCGACGAACGCGAGCTGTCCTACGGGCTGTTCGCCAATCAGACCCGCGGCCCGAATGAGCGCTACCGCTCCTACGGGCTCAACCTGTCGAGCGGAACCTCCGTCGGCCGCTTCACCGCGGCAGGCTCGAAAAGCGACGACTACCGACAACTTTCCATCGGCGCCAGCGGCGCCGTGCTGATACACCGCCACGGCGTGACCTTCGGCCAGAGCACCGGCGATACCGTAGGCCTGGTCAGCGCCCCGGGGGGCGCCGGCGCTCGCGTCACCAACGCCGCCAACCTGACCCTCGACGATGACGGCGAGGCATTGGTCCCCTACTTGACGGCCTACCACGACAACGCGGTCCAGCTGGACCCGCGCGGCGCCGCCACCTCGGTGGAATTTCAGCGAACTTCGATCGATGTCGCGCCCTATGCCGGCGCGGTGGTGCCACTGCGCTTCGCCACTCGAACCGGGCTGCCGGTGGTGATCGTGCTGGAGCAGAACGGCCGGGGCGTACCGCTGGGCGCCGAAGTCAGCGCCACCGACGGACGCAAGCTGGGGGTGGTCGGCGCCGGCGGCATGCTGCTACTGCGCGATCTGACGCCCGGTACCTCGCTCCAGGTGACGTTGGGAGGCGAACGACGTTGCTGGGCACGTCCTGTCTGGACGCCTCCGACGGACAGCGACGAGATACCGATCGTCACCAGCCCCTGCCAGCCAACGCCACTGAAAGACCTGCTGGAGACAACGTGAATGCGCACCATCGGCTTGAAGACCCGCAGCGCGAGCGCTCCGCTGCGTTTCGCCATCAGACTTCTCGGCTTGCTGCTGTCGATCGCCGCACTGCTGTCGGCGACCTCGGTGGAGGCCAGCTGCCGACGCATCAACCCACCATGGAGTGACCAGCCTCTGACGGTAAATTTTGGCGCCGAGATCGTGCTCGACGAAAACGTGGCCGTCGGCACGCCCATCGCCACGGCGGTCATCCCCGGCAGCCAGCTCTATGCGATCAAAGGAGGCTGGGTCGCTACCTGCAACAATCAGGACGACGCGATCAAGTACTGGTGGCTCGAGCAGCACTACTCCCAGTCCAGCGGCTACTACCCGGTCCCCGGCATCAGCGTGGACAGCGCCGACGGGCGCGTCTACATCATGCAGGACAGCGGTAGCCGCAATCCCTACGGCGGCGGGGGCAGCGGCAGCGTCGGCTATACCACCGAATTGCTGGTCAACGGCAACGCCCATGCGTTCTCCTGGGTTTCCGCTTCCCCCAACAAGAACCTTCCGCCGATCGGCGGGGAGATCCACGGCATCCCCTGCCGCGACGCCCTGCTGGGGACGGGTGCCGCCGAGGGTTACCCCCCCTTGATAGAAATCAACTGCCCCATCGGCGACTACGCCGTCAACTGGCGCCAGCTTCCCCCCTTCCAGATCAAGGTCACGCTCTACCGCATGGCCGGTTCCCCCGGCACCAGCGGTGTACAGCTTCAGAACAACAACAACGCCGGCTTCAGCCTGTTCTCGTTGCTGAACAGCCAGGGCACGCCCTCCGGGGCCAACCACGAACTATTCAATCTGGTCAGGCTGCAGCTGGCCCAGAGTACACGGGTTAGAATCAATCCCTGCCATGGCATCAACAATGTCTCGGTGTCACTGGGAGAGGTGGGCAGCCATCGCTTCACCACCCTGGGCCAGCCCGCCACGGGCGTCGCCGACACCCCGGTGCACGTCACCGCCTGGTGTCACACCGACGGCGACATCAAGTGGGCCGTGCTGGGCAAGGCGGCGGCCTACGATCCCGGCGGGAATCAGGGCATTCTGGCCTTGGACAACGAAGAGCAAAGCGCCAGCGGCGTGGGTATCCAGCTGATCCACACAGGTAGCCTGGCGCCACTGCCGATCACCCCCGAAGGCAGCGCCTTCGATGCCTACCGCTGGATCGACACCAACCTTCATGCGCAGGGCGGCAACATCTTGATGCTCGACTTTCTGGCCCGCTACGTGAAGACCGGCACCGTCACGCCAGGTACCGCCAACGGCCATGCCACTCTGGTGCTGTCGCCTAAATGACAGCACCAGCCTCGAGCCCCATGCCTGACACCTTGTTCTAGACACTATCCAGTGACATCGACAGCAACAGAAAGGAAAGCGTCTTGCCGTGACCATCCAGGTTCAGCGCGCCATTGACGCCACCCTGGAGCACGTCATCAAGGACCAGGTTCATCCCGCCCAGCGCAGGCATCAGATAACGTTGCACGCGTGTTACCCCTCGATGGGCGAACATGGCCTTGACCCTGTCCTCGGTCACCAATGACACCAACCGCTCATAGTCGTCGTGCCGATAGGCAAACAGTGCAATGTTCAGACGATCACCCTTGTCACCGGCCCGGGCGTGGGCAATATCGTGCAGCCGCTCTGGTGCAGCACGCCTCGCAGCATTGCTCTCCTGACTCATGCCGGTTCTCCTCGGGTTGCAGACTTGAGCCTCGCGCCGGCCACGATATCCTCGCGCCGCACCAGATAGGATGAGCTGAGCAAGCGACGCTGGAACTGCCGCCGTACCCCTCCGCCACCCGCAGGTCCTGCGCAGTAGAGTGCCAGCAGCTCCTGGGTGGCACGCTCGACCCAACGCTTCTTCGGGTGCTCTACCGCCAAACGCAGGCGGTAGTCGCCATCACGGTTTCCCGACCCCGTCAGTTGGCCGGCGTCATCATTGAAGACGCTGAGGTGCCCGATGATGTCGAAACGCGCCTTGAGATCCGGTGGAGCACGGAAGCTCAGACGCTCACGCAGCACATCGGCGGCCAACCTGGCTCGTTCCAGCGCATTGGGGCCGGCGTAGGAAATTTCCGCCTCTCCCTGCCAGCCGGCATCGTGGCATACGGTGGTCTTCAATCGGTCGGGGGCAGGCTTGCCTCGGATACCGGTCACCGCCACCCTGTCGATACCGACCTGCTCAAGACGCACGCTTGTCAGGTCCACCACCACATCGGGCGTCAGATAGGCGCTGGGGTCATGGACCTCGTAGAGCAACTGTTCCTTGACCGTCTCGATCGTGACCAGGCCACCGGTCCCCGGCGGCTTGGTCACCACCAGGGTGCCATCCGCCTCGACTTCGATAATCGGATAGCCAAGCCGCGCCATGTCCGGGACGTCCTTGAACCCGGGATCGGCGAAATACCCACCACTGACCTGCGAACCGCACTCGCCGAGGTGCCCCGCCATGGTACCTGCCGCCAGCAGGTCCCAGTCGTCCCACGACCAACCGAAATGCTTGATCAGAGGGGCCAGAAACAGCGCCGGATCGGCCACCCGGCCGGCGACCACGACCTCGGCGCCGAGCTCGAGCGCCTCCACCAGCGGCGCCGCACCAAGATAGACGTTGGCCGACACCAGGGCTCCTGCTTCGGGCAGGTCTCTGGATTCGGCCTCCCAGCGTGTCAGGTCGAGCGCCTCCAGCCGGTCACGGACGTCATCGCCAAATACCTCCGCCACCTCCAGCGCCCCCAGCTCCAGCCGTCGCGCCAGAGTGTGCACACGACAGCAGGCGCTGGCCGGGTCGGCGGCGCCGAAGTTGCCGAGAATCGCGATGCCATTGTCCTGGCAGGTGGCGAGAACCGGCTCGAGCAATTCTTCGATCAACGGCTCGTAGCCTCCTTCGGGATCGTCACGCAGACGCCGGTGAGCCCCCGCCAAGGTGCGTTCCCCCAGGGTCTCGAAGACCAGTGCGCAGGGTTCTCCGCGCCGGGCCAGTTCCGCCACCACGGCGATCGCGGCATCGGTACGATCACCGGAAAAGCCCGCACCGCTACCAAGTAGAAAGCTCATCGGGTGATCTCCTCCGAGTGGGTGCTGGCGCCGACAACCGATTCATGGGCGCTGTCGAGCCTGCCCAGTTGGCGACGCCTGGAGACGAACATCGCGAACACGCCCACCAGCGCCGCCAGGGTGGATAGCCAGCCAGGGGTCAGCGCCAGGGCAATGAGGGCCACCAGCGCCAGGACGTCCAGCCACGGCCGGCCGGTGAAGGCGGCGCGAGACATCAAGGATGCGAAGGCCAGCACGAAGACCACCCCCTGGCTCGCCGCCAACAGGATGTCGATGCCATCGCCAAAGCCGGCCAGGGCCGGATATACCAGCAGCAGAAAGGGAATCACGTAGATCGCCGCCGCCAGGCGAACGGCTTCCACCGCAGACTTCAGCCAAGGCGTATTGGCGATGCCGGAGGCGACGAAGACGGCGACACAGACCGGCGGTGTGATCACCGACAGGGTGGCGTAGTAGAACACGAACAGATGGGCGATCAGCGGGTCCACGTCGATACTGGTCAGGGCCGGTGCCAGCACCGAGGCCACCAGCACGTAGGCGGCGGTGGTCGGGATCCCCATGCCGAGGATCAGACACACCAGCGCCACGATCAAGGCCACGATCATGGTGGACTGGCCTACGTCGACGATCAGGCTGGTCAGGGTCACGCCGATGCCGGTCATGCCGATCATCGCCACCAGAACCTGGGCGCCTGCCAATAGCACGCCAATGATCACCATGCCGCGACCGGCGTCTTCGAGACCGGCGAACAGGGTGTTGACGATGTCTCGCGGCGAGCGCCGTGCCAGCACGGCGAACAGCACGAAGGTGATCACCGTCATGGCGATACCGTAGAAGGCCGCAGTCTGGATCGACTTGCCACTCAGCACGCCGGCGAACAGACCGCCGAGAGCAGCGAGGATCGGGATCAGACGTGACGCTCGCAGCACCTCAGACCAGGCCGGCAGGTCTTCGGCAGGCACCACCCTTAGCCCGCGACGTCGCGCGACCAGATGGATGGTCATGAACACGCCCAGGTAGAACAGTACCGCCGGCAACAGCGCTGCCAGAGCGATGCGCAGGTAACTTTCGCCCAGTATCTCAGCCATGATGAAGGCCGCAGCGCCGAGAATCGGCGGGGCCACCTGGCCTCCGGTGGAGGCCACCGCCTCGACCCCAGCCGCGAAGGGGCGCGGATAGTCCAGGCGCTTCATCATCGGGATGGTGAAATTGCCGGTGGTGGCGACGTTGGCCACCGCACTGCCGCTGACCATGCCGAACAGCCCCGAGGCCACGGTGGCCACCTTGGCCGCCCCACCCGGAGAGCGCCCGCTGATACGCAGGGCGATATCCATGAAGGTGTTGCCACCCCCGGTATGCAGCAGTAGCCCCCCAAACATGACGAAGGCCGCGATGGTGGTGGCTGCCACTCCTACCAGCATGCCCCAGACCCCGAGATCCCCCAGGTAGAGCGTCTCGGTGATGTAGAAGACATCGAAGCCTCGATGGCCCAGCGGCCCGGGAATGGCAGCACCGAGCCAGGCGTAGGCCAGGCCGCCGAGCACCAGCAACGGGAAGATCGCGCCGATCGCCCGACGCGACAGCTCCAGTACGGTCACCACCAGCACAGCGCACAGCGCCATGTCGCGTGGTGTGGCCCAGGGCAGTTCGGTCAGAATCCGCTGCTGGTTCAGCGCCACGTAGACGCACGCCACCACCACACCCAGGGCCAACAGAACATCGACCACGCCACCGATGCGCCGCCAGGACGTGCCCCGACCCAAGGGATAAAGCGTCAAGCCGAGCAGCAGCACCAGTGTCAGAAAGAGACTGCGCTGGACCAGGCTTTCGAACGCGCCGAACGCCGAGGTATAGAGGATCAAGGCGCCCAGCGACAACGCCAGGCCCCGGGAAAGCAGTGTCAGCATGGGACGGCCTCGATCAGTCGGCGGGGGTCAGCGCTTCGGGAATCGCGTGCCCTTGCTCTTCGTAGTAGCGCGCGGCACCGGCGTGCAACGGCACGCTACCAACCGTCAGGGTCATCTGCGCCATATCGGCACCTTCCAGAGCGCCAAAGGCGTTGACCTGAGGCTCGGGGTTCTCCATCACCGCCTTGACGATCTCATAGGCAGTCTGCTCGTCCAGTGACGGAGAGGCATGGACCGCGACGCCAAACGCCCAGGTGGTGTAACCAGGAATGTCTTCAGCAGCACCCGCCGGGATATCCACCACCGCCAGTTCCGGCATCTGTTCGCGCAGTGTGTCGGCCTGGGCTTGATCAAGCGACAGCACGGCGACGTCGGTGAAGGTCGCGATATCCAGGCTGGAACCGTCCAGGCGTTCGCCGACGCCAGACTTTACGTAGCCGGCGATGCGCCCATCCTTGATCGAGTCCACCACGTCGCTGGTGGACCCACGAACATAGTCTGGCTCGATGCCGAGGGTGGCGAAGACCGCCTCGGAGGTCGCCTCGGTGGACGATCCGGTAATCCCCGGGTTCAAGCGAACGCCGTCCAGACCGGCGAGATCCTCGACGCCGGCGTCCTGACGCATCACCACGTTCTGGGGCGCCACGGTGTAGACCCACAACAGACGGGTATCGACCGGCCGAGAGGCGTATTCGCCGGTGCCGGAATAGGCCTGATAGCCGGTGTTGGTCGTGACCAGCCCCATGTCGACCTGATCGCGGCTCAGGCGACGCAAGTTGTCGACCGTGGCGCCGGTCTCGGCCACCGAGGAACTGACGCCCTCCAGGTGCTCGTTGATGATCTGGTTGACGGCAACAAAGTAGCCGTAATGGCTTGAGGAACTGGACGTGGAGCCGATCAGCAATCGGTCCTGGGCGTAGACGGAGGATGTGGCGATCATCGCGGCGGCGGCCGCGCACAGGGTCACTCGGCGGTTCATGGCGTTCTCCAGCCCTTCAAAGGGCATGTTGTTGTTGACCGTGTTGCAGGGCTCGCGGAACTGAACAGTGGACCGGCGCTGTGGACCAACGCCGCCACGAGCCATTCGCCTGTCTCTGTGGGAAGGCGACATCCTGAGCATGGTCCCGACACCACCTTTTGACTATTGAATAGTTTTTTGGAAACGTTTTAATAAATTTATGAAACCCAGCATCCAGCAGTTGCAGGCCTTTGTCGCCGTGGCCCAGTCTCACTCGCTGTCCCAGGCCAGCGAACGACTGCATCGCTCACAGCCGGCGATCTCCATTGCCCTGCGCAATCTGGAATCCCAGGTAGGTGGTCTGCTGTTCAGCCGCGACGCTCGTCAGCTGGTGCTGACGCCTGAAGGCAGAGACTTTCTTCCGGTGGCGTTGCGCCTGCTGGGTGACTGGAAAGATGCGCTCGATGACCTGGAAGCCACGTTCTCCAAGCGCCGCGGCAAGATCACCGTCGCGGCACTACCGACCCTGGCCGGCGGGCTCTTGCCTGGTGTCATCGCCGACTTTCGCCGCCGCTATCCTCAGATCAAGCTGAGCCTGCATGACGTTCTCGCCGATGAGGTCGCCGCTCTGGTTCGGGAAGAGCGTGCTGACTTCGGCCTGTCGGTCGAGCCCCAGGGCGCCGATGACCTGGACTTTCAGCCGATCGTCTCTGATCACAATGTGGTGATCTGCCCCCTGGGGCATCCCCTGCTGGCGCTGGACAGGGTCCCCTGGCGGGCCTTGATGGATCATCCGTTCATCGGCATTCACCGCCAATCCAGCTCTCGCCAGGAGATCGATCGAGTGATGGCCGACATCGGAGGGTCACTGGACCTGCAGTGCGAAGCGGGGCAACTCGCCACGGTGGGTCGCATGGTGGCGGCGGGACTGGGGATCAGTGTGCTGCCCTCCCTGAGCCTGCGCCTGATCTCCCCTGTGGGCCTGGACCACCGTGTCCTCGTATCGCCATGCCTGCCACGTCGGCTCGGCATTCTCTACCGCCGCCGTGCGCCGCTGTCCGCCGCCGCATCAGCGCTGAGAGACATGCTTCAAGAGGCTGCCCGGTCAGAGGCTCCGTCGACGTTGAAAGCAGAGCCTGAACCCTGAGCCACGATCAGGTCGCCAGCCACTAGCAACTGGCGTCGCTGGCCCCTCGTGTAGTCTGCAACGCAGCCGTTGCCGCCGCGCCTGCCGCTACCCGCGACACCACGCCGCCGACGATGATCAGGCAGGGGGATGGCAGGGGGCTCTCCGCCAGGCGCTGATCGATATCGCCAAGGGTGCCCACCAACGAGGCCATCTCAGGAAGACTGGCGTTGGCCACCAGCATCACCGGCCAGTCCTGTGGCAGGCCTGCGCCACGCAGGCCACGGGTAATCGCTCCAAGCTTGTTGAGCCCCATGTAGAACACCAGGGTCTCGTCGCGTCGGGCCAGCGATGCCCAGTCCGGCTCGCCCCCCTCGCGACACTGCTGGGCGGTGATCAGGCGAAGACTCTGGGCGTGGCCGCGATCGGTCAGCGGAATCCCCATGGCGGCGCAGGCGCTGGCCGCCGCCGAGATGCCGGGCACGATCTCACGCGCTATGCCGGCCTCGTCGAGGGCGTCGAGTTCTTCCCCCAGGCGTCCAAAGATGCCCGGATCGCCGCCCTTGAGGCGCACCACCGCCTTGCCCTGGCGCGCCAGCGCCACCAGCAGGGTGCCGATCTGCGCCTGATCGACGCTGTGGTGGCCCCTGGCCTTGCCGACATAGTGGCGCTCGACACCGGCCGGAATCATCGCCAGTACCTCGGGCCCCACCAGGCGGTCGTAGACCACCGCGTCGGCGTGTTCGATCCGATCCAGCGCCTTGAGCGTCAGCAGTTCACCCGCGCCGCTGCCAGCCCCCACCAGCGCGACCCGGCCAACAGCGCCGCCTGACCGATGGCCAGCGCCGCTGGCAGCGGACAGGGAAGCCAGCCGGTCGGCCAAATGCTGGCTTTGCCCTGCCAGTCGCCCCAGCAGCATCGACAGCCCGTCCAGACGACGTGCCAGCCAAGGCTTCGTCCCCGCTTCAGCAAGGTGACCCTGCCGGTCTCTAGGCCGACTGGGGTTGTGCGCGCTCGATGCGACCACGGCTCTTCTCCTCTTCCACCAGACTCTTCAATTCGGGAATACAACTGCCGCACTGGGTGCCACAGGCCAGCCGCGCACCGAGCGCCTCGACGCTGTCGTCGCCGGCACGAATCGCCCGCTGGATCGGGGTACGCCCCACCTGATGGCAGCTACACACGATCGGCCCCTGGTCGGCGGCGCCGTCATGACAGGCCGCCAGCACTCGCCGCCGATGCTGCTGCCCCATGGCCTCGCCACGCGCGGCCTCGTCGAAGCGCTCGCACAGCCAGCCAAGCCCCGGCAGTTCGCTGACCGGGCCAACCATCAGCCACCAGCACAGGCGTCCTTGTTCGAACCCCGCCAGGCGCCAGCGACCACTGGCCGGGTCCTGGGCCACCGGGCCCAGCTCCCCCGGCAACTGGCGTGCGGCCCAGTCGAGCCAATCGCGGTCGACGCCCGCTTTCTCGACGCTCCCTTTCTCACCCCCCCCTTTCTCACCCCCCCCTGGCTCGATCGGCTCACCGGCCAGTTGCCATCGCTCCGCCGAGGCCAGCGGGACCCGCGTCCAGTAGTTGGTCCCCTCGACCACCCGGGCCGCCAGGCCCGAACCCTCGGGCGGTCCCTGCTGGGCCAGTGCCCGGGAAACCACCAGGGTCGCCTCCCAGGCGTGCTGCAGCGGCGTGACCGCCACCGCGCCATGCTTGGTCTCCGGCTGGCCAGAAAGCGGATCGACGTCCGGGGCGAACAGGCTCCCCGCCAGTGGCGAGTGACTGAAGCGCGGTGTCCAGTGGATGGGCACGAACACTTCCCCACGGCGCTGGGCGGCAGAGACCCTGACGCGGGCGCGCATCTCGCCGCTGCGCGAGCGGATCCTGGCGAGCCCCTGGTCACACAGCCCCAGGGCCTCGGCGTCATCCCGGTGGACCTCGACGAAGGGCTCGGAGCGGTGATTCATCAGTCGGCTGGCCCTGGCGGTACGGGTCATGGTGTGCCACTGATCGCGCACCCGCCCCGAATTCAGCCGCAGCGGAAAGTCGGCATCAGTCGCCTGGCGCGGCGCCCGGGCGCTCACCGGCCACAGCCGGGCCCGACCGCTCTCGGTGTAGAAGCGGCCGCTTTCGAACAGCCGCGCGGTGCCTCGTGGTGCGCTTGCCGTCACCGGCCACTGGATCGGAGCCAGATCGTCGTACTCGACCCGGGACAGCCCCGCCAGCCCGGAAATATCGAAGGCCCGCCGTCCCTGGTTGTCGAGGCCCGACAGGCGCGCATGCTCGTCGAAGATCTCGCTGGGGTGGTCATAGGCGAAGGCCTCGCCGAAGCCCAGGCGCTCGGCCACCCGGCACAGGATCCACCAGTCGTGGCGGGCCTCGCCAGGCGGCGGCAGGAGCCCGCGCTGGCGCGAGATACGCCGTTCGGAGTTGGTGACGGTACCGTCCTTTTCCGACCAGCCGCTGGCCGGCAGCACGATATCGGCGAGTTCCACCAGGTCGGTGTCGGCCATGCACTCCGACACGATCACCAGCGGACAGCGCTCGATGGCGCGGCGTACCCGGTCGGCATCCGGCAGGCTCACCAGAGGGTTGGTGGCCATGATCCACAGCGCCTGGATGTCGCCGCGCTCGACGGCCTGAAACAGTTCGACCGCCTTGTGGCCGGGCTCCCGGGGCAGCGTCGGCACCAGCGCCTCGGTCGACCAGAAGCGGGTCAGCCGTTCGATGGCGCCCGGGGTGTGGTAGTCCATATGGGCGGCCAGCTGGTTGGCCAGTCCGCCGACCTCGCGCCCGCCCATGGCGTTTGGCTGGCCGGTGATGGAAAAGGGACCGGCGCCGGGCAGGCCAATCTTGCCGCCGGCCAGGTGGCAGTTGAGGATGGCCTGGCACTTGTCGGTGCCGCTGGTCGACTGGTTGACCCCCTGGGAGTAAAGCGTGACCACGTGCAGCTGGGTGGCAAACCAGTAGTAGAAGGTCTCGAGGCGCTCGGCGTCGAGATCGCAGGCCGCCGCCACCGCCTCGATGTCCGAGGCCTCGTCCAGGGCGGCGGCAATCGTCTCTTCGGCGCCGTCCACATGGCGCTTCAGATAGACCTCATCGAGCCGTTGGCGACGGGCCATCCAGGCCAGCAGGCCATTGAACAGCAAAGCGTCGCTGCCGGGGCGCAGCCCCAGGTACAGATCGGCGATCTCGCAGCTGTCGGTGACCCGAGGATCGATGACCACGACCCGCATCAGCGGATTGCGGGTCTTGGCCAGACGCAGCCGCTGATACAGCACCGGATGGTTCCAGGCCAGATTGGACCCCACCAGCACCACCAGTTCGGCCTCTTCCAGGTCCTCGTAGTTGCAGGGGACGGCGTCGGCGCCCAGGGTGCGCTTGTAGGCCGCCACCGCCGACGCCATGCACAGCCGCGAGTTGGTATCCAGGTGCGGTGTTCCGAGAAACCCCTTGAACAGCTTGTTGGCGACGTAGTAGTCCTCGGTCAATAGCTGCCCGGACAGGTAGCCGGCGATGGCCTCTGGACCGCTGCCCTCGGCAATCGCTCCGAGACGCTCGGCCACGGCGTCCAGCGCGCTGTCCCAGTCGGCTTCGCGACCGTCCACCCTGGGTCGCGTCAAGCGCCCCTGAACGCCAAGGGTCTCCGCCAGGGCCGAGCCCTTGACGCACAGGCGCCCGAAGTTGGCCGGGTGATCCCGATCGCCCTGGAGGGTGACCGACTCGCCATCGCGACGTAGCTCGATGCCACAGCCGACCCCGCAGTAGGGACAGGTGGTGCCTGTGGCCTCGCCGCCAGCACCGCTGTCGATCTCCGTGCTGTCGCTATCCGTCCGGGTCATCGCGCTCTCCTCTGGGCCATCTTGCTGCCTTGGCATATCGTCGGCATCTCATCGGCAGATCATCGCTCCGCTAGCGGCCGGGCCTTGATCGGTCGGGTCTTGCTGCGGCCCAAACGCACGACGCCCATCCCGTCGAGCGAGGCTCGAGGAGATGGGCGTCGTTGCCGGATGAAATCCCGCGCTGGATTTCGTGTGTGCTAGCGCCCGTTGCAGACGAGTTGTCGGACCGGCCCACCCGCCACCAGCGTCGGGACCCTTCCTGGCTCGGCCTAGTGATCTGGCTCGGCCTAGTGATCGGGCTCGACGTAGTCATCTGGCTCGGCTTAGTGATGCCCATGGCACCAACAACGGCACTAGCTTTGCCAGTAACCAAAGCAAACCCTGTGCCAGAACACCATAATCGCCCCCTGCAGTGTGGAATGCTGGTGCCAGCCAATTGAAGCCACGACGTTTTTTCTGACGTTTGCCCAGGCGATGGTGGCGAGAAGACGTCTGACAGACCCCAGGCTCGCACCACAACGAACGATAGAGGCCACCGTTTACGCACCCTTTCGGTGCGCGAGCGCCTGCCCGGCATATCTGCGGGGGCACGGCGGCGGCTTTGCAGGGGGTTATCTCCCTGACAGAAAACGACAAGATCGAAAATGGAACGCCTTTTGCGCTGACAGGTGCAGAGGCACCCAAGGTGCACCCTTCATCATGTCGACTCGAGCTCTATCGAGCGACAGCATCATCGAGCCACGCCCATGCCCGAACACGACACCTTGAAGGTCCTGCTGGTCGACGACGAGATAGTGCGCGCCGCCATGGTCGAAGAGGCGCTTGCGCTGGACGGACACCAGGTGGTCTGCCGACTGTCAAGCCCGGCCAGCCTCAACGACATGGTGCAGCAGCATCAACCCGACGTGGTCATCATCGACATGGAATCGCCTGACCGGGACACCCTGGAAAGCATGGCGCTGCTGCAGCGGGAAAACCCTCGACCGGTGGTGTTCTTCGCCGACCAGCACGACCCCGAATCGCTCAAGGCGGCGGTGAAGGCCGGCGTCAGCGCCTATGTGGTGGACGGTCTGGCGGCCAACCGCGTCAAGGCGGTCATCGATGTCGCCATCGCCCGCTTCGAAGCCTTTCAGGGAATGCGCCGCGACCTCGACAAGGCACGCAATCAGCTCGCCGACCGCAAGCGCATCGAACAGGCCAAGGGCCTGTTGATGAAGCATCAGAGCTGCGATGAGGAACAGGCCTACCGCATGCTGCGCAAGCTGGCCATGGACCGCGGCCAGCGCATCGCACAGGTCGCCCAGAACGTCATCGACATCCTCAAGCCACTGGAGAAGGGATCATGAGTCCATCGCTGTCTTCTGACGCGGCCAGCACGTCCAGAACTGGCGCGCCGCATCCACCCGAGCTCGCCAGCCTGACCCTGGGATTCGTGCCACTGCTGGATGCTGCGCTGTTGATCATCGCCCGGGAAGGCGGCTTCTTCGCCGCCCAGGGGGTCGAGGTCAGCCTGTCACGCGAGAACGCCTGGTCCACCCTGCGCGACAAGGTCGCCGCCGGCCTGCTTGACGGCGCCCAGATGCTGGCGCCAATGCCGCTGGCCATGAGCCTGGGGCTGTCCCGCGCGCCTTGTGACACCCTGGCCGCCGCGGTGCTGAGCCGCCAGGGCAATACGCTGGTGCTGTCTCGCCGCCTGGCCGATGCGGTCGGCGCTTCGGTCGACAACGGGGAGCCCGGCGCCTTCGGCGCGGCCAGCGAACTGGCCCGACGCTTCAAGGCCTCGCTGAAAGAAGGCACCCGGCCACGCCTGGCCATGGTCTACCCCTACTCCTGCCAGCACCTGTTGCTGCGTGACTGGCTGGCCCGCGGCGACATCGACGTCGACAGCGAGGTCGAACTGGTCGCGCTGCCGCCCCCGCGCATGGTGGACGCCCTGCGCGAAGGCGAGATCGATGGCTTCTGCGTCGGCGAGCCCTGGGGCAGCCTGGCCCAGCATCGTCAGGTGGGTCGAGTGGTGGCCAGCGGTGCAGAACTGATGCCGGCGCATCCCGAGAAGGTGCTGGGGGTGACGGCCTCCTGGGCTCGGCGCTACCCGAATACCCTGTCCGCGCTGCTGCGCGCCCTCCAGGCCGCCGCCCTGTGGCTGGACAAGGCGCCTGAGGCCAGACGCCAGACCCTGGCCTGGCTGGCACTGCCCCCCTACCTCGATGAAGCCGTAGGCCATCTCGACGAGCTGCCGCTGGAAGCCGCCCCGGGCTACCCCTGCATCGGTGAGCGACTGCGCCCCCTGACGGCCGACTTCGAGGGGCTGATCCAGCGGTTGTCGCCGCTGCTCGAGGCTCGCGGGCGACAGCTCGACACCGCCACCCTGGAGGAGTGCTACAGCGCTGTGCATTACGACGCCGCCACGCACCAGTACGGTGCCGACACGCCCTGAACCCTGCCTGACCGGTGCTGACGCCCGCCACCAGGGCCTGCACCAACAGGCTGTTTTACCTGCACAAAACGTAAAACAGGCATGAAACTTGGATAGCCTGTAGCAAGTGCCGGCGAATGCCGGCGGCGGTCAACGGCGATCGCACCGACACTAGACAAAGACGTCTCTTCACCCTCCGACGCCGGAGGTGTGAGAGACGTCTTTGGCGTTTTTGGAGCCCATGCGATGCCATATTCCACTGGTCCTTCTGACTCCAGGCCCCGCTCCTCTGGCCTGCCTGACTCAAGGTCCCGTTCCGAAATGACCCAGGCCGGCTCGTCTTCCCCGACGAGGTCTGATGACGCACGTCTTCCCCACCTGGTGATCGTCGGCAACGGCATGGCCGCGCATCGATTGATCGAGACCCTGGCGGCCCAGAGTGGTGCCCCACGACACATCACCGTGATCGGCGCCGAACCGCACGCGGCCTACAACCGCATTCTGCTGTCGAGCTGGCTGGCCGGCGATGTCGAGCAGGATGGATTGACGCTGACACCGCCGCATGACTCCGCCGTCACGGTCGATCAGCGCCTGGGCGCGCGGGTGGAACGGATCGATCGTACCCGGCGCCTGGTCGAGTGCGACGACGGCGAGGTGATCCCCTACGACCACCTGGTGCTGGCGCTGGGTTCGCGCAGCGCCATGCCACAGATCCCCGGCATCACGCTGACGGGCGTGTCGGGCTTTCGCGATCTGGACGATGCGGCGCGCCTGGCCGACGCAGCAAAGGCTGGCGGCGCGGCGGTGGTGGTCGGTGGTGGCCTGCTGGGCCTGGAGGCCGCCGCCGGCCTCGCCGCCAGAGGCATGCAGGTATGCGTGCTGCAACGCTCACCGCGCCTGATGAACCGGCAGCTGGACGCCACCGCCAGCACCATGCTGGCAAGCGAAATCGAAGGACGCGGCATCCATCTGAAGACCGGGGCGCGGCTGGCCGAGATCGTCGGCGATGAAAACGGCCAGGTGGTCGGTGTGCGCCTGGAAGACGACGAGCGCCTGCTGCCGGCGAACTGCGTGGTGATCGCCGCCGGCATCACCCCCAACGCCGAGCTGGGCAGGGATGCGGGGCTCGATTGCGATCGCGCCATCGTCGTCGACGACACCCTGGCCACCTCGGACCCCGACATTTCTGCCCTCGGCGAATGCTGCCAGTTCGAGGACACCACCTACGGCCTGGTGGAGCCGATCTGGCATCAGGTCGAGGTACTGGCCAGTCGCCTGTGCGGCGAGCCCTCGGCGCCTTACCACGAACGCGCCTGCGCCACCAAGCTCAAGGTTTCCGGCGTCTCGCTGTACGCCTTCGGCCCCACCGAGGCCGAGGACGGACATGAGGTCCTCAGCTATCGCGACCAGGGCGAATACCGCCGACTGCTGCTGCGCGACGGCCGACTCGAGGGCGCCGTGCTCTACGGCGATACCCGCATGGGCCCCTGGCTATTCCGGCTCGCCGAGCAAGGCCAGCGACTGGACCGAGCGCGCCACTCGCTGCTGCTGGGCCAGGCCGATACCGAGGCCCTGCTGGCGGACGACGCCACCACCGACACCGACCCATCGACCACCGAACAGGATGCCGCCTGATGTCCAGCACAAAGCACAATCTCGCCGCACACAATGCTCCCGACAGCGACGCCACGGATACCCGCCCCACCCTGGTCGTGGTAGGCAACGGCATGGTAGGTCACCACCTGGTCGAGCAGCTGGTCGAACGTGATCAGCACCGCCGCTACCGCATCGTGGTGTTCGGCGAGGAACGTCATCTGGCCTACGACCGAGTGCACCTGTCGGAGTACTTCAGCGGCCGCGACGCCCAGTCCCTGGCGCTGTCCACCGCCGACTACTACGCCGAGCACGGCATCGAGCTCAAGTTGCACCAGGCGGTCACCGCCATCGATCGCGATGCACGGCGCGTTCACACCGACGCTGGCTACCTCGACTTCGACCGTCTGGTGCTGGCCACCGGTTCCTTCCCCTTCGTCCCGCCGATTCCCGGCAATGATCGCGAGGGCTGCCTGGTCTACCGCACCCTGGACGATCTCGACGCCATTCGCGCCGCCGCCGCCACCGCCAATACCGGCGTGGTGGTGGGGGGCGGACTGCTCGGGCTGGAGGCCGCCAACGCCCTGCGCGGCCTCGACCTGGACACCGCGGTGGTCGAATTTGCCCCGCGTCTGATGCCGATGCAGGTGGACGAGCAAGGCGGTGAACTGCTCAAGGAAAAGATCGAGGGCCTGGGCGTCCAGGTGCTGACCGAAAGAGCGACCCGCGAGATCGTCCCCGGTGAAGCCAGCCGTCTGCGCATGGTATTTCAGGACGACAAGGTGCTGGAGACCGATCTGATCGTGTTCTCCGCCGGCATACGCCCCCGGGACGAGCTGGCCCGCGAGTGCGGGCTCGAGATCGGCGAACGTGGCGGCGTGGTGATCGATGACCACTGCCTGACCAGCGATCCCGCCATCCTCGCGGTGGGCGAGGTCGCGCTGTACAACAACAGCATCTTCGGTCTGGTCGCCCCCGGTTATCAGATGGCCAAGGCCGCGGCCGACACCCTGTGCGGTGGCGATTCGACCTTCACCGGGGCCGACATGAGCACCAAGCTCAAGCTGATGGGGGTCGACGTGGGGGCCATCGGCGACGCCCACGCTAACCGCCATCCCGGCGCCAAGCAGTACCGATACTTCGACCAGATCCAGCAGGTCTATCGCAAGCTGGTGGTCTCCGGTGACGGCAAGCGCCTGCTCGGCGCCATGCTGGTGGGCGACAACTCCGCCTACGACAGCCTGATGCAGTACTACGCCAATAACCTGGATCTGCCGGCGGACCCCGCCTCGTTGATCGTGCCCTCCAGCGAACCGGCGCCGGCGCTGGGCCCGGACGCCCTGCCGGACAGTGCCACCATCTGCTCGTGCCACAACGTCACCAAGGGCGCCATCAGCGCCGCCATCGACGCCGGCTGCGAGGACCTCGGCGCGGTCAAGGGGACGACCAAGGCCAGTACCGGCTGCGGCGGCTGTGCGGCGCTGCTCAAGAACGTCTTCGACCATGAACTGGCGGCCCGCGGCATGGAAGTCGACACCTCCCTGTGCGAGCACTTCGCCCACACCCGCCAGCAGCTCTTCGATATCGTCCGGGTCGAGGGCATCAAGACCTTCAGCGAGTTGATGACCCGACACGGCACCATCCTGGACGACGGGGCGCCGAGTCTCGGCTGTGACGTCTGCAAGCCGGCGGTGGCCTCGATCCTGGCCTCCTGCTTCAACGAACCGATCACCGACGCGGCGCATATCCCGCTGCAGGATACCAATGACACCTTCATGGCCAACATGCAGAAGAACGGCACCTTTTCCGTGGTGCCGCGTATCGCCGGCGGTGAGATCACCCCGGACAAGCTGATCGTGCTGGGCCAGGTGGGCAAGAAGTACGGCCTCTACACCAAGATCACCGGCGGCCAGCGCATCGACCTGTTTGGCGCGCGTCTCGAGGACCTGCCGGCCATCTGGGAGGAACTGATCGACGCTGGCTTCGAAACCGGACACGCCTACGGCAAGTCGCTGCGCACGGTGAAATCCTGTGTCGGCAGCAGCTGGTGCCGCTACGGCGTCCAGGACAGCGTCGGCATGGCGCTGCGACTCGAGCATCGCTACAAGGGACTGCGCTCGCCGCACAAGCTCAAGTTTGCGGTGTCCGGCTGCACCCGCGAGTGCGCCGAGGCCCAGAGCAAGGACATCGGCGTCATCGCCACCGAGCATGGCTGGAACCTGTACGTCTGCGGCAACGGCGGCATGCGTCCGCGTCATGCGGAGCTGTTCGCCACCGACCTGGATGACCAGGCCCTGATCCAGGCCATCGACCGTCTGTTGATGTTCTACGTACGCACCGCCGATCGACTGCAGCGGACTTCTGTGTGGCGCGAAAACCTCGAGGGAGGCCTCGACTACCTCAAGGCGGTGGTGCTCGACGACAGTCTGGGCATCGGCGAGGAGCTCGAACGCCAGATGCAGCACGTCATCGATACCTACGAGTGCGAGTGGGCGGGCGCCCTGGCCGATCCGGACAAGCTCAAGCGCTTTCGCAGCTACGTCAACGACAGCCGTCCCGACCCGGACATCATCGTCACCGAGGAGCGCGGTCAGCTCCGCCCAGCCTGAGCAAGCCTCAGCCAACCACCGTTTCCGCCCTCGTGACCACACCTCGTCACGAGACGGGCCGCCAACAACGCCACAAGGAGTTTTCCATGACCGCTTCTTCCATCAGCCGTTCGCTGGACTGGATACCGCTGTGCCAGCGCAGTGACCTGGTGCCCTTCTCCGGTGTCGCCGCCTGGATCGACAGCGCCGAGGGCCCCGCCCAGGTGGCGCTGTTCTACCTGCCCGGGCATAGCCCGGAACTGTTCGCCATCGACCACCACGACCCCATCGCCAAGGCCAATGTGCTGGCCCGAGGCATCGTCGGCGACATCCAGGGAGAGCCAGTGGTGGCCTCTCCCCTGTACAAGCAGCACTTTCGCCTCACGGACGGCCGTTGCGTGGAAGACGACAGCGTCTCGCTGCGCACCTGGGCGGTGGCCTTCGACCAGGACAGGGTAATGATCGCACCCTGAGCGCCGCAGCATTTCGGCCCGGGCCTGTGCGGCACGAAAGCTGGCGGGCTCGGTCCTGACCGTCATCTCGGGGGATACGGCCGTCGCGGCCGAATCGCAGAGGACCGGCCTGGCGTGAGTGGGAAGGTTGACCGAAGAATTGACCTGATAGCGCAGCGTTGACACTTCGCCCTTGCAGCATTTTTGTCATCGTCCATGCTTGACTCAAGGGCACCGCTGGACCGAAACAGGGTCCAATGTAAAGAAGCGCCGTTGGCAGCACGTCTTGCGCCACAGCGGGACAAACTGCAAGTAACGGCCCACCCGCCCAAGGGTTTGAGAACCGATTGAGAATCGGTTGAGAACCGTTTCATGGCCACAGGAGGAGCCTATCGTGTGCAATCCGACACCTTGGCGGCTGTCACATTCCTGACATCGCGCGCTGAGAGTGTCGACATCAAGGCGTCATGTTGACGCCCAAGGTGACAATCAGGAGAGCTGTGCCGATGGTACGCATCGACAAGAAGGCCACCCGACTGTACGTGCTGGACACCAACGTACTGATCCATGATCCCAGCGCCCTCTACCAGTTCGAAGAGCACGAAGTGGTTATCCCCATGACCGTGCTCGAGGAGCTCGACAAGCACAAGAATGGCATCCGCGAAATCGCCCGCACCGCCCGGCAAGTCAGCCGGACCCTCTCTGACCTGACCGCCAACGTCGACATCGACCAGATACGCCAAGGTATTCCCATCACCCGCGTCAGCGGACCAGATGGCCGACTGAGACTGCTCTGCTACTCCGACCTCACCCTGCCCGACAACCTGGAAGACAGCCCCGACAATCGTCTGCTCGGCGAGACCTGCCGACTGCGTCAGGAACGCCCCGACGCCTCGGTGATCCTGGTCACCAAGGACATCAACCTGCGGGTCAAGGCCGCCGCCCTCGGCGTGCCGGTCGAGGACTACCTGACCGATCGCGCCTTCGATGACTCCGACGCCATGACCGACGGTGTCGCTGTGTATGAGGACGCCGGCCGTGGCTTGTGGGACGCCATGGCGCTGGACGTCAAGGTCGAGCGCGACCATGACCGTGTCATCTATCGCCTGAGCGGCGAGATTCCCCAGCACTGGCACCTGGGCATGCTGGTGTCCGACGCCGACAGCGAGGCCAGCTTCGAAGCCATCGTGCGCGAACTCGCCCCCCACCAGGCCACCCTGGAGCTTTTGACCAACTATCGCCACGGCGCCAGCGTCTGGGGGGTACACGCCCACGACAGCCGGCAGAACTTCACCTTGAACCTGCTGATGGACGACGCCGTGGACCTGGTCACGGTGGCCGGTAGTGCCGGCACCGGCAAGACCTTCATGACCCTGGCCGCGGCCTTCCAGCAGACCCTCGATACCAAGCGTTTCGAACGGGTGGTGTTCACCCGAGCGCCGATCTCCATGAGCGAGGACATCGGCTTTCTGCCCGGCACCGAAGAGGAAAAGATGTCGCCCTGGATGGGCGCCTTCCACGACAACATGGACAACCTGCTGCGCGACGAGCATGACGGAAGCTCGACCTGGAACCAGGACGCCACGCGCCAGCTACTGGGCTCACGCGTGCAGATCCGGGCGCCGGGCTTCATGCGTGGACGCACCCTCAACGACACCTTCCTGATCATCGACGAAGCCCAGAACTTTACGCCAAAGCAGTTGAAGAGCCTGATCACCCGAGCGGGACGCAACACCAAGATCGTCTGTCTGGGCAACGTCGGCCAGATCGACACCCCTTACCTCACCGCCAATACCTGCGGCATGGCCGCAGTGGTTCAGAACTTCAAGAACTGGCCCCATGCCGGCCATGTGACGTTAAAAAGCGTCGAGCGCTCGCGCCTGGCCCTGGCCGGCGAAGAGCTGTTGTAGCACCTCCCCCCAACGAAACCAAAGCGCCCCCGCCTGCAAGGCGGGGGCGCTGGCGTTCGGCCCGGAGCTGACACGTTCACTTGTCCCGGTCACTTGTCACGGTCACTTGTCCCGGTTCATGGCCTTCTCGATCAGTTCCTCGGACTCGCTCTTGGGTGTCTTCTCGATCATCTCCTCCGCTTCGGCGTAAAGGCAGACGTAGGTCTGGCAGGAAGCGCAGTGCACCTTTTCATCGGGATTCTTGGTGCTGGGGACTCGCATGTTGTAGCTGCCGCAGTTCGGGCAGGGCTTAGGGATCCGCAGATCTTCGCTCAACGCCATCTCGATCTCCTTGTAGATGGTGGATGATGCCAGGGCCTTGCCCAACGCGAGGTTATCGCGTTCATACTCAGGAAGGAGGCCCTTCAATTGGTTGCGACCGGCACGCTTGGCATCGTAGAGCGCTCCGTCCACACGCCGCATGGCCATGTCGAGACTTTCGTCCTGCCCGACACAGATGGCTCCCATGCTCACTGTTACCTTGAGGGCACGACGGTCGACCTTCAAGGTCGATGCTTCCACGTTGCTTCGAAGACGCTCCAGTATGTCCCAGGCGTCTTCGGCATGAACGTCACCGAGCAGTACCAGAAATTCTTCGCCCCCGATACGCGCCAGCAGGTCATAGGGGCGCAGGCTTAGACGACAGGTATCGGCGAAAGCCTTCAGCACCATGTCCCCAGCGGCGTGGCCGTAGGCATCGTTCAGCGACTTGAAATGGTCAAGATCCAGCATCGCCAGCACCGCTGGCTCGCCACGGCGCCGCAACCGGGCGAGTACCCGCGCTCCTGCCTCGAGGAAGGCTCGGCGATTCATCACGCCGGTGAGGACATCGGTGCTGACCAGCTTGGCGACACGCGACTCCGCCTGCTTGCGCTGGGTCACGTCCAGCAGCAGGCCATCCCAGACCACGGTGCCGTCATCGAATCGCTGGGGCGTGCCCCTGGCCTCGAACCAGCGCTGTCCTTCCGCGACGGTCTCCTGAGCATCACCCAGGGTGATGTCCAGGTGCCAGGGTGTGAGGCTGACCAGGGACTGGGCGAGCGCCAGCGTCAACTGCTCACGCGCGTCTTCGTCCAGCCTGGAAAGCACGACCTCGACGTCTTCCAGGGCACTTTGACGAGACAGCCCCGTCTGGGATTCGAAGCCAGGTCCCAGGTAGTCAAACGACAAGCCTCCCCCGGGCGACTGGCGCAGCCGGAACACCACTCCCGGGAGCCTCGCCATGCGGCTTTCAATGGTGCGGCTCAGTCGCTGAGCTGATGCCGCCTGCAGTTGCAACCGGCTGACGTCGTGCTTCATCAGCATCCAGCGGGCAGCGCACCACGACACCGGGTGGATGCTGGTACCAAGGTGACGTAGACGACCAACCCCGTCACAGGCCACCACGCCTTCCCAGCTCCCGCCTCCCTCGCGACAACGCGCAAGGGCCAGCTCCAGTGTCTCGGCTGCCGTACTGCAATGAACATCGGTCAGGCTCAGCCCCCTGATATCTGCCAGAGACTTGCCCAGTTCATTGCACTGACGAGCGTTCGCCCAGACGATGGTTCCTTCATGGTCAAGCAACAAGGCGGACCCCGGCGCGGCGCCCAGCAGGGCCTCGGCCCCCGACTCCCCGTCACTGACCGTCATGGTCTGTGGGGGTGTGCCACTCTCAGCCTTTGTCTTGTCGCGACGGAAAAACCTCCATACAGACATCACCCTGCATCCCGTAAGCTTTTTCTTAATTTTTTGTACGAAAAAAGCTTAGAAGAACCAGACTTCCTTCGCAGGATGAAAAGTCTCATGTTCGCAGGCTGAGCAAAGCAGCCTAAGGACTCACTGTCCCAGCAGCTCACTCATCCACTCGCCGATATCCCCGATCTGCTGCGGGCAGACCGCGTGAGCCATGGGATACTGACGATAGACGGTGTGATAGCCAAGCTCCTCCAGACGAGCGAAGGCGGCTCGGCCCAGGGATTCGGGTACCACCGGATCCATGCTGCCGTGATGGATTTCCACCCTCAGGTCGCGATTGGCCTCGTTCAGCTCGATCGAGTTCGCGGTGGCAAAGTAGGTGGACATCGCCAGCAGACCACCCAGCGGCTTGTCAAAGCTGAAGGCGGCCTCGTAGGCAACGGCCCCACCCTGGGAAAACCCGGCGAGCAGGATACGTCGGCTGTCGATGCCGGCATCGATCTGGGACTGTATGACGCCCTTGATCCGCTCGGCCGACAGCCGCAGCTGCATCTCGTCCACCCGACGGTCCAGGCTCATCTCGAGAATGTCGTACCAGGCGGGCATGACCATGCCACCATTGATGGTGACCGGCAGGCGCGGTGCATGGGGCAGGATAAATCGGATCTGAGCGTAACCGGGCCTTGGCAGCATGGGCACCACCGGCTCGAAGTCACGCCCATCCGCTCCCAGGCCGTGAAGAATGATCATGCAGGCGTCCGCTTCGCCTCGGGGCTCGATGACCAGCTGGTCGTTGTCGCTCATGGGCAGATCTCAGTCTATGTTGCAAAGCACAACCTCCTAGCCTACCGCAATGCGCCAGAGGGGACGAGCCAAACAGGTGAAGTCACCCGGCTACCGAGAAGCACACAGGGCTTTTTAGAAGGGCCAGAAAAAGGGGGTCAGCACCAGCACCACGACCGCAGTCAGCAGATTCAGGGGGCCGCCGAGCTTGAGGTAATCCTGAACCCGGTAGCCACCGGGGCCCATGACCATCAGATTGGTCTGATAGCCAATCGGGGTGAGAAAACTGGCCGATGCGGCAAACATCACCACGACCACGTAGGGCAAAGGATTGACGCCGAGACTCTCGGCCCCTGCCATGGCGATGGGGAAGGTAATGACCGCTGCGGCATTGTTGGTCACCAGCGAGGTCAGCAGCGCCACCACACAGTAGGTGCCCACCAGCAGCGCCCAGGGACTGTCGCCGACGACACTCAGCAGCCCACGGGCCACCACATCTGCTGCCCCGGACGTCTGCAGTGCGGCGCCCAGGCCAAAGGATGCGGCGATGGTCAGTAACACCTGGGTGTCCATGCCGCGACGGGCACTGCGGACGCTGACACAGCCGCTCAACAGGGCTGCCGTGGCGCCCAGCATGGCGGCGTTCATCATGCTCATCAGCCCGGTGGAGGCCAGCACCACTACCGTCGCCAGGATCGCCCAGGCGCGCAGCGCTCGGTCGAAGGCGGGCCTGGCCTGACCATTGACCTGGCTGATCAACAGGAAGTCCTGAGACTGTCGATGACGTTCGATAAAGGCCGGGCGCGCCTCGAGCAACAGCACATCGGAGGGTTGCAGACGAATCTGCCCGAGGCTACCCGCCACCCTGCGCCCACCACGACAGACCGCCAGCACAGCGGCGCCATAGAGCGTGCGAAAATGGCCATCGCGAATCTTCTGCCCGATGAACTGGCACTGGTCGGAGACTACCGCTTCCACCAGGCGGCGCTCGCGAAACTCCTTCTCAAGATGCGACTCCCCCAGACGGGATGGCCTCAGACCGCGCATCTGCTGCAATTCCACTGCCCCCTCAGTGGTGCCGGCAAAGACCAGGTGATCCCCGCCCTTGAGACGTTCACCCGGCCCCACCACGCTGACCACATTGCCACCGCGTTCGATTTCCACCAGGAAGAGCCCGGAAAGATGCCGCAGCCCGGCCTCTTCGACGGTGCGGTCGACCAGCGGCCCCTGCGGATCCACTTCCATTTCGATGGTGAACTCGCGCAGGTTGGCGAAGGCCTCCTCACTGCCGGGGCGCCTGGACAGCAGACGAGGCGTTACTACCAGCAGGTAGACGACCCCAACCAGTGCCATGGGCACGCCCACCCAGGCGATTTCGAACAGCCCCAGGTGGAGGTCCGGGAAGCGCTCCTGCATCAGCGAATGCACCACCAGATTGGTACTGGTGCCCATCAGGGTGACGGTGCCGCCGAGGATCGAAGCGAAGCTCAGCGGCATCAGCAACAACTGCGGGGCAATCGAGAAGCGACGCCCCCAGCTGATCACCGCAGGGATGAAGGTGGCCACCACCGGCGTGTTGTTGAGCAGCCCGCTGACGGCGGTGACGGGCCACACCAGGCGTGACAAGGCGTGACGTTCGCCGGAGGGGCGTCCCAGCACGTGACGAATGATCAGATCGATACCACCGGTATCACGCAGGCTGGCGACCAGGATGTAGAGGAAGGCGACCGTGAACAAGCCACTGTTGGAAAAGCCGCCCAACGCCTGCTCGGCGTCGATGACCCCAAGGCTCAGAAGCACCACAAGAGCCCCCATCAGCACCATGTCGGGGCCGAGGCGTGTCAGCGCCATAAACGGGAAGACGGCACAGGCAACGGAAAGGGCGATCCAGGCATCCAGCGACATGAGGTGGCCTTGCTGAAGAGAATCAGCCTATTGTGCCTCCCTCACCTTATTCTAAATAGTTACAATGTATTATTTTTTTATCTCTTTCAGGCATATAGACCCTTTACCCTATGCCACAGCGCCTTTGCGAGAGATTCACCTCGTTTACGGATGTCCTTCACCGGCACCCACCCGGGGCGCAGAACGACACATCAGAAACGCAAAAAGGCCCGCCGTAGCGAGCCTTTTCCATGCATCAAGTGCGATGCATCACGCCGCCTGAGCGGCCATCAAGCGATCGACTTAGTCGATGACCTTGATGTTGGAAGCCTGGAGGCCTTTCTTGCCCTGAGTCACCTCGAAGGAGACCTTCTGGCCATCCTGCAGGGACTTGAAGCCGTCGGCTTGAATCTCGGAGAAGTGAGCGAACAGGTCGTCACCGTTGTCGTCCGGAGAGATGAAGCCGTAGCCCTTAGTGTCGTTGAACCACTTGACGGTACCAGTTGCCATGATCGAATCCTCGACTAGCGTATATACATTACCGGGAGATACCCGAGTTGCAGTGGGTAAAACAAGAAACCTTCCCCCGGAACATCGTCGCCAGGATGCTTCGATGACCTCTGAGACGTTCAACTTGCTAACCAACTGCGAGCAGCATGCGCCGTCTTGGCGCTCAGGTCAAACACTATTTGCACTTGGTTACGAGACGATGACGCTTTGCAGTCACCTGCAGCAGCACCTCACGACTTGCCGGCTGCCGCCTTGAGCGCGGCCTCTCTCCCGAGCCATGCCTCCGCCTTTTGCTCCACTGTGCCTGGTCGTCACCCGGTGCCGCGTGCTCTATGCCGGTGACAGGTAATGTGCTTGCATGAGTAAAGAACACAAGAAAACCGTGACTCAGGGAGAACGACATGGCCTCGTACCTTTCACGCCACGCCTCGACCCGCTTCGGCGCCTACTACATCGCCGTCGCCGGCCTGATCGTCAGCCTGCTCGGGCTACTGGCGTCACTATGGTGGCTGACGGGGGTGCTGGCGTTTGGCGCGCTGACCGCGCTGGGCACCTATGACATCGTCCAGCGTCGCCGCACGGTCAGTCGCAACTACCCGATCCTGGCGCATATTCGCTACTTCCTGGAATCCATCGGGCCCGAGTTCCGCCAGTACTTCATCGAGGCGGACACCTTCGAGTCGCCCTTCTCCCGCGAGCAGCGCTCGCTGGTCTATCGACGGGCCAAGAGCACCATCGACAAGAAGCCCTTCGGCTCGCTCCGGGACATGAACGCCCCCGGCTACGAGTGGATGGGGCCATCACTGTCACCGGTGGAGATCACCGATCATGACTTCCGCGTGGTCGTCGGCGAGCATCGCGCCAAGCCCTACAAGGCCAGCGTGCTCAATATTTCCGCCATGAGCTTCGGTGCCCTGTCGCCCAATGCCATCAGCGCCCTCAACGAAGGTGCCAAGCTCGGGGGCTTCTACCACACCACCGGGGAAGGGGCGATATCGCCCTACCACCTGCGCGGCGGCGACCTGGTGTGGCAGATCGGTTCCGGCTACTTCGGCTGTCGTCGCGACGACGGTGGATTCGATCGCGACAAGTTCAAGGAGAATGCCCGTCGTGACGAAGTGAAGATGATCGAGATCAAGCTGTCCCAGGGCGCCAAGCCTGGCCATGGCGGCATCCTGCCGGGGGCCAAGGTGACCGCCGAGATAGCCTCGACTCGCGGCGTGCCCGAAGGCCAGGACGTACTTTCGCCGTCCAAGCACTCCGCCTTCTCCACCCCCTGCGAGATGATCCACTTCATCCAGGAGCTGCGCACCCTCTCCGGCGACAAGCCGGTGGGCATCAAGCTGGCCCTGGGCCATCCCTGGGAATGGTTCGCCATGGTCAAGGCCATGCTGGAATGCGGCGACCGCCCCGACTATATCGTCGTCGACGGTGGCCAGGGCGGCACCGGCGCCGCACCGCTGGAATTCATCAACCGCCTCGGCATGCCGCTCAATGACGCCCTGATCCTGGTCCACAACACCCTGGTCGGCGCCGGCCTGCGCGACGAGATTCGCATCGGCGCCAGCGGCAAGATCATCAGCGCCTTCGACATCGCCCGTACGCTGGCGCTGGGCGCCGACTGGGTCAACATGGCCCGTGGCTTCATGTTCTCGCTGGGCTGTATCCAGGCCCAGAGCTGCCACAACGACCAGTGCCCCAGCGGGGTCGCCACCCAGGACAAGGCCCGCGGCAACCGCCTGGACGTCGAGGACAAGTCGGTGCGGGTGAAGAACTTCCACGCCAACACCAAGTTCGCCCTGTGCGAGATGCTGGAGGCTGCTGGGCTGCATCACCCCAGCGAACTTGGCCCCGAACACATCATCAGGCGCCTCTCCAATGGCAAGGCGCTGCCCTACATCAGCCTGATCGACAGCCTGGCACCCAAGGAGTTGCTGGAGGGCGGCGCCAAGAACCATCCGCTGTATCGTGAGTTCTGGGATCTGGCGGATGCGAACAGCTTCGATGCCCCCTGCGCCCTGCACAGTCTGCGACAGACCAAGCTTCTCTAGTCGCCGGCCATCCTCGCCCTCCCTGCCTCCAGGGGGGGCGGCCACCCGCTCTTCCCTATCGGCTTGCCTTGCGCCTGCCTGACCCCACGCAGTGGTGCTGCTCAGCGATGGTCGACGCAGTCCCCCACATCTTCCAGTTGCATCGTGACATGCTCGATATCGAACCCTTGGGTCAGCACCTCCCGCACTGCCACCAGAGTTGTCTGGTGGTCTTCTCCCGAGCGCACGCCGACGTGCATCGACACCAGATGCCGTCCGGGTGTCAGCGACCAGGCGTGAACATGATGAACGTCGCATACCGCCGGTACCGCCTCGACGACGGCCCGCTTCATGGCATCGATGTCCAGGGATTCCGGAACGCCTTCCAGCAGGATGTGCCCACTCTGGCGCGTCAGTGTCCAGGCATTCCTGAGGATCAGCAGCGCCACCAGCACCGACAGCAGCGGGTCGATCGGCGTCCATCCGGTCGCCATGATCACCAGCGAGGCAACGATCGCCGCAACGGAACCGAGCAGATCGCCCAGCACGTGCAGTGCAGCACCGCGAATATTCAGATTGTCGCGATCGCCGCCGTGAAGAATCACGAAGACCACGATGTTGACCAGCAGTCCCGCCACCGCCACCGTCAGCATGACAGGCCCCAGCACCTCGACCGGACTCAGCAGGCGGCGGACCGCTTCGATCGAGATCCAGACCACGATGGCGATCAGGGTCAAGCCGTTGACGAAGGCGGCGAGGATCTGCACCCGGTCATAGCCAAAACTGCGGGCGTCGTCGGCAGGTCGCTTGCTGAGGCGGGCGGCAAACCAGGCCAGCACCAGGGCAGCGCTGTCGGTGAGCATATGGCCGGCGTCGGCCAGCAGCGCCAGCGACCCGGAGACAACACCTCCGATCACCTCGGCCACCATGAAGGACGCGGTCAGCAGGATGCCCCAGGCCAGCCGACGCTGGCTGTCGGTGTGTACATGGCCGATGCCATGGCCATGGCGGTGCGCGTCATGGCCGTGGGGATCGTGCCGATGCTTGTCACGCTCAGCGTGCTGGTGAGCAGGGCCGCCCGCTGTGGCGCTTTCGGTCGTTCGATGTTCATGAGCCATGGGAGTCTCCCGGGAAGACGCGTTCCTCATCCTTGATGCTAGCATTTGCCAGGTGCTGACCCGGACCACTCGCGCAGCCAGGTCAAGACCAGCGCTACCAGACCAGTCAGCGCAACGGCCACCTCGGGAACAGTCTGCAAGGCATACGCCGGCGCTCTGGCCTCCTTGCCGCTTACCGTTGATACTCTTGATGTATTCGCCATGCGCGAGGTCTCCCCCCGTAAAGGGGCTTACCGACAGCGAACCGACACAGGACCGCCATGACCGACACCGGAACGTCTCCCGACGACCTTCCCGCTATCCTCGCCGGCCCCATCCTGCGACGCTTGAGTCCCGAACGTCTGCGCATCTGGCTGGTGGCGAGCCGTCCGCTCAGCTTGACCCTCGAGCTGTCACCCAGTGGCGAGTCACCGCGCCGACAGCCGCTTGGTGAGGACGATTACCGGCTGGTGCCACTGGGCCGCCATGCCCTGCTCTACCTGATCGATGCGCCGCTGGATGAGCCTCTGCCCCAGGACACCCGGATCGACTACGACCTCAAGGTGACGGGCGAGCGCGAAACCTCACTCGGCGAGCTGGCGCCTCATCTGTGCCATGAAGGGCACGAGACGCCGGCATTCGTGCTGGCATCGAGCCACCGACGCCTGCTGCATGGCTCCTGCCGTCGTCCTCACTACGATGGCCCGGACGGCCTGGCCCATCTGGACAGCTGGCTCGCCCGGCGTCTCGACTGTCCCGAACAGTGGCCGGCCTGGCTGTTGATGACCGGCGACCAGATCTACGCCGATGACGTCGCCGGCCCCTTGCTGGTGGCGATACACGCGCTGATCGAGCGCCTGGGGCTGTTCGACGAGACCCTCGAGGGCTCGACCATCGACGACAGCCAATCGCTCTACGCAAGCCCCTTCAGCTACTATCGACGCGAGGAGTTGCTGCCCGATGTCAAGAGCTCGGCGGCCCTCAAGGATCGCTTCTTCGGGGGCGTACGCAAGCCGGTGTTCACGTCGGCCAGCGCCGCCAATCACCTGATGACCTTCGCCGAGATGGTGGCCATGTACCTGCTGGTCTGGTCGCCGACGCCGTGGCGCCTCATCGAGTGCCAGCCTCCTGCGCTTGAAGAAAAGCGACGAGAGACCTACGACGACCAGGCCCGGATCATCGACGACTTCGTCGCTACCCTGCCTGCCGCCGCCCGCGTCATGGCCCAGTTGCCGAGCCTGATGATCTTCGATGACCACGACGTCACCGACGACTGGAACCTCACCGCGCAGTGGGAAAGCACGGCTTACGGCCACCCCTTCTCCAAGCGCATCATCGGCAATGCCTTGCTGGCCTATCTGCTGTGTCAGGGCTGGGGCAACGCCCCCGAGCGGTTGAAGACACCGCTGGACGAAGCCCAGGCGCTGTTGAGCGACGCCAACGATAACCAAGGCTGGCTCGACAAGGATCAGCAGGATGCCTGTCTCGAGCGCCTATTTCGCTTCGAGGGCTGGGAATTTCAGGTGGAGGGCAGTCCACGCCTGGTGGTGCTGGATACCCGCACCCGACGCTGGCGCAACGGGCGCAAGCCCGAACGACCATCCGGCCTGATGGACTGGGAGGCGTTATCGGAATTTCAGCAGGAGTTGATCGACGCGCCGTCGGCGGTCATCGTCTCTCCGGCGCCGATGTTCGGGGTCAAGCTCATCGAGACCATCCAGAAATTGTTCACCCTGGCGGGCAAGCCGCTGCTGGTGGATGCCGAGAACTGGATGGCCCATCGTGGCGCCGCCAGCGTGATGCTCAACATCTTCCGCCACTCGCGGACCCCGGGGCACTACGTCATCCTGTCTGGCGACGTGCACTACTCGTTCGTCTACGACGTGCGTATCCGTCACCGGCACCAGGGCCCGATGATCTGGCAGATCACCTCCAGCGGTCTCAAGAACTGCTTTCCCGACACCCTGCTGGATACCTTCGACCGGCTCAATCGCTGGCTTTACTCGCCACGCTCGCCGCTCAACTGGTTCACCCAGCGCCGGCCCATGGCGGTGGAGCCCAGGGACCCGGACCGCGCCAAGGCCGGAGAACGCCTGTGGAACGGGCCCGGCATCGGTCTGGTCACCCTGGCCGAGGACGGCAGCCCCGAGGACATCCGTCAGCTCGACGCCCGCGGCATGGAGGTGGTGTTCCCACCGCCCGAGAAGGCGCCATAACCCCGTCCTTGGCTCGCTTGCGTTCGAGTGGTCCGTATCGCTGGCTTATGCGCCCGGTCGGTTTACTTGCGCTGGACCGATTCGACCTTGCGTTTCAGCTTGCTCATGCGAGCACGCTCGGCCAGTGGCCGGCTGGCGTCCTCCACCGGGCCACCCTTGGCCGGTCCCAGCAGGTGGGCCATCCAGCGGGTCTGGGGGTGGCTGTCGAGGGCGATCTTCAACGTCATCGTCAGCACCACCGACAGCAACATGCCGGTGACCCCGAAGATCCAGCCCCATACCACCAGCGACAGGAAGGCGACGAAGGTGGACAACCCCAGCGCCCGCCCCATGACACGCGGTTCGACCAGATTGCCCATGACGAAGTTGATCGACAGATAGGCAAGGCTCAGCAGCAGAGCATCGCCCATGCCCCCGTCCGGAGACACCAGCACCAGCAGCACCGCCGGCACCGCGGCGATGGCCGAACCGATGTTGGGGATATAGTTGAGCGCAAAGGCCAGCACCGCCCACAGCAGCGGGAAGTCGACCCCCACCAGCAGACAGGCCACCCACACCAGGGCCCCGGTGACCAGGCTGATCACGGTCTTGACCGCCAGGTAACGCTTGAGGGTGTGGCTGAACTCGTTGAAGCGCTCGAGGCTCGGGGCGGGGTTGGCCAGCGCCCGGGATATCTTGTCGCGGAAGTTCAGGGTCTCGAACAACATGAACATCACCAGCAGCGCCACCACGACACTCTGCATCATCAGATTGCCGAGCTGGCTGAGCAGTGCCGGAAGCCATTCGCCAAGCTTCTGGGTGTCGAGAAACCCGGCCAGCCGCTGGGTGTCGATGGCAAGCCCCATGCTGGCCAGTCCATCGAGCAGGCGCAGGTAGTATTCGTAGAGCTTTTCCTCGATCCCGGGCAAGGCCTCGGCAAAGGTACCGACACTATTGGCCAGCAACAGCGCCAGCAGGATCAGCATGCCGCCGATCACCACCAGCGTGACCCATACCGATAGTCTCAAGCCCAGCCCCCGCTCGTGCAGCCACTGCACCGGGGCGGTACACACCACCGCGATGAACAGCGACAGCAGCACCGGCACCAGCAGGTCTGCCCCCGCGCGCATGCCGGCGACGATGACCACCAGTGCAGCCAGGGCCAGCGTCAGGTTCAAGGGGAGCCTGCGCTCCTGCGCCTCGACTTCATCTTCCATGGACGGTAGCTCCTCTCGTTAACCAGCCGTCGGCTCGACGGCGTTGTCGGCGCCATCATGCCCCGCCAATCGTTTCAGCACAAAGAATCATGGCACATGGCGCAACATTGCCAATGTTCCGTGTATCACTCCGGCGACATTGGCCGGCCCAGGCTCAACCATGCAAGGATCGTGGAGACGCTTGAGATCCGGGAACGTCTCGCCAGGGACACCGTCCCAGTCAGTAGGCCCTGGCCGGTGCGGGTACCTGTCAGACTTGTCCGCGACGCGCCCCCTGTTGTTTGCCCTGTTGTTTGCCCTGTCGTTCATCCCCCACGTTACAAGGAGAATCCGATGTCACTCGCCACTCCCTCCGCCCGGTCACGGGCGATGCCGAGCCTTCGCCTGCGCCACCTCCACCGGCTGGCGACAGTGGGGCTCGGCCTGGCGCTGGCTTCTCTGGCCGCCACGCCCTCCCTGGCCGCCGAGTCACCCACGCCACGCTATCTGGATATCCAGGCCCAGTCAGAGCTCAAGGTCGCTCCGGACGAGGCGACCTTGAACGCCCGACTGTGGGAGCTGACACCGGCCATCGCCCAGGAAAAGGACAGTGGTGACCACGGCCAGGCCCTGGCTGAGGCCCGCCAACGCCTGGAGGATCGTGCCGCCGAGCTGATCTCGGCGCTGGAAGACGCGGGTCTTTCCCGCGAGGCGATCAACGCCGGATCGCTGCGGGTACAGCAGGAGATGCTGCATCAAACACGCCAGGGCAATGACAACCCCATCCCCATGGTACGTACTCGCCTGGAGCGTCCGGTGACCCTGGCGATCAGCGATCTCGATAGCCTTCCAACCCTGCTCGACGCCCTGACCGAAGCCGGCGTCAATGCACTGGACGGCGTCAGCTACGATCTTGCCGACCGCGACGCGGCCAGCGACCGCGCACTGACCCAGGCGCTCGAGCGCGCCAGAGCCAAGGCCGAACTGATGGCGGACGCCCTGGGAGTGGAGCTCGGTGAGGTGATCCATGTCAGCGAGACCAACGCCCCGGTGTTTCAGCCACGCATGATGGCGATGCGCGCCGACATGGCCGAAAGCGGCGGCAACGCCGACTACAGCCCCGGCAGCATCACCATCGACGCCGGTGTCCAGGTCCGCTGGGGGCTGGCCGAGGCAACCGCGGATATCGATCAGGATCGTCAGCAGGTCCCGGCTGCGCCGCAATGACGATAACGGCGACGTCAGCCCGACGGCCATGGCACCGGTGGCCAGCGAGTCGCACCCGCCCAACGGAAAGCGGCCGGGGTCCGGTGCCATATCGCCTAAGCCCGTGACGTAAAAAGCCCGTGACGCAAAAGCCCCGGTGGTCGCGACCACCGGGGCTTTTGCTTTTGCTTGTGCTTAAGCAAGGGCTTGAGCAAGGGCAAGCGCGCCCGCCCCTCTCAAGGACGGATCAGACGTTGATGCGCTCGACCCCGCCCATATAGGGACGCAGCACCTCGGGAACGGTGATGGAGCCGTCCTCGTTCTGGTGGTTTTCCATCACCGCGATCAGGCAGCGGCCCACCGCCAGGCCGGAGCCGTTGAGGGTGTGCAGAAGCTGCGGCTTCTTTTCACCCTTGGCACGGAAGCGCGCCTGCAGGCGGCGTGCCTGGAAGTCCTCGCAGTTGGACACCGAGGAGATCTCGCGGTAGGTGTCCTGGCTTGGCAGCCAGACCTCGAGATCGTAGGTCTTGGCGGCGGAGAAGCCCATGTCACCGGTGCACAGGGTCACCACCCGATAAGGCAGCTCGAGTGCCTGAAGGATCGCCTCGGCGTGGCCGCGCATTTCCTCCAGCGCCTCGTAGCTTTTGGCCGGATCGACAAGCTGCACCATCTCGACCTTGTCGAACTGGTGCTGGCGGATCATGCCGCGGGTATCGCGACCGTGGGAACCTGCCTCGCTGCGAAAGCAGGGAGTATGGGCGGTCAGCTTCAACGGCAAGGCGCCAGCGTCGACGATCTCGCCACGCAGCAGGTTGGTCAGCGGCACCTCGGCAGTCGGGATCAGGTGGAATTCGCGCTCGTCATCGAGCTTGAACAGGTCCTCGCCGAACTTGGGCAACTGGCCGGTGCCGTAGAGCGAGTCACGGTTGACCATGTAGGGCACATAGCACTCTTCGTAGCCGTGCTCCAGGGTCTGCTTGTCGAGCATGAACTGGGTCAGGGCGCGGTGCAGACGGGCGATCGGCCCGCGCATCACGGCGAAGCGGGCGCCGGTCAGCTTGGCGGCAACCTCGAAGTCCAGATCGCCCTTCTTGGCTCCCAGATCAACGTGATCCCTGACCTCGAAGGCGTACTCGCCGGGGTTGCCCCAGCGCGACACCTCGACGTTGTCGTCTTCGCTTGCGCCTTCGGGCACGCTGGCGTGGGGCAGGTTGGGGATCCCCGCAGCGATGTCTTCCCACTGGCCCTGCACCTCGGCCAGCGCCACCTTGGCGGCGTCCAGGCGCTCGCCCAGGTCACTGACCTCGTCGAGCAGCGGCTGGATATCCTCGCCGGCGGCCTTGGCCTTGCCGATCGCCTTGGAGCGAGTGTTGCGCTCGTTCTGCAAACGCTCGGTCTCGGTCTGCAGCTCGCGACGGCGGGATTCCAGCGAGCCAAGCGCCTCGCTGTCGAGAGAGTAACCGCGGGTGGCCAGTCGTTGGGCGAGCGTATCGAGGTCGCCGCGCAGCAGTTTCGGATCGAGCATGGAGTCTGGTCCGTCGCCTGAGTGAAAAGAACATGTCGGATGCGGAAGGCGTCACCTGGGGGCGTGCGTCACCATCGCCAGCGTCGGACGCTGCTCTCGGGCCCCACCGTGAGGACAGCCGAAAAGCGCCCCGCTGGTGTGCCCTGGGACCACCCTCCGCGCAGGCGACACATTGTAGGCAAAAGCGAGAGGCGGCGCCATCGACCGGGGGCGAGCGCCGGCTTCTCTCGCGATCGGGATGCACCTACCCCCCGAGACGCGGTAAAGTGGACGCCCTCCCATTCTCCTGCCCTGTCGATAGCGCCAGCCGCGCCGCCGCGGGGCCTGTATCGACCGAGACCATGATCGCACCACTGCCCCTAGCTGATGCCGCGACCCCACTGGACCAGCACTACGTCGACTTTCTCAAGGCCCTGAAGGCGGAAGGTTTCGAGGGCGAAATCGCCCCGGACTACGCCAGCCGCACGGTGCTGGCCACCGACAACTCGCTCTACCAGCGTCTGCCCCAGGCGGCGGTGTTTCCGCGTCATGCAGCTGACCTCGAGCTGCTCGGCCGGCTCGCCGGGCGCGAAGCCTTCCGCAAGGTGGCCCTGACACCGCGTGGTGGCGGCACCGGCACCAACGGCCAGTCGCTGAGCGACGGCCTGGTGGTGGACGTGTCCCGGCACATGAACCAGATCCTCGAGATCGACGTCGACAACCGCCGGGTGCGGGTCCAGGCCGGGGTGGTCAAGGACCAGCTCAACGCCGCCTTGAGGCCCCATGGGCTGTTCTTCGCACCGGAATTGTCCACCTCCAACCGGGCGACCATCGGCGGCATGATCGCCACCGACGCCAGCGGCCAGGGCAGCTGCGAATACGGCAAGACCCGCCACCATGTGCTCGAGCTCGACAGCGTACTGATCGGCGGCGAGCGCCTGATCAGCGCCGCGGTCGACGAGGACGAACTCGAGACCCTGTGCGCCGAGGACTCGGCCCGGGGCCGCGCCTATCGCGCCGCCCGCAAGATCATCGAGCAGGAGCGCGAGCGCATCGAGGCGATCTTCCCGCCGCTCAACCGCTGCCTGACCGGCTATGACCTGGCCCACCTTCGCGACGACGACGGCCGCTTCAACCTCAACAGCGTGCTGTGCGGCGCCGAGGGCTCGCTGGCGCTGACCAACGAGGCGGTGCTCAACGTGCTGCCGATCCCGCGCCACTCGATCCTGGTCAATGTGCGCTACCCGAGCTTCATGGCGGCCCTCGCCGACGCCAAGGCGCTGATGGCCGGCGGCTCATCACCAGAAAAGCCGCAGGCGCTTCGCCCCACCTCCATCGAGACCGTGGACGACAAGGTGCTGAAGCTCGCCATGGAGGACTTCGTGTGGGACTCGGTGGCTGAGTTCTTCCCGGTGGACAACGGCCCGGCCATCGAGGGCATCAACCTGGTGGAGTTCAACGACGACGACCCCGAGCGCCTCGAGGCCCGGGTCGACGCCTTCTGCCGGGGACTCGAAAGCGACACCAGCGTCACCCGCCTGGGCTTCACCCAGGCCATCGGCCGTGACGCCATCGGTCGGGTCTACGCCATGCGCAAGCGCTCGGTGGGCCTGCTCGGCAACGTCAAGGGCGAGAAGCGCCCGCTGCCCTTCGTCGAGGATACCGCGGTACCCCCCGAGCACCTGGCCGACTACATCGCCGAGTTCCGCGCCCTGCTCGATGCCCGAGGGCTCGAGTACGGCATGTTCGGCCACGTCGACGCCGGAGTGTTGCATGTGCGCCCGGCGCTGGACATGAAGGACCCGCGCCAGCAGGCGATGATCCGCGAGATATCCGATGAGGTGGCGGCGCTGACCCAGCGCTACCACGGCCTGCTGTGGGGGGAGCACGGCAAGGGCGTGCGCTCGGAGTACGCCCCGGCCTTCTTCGGTGAGCTCTACCCCAGCCTGCGACGCCTCAAGGGTGCCTTCGACCCGCACAACCAGCTCAATCCCGGCAAGATCGCGACGCCGCTGGTGGAGACCGACGAAGCGGCCGACAGCCAGCCCAAGTCCGGCGCCAGCCAGCCCAAGCCCGGCGCCAGCCTCAGCGACCCAGGCCTGCTGGCCATCGACGCGGTGCCCATGCGCGGCGACTTCGACCGTCAGATCGACGAGCGGGTATGGCAGGCCCACGCCGACGCCGTCTACTGCAACGGCAACGGCGCCTGCTACAACTATGATCCCGACGACGCCATGTGCCCGTCGTGGAAGGCCACCCGGGATCGTGTGCACTCGCCCAAGGGCCGCGCCAGCCTGATGCGCGAATGGCTGCGCCTGCAGGGGAAGGCCGGCATCGACGTGGTCGAGGAGTCACAGCGCAAGAAGGATGAGACCGCGCTCGGCTGGCTCGCCCACCTGCCCCGCCGCGCGCTCAACAGCCTGCGCGGCAAGGACGACTTTTCCCACGAGGTCTACGACGCCATGGCCGGCTGCCTGGCGTGCAAGTCCTGCGCCGGCCAGTGCCCGATCAAGGTCAATGTCCCGGCCTTCCGCTCCCAGTTCCTCGAGGTCTACCACGGACGCTACCTGCGACCGCTGCGCGACTACCTGATCGGCGGGCTCGAATTCCTGCTGCCGGCGCTGGCGCCACTGGCCCCGGCCTACAACGCGGCACTCGATAACCGCCTGGTGGACCGGCTGATGGCCCGCGGCCTCGGCATGGTCGACAGCCCCAGGCTGTCACGCGCCCGGCTCAAGAAGCAGCTCAAGGCCTGGGGCGTGGCCGAGGCCACTCCGCTGACGCTGGGACGCCTCAGCGAGCGCCAGAAGGCGCGCAGCGTGATCCTGGTGCAGGACGCCTTCACCAGCCACTTCGAAGCCAGACTGGTCGCCGACGTGGTGGAGCTGCTGTCGCGCCTCGATATCCGCGTCTTCGTCGCGCCCTACAAGCCCAACGGCAAGCCGCTCAACGTCCAGGGCTTTCTCGGCGCCTTCGAGCGCACCGCCCGCAAGCGTGCCCGAGAGCTCTCCACCCTGGCCGCCAGCGGCGTGCCGCTGGTGGGCATCGACCCGGCGATGACCCTGACCTATCGCCAGGAGTACGTGAAGGCACTGGGTGAGCAGGCGGTGCCTGAGGTGCTGATGCTGCAGGAGTGGCTTTTGAGTCTGGGCGCCTCGCTGGTGCCCTCGGGACTCGACCTGAGCGAGGAAGCCCCCTTCCAGCTGCTGTCCCACTGCACCGAGAAGACCCAGGCGCCGGGCAGCCCCAAGGCCTGGCAGCAGTTGTTTGAACGCTTCGGGCTGCGCCTGGCGCCGCTGCCTTCGGGCTGCTGCGGCATGTCCGGCACCTACGGCCACGAGGCACGCAACCTTACGACCTCGCGTACCATCTACGCCCAGTCCTGGGAACCGGTGGTGCAGGAGCACGGCGGCAGCGGTCGCCTGCTGGCCACAGGCTACTCCTGTCGCAGCCAGGCCCGACGTTTCTCCGACAGCCAGCTGCCGCATCCGCTACAGGCGCTGCTCGGCGCACTTCGTCGGGCGAGCTGAGTCAGACCATCGTTGACGCCTATGATGGCGATGGTTTGCATGATCGACGCCGCGTCAGTACGCTGCGCGGCTTTTCCCGTTTCGGAGTCGACCGACCATGGAGCATGCCGGACTCACCCTGGCGGCCGTTGGCCTGCTGGCGCTGGGCTCACAGTGGCTAGCCTGGCGCCTCAAGGTCCCCGCCATCCTGACGCTGTTGATCGCCGGCATTGCCGCAGGCCCGGTGACCGGCCTGCTCGACCCCGACGCCCTGTTCGGCGAGCTGCTGTTCCCGCTGGTGTCGCTGGCAGTGGCGGTGATCCTGTTCGAGGGTAGCCTCACCCTGAACTTTCGCGAGCTGGGAGGGCATGGCCGCACGGTGCGCCGCCTGGTCACCTGGGGAGCCCTGATCACCGCTCTGTGCGGAGCGCTGGCCGCCCGCTGGCTGCTGGGCCTGAGCTGGGAGATGGCGAGCCTGCTGGGGGCGCTGCTGGTGGTCACCGGCCCGACGGTGATCCTGCCGCTGCTGCAGACCCTGCGGGCCCGCGAGCACCTGACCCAGATCCTGCGCTGGGAGGGCATCCTGATCGACCCGGTGGGCGCCATCGGCGCGGTGCTGGTCTACGAATTCGTCGCCCTGGGCTCCGGCACCCAGGCACTGCCGCATACCCTGATGCTGTTCGCCCAGACCGCGTTGATCGGCTTCGGCTTCGGCGTCGCCGGCGGCTATCTATGGGGCCAGGTACTGCGCCAGCACCTGCTGCCGCAACGGCTGCACAGCTTCGGCACCCTGATGACCATGCTCGGTCTGTTCACCCTGTCCAACACCCTGTTTCACGAGTCCGGCCTGTTGACGGTGACGGTAATGGGCGCCTGGCTCGCCAATATGCGTGGCGTGCCCACCCGACCGATCATCGAGTTCAAGGAGACCCTGTCGATCCTTCTGATCTCGGGTCTGTTCATCCTGCTGGCGGCACGTCTGACGGTCGAGCAACTGGCACTGCTGGGCTGGCCGGCCTGGGCCTTTCTGGCGGTGCTGTTGCTGCTGGTGCGTCCGCTGGCGGTGTGGCTGTGCACCCTGGGCAGCGGCCTGGACTGGCGCGAGAAGAGTCTGCTGGCGTTCATCTCGCCCCGCGGCATCGTCGCCGCCGCGGTGGCCTCGCTGTTCGCGCTGCGGCTGGAAGAGATCGGTGTGCCCGGCGCCGACCGCCTGGTGCCGGTGACCTTTCTGGTGATCATCGCCACAGTCGTATCCCAGAGTCTGCTGGCCCGTCCGCTGGGCGACTGGCTGAAGGTGCGCCGTCCCTCGGCCCACGGCGTGCTGATCATCGGCGCCAACCCGGCGGCCCGGCAGATGGCCCACTGTCTGCGCCAGGCCCGGCTCGGCGTGCTGCTGACCGACTCGAGCTGGGACGCGGTGCAGGCCGCCCGCGCCGAGGGGCTCTCGGCCTACTACGGTGACCCGCTGTCCGAACACGCCGCCCAGCATATGGAGCTGAGCGGTATCGGCTACCTGATGCCGCTGTCGCCCTACCGAGAGCTCAATGATCTGGCCGCGCTGCACTTCGAGCATCTGCTGGGCCAGGGCCAGGTATTCCGCCTGGCGGTCAACCTGGGGCGCCAGGCCCGGCGCCAGCACGCCACCGCCATCGAGCATGTTCCCTACCTGTTCGGCCGCGAGATGACCTTTGCCCAGCTCTCGAGCCTGGTGGAGCGTGGGGCTCGCTTCGAGGTCGAAAGGCTCGACGAAGCACCCCGCTCACGGGCGCTGCTGCGCGCGAGCGGCGACAAGCGTGCAAGTGGAGAAAGGGGAGAAAGGGGAGAAAGACGCCCAGGTCACGTCCACAGCACAGACACCCGGCAAGCGCCCCTCCAGGCCAAGGACGTCGCCAGCGCGAGACGTCAGGGGGCTTTCCCCGGCGACACCGACTCGGCGCCGCTGATCTGTGTCGGCACTTCAGGGCGGCCGCGCATCGCCACCGCCGACGCGCCGCTGACACCACGCAAGGGCGATCATGTGATCCGCCTCGTCATGCCAGACCGGCAAAGTAGTCGGAAATAAAAACACCTCGGGCCGGTCGATGACCGGCCCGAGGTGTCTTCAGGCGAGTACAGGACTTAGAAGAACAGTCGCCGCAGGGCCTCGCCCGGATCTTCTTCGCGCATGAAGGCCTCGCCCACCAGGAAGCCGTGGACGTCGTTCTCGCGCATGCGCAGCACATCGTCTCGGCTGTGGATGCCGGACTCGGTGATCACCGTGACCTCGGGCGGAATCCGCGGCAGCAGTTCCAGGGTGGTCTCGAGTCGGGTATTGAAGGTATGCAGGTCGCGGTTGTTGATCCCGACCAGATCCAGATCGAGCGCCAGCGCCCGCTCCAGTTCCTGGGCGTCGTGGACCTCCACCAGCACGTCCATGCCAAGCTCGCCAGCCTGCTGGTGCAGGTCGCGCATCTGGGCGTCCTCCAGGGCGGCGACGATCAGCAGGATGCAGTCGGCGCCGATGGCCCGCGCCTCGCTGACCTGGTAGCCGTGGACGATGAAGTCCTTGCGGATCACCGGCAGGCTGCACGCCTCGCGGGCGGCAATCAGGTAGTCCTCATGGCCCTGGAAGAAGTCAGCGTCGGTCAGCACCGAGAGGCAGGCCGCCCCACCCCGGGCGTACTGAGCGGCGATGTCGGCCGGGCGAAAGTCCTCACGGATCAGCCCCTTCGAGGGTGACGCCTTCTTGACCTCGGCGATCACCGCGGCGTCGCCGTCGCGGATCCGCTCGGCCAGCGAGATGACGAAACCGCGCGGTGCATCCTGCTCTCGGGCACGCGCGAGCAGCGCCTGTTCGCTGACCTGGCGGCGTCGGCTGGCGACCTCCTCGTCCTTGCGCTCGAGGATTCGCTCGAGGATCGTCGGGGTGGCATTGGCCATGTTGTGATTCTCCTTGCGGCCCGTCGGGCTCTTTTCAGAAAGGTCCTACTGAGCGAACACCCGGGTAAAGTGGGCCAGTTCCTTCATCTTTTCCAGCGCCAGCCTGGTTCCCTGGGCGTCCTGGGCCATCAGCACGCCTTCCTTGAGGGAATCGGCCACGTCGGCGGCGTAGAGGGCGGCCCCGGCGTTGAGGGCGACGATATCCGCCGCAGGCCCCTCGCCGGAAAGCGCCTTCTCGACCAGGCGCAGGCTGTCTTCGGCGGTCTTGACCTTGAGCGGAGCGAGCGACTGACGCTCGATACCGACATCCTCGGGGGTCAGGGTATAGCGATGGATCTCGCCATCCTTGAGTTCAGCGATGCGGGTCGGTGCCGCCAGCGAGATTTCGTCCAGGCCGTCTTCGGCGTGGGCCACCAGCACATGCCGACTGCCGAGCTGACGCAGCACCTCCACCATCAACTCCAGCAGGTCGGCGTGGTAGACGCCGAGCAGCTGATTGGGCGCACTGGCAGGGTTGGTCAACGGCCCCAGAATATTGAACAGGGTGCGCACGCCCATCTCGCGGCGCGGACCGATGGCGTGACGCATGGCCGGGTGGTGGTTGGGCGCGAACATGAAGCCGACGCCGACCTCCTCGATGCAGCGGCCCACCTGTTCGGCGTCCAGATCCAGGCCGATGCCGGCCACCTGGAACAGATCGGCACTGCCCGAGGACGACGACACCCCTCGGTTGCCGTGCTTGGCCACGTGGGCGCCGGCGGCGGCAGCGACAAAGCTCGAGGCGGTGGATACGTTAAACAGGTTGGCGCCGTCCCCACCGGTGCCGACGATATCCACCACGTTGTCGCAGGACAGCGTTACCGGCGTCATCAGGTCGCGCATCACCTGGGCGCAGCCACTGATTTCCTCGGCGGTCTCGCCCTTCATCGCCATGCCCATCAGAAAGGCGGCGACCTGAGCGTCGCTGGCCTCGCCGGTCATGATGGTGCGCATCACCGCATAGGCCTGCTCTCGGCCCAGGTTCTCCCGGCGCATCACCGCCGCGATGGCATTGGTCATCTGCATGCAAGTCTCCTGATGGTAGTCAGTGGCGCTCGAGGAAGTTGGCCAGCATCTCGTGTCCCTGTCGCGACAGGATCGATTCCGGGTGGAACTGCACCCCTTCGATGGGCAGCTCCTTGTGGCGCAGGCCCATGATCAGGCCGGGGGTGACGTCGTCGTCATCGGTCCAGGCGGTGATCTCGAGACACTCCGGCAGACTTTCGCGCTCCACCACCAGCGAATGGTAGCGGGTCACCGAGAGCGGATCATCGAGGCCCTTGAACACGCCCTGTCCGGCATGGCGAATGTCGGAGGTCTTGCCGTGCATGACCTGGGGCGCGCGGACCACCTTGCCGCCGAACACCTGGCCGATGGCCTGGTGGCCGAGGCACACACCGAGCAGCGGCAGCTTGCCGGCGAAGTGGCGAATCAGCTCCAGCGAGATGCCGGCCTCGTTGGGCGTGCAGGGCCCCGGCGACACTACGATATGGCTGGGCGCCATGGCCTCGATCTCGTCGAGGCTGATGGTGTCGTTGCGTCGGGTCACCACCTCGGCGCCCAGTTCGCCCAGGTACTGGACGATGTTGTAGGTGAAGCTGTCGTAGTTATCGATCATCAAGATCATGGTGGCTCCAGGATTCAATATTGGGCTTCACCCAGCGAGACGACCCACACACAAAAATGCCGCCTCGCGGGCGGCACTTTCGCTGTCCTGACCGTCGTTGTCCAGACCGTGGTCCGCGACACCCCGGCGCTCAGGGTTCCTCCGCCCGCTTCAGTCGAAGGGGCGCCACCACTGCTGGCGATCACGGGACGGTGCGGAGGTCATATTCATCATGGGCTTATAGTGTGTGTCGTGGTCATGGCTGTCAAGCGGATGTCAGGCCGAACTCAGCGCAGTCCCTGCTCGGCCATGGCCACGGCACGAAACAGCGCACGCCCCTTGTTCAGGGTCTCGTCCCACTCGGACTGGGGCACCGAGTCCGCCACCACGCCGGCGCCACACTGGACGTGCAGCTGACCGTCCTTGATCACCGCGGTGCGGATGGCAATGGCGGTGTCCATGTTGCCATGCCAGGACAGATAACCGACGGCCCCGGAGTAGACGCCGCGCTTGACCGGTTCGACCTCGTCGATGATCTCCATCGCGCGGATCTTGGGCGCTCCGGACAGGGTGCCCGCCGGGAAGGTGGCGCGCAGCACGTCCATGGCGCTGTAGCCCGGCTTCAGCTTGCCGGTGACGTTGGAGACGATGTGCATGACGTGGGAGTAGCGCTCGATGGCCATCTGATCGGTCACCTCGACGCTGCCGGTCTCGGAGATGCGGCCGACGTCGTTGCGGCCCAGGTCGATCAGCATCAGGTGCTCGGCGACCTCCTTGGGGTCGGCCAGCAGGTCCTCCTCCAGCGCCTTGTCCTCGGCCTCGGTCTTGCCGCGCACCCGGGTGCCGGCGATCGGACGCACCGTCACCATGCCATCCTCCAGGCGGGTCAGGATCTCCGGCGAGGCACCCACCACATGGTGGTCGTCAAGGTTGAAGAAGAACATGTAGGGCGACGGATTGAGGCTGCGAAGAGCCCGATACAGGTCCAGCGGCTCGGCCTGGAACTCGATCGACATGCGCTGGGACGGCACGCACTGCATCACGTCGCCCGCCAGCACGTACTCCTTGATCCTTTCCACTGCCGACTTGAAGCCCTCTTCGGTGAAGCCGGAGGTGAAGTGCCCCTCCTCCACCGCCGGGCGCGCGTCACCGGGCACTCGCGAGGCCACCGACAGCGGGCTGCGCAGGGCGTCTTCCAGGGCGCTCAGCCGGGCCTGGGCGGCGCTGTAGGCCGAGGGCGTGGAAGGATCGGCGTGGGTCCACAGGGTCAGACGCCCATAAAGGTTGTCGAACACCACCAGCTCATCGCACACCATCAACAGGATGTCCGGCACCCCGATGGGGTCGTCCTTCTCCACACCGGCCAGGCGCGGCTCGATATAGCGGATGGTGTCGTAGCCGAAGTAGCCCACCAGTCCGCCGTCGAAGATCGGCTGGTTGTCGAGCACCGGCACCTTGAAGCGACGCTGAAACTCCTCGATCCAGGCCAGCGGATCTTCCACTTCGGTGGCGCCGGTCACGTCACCATCGACAATATGCTGAACCTGATAGCCCCGCACCTCGATGCGTTCGCGACAGGGCAGACCGATGATCGAGTAACGCCCCCACTTCTCGCCGCCGGTCACCGACTCGAGCAGAAAGGTCCAGGGTTGATCGGCCAGTTTCAGATAGGTGGACAGCGGCGTGTCCAGGTCGGCCATCATCTCGCGGGTGATGGGAATACGGTTGTAGCCGGCCTGGGCCAGCTCGTCGAAACGCTCGGGGGTCATCATGCCCAGATCCTCAATTCAAGAGACGAAAGTGACAACGACAAGAACGGAGTAACGGTCACCATCGCCAACCGCAGGACGTCGTAGGCAGCGACGCAGACAGATGCGGACAGGACATCGAGGAGAAGCAAGGCTGGGCCATGGGCAGTCCACCAGCGAAACGAATGAATGAAGCCAACGAGTGACAGACAGCTACCGCGAGACCCGGGCGCCGCGCTCGAGGATTCCACACGACGGGATTCCCTGTGACGGGCGCCTGGTAAAGCCTGCAATAGCGAGGATTTATCGGCATGACGCTAACGATAGTGTCATGCCAAAAAACCCTAAACGAGTTGTTCCAGCGATTCAACCACCAGATCCGGCTCGCTCAGGCTGATCGGCTCGCCGTGATTGTAGCCGTAAGGCACCGCCACGGTACGGAAACCGGCGGCCTTGCCCGCCGCGACATCGTGACGGGAGTCGCCCACCATAAGACAGTACGAGGGACAGACGTCGAACTGCTGGGACAGGTGCCGCAGCGGCATGGGATCAGGCTTGCGACGAGGCAGGGTGTCGCCACCGAGGCAGGCGGAAAAGAAGCCATCGATACCCAGGTGCTCGAGGATCGGGTGGATGAAGGCCTCGGGCTTGTTGGTGACCAGACACAGGATCAGACCCCGCCCGAACAGCCGCTTCAAGGTCTCCGTCACCCCCGGATAGAGCCTCGTCCTGTCGCAGGGACGGCGATGGTAGTGCTCGAGGAAGCGCTCGTGGGCGGTCTTCAACAGCACCTCGCTGGGGGCCTCGCCCAGTGCATCGGTCAGGGCACGTTCCAGCAGCACCCAGGCACCATTGCCGACCCAGTCGCGCACCCTGGCTTCGCCTGCCGGCGCCAGTTCGACGTCGATCAAGGCGGCATCCACCGCCGCTGCCAGGTCCGGGACCGAATCGATCAGGGTGCCATCCAGATCGAAGGCCACCAACAGCACCCCCTCCAGGGCGTCACCCATAGGCCGTCTCCTCGACTATGCCGAAATTGGAATATCTATGCGCGGCGCACATTCTGGCGCAAGCGCCGTGGTCAGCCAAGCACTTATCTGTCTATGATGGCGCTCCACCTTTTTTCTGGAGCTCATCATGAGCAAACCCACCATCGTGGTTGTCGGCGGCGGCGCCGGCGGCCTTGAGCTGGTCACGCGCCTGGGACGACGGCTCGGCAAGAAGGACAAGGCCGACATCGTGCTGGTCGATCGCAATTCGACCCACATCTGGAAACCGCTGTTGCATGAGGTCGCCACCGGCGTCCTCGACTCGGGCCTCGACGAGATTTCCTATCAGGCCCACTCGGCGGCCAACGGCTACCGCTTCCAGCGCGGCACCCTGTGCGATCTGGATCGCGAGTCCCGCCAACTGACCCTGGCCCCCATCGTCGATGACGAGGGCAACGAGATCCTGCCGGCGCGGCGTCTCGACTACGATCACCTGGTACTGGCAGTCGGCAGCGTCAGCAACGACTTCGGCACGAAAGGCGTGGCGGACCACTGCCACTTCCTCGACAGCCCTGCCCAGGCCGAAGGCTTTCGCCAGGCACTGCTCAATACCTTCATGCGCTACAGCACCCGGCTCGAGGATCAGGATCCCTGCATTACCGTGGGCATCATCGGGGCCGGGGCCACCGGCGTCGAACTGGCCGCCGAGTTGCACGACGCCTCGCGCATGCTCAAGAGCTACGGCTTTACCGCGCTGGGCCGCGAGCACCTGCGGGTCCACCTGATCGAGGCCGCACCCAAGGTGCTGCCGGCGCTGCCGGACCGCATCAGCGGCGCGGTGCACAAGGAACTCGAGAACCTGGGGGTCAAGGTCCATGTGGACACCCGGGTGACCATGGTCGACGAGCGCGCCATCCACACCACCGACGATGACGCCATCGAGATCGACCTGGGGGTGTGGGCCGCCGGCATCAAGGCTCCGGCCTTCCTGGCAGAACTGGGGCTGGAGGTGGAGCGCAACAACAGGGTCAAGGTGGCCGCCACCATGCAGAGCATCGATGACCCGCGCATCTTCGCCTTCGGCGACTGCGCAAGCTGCCCCCAGGAAGACGGCACGGTGGTGCCACCCAGGGCCCAGGCCGCCCACCAGCAGGCCGGCGTGCTCTACCGCAACCTGTGTGCCGTGGTCGACGGCAAGCCGCTCAAGGAATTTGTCTTCCGCGACCGAGGCTCGCTGATTTCGCTGGCCCACTTCGACGCCATCGGCAGCCTGATGCGCGCCGCCTCGGCCCGTAGTCTGTTCATCGAGGGTAACCTGGCGCGCTTCTTCTACGCCTCGCTCTACCGCATGCACCAGCGCGCCATCCACGGCACGGTCAAGACCGCCATGATGGTGGTGGTGGATGGGCTTAACCGCTTCCTCAAGCCCAGGCTAAAGCTGCACTAGGGCTCGTCTGAAAAGTGCCTGCACTCGTCGACTTTTCGGACAGAGCCTAGTCCCTGCCCGCACTCCCCTGGCAGACATCGCACGCACGTTTACAGCAAGAGAGGCTGCCCCAGGGCAGCCTCTCTTGCTTGTCGTCATCGACAGCACCACATCCTGCTCAGGCGTTGGCCTGGGGCTCGTCCTTGGCGTGGTGATAGAGGTGCACGTCACGCTGGGGAAAGGGAATGCTGATGCCTTCGCGATCGAAGCGACGCTTGATCTCCTCGGTCATCTCCCAGTAGACGTCCCAGTAGTCGGATGCCTGCACCCAGGGCCGCACGATCCAGGTGATGGAGGAGTCGCCCATGGCATTCATGCGGATATTCGGCGCCGGTTCGCTGAGCACGCGAGGGTCGTCGGCGACCACGCTCTCCAGCACCCGTCGCACGGTATCGATGTCGTCGTCATAGCCGACCCCCACCGTCAGATCGACCCGACGAGTGGCGTGGGCAGAATAGTTGACCACGGCACCGCTCATCATCTGGCCGTTGGGCACGATGATCTTGCGATTGTCCGGTGTGCTCAGCTCGGTGCTGATGATCTGCACATCCTCGACGGTGCCGCTGACCCCACCGGCCTCCACGTAGTCGCCGATCCGGTAGGGGCGGAAGATGATGACCATGACCCCGGCGGCGAAGTTGGCCAGCGACCCCTGCAGGGCCAGACCCACCGCCAGACCGGCGGCACCGATCACCGCGATCAACGAGGCGGTCTGGATACCGATCCGGCTGATGGCGGCCAGGATCACGAAGGTCAGCAGCAAGGCATACAGGATGTTGCCGAGGAACTTGACCAGCAGGGGTTCGACGTCGGCACGCTGCATGCCCTTGACCACCACCCGGTGTACCGCCTTGGCCACCCAGCGCCCGATGATGAAGATCGCCGCCGCGGCGACCAGATTGATCAGAAACTGCAGCCCGGTGGTCGAGGCAAACTCGATCAGGGCCTCCACGTCCAGCTTTTGCAGGAACTCCATCTACCTCTCCTTGTATGTCGTTTTCGTTATCGAAGTACGATCCTGCTCGACCACCGCCCTCGCTTCGTCAGTGCTGATGCGCGCCGCCAGCCACTGGCGCTTGCGACGCACCGACATGCGCTTGACGGCGATTTCCAGCCGGCTGGCGTCACCTCGCGTGCCGACCGGCTCCTGATGGCGAAGCGTCAGCGGGCCCTTGCCACGCAGCGCCTTGGCGCCCTTCCCGCTGCGGTGTTGCTCGACACGCCTGGCAACATCGGTGGTAATGCCGGTATAAAGCGCCCCGGCCGCCGTCTCGACGATATACAGGTACCACGTCGTCGTTGCCGCCGCCGGCAGCTCGGGTACTGGCTCGCCTGAGACAGGCTCATCTGAGACCGACTCATCCAAGCCCGGCTTGCCTGAGCCAGCATAGTCCGAATCGCCAATCACCGCGTAGAGGCCAGGCGCGAGCGAAAGTCGGCGATGATGCTGTCGTAGCCGTGGGGGTCCTCGTCGCGACGCGCGCCGAACACCGCGGAGCCCGCGACGAAGGTGTCCGCCCCGGCGCGCGCGATCTCGGCGATATTGTCTACCTTCACGCCACCATCCACCTGCAGACGAATGTCCCGTCCGCTGGCGTCGATGCGCGCACGCGCCTGGCGCAGCTTGTCGAGCGTCGCCGGGATGAACGACTGACCGCCGAAGCCCGGATTGACGCTCATCAGCAGCACCATGTCGACCTTGTCCATCACGTAGTCCAGGTAGGACAGTGGCGTCGCCGGGTTGAACACCAGCCCGGCCTTGCAGCCGCCGTCACGAATCAGCTGCAGCGAGCGATCGATATGTTCGGAGGCCTCGGGGTGGAAGGTGATGTAGCTGGCACCGGCATCGATGAAGTCACCGATCAGTCGATCCACCGGCTTGACCATCAGGTGGGCGTCGATGGGCGCGGTGACGCCATGCTTGCGCAGCGCCTCACAGACCATCGGCCCGATGGTCAGGTTGGGCACGTAGTGATTGTCCATCACGTCGAAGTGGACGATATCGGCACCCGATGCCAGCACGTTGTCGACCTCTTCTCCCAGGCGGGCGAAGTCAGCGGACAGGATCGAAGGCGCGATCAGGAAGTCGTTCATGGAGTCATCCGAGGAGAGAGTCATGGTGGAGGCCACAAGGGCTCGACGAAAAGCGGCATTCTAGCAGTTGGTCCCGCCCGCATCAGCGATCTTCCTCCACGTCTTCTGCCGATTCGTCCGGTTGCAGTCGTCTATAGTATGCGCGTTGCGACATCTTATATTCCAAACAGTTTTAACAAACAGGATTGTAATTCCTTAAAATTAGCCTTAGCCTTCGTTGCGATCCGCCGATTTCCCCGGCCCACCCCCGACGTCAAGGAACCCCGACATGAAGCTGCCCCCGATCCTGCGCCGTACCGCCCTGTCCCTGTCCCTGGCCGCCGGCCTCGGCGGTGCCATGGCCTCGCCGGTAATGGCCGAGGACAAGGAGCTGCTCAACTCGTCCTATGACATCGCCCGCGAGCTGTTCGCCGCCATCAACCCGGCGTTTCAGCAGCACTGGCAGGCAGAGAATGACGGTGAGCTGACCATCAAGCAGTCCCACGGCGGCTCTTCCGCCCAGGCCCGCGCCATCCTGCAGGGCCTGAAGGCCGACGTGGTGACCTACAACCAGGTCACCGACGTCCAGGTACTGGCCGATGCCGGCCTGGTCGCGGAAGACTGGCAGAGCCAGTTGCCCAACAATGCCTCGCCCTACTACTCCACCACCGCCTTCCTGGTGCGCAAGGGCAACCCCCAGGGCATCGAGAGCTGGGAAGACCTGGCCGCCGAGGGCGTCGAACTGGTGTTCCCCAACCCCAAGACGTCCGGTAACGGCCGCTATACCTACCTGGCCGCCTGGGGTGCCGCCGAGCGCAACTTCGACGGCGACGAGGACCAGGTGCGCGAGTTCATGAGCGACTTCCTCGGCAATGTGAAGGTGTTTGACACCGGCGGCCGCGGCGCCACCACCAGCTTCATCGAACGTGGCATCGGCGACGTGCTGATCAGCTTCGAGTCCGAGGTCAACAATATCCGTGACGAGTACGGCAGCGACGAATACGACGTCATCGTGCCGCCGGTCAGCATCCTCGCCGAGTTCCCGGTGGCGGTGGTCGAGGAAAACGCTGAGCGCAACGGCAACCTCGAGCTCGCCCGTGCCTACCTCGACTATCTCTACACCGAGGAGGCCCAGCGCCAGCTGGCAGGCTTCAACTACCGCGTCCACAACGAAGCGGTGAAGGAAGAGTTCGCCGATAGCTTCCCCGAGACCGAGCTGTTCGAGGTTCAGGACGTGTTCGGTGGCTGGAACAGCGCCATGGACACCCACTTCAAGAGCGGCGGCGAGCTGGACCAGCTGCAGCGTCGCTGATCGTCAAGGCAAGCGACCTATCCCATGCACAAGGCCATCTCCCTGCCCTTTGCCCGATCCGCCCGGCGCCGCGTGCTGCCGGGCTTCGGCCTGTCTCTGGGCATCAGCCTCACCTTCGTCTCGCTGGTACTGCTGCTGCCGCTGACCGGCCTGGTCGGCCAGCTCAAGGGGCTGTCGCTGTCCGAGTACTGGTTCATCATCAGTGAACCCCGCGTGGTGGCAAGCTACGTCACCACCATCGGTGGCGCCCTGGTGGCGGCGCTGGTCAACGCCGTGTTCGGGCTGTTGATGGCCTGGGTGCTGGTGCGCTATGACTTCCCCGGCAAGCGCCTGCTCGATGCCCTGATGGACCTGCCCTTCGCGCTGCCCACGGCGGTCGCCGGCATCACCCTGGCAACGCTCTACTCGTCCAAGGGCTGGATGGGACAGTTGCTGGAGCCGCTGGGCTGGCAGGTGTCCTACACCTGGGTCGGCATCGCCCTGGCCATGGCCTTCACCAGCATCCCCTTCGTCGTGCGCACGGTGCAGCCGGTGCTCGAGGACCTGCCCGCGGAAATCGACGAAGCCGCCATGAGTCTGGGCGCCCGCGACGGCGTGGCCTTTCGTCGGGTCATCCTGCCCCACCTGTGGCCGGCCCTGGTCACCGGCACCGGGCTCGCCTTCGTGCGCTCCCTGGGCGAATTCGGTGCGGTGATCTTCATCGCCGGTAACATGCCCTACGAGACCGAGATCACCTCGCTGATGATCTTCGTCAAGCTGCAGGAGTACGACTACGTGGGGGCCTCGGCCATCGCGTCGGTGGTGCTGGCGACCTCGCTGGCGCTGCTGCTGGCGATCAACCTGTGGCAGGGACGCTTTATCCGCCGACTGCACGGAGGACGCGGCTGATGCAACGAATCGGTGACGCCCCCTGGCTCAGGCGCAGCCTGATCGCGCTGGCGGTAACGCTCTCGGCACTGTTTCTGCTGCTACCGCTGCTGGCCATCTTCGCCCAGGCCCTGGCCGAGGGTGTCGGGCCCTTCATCGCCAATGTCACGGATCACTTCACCCTGGCGGCGATCGGCCTGACCCTGTTCATCACCCTGCTGACGATCCCGGTCAACCTGGTCTTCGGGGTGATGCTGGCCTGGCTGGTGACCCGCTTCGCCTTCCCCGGACGGCGCCTGCTGCAGACACTGATCGACATCCCCTTCGCCATCTCGCCGGTGGTGGCGGGCCTGGTTTACCTGCTGCTCTACGGCCGCAACGGCTGGATCGGCGGCTGGCTGGATGCCCACGACATCCAGTTGATGTTCGCCTGGCCCGGCATCCTGATGGTGACCATCTTCGTCACCTGCCCCTTCGTCGCCAGGGAGCTGATCCCGCTGATGCAGGCCCAGGGCTCCCGCGAGGAAGAAGCGGCGGTAACCCTCGGCGCACGCGGCTTTACGCTGTTTCGCCGGGTGACCCTGCCCAATATCCGCTGGGCCCTGCTCTACGGCGTGATACTGACCAACGCCCGGGCGGTGGGTGAATTCGGCGCGGTCTCGGTGGTCTCTGGGGCCATCCGCGGCGAGACCAACACCCTGCCGCTGCACGTGGAGCTTCTGTATCAGGACTACAACACCGTCGGCGCCTTCGCCAGCGCCGCCCTGCTGGCACTGATCGCCCTGCTTACCCTGGCCGCCAAGGCCACGCTCGAATGGCGCGCCACGCGCCGGGAGGCCCTGACATGAGCATTCGTCTCGACCATATCCAGAAGCACTTCGGACGCTCCCAGGCGCTGTCTCCCATCGACCTGGACATCAACAGCGGCGAGCTGATCGGCCTGCTGGGCCCGTCCGGTTCCGGCAAGACCACCCTGTTGCGGATCATCGCCGGGCTCGAGACACCGGACGACCACCCCGACTGCCGCATTCTGTTCGGCGAACGCGACGTGACCCATGTCCACGTACGTGACCGGCGTATCGGCTTCGTGTTCCAGCACTACGCGCTGTTCCGCCATATGAGCGTGTTCGACAATGTCGCCTTCGGCCTGACCGTGCTGCCCCGCCGCAAGCGTCCGTCCAGCGGTGAGATCCGCTCCCGGGTCATGCAACTGCTGGAGATGGTGCAGCTGTCTCACCTGGCCGAACGCTTCCCGGCGCAGCTCTCCGGCGGGCAGCAGCAGCGTGTCTCGCTGGCACGCGCCCTGGCGCTCAAGCCAGAGGTGCTGCTGCTCGATGAACCCTTCGGGGCGCTCGATGCCAAGGTCCGCCAGGAGCTGCGCCGCTGGCTCAGGCACCTGCACGACGAGCTGGGCTTCACCAGCGTGTTCGTGACCCACGACCAGGAGGAAGCGCTGGAGCTGTCTGACCGTGTGGTGGTGATGAGCAACGGCCGTATCGAGCAGATCGACACCCCGGAGACGCTGTACCGTCAACCGCGCAATCGCTTCGTGTTCGAATTCCTCGGCGACGTCAATCATCTGGAAGGCGAGGTTCGCGGCGGCGTGCTGACCTGCGGTGAGGCGCGCCTGACACTGGACCTGGACGACGGCCCTCAGGAGATCCTGCTGCGCCCCCACGAGGTACAGGTGGCCGCCGCCCCCAGTGCCGACGCTCACCTGCCCGCGGTGGTCACCGCGGTGGTCCCGGTGGGCGCCGAAGTGCGCATCGAGCTGAACGCCGACTGGATGGACGAGCCCTGGATGGCGACCCTGAGCCATGGCGACGCCGAACGCCTGGCACTTGGCCGTGGCTCCCGGGTCTACGCCCTGCCCCGCCGCTGGCACCACTATCCAGACAGTCGGCCCGATAGCCAGCAACCGGACGTGTCGGGTGATAGATCCGCCAAGAGTGGTGCCAAGCGCCGAGAATCCGGCGCAACTGTCTAAGCCTAAGCGCCGAGAATCCGGCGCCACCGTCTAAGCGCCGCCAAGGGTGGCGCCCTGTCCAAGCACCGCGAGTGCGGCGCAGACGCCCACCTGGCGGGCCTTGTCCGCTTCGATCAGCCCAGGAACTTTTGCTGCACGCCCCCCTCTGATAGACGTACTATCGCCCGTCCAGGCAAAGCCTCGCCCGACGAGTGCGCACTACGGTGCGATTTCTACCGATAACACGACAAGGAGTTCCCCCTATGCTTCGTCGCCTTCTGCTGGGCGCCGCTGGTGTGACCGCGCTGCTCGCGCTCAGCGCCTGCTCGAGCCCCCACCATCTGCAGCCCGACCCCAAGCGCAGCGTGGCCGTGCCGGCCTCCGGCTCTGGCCAGGCGGTCACCGTCATCGCCGCCGATGACCGCCCCTCGGACGTGCTCGGTACCCGCAGCGGCAGCGCAAGCTCCACCGCCACCATCAGCGTCAGCCCCCACGAGATCGTGCCGAGGCTTCAGGCCGAGGTGGAGCGGGCGGTGCGCGAGATGGGCTTCAGCCCCACCGCCGAACCGGCTCCGGGCCGCCCCAGCCTGACGCTGACGCTGAAGAAGCTGAGCTATGAACGCGGCCAGAGTCAGCCGCTGGTGGACGAGGCCAGACTGGAAAGCGTCATCGAGGCCGAAGCCAGCAATGACGGCCAGACCTACACCGGCACCTACACCTCGCGCCGCGTGCAGAGTTATGCGGTGAAGCCGGACAAGGCAACCAATCAGCGCATGGTCACCGACCTGCTCACCGACGGTCTGAACCGGGCCTTCGCCGACCCGGAGCTGGGCCAATTGCTGGCCCGTTGACGCTCGCCCGCCCCGCGGGGCGGGCCAGGCAGGCACACGACAGCGCGCCGCCCCTTGTGGGTGGCGCGCTTTGGTTTGATGCACTCAATCACTCGTCGGTGGTGGGACCACGCCGTACCAGCGCCCAGACCGACTCACGAAAGCCATTGGCTTCGGGCTCGCCGTCTTCCAGGTGGGTGACGATGAAGTTGGGGTCGAACAACCGCCTCACTTCGGCGCCGTCCACATGGAACGGCGGACCGTCGTCGCCGCTCCGACTCAGACTGACCAGCAGCCCCCGCGCGCCAGGCGGTATCAGCTGGGCCAGGTGAAAGGCGTAGCGCTGGCGGGTGGCCTCGGGCAAGGCGATCAGGGCGGCGCGATCATAGAAGGCGCCGATCTCCGAGGCCTGGGCGATATGGAAGTGAAAGAAGTCACCGCACCATAGCTCGATACTGCCCTGACGCAGAATCGCGAAACCGTCCTGCTGGTAGCGCGACACCTCCCCTCGGCCATCTTCCACAAACTGTTCGAGCGCGCGCTCCGACAGCTCGATGCCGAGCACCGGATGTTGATGCTCGGCCAGCCAGCGCATGTCCAGGCTCTTGCCGCACAGTGGCACCAGCACCTTGGTCCCGGGAACCACCCCCAGCATCGGCCAGTGGCGGATCAGTGCAGGATGAACGCTATCGCGATGAAAGCCGATGCGCCCCTCTTCCCAGCGTTTCAACCAGTGTTCGTGCATCGAATTCTCTGTCCCGGGTGCTAGAACCAGCGGTCGCGCTTGCGCCGACGCCGCGGCAGGTGCGGCACGATCAGGCCGACGATCAGGCCCGCCCCGGCGACGCCCCCGCCGTACATGAAGTAGCGCATCAGCAGGTCTTCCTTGCGGGTCTCCAGGCGAGCCTCGAGGTCCTTGTTGGTCTCGCTGATATCGCTGAAGGCGCTCTCCAGCTCATGATTGCGTGCTTCCAGTTCGGCGATGCGGCTCTCGCGCACCTCGAGGGTCTCGGTCATGGTCCGAGTGCGCTCTTCCCAGCTTTCGTTGATGCCGTCGAGCTCCTCGGTGAGTTCTTCCACCCTTGCCTCGAGCTTGGGCAGCTGGTCGCTGGCGCTGGGGGTCTGTTGCAATTCGCTGCTGGGGACCCAGACCACGTCTCCGCTGTCGCTTCGGACCTGGGAATAGTCGCCGGAGGTGTCCAGCAGGGTCACCGGCTGGCCGGCGGTCAAGGTGCCGACGATGCGGTAGCCGTCGGTGGGACCACTACGCACATAGGTGGTGAGTTCGTCCGACACCCACCGTGAGGTGCCGTCGTCCTGAGCCATCGCCGGCAGGGCGGCGCCGGTCAGGGCGAGGCCCAGGGTCACTGTCTTGAGAAATTGCGTTTTCATGCCGTCTTTCCTGGCTAATCTGGGCTCGGTTGCGACTCGAGTGACGCTGCGCCGGCTTCCTGCCAAGCCGCAACGTGCGATGAGACCAAGGAGGGTGACAAACGTTCCACAGCTCCTGTGGACAAGTGTCGGGAAAACCGCTGGACATCGCTGTCCTGCGGGCGAGACACCTGGGGTTGGCACAAAATGGTCATAAAATAGCCAGCCCGCGTTCCCATCCGCCCGCAAGACTATCACATTGGCTCACCGGGATACCCCGGCCGGTGGACCAAGATCCACCGGGATCTCCGCGCGCCCTGCCCTGGTCCCTGGCCGGTACGTCGGCAAACTGGCCCCACCCGGGCCGGGTGCGTATAATGCGCCACCATGCGCCACGGTCGTTCGACCGCCAGTCTCGCGCCCATTCACCACCACTCACGTGACCAGGCACCCCTGGTGCCCATCGGGCCGGGAGCCCGACATATTGCTATGACGAAGAAACTCTTCATCAAGACCCACGGCTGCCAGATGAACGAGTACGACTCTGCCCGCATGGCGGATCTGCTCGGCGACTCCCATCAGATGGAACTGACCGACAACGAACAGGACGCGGACGTGATCCTGCTCAACACCTGTTCGATTCGGGAAAAGGCCCAGGAGAAGGTGTTCCACCAGCTCGGTCGCTGGAAGAAGCTCAAGCAGTCCAACCCCGATCTGGTGATCGGCGTCGGCGGCTGCGTGGCCAGTCAGGAAGGCGAGGCCATTCGCAAGCGCGCCCCCCACGTCGACATGGTGTTCGGTCCCCAGACCCTGCACCGGGTGCCGAGCATGCTCGACGCCAGCCGTGACAACCAGATCTCGGTGGTGGACGTCACCTTCCCCGAGATCGAGAAGTTCGATCACCTGCCCAAGCCCAGCTCCGACGGCGCCAGCGCCTTCGTCTCGGTGATGGAAGGCTGCTCCAAGTACTGCACCTTCTGCGTGGTGCCCTACACCCGTGGCGAGGAAGTCTCGCGGCCGTTCGAGGCGGTCATGGACGAGGTCTTCCACCTGGCCGACCAGGGCGTTCGCGAGATCAACCTGCTGGGCCAGAACGTCAACGCCTACCGCGGGCTCAACGACGACGGCGACGAAATCGATCTGGCCGAACTGATCGCCTGCGTGGCGGCGGTGGACGGCATCGACCGTATCCGCTTCACCACCTCGCACCCGGTGGAGTTCAGCGACAGCCTGATCGAGGCCTACGCCGAGATTCCGGAGCTGGTCAGCCACCTTCACCTGCCGGTGCAGGCCGGTTCCGACCGCATCCTGGCGGCGATGAAGCGCGGTCACACGGTCGAAGAGTACGTCGACAAGATGGAGCGCATCCGCGCCCTGCGCCCGGACATCAGCTTCTCCTCGGACTTCATCATCGGCTTCCCGGGCGAGACCGAGGAGGACTTCGAGGCGACCATGGACCTGATCCATCGCATCGGCTTCGACGTGTCCTTCAGTTTCGTCTACTCCGCTCGCCCGGGCACCCCGGCGGCGGCGCTTGACGACGAGACCCCGGAAGAGATCAAGAAGCAGCGTCTGGCGATCCTGCAGGAGCGCATCAACCAGCAGGCGATGCAGATCAGTCGGCGCATGGTGGGCACTACCCAGCGCGTGCTGGTCAGCGGCTTCTCGCCCCGCGACCCGGGCCAGCTGTCCGGACGCACCGAGAACAACCGGGTGGTCAACTTCCGCGCGGCCAATCCCACCGAGCTGATCGGCTACTTCGTCGACGTCGAGATCACCGAGGCCCTGCCCAACTCGCTGCGTGGCGAACTGGCTTCCGGCGAGCGCTACTGAGGCTCGCCCTGCTCCGGGACGGGCGGCTTGGCCGTTTCACCATGACGATCGCCAATGCACAGGACCCGGAGCATTGCCCTGGCCCACGCCGGGGCAGTAAGCTGAACCTTCAAAGCCACCCAAACACGGATTCTTCACGCCTTGAGCCAGCCATCGACCCAGGCCAACCGCATCATCACGCTCAACCTCGAACCCAACGAGCCCCGCCGTCTTGCCAACCTGTGTGGCCAGCGCGACGAGCATCTGAAGCTGATCGAAAGCCGGCTCGGCGTCACCCTGCGCAACCGCGGCAACATGTTCCAGCTGGCCGGCCCCGGCGCTCGCGTCAAGGCGGCCGCGAACCTGGTGGAACACCTCTATCGTGAGGCCGAGGCCACCGAGCTGACCCCGGACACCGTGCACCTGTTCCTGCAGGAAGCCGGCATCGAGGCCCTCGACGAGGACGCCGAAGAAGACGCCGGCGAGGGCGAGGTGCTGATTCGTACCCCGCGCACCCTGATCAAGCCGCGCGGCCTCAATCAGCAGGGCTACGTCACCAGCATCCGCAACCACGACATCAACTTCGGCATCGGCCCCGCCGGCACCGGCAAGACCTACCTGGCGGTGGCGGCTGCGGTGGAAGCGCTCAACCAACAGCAGGTGCGACGCATCCTGCTGGTGCGCCCGGCGGTGGAAGCCGGCGAGAAGCTCGGCTTCCTGCCCGGTGACCTTGCCCAGAAGATCGATCCCTACCTGCGCCCACTGTATGACGCCCTGTACGAGATGATCGGCTTCGAGCAAGTCGCCAAGCTGATCGAGCGCCAGGTGATCGAGATCGCGCCGCTGGCCTACATGCGCGGGCGCACCCTGAACAATGCCTTCATCATTCTCGACGAGAGCCAGAACACCACTCGCGAGCAGATGAAGATGTTCCTGACCCGCATCGGCTTCGGTTCCACCGCGGTGATCACCGGCGACGTGACCCAGGTCGACCTGCCCAAGGGCCAGAGCTCCGGCCTGATCCAGGTGCTCGATGTGCTCAAGGACACCGCCGGTATCGGGGTGACCCACTTCGCCGCCAAGGACGTGGTTCGCCACCCGCTGGTGCAGCGTATCATCGAGGCCTACGACCTGTTCGAGGCCAACCAGGAAGCCGAGGAGCGCGCCCGCCGCGAGGCGCGTGCCGAAGAGCGTCGGCTGGAGCGTGCCGAGCGTCTACAGTCCATGAACGGTGACGGAGACGCCCACCGATGAGCGCCTGCGTGGACCGTCAGGTGGCCAGCGAGGCCAGCGACCTGCCAGAGGCCGATGACCTCGAGCGCTGGGTCGACGCCGTGCTGGCCCACTACCCCGAACGGGCGGAGTCGGAACTCACGATTCGCCTGGTCGACGCCGACGAGAGCCAGACCCTCAACCGTGACTACCGTGGCAAGGATGCCCCGACCAATGTCCTGTCATTCCCCTTCGAGGCCCCGCCAGGCCTCGAGCTTCCGCTGCTTGGCGATCTGGTGATCTGCCATCCGGTGGTCGTGCGCGAAGCACGCGAGCAGGACAAGTCGCTGATCGATCACTACGCTCATATGGTTGTCCACGGCACCTTGCATTTGCTGGGCCATGACCATATCGAGGATGAGGAGGCCGACCTCATGGAAGGCCTCGAGCGCAGTATCCTTGCCGGCCTGGGCATTGACGACCCTTACGCCCCGCCGGCCCCATCTCCGGATCCCGGTAGCGAGGACGAGAGAGCCGACGCATGAGCGAAGACCGATCGAGTAGCCAGGCCCCCAACAAATCCTGGTTCGACAAACTCTTCAGTGCCCTGTCCAGCGACAGTGACGAACCCAGCTCGCGAGAAGAGTTGCGCGAATTCCTGCGCCAGGCGGGCAGCCGCCTGAAGCTTGAGCAGGATGCCATGACCATCATCGAAGGCGCCCTGAACATCAGCGACCAGCAGGTCAGGGAGGTGCTGATCCCGCGCTCCCAGGTCACCGCCCTGGAGCTCGATCAGCCGCTGGAGGACTACCTGCCGATCATTCTCGAGACCGGTCACTCGCGCTACCCGGTGATCGGCGAGAACCTCGACGAGGTCAAGGGCATCCTGCTGGTGAAGGACCTGCTGCCGTTGCTGCAGGGGTCCAGCGACGACCGCCCCTTCCAGCTTGAAGAAGTCCTGCGCCCTGCCATGTTCGTGCCGGAGTCCAAGCGCCTCAACAGCCTGTTGAAGGAGTTCCGTGACACCCACAGCCATATGGCGGTGGTGGTGGACGAGTACGGCGGCACCGCCGGGATCGTCACCATCGAGGACATCCTCGAGGAGATCGTCGGCGACATCGAAGACGAGCACGACACCGACGAGGAAGAGGACATCCGCCAGCTGGGCGATGATCGCTACGCGGTGCGTGCCCTGACCCCCATCGAGGACTTCAACGAGCGCTTCGGCACGCGCTTCTCCGACGACGAGTTCGATACCCTGGGAGGACTGGTGATGCAGCGTTTCGGCCACCTGCCGGCGCGCGGCGAACATACTCTGATCGGGGGCTGGCGCTTCACCGTGCTCAACGCCGACAATCGGCGTATCCGGCTGCTCGAGGTAGAACCCGAAAGCCGTACCGACGACTGAACCCGTGCGTCCCCGTCCGGGGACGCCTTGCCTTTCTCGCCCACACCAAGGATGGACCCCATGCTCGAGCGAGTGCTCGGCGGCAGGGCCGGCTACCTTGCCGCCCTGATTGCCGGAGGGCTGACGACCCTCGCCGCCGCCCCCTTTTCCTGGTGGTGGCTGGCCCCGCTGGCCGCCGCCCTGGTCTATGCCGGCCTTTACCGTCAGAGCGCCCGCCAGGCGCTGTTGCGCGGCTGGTGTTACGGCCTTGGACTGTTCGGAAGCGGCGCCTCCTGGGTCTACGTATCGATCCACGACTATGGCTACACCAGCGCACCGCTGGCGTTCTTCCTGACCGCCCTGTTCGTGGCCAGCATGGCGCTGTTCGTCGCCTTGCCGATGGGGCTGTTCCGGCGCCTGATGCCGGCCCGCCCCACCGCGCTGGCGGGCGGGCTCGGCTTCGTCGGCTTCTGGGTACTGATGGAGTGGATCAGGACCTGGCTGTTCACCGGCTTTCCCTGGCTGCTGCTCGGCAGCACCCAGGTCGACTCACCGCTGTCGGCGCTGGCGCCCCTGGGTGGCGTCTACCTGCTGTCGCTGGTGGTGGCGGCCAGCGGCGTGCTGCTGACGGAGCTCGCGCGGCCACGACCGCTGGCCGCCCTGCCGCTGGTGGCCCTGTGGGGTCTGCCCTGGCTGCTGCCGAACCAGTGGACCTCGCCCACCGGTGATCCGCTGAACGTGGCCCTGTTGCAGGGCAACCTGCCCCAGGAGATCAAGTGGCTGCCAGAAGGCCAGCGCCAGGCGGTCAATACCTATCTGGGCATGACCGGTGACCTGGAGGCGACCGTCCCGGTGGAGCCGGACATCGTTATCTGGCCCGAGGCGGCCCTGCCGATGTTCGAGGACCAGGCCGAGCCGATCATGGCCCGCGCCCAGGCGGCGCTGGCCCCCGAGACGGCGCTGCTGACCGGCATCCTTCAGCGCGACGCCGACGGGCGTTTCTTCAACGCCGTGAGCGCCTACGGCAACGCCAGTGGCGCCTATCGCAAGGCCCACCTGGTGCCCTTCGGCGAGTACCTGCCACTGGAAAGCCTGCTCAGGGGCGCCATCGCCTTCTTCGACCTGCCGATGCCTGCCATGACGCCAGGACCGGATACGCAGCCGCCGATGACCGCCGCCGGTCACACCCTCGGCAACGCCATCTGCTACGAGATCATCTACGCCGACCTGGTGGCCGAGCGTGCCCGTGATTCGGAACTGCTGCTCACCGTCTCCAACGACAGCTGGTTTGGCGATTCGATCGGCCCCCACCAGCACCTGGAAATGGCCCGGCTGCGCGCCCTGGAAAACGGCCGCTACGTGATGCGTGCCACCAGCAATGGCATCACCGCCATCATCGACGATCAGGGACGCCTGCTCGACCAGCTGCCCCAGTTCGAGACGGCTCGCCTGGACGGTCAGGTGCAGCCGATGCAGGGGCTGACGCCCTTCACCCGCACCGGTAGCTGGCCCACCTGGCTCGTCGCCGGGCTGATGCTGCTGGCGGGCGCACTGTGGCGCCGGCGGGGCTAAGCCAACGCAAGCCGACGCAAGCCAACGACCGTCGACGCCGCTCTGGCCGCGAACGACATTCACCACAAACGACAACGCCGCGAGGGCTCAGGCCCTCGCGGCGTTGTTGTGTTGCAACCGTGTTGCCACCATGTTGCAACAGTGCGGATCAGTGTACGAGCGTCAGGCGGGTACCAAGGGCCAGATGCGTTCCTCGGATACCCTCCTGCCTGTCACGCTGACGAACGTTACTCGGCGGCCTCGTCGTCCTCCGCCTCGCCCAGCACTTCAGGGATGCTGGTCTTGACGAAACGCCCCGGCGCGGGCTCCAGCAGCGGCAGCTCACCGCCACCAGGCTCGCGGGCATCGACCATCTTGTCGGCGTCCACGTAGCCACCCTTGACCATCCACTCCTGCCAGTGGGGCCACCAGGAGCCTTCATTGGCCTTGGCCCCGGCCAGCCACTCTTCGTGGTTGTCGGGTAGCTCGTCGTTGGTCCAGTAGCCGTACTTGTTCTTGTGCGGCGGATTGACCACACCGGCGATATGGCCGGAGCCCCCCAGCACGAAGGTCACCGGGCCCTTGGGCAACAGCGCGCCGTAGTAGCTGCTGTTCCACTTGGCGATATGGTCTTCCTTGGTGGCGATGAAGTAGCTCGGCGTCGACACCTTGCGCAGGTCGATCTTGACACCGTCGAGCTCGACACCGCCTGGCTCGACCAGCTGGTTCTCCTGATACAGGTGACGCAGGTACCAGCCGTGGGTACCCGCTGGCAGGTTGGTGCCGTCGGTATTCCAGTACAGCAGGTCGAAGGCCGCAGGATCCTCGCCCTTCAGGTAGTTGTTGACGTAGAACGACCAGAACAGGTCGTTCTCCCGCAGCAGGTTGAACGAGTAGGCCATGACGCGGCCATCCAGGTAACCATCCTGCTCGAGCTTGGCTTCGATGCCCTGAAGTACCGGTTCGCTCAGGAAGACGCCGATCTCGCCGGGGTCACGGAAGTCCTGCAGGGTCGCCATGTAGGTCACCGACTTGGCCTTGCGCCCGCGCCGGGTGCTGGTCAGGTAGGCCATGGTCGAGGCCGTCAGGGTGCCGCCGATGCAGTAGGACAGGAAGTTGGCCGACTTCTCGCCGGTGGCCTGCTCGATGCCGTCCAGCGCCGCGATTGGACCAAGCTGCATATAGTCCGCCCAGGTCAGATCGCGCTGCTCCGGGCCGGGGTTGCGCCAGGAGATCAGGAACACGGTGTGGCCCTGGTCCACCAGCCACTTCACCAGCGAGTTTTCCGGGCGCAGGTCGAGCACGTAAAACTTGTTGATCCAGGGTGGCACGATCAACAGCGGCGTCTTGAACACCTTCTCGGTGGTAGGCGCGTACTGGATCAGCTGGATCAGCTCGTTTTCCATCACCACCGCGCCTTGTGACACCGCGATGTTTTCACCGACCTCGAAGGCGCTGCGATCGGTCATGGTGACGTTGAGACCCTCGGCCGAGTTGGCCAGGTCCTCGCGCAGACGCGACAGACCGTCGACCAGGTTCTGGCCCCGGGTCTCGAGGGTCTTGCGCATGACTTCGGGATTGGTGGAGACGAAGTTGGTCGGCGACATGGCGTTGACCATCTGACGCGCGTAGAAGGACAGATTGCGCTTCTCGCCGGGGCTCAGATCGTCGAGCTTGTCCACCAGAGTCTCGACGGTGTTCGAGAACAGCAGATACTGCTGCATGATGGCGTTGTAGCCAGGATCGCTGGTCCAGGCCTCGTCCTTGAAGCGGCGATCGCCGCGGGACGGCGTCACCAAGGGCTCGAAGGCACCGCCGCTGGCCGCCGCCATGGCCTGTTGCCACAGCGCCATCTGATCCTGCATCAGCTTGGCCTGGGTCTCCCATAGCAGAGTGGGATTGCGCATCAGCGATTCGGCACCGGCCTGGAAGCTGTTGCGAATGTCCTCCATCACCGAATCCGCTGCGTCATTGGGCACCATGCGCGAAAGGAAATCTTCCATCAACGCCTGGTACTCGGCACCCAGCACCGATAGCTGGTTGCCCCATTCCTCCGGGTTGTCCGCCGCCTGATCACCTGCCGCCATTGCGTTCTCCTCTGGCCTGCCCTGCAAAAAAGGGTGGACCACCGTCGGCCTCGCGGCGTCGCAGCTATCCACCCTCGTTTCGTCATCGTTGTTGGGGGGCGAGTCGGCCGCCGCTGTCTATACCGTCGTGCGGCAGGCGCTTCACGCCAATGCCTGCACTCGCCTGCGGCCGCTCACTCGTTGGCACGTCCAACAGTACTCTTGTCTCAGGTGCGCCTGCCTCAGACCCGCTTGGCTCAGGTGCGCTTGCGGCTGGAGGTCGCCTTGGCGGTTCCGCCGGTCGACTTGCTGGCGCTGCTGGTCTGAGACGAGGCCTGGGAGGCAGCCTGTGAAGTCGCCTGGCTGGCCTGCTGGGTGGCCTTTTCGGCTGCCTCGGTGACCTGCTGGGTGGCCTTCTCGACCGCCTCGGTCGCCTGGTCGCGGGCCTGGGTCGCCTGATCGGCAAGCTGCTGGCCGGACTCGGCAAACAGCGACTCCAGTTCGCTCTTGAACTCGAGGCTCATTTCGCTCATGGCGCGGGCATCTTCGAGCATCTGCGCCGACAGTTCGTTGAGCATCTCGGCCTGACGGGTAGAGAAGTCGCGCAGCCCCTCGGCGTCGTTGATCGCGGTGGCTTCACGCATGCGCTCGGTACCCATCTGGCTGTAGCGCTTCATCGACTCCATCTGGTACTGGGACATCTTCTGCATGTTGTCCAGCATCAGGGAGTTGAGTTTGCGCATCGGCTCGAAGAACTGACGAGTCTGCTCGTTGAAGTTGTCGAACATCTTGTCTTGCATGACCGAACCTCCTGGAATCGTGTCGATGGTGTCTGTCCACTCGGCAATCCGCTGCCACTGTCCGCCATGGCGCCTCCGTCCAGGAAGCATGCTGAGGACAGCGTTGTTGCAGCGCAACAAACTCAGTCTGGCACACCCTCGGTGACAACGCCATGACAGGCGTCGCCTCCTGCGCGATTGTGCATCAAGACGCCCCGCACCCTCGCCATCGGCGAATCTGCCCTCCCCGTCATACCCGTGGCCGCTTTCCTGCGGGCCCCTGGCGGGCACTTGACGAGCACCTGGCTAGCTCTTGCCGCCCTTGGCGCTGCGCGAGCTGGCCTTGGCCGCCCCACTGGACCGCGGCGCCGTGGAGCTTGACGCCTCCTCGGCCTTGTCATCCTTGGCAGAAGAACCCTTGGCGCTCTGGGCGGCCTGGGTCAGCATATCCATCATCATCTTCTGATAGTTGCCGAAACTGGCAAGCCCCTGGGACAGTCCCTGCTGCAGCGCCGGCTGTTGCAGGAACGGCTGCATCAGGCTCATCGGATCGTAGCCTTCGACACCGGACTCCATCTGCCGATGAATGCGATCGAGCAGGTCCTGCTGGAAGGCCTCGATATTGGGAAGCCCCAATGCCTGGCGTAACTCTTCCGGGGTCAGATCGAATTCGACGTTGATCTTCATGCTGGCCTCGTGATCCTTGTATGGCGGTGTGTGGCGCCGGTAGCCCGCGCTATCGGGCGCAAAGATGCCTGCATCCTGCACCTTCCCTGCCACAGTTACTTGAGTGTAGCAGTCCTGTCATGCTCTGCGATTCAGCGTAGCCGTGGTGTGCTGACTCGCACATCACTGTTCTGTGCGCGATGACGCAGCAGGTGGTCCATCAGGGTCAGCGCCATCATCGCTTCGGCGATGGGCGTGGCACGAATCCCCACGCAGGGATCGTGGCGTCCCTTGGTCACCACCTCCACCGGGTTGCCGTACACGTCGATGGAGCGCCCAGGAATGGTGATGCTGGAGGTCGGCTTGAGCGCCAGGTGAGCGATCAGCGTCTGGCCGCTGGAGATGCCTCCCAGTACGCCACCGGCATGATTCGACAGAAAACCCTCCGGGGTCATCTCGTCACGGTGCTGGCTGCCACGCTGGGCCACGCTGGCAAAGCCGTCACCGATCTCGACGCCCTTGACCGCGTTGATGCTCATCAGGCCGTGGGCCAGTTCGGCATCGAGGCGGTCGAACACCGGCTCGCCAAGCCCGGGCGGCAGCCCTTCGGCGGTGACGGTGATCTTCGCCCCCACCGAGTCCTGGTCACGGCGAAGCTGGTCCATGTAGGCCTCGAGTTCCGGCACCCGTTCGGGGTCGGGACAGAAGAAGGGGTTGTCGTTGACCGCTTCCCAGTCACGAAACTCGATGGCCAGCTCGCCCAGCTGACTCATGTAGCCACGCACCACGATGCCCTGGCTCGCCAGGTACTTCTTGGCGATGGCCCCGGCGGCCACCCGCATGGCGGTCTCGCGGGCACTGGAACGTCCGCCACCGCGATAGTCGCGCTCGCCGTACTTGTGGTGATAGGTGTAGTCGGCGTGGGCCGGCCGGAAATGGTCCTTGATCTTCGAATAGTCCTTGGAGCGCTGGTCGGTGTTCTCGATCAACAGGCCAATCGAGGTACCGGTGGTGCGCCCCTCGAACACGCCCGACAGGATCTTCACCTGATCAGGCTCACGACGCTGGGTGGTATGGCGCGACGTGCCTGGACGGCGACGATCCAGGTCGGCCTGCAGATCGGCCTCGCTGAGCTCGATGCCAGGCGGGCAGCCATCGACGATGGCGCCGAGCGCAAGCCCGTGACTCTCGCCAAAGGTGGTGACGGTAAACAGCTTGCCGAAGGTATTGCCGGACATGGGCGCTCCTCTATTGTTGTGCAAAGGACGCCGCATGGGCGTCGAGTTCTTCGGCGGTGAGGGCAAACACGCCCTGACCGCCGCGCTCGAATTCGAGCCACAGGAAGGGAACCTCGGGGAAGGCCGCTTCCAGATGATGATCGGAGTTGCCGACCTCGACGATCAGCACGCCGTGGTCGCTGAGGTGCGCTCTTGCCTCGCGCAGGATACGTCTGACGATATCCAGGCCATCGCTGCCCGCCCCCAGCGCCAGAGCCGGCTCATGACGGAACTCCTCCGGCATGGTGGTCAGGTCGCGGATATCGACGTAGGGCGGGTTGGACACGATCAAGTCGTAGCGCTGACCTTCCAGGCCATCGAAGACGTCGCTGTGCACCGCGCGCACGCGCCGGCCTACGTCGTGGCGATTGATGTTCTCACGGGCCACCGCCAGGGCGTCCTGGCTGATATCGGACAGGTCCACCTCGACGGTAGGCAGATACTCGGCGCAGGCGATGCCGATACAGCCCGAGCCGGTGCACAGGTCGAGGATGCGCCGAGGCGGCTCCTCGGGGAACCAGGCCTGAAAGCCCGACTCGATCAACTCGGCAATCGGCGAGCGCGGAATCAACACCCGCTCGTCCACACTGAACACAAGCCCGGCGAAGAAGGCCTCGCCGAGCAGGTAGGGCAAGGGCCGCCTGTCGCTGATCCTGGCGCGCACCAGACCGACGATGCGCTCGCGTTCCATCGGCAGCAGCCGCGCGTCCAGCACGCCGGGGTCCACGTTCCAGGGCAGATGCAAGGCGCCAAGCACCAGTGCCACCGCCTCGTCCCAGGCGCTGTCTGTGCCGTGGCTGTAGGTCAGCCCCGCCAGGTGAAACTCGCTGGTTGCCCAGCGCAGACAGTCGCGCAGGGTGAACAGGCCGTCGGCCAATTCAGCGTCGGGGAGCGCCAGCGTCGAAGACCTGGAAGTGGACGGAGAGGAGGAAGAGTCGGCCAAGAGGGCATCCTGTCGATCGGGTTCAAGAAGAGGCGTGCGCCAGGATCGCATGGACAATCACCGCCTTCGACGACCTTCACGCGAAGGTCCCTTCCGTTCCAGGGGCGAAGGCAGATGCAAGATCCTGGATAGCGATATAGATAGAGATCGAGATAGCGATATAGATGGCTATCTGACTCGCAAGGCATTGTATCCGTGCCGGCGGTTCACTGCCACGGCCACCACGGTATACTGGGCCTCCCTTTTACCGGACCCGAGGACCCCATGAGCCAGCGCCAGCCACCGCCCGACGACGAGATCAGCGCGTTTCGCCAGGCCCTGGAGCAGGCAGGTGTCCGTCGTATCCGCCACAACCGCGCCGACACCGGCAAGCCGCGCCCGACCACCCGTGCCCAGCGAGATCAGGCCGCCGCCGCGCGCCGCGCTGCCGCCGTCAGCGCGGGTGATGACGTGGCCACCGGGCGCACCTCGGATGGCCGAGTCGAGCCGGTACGCCCATCGGAGTATCTGGACTTTGCCCTTCCCGACCTGCCCTATCGCACCCGTAGCCAGTTGAAGCGCGGGATGATCGGCTGGGAAGGCGGTCTGGACTTGCACGGCTACAGCCTCGAGGAGGCTCGCTCGGAACTCGAGAGCTTTCTGCGTGACTCGGTGGCCAGTGGCCATCGCTGCGTGATCGTGGTCCACGGCAAGGCCTGGGGCGCCACCGCCGACTATCCGGTGATCAAGAGTCACGTCAATGCGTGGTTGAGAGAATGGCCGAGCGTGCTGGCCTTCTGTTCGGCCACCGACGCCGAAGGCGGCACCGGTGCGGTTTACGTGCTGCTGAGACGGCGCGGACAAACGCCCTGAGCCCCGGTCAGACAGACACCCTGCCCCCCTGTCAGAAGGTGCATCGGTGCGACCCAGATGCTGCTGAGGCGGCGCAGTCGATATGGGCCTGGAAGTCGCGGCCGATGCCCTGGGTCAGCCTGCTGGCTTTTCGGTCTGCTCGACGATACCGCAGGTCTCGATGCGATCCAGCGCCTGGCAGGTCAGGTGACGCCCCAGACGGATCAGATCCCTGGCACGGTGGAATTCGAAGGAACCGCAGACGGTCTTGGGTATCTCCACCAGGATGTCCGGCGGATAGCCCGCCTCCTTGTAGCGCGCCAACGCCGCCTGGGTGATGTCGAAGGAGGTCAGGATGGTGGCCAGCCGCCCCCAGTCCTTGCGCCCCAGCGCGGCATTACCGCGCTCGGCACGGTCGGCTTCGGCCTCCGATTCGGCGCTTTCCTGAAAACGCCGCGCCATCAGCGCACCGCGTCGATCGCCCCTGCGGCGCTCTCCGTTGGTACCTTTACCGCCCCGGGCCTCATCGCAGCTCGGGCACTCCACCGGCAGCAACTCCTCGAGAGAGACAAGGTTGGGGCTGTTGGCGGTGACGTTGACCGCCATCACCAGGTCCGCGTGGACCGACACGTTGGAGATGATCGGCAGCGGATTGAGCAGACCGCCATCGACCAGTAGCCGAGGCCCATCCTCGACCGGCGTGAAGACCCCGGGTATGGCGATGGAGGCACGGATAGCCTTGAGCAGGGACCCCCGCTGAAACCACACTTCTCGCTGGCGCATCAGGTCGGTCGCCACCGCGGTGAAGGGAATGGGCAGGTCCTCGATGGCGACGTCACCGATAAACGACTCGATCTTGCTCATCACCTTCCTGCCCTGCATGGCACCCATGGAGGTGAACGACATGTCGAGCAGGCGAAGTACGCCGAAGGAGCCCAGCTCCTCGACCCACTGACGGTAGGGCTCGAGCTTCCCCGCAGCAAAGATGCCCCCGACCAGGGCGCCCATGGAGCACCCCGAGATCGCCACCACTTCATAGTCGCGGGCGACCAGTTCCTGCAGCACACCGATGTGGGCATAGCCTCGGGCACCACCACTACCCAATGTCAGCGCAATGCGCTTGCCGCTCGATCCCGGGGGACAATCGTGGCGATAGACGGTCATGGCAATGCCCTCCTGCTGCGGATTGGCCGCGCGGGCAGCGCTTGAACAGCGCATGCCTCGCACTCGCAGGCCTGTCTATAAGCTTAGACTAACCCACCGTGGAAAAGCTTACGCGGCCTGTCACGGCGCAGCGGCCAAGACTCATCCACCGACTGGCTGCCAAGATCGTCTTGTCGATCAAGGTGTTGCGGACAACGCCTCGACGATGGCGTCGGCCACCGCGGGGGCGTGCTGCGGCGAGGCATGAAGATGGTGTCCGCCCTCCAGCACGCGACGGGTCAGGCGGCGAACGCGTGCTCGCGAAGCCACCCCTCGTGGCCGTTCCCCGAGAATACCGTCACGCCCTTCGACCAGCAGTACCTCGCAGGCAATAGCCTCGAGCAGATTCGCGACCTGGTCATCGGTCAGCCGCACGGGGGAGGGGCGCAGCAGGCGCGGGTCGGTGCGCAGCCGCAGGCCGCCCTCGTCGCAGGGGGTCAGGTTCCTGGCCACGATGTCGCGCACCGTCTCGGCATCCACCGGGGTGGCGCCACCGGCGACCCGCGCCGCCACCGCGGTATCCAGATCGGCATAATGAGGAATCCGCGAGCGACGGCGACGCTGGGCCCGCAACGAACGCCCCAACTGGCCAGCGGTATCTTCAGGTGGGGTGGTCAAGGCCCCCAGACCGTCGATCAGCACCAGGCGCTCGATGCGTTCGGGCCAGGCCGCGGCGACCAGGCAGGCCACCCCGGCGCCGAGGGAGTGAGCCAGCACCGGGGCACTATCCAGTCCGAGATCATCCAGTGCATCGAGCAGGTCGTGGCAGTAGTCCCAGATGGCGTAGTCGTAGTCACCGGGCAGCCGCTCGGAGTGTCCATGGCCGGCCATGTCGATGGCCACCAGGCGTATATCGAGCCGTTCGGCCAGCACCGGCGCTAAACGCGCAAAGCTTGCGGCGTTGTCGAGCCAGCCGTGCAGCGCCAGCCACACCGGCGCCTCCGTGCGTCCCCAGGCCAGTGCGGCCAGGCGCCCCTGTGCCAGGCGAAGCGCTTCTCCCGCTGGCTTCATTGCGTTGCCCCTTCGCCCAGCAGACGGTCGATCATGGCAAGCAAGGCGCGTCGCGTTGCCTCGGGCTGCTCCATCGGAAACATATGACTGCCGGGCACCCTGTCCAGGGCGATACCGCGCCGGCTGAGACGTCGGCAACGTGCCTCGGTCAGCAAGTCAGACGTCTCCCCTGCCAGCACACCCAGAGGTACTCGTACCTCCGTGGGCAGACGATCCAGATGGTGGGGCAGATGACGGAAGATCTCGACCTCGATATCCGGGTCATAGCTCAACACCACCGCGCCGTCCTCCAGGGTCGTGGTGCCGGCATCGATGTAGTCGTCCAGCGCCTCCTCGGTGAAGCTGCGAAACAGACCCTTGCGCCGGAGTTGAGCGCGCATCGCATCACGGCTTTCCCAACGGGTACGGCGCCCCTTGCTCTTGCCTGCCGGCGTCACTCGATCCACCATGCCGAGCCACTTGCTGACGCGCATGGCCAAGGCGTCGATGCCCAGCATCAGCGGCGGGTCGAGCATCACCACGGCCTGGAACCGCTCCGGCTCCTGGCGCGCCGCCATGGCGGTGATCACCCCGCCCATGGAGTGGCCGACACCGATAAAGGGTCCGGCCAGGTGGCGGGTGCTCTCGAGGTATTCATCACGCAATGCCAACCAGTTGTGGCCCACGGGAAAATCGGGATGGTGGCCCAGGCGATCGAGCGGCTGGACGTCGAAGCGCTCTGCGAGTGGTGCCAGCAGGCTTCTGTAACTGCCGCCGGGAAAGCCATTGGCATGGGCGAACAGCAAGGTTGGGGTATCTGGCATGATTCTGTCTCATCCGATGAGAGGCGGCGACCCGCCGCTGTAGCCTTGGCAGGCTAACGGCATTACCCTAGGCCGCCAAGTGAACCAAAGCCTAGATTCCCCGGCATTCCCCCTGACTCCCCGCTACCAAGGAGCAACGCGTGTCCCGTAAACCCGCCCGCGATACCCGCCTGCGCAACCGTCTGTTCTTCACCACCGTGGCCGTGGCGGTGGTCATCGGACTCTGGCTGGCGCGCTGAACTCTCTTGACAAGGGCGCACCAGAAGCCCCGACGTGCGCCCTCTTCAGTCGTTCTCTTCACCTCATCTTCACGTCCTCTTCACCACCTCTTCTTCGACCGGCCCTCTCCCTGGTCGAACCGCACCGTGATTGGCCCTCAGATTCCTGAATCCAGCCACCATCCAAGTCCCGCGCTCCCGGTCATACCAGGAACCTCACCCGACGCCGTCCACCCAAAGGCTTCCCAACTATAAATCATACATAGTATATTAAGTCCTTTAGCGTGCTATCCGAGCAGGAGGGTCTCCCCCATCGATATCAGCATCCTTGCCAGCACCCTCGGCGTCAGCCTGCCCGTTTTCGCCATGGTCTTCATCGGCGCCGTTCTGAAGCGTCTGGGCTGGATCGATCAAGCCTTCGTCGACACCGCCTCGAGCCTGGTGTTTCGCCTGACCATGCCAACGCTGTTGTTCCTGAGCCTGCTGCGCGCCGATCCCGGCCAGGACCTGAAGCTCGGACTGGTCGGTTTCTATCTGGTCGTCTCGGTGGCCATCTTTCTTGTCATCTGGGGCTGGGCCCTGTGGCGCTGCCCGCGAGTGGATCGCGGCGTCTTTGTGCAAGGTGCCTTTCGCGGCAACTGCGGTATCGTCGGACTGGCCCTGTCGGCCAACATGTACGGCGACTTTGGTCTGTCGCTCGGCAGTGTCATGGCCGGCGGCATCATCATCGTCAACCTGGTAATGTCGGCCATTGTACTGTCGGTCTACAGTCCGGTGGTAAGCTCACGTCCCCTGGCGATCCTCAAGGACGTCGCCACCAACCCATTGATCATCGGTATCGTCGCCGCCCTGCCGCTGACCTACCTTCACCTCGACTTGCCGCCCTGGCTGATGACATCCGGCGACTACCTGGCCTCGCTGTCGCTACCGCTGGCGCTGATCTGCATCGGTGGCAGCCTGAGCCTGCAGGCCGCCCGTGAGAGCGGAACCCTGGCGCTGTCGGCCAGCCTGTGGAAGGTTGCCGTCATGCCGGCCATCGGTGTTGCACTGGCACTGGCGGTGGGCTTTCGGGGCGCCGAACTCGGCATGCTGTTCCTGTTTCTCGGTAGCCCCACCGCCGCCGTAGCCTACGTCATGGCCAGGGGGGCCGGCGCCAATCAACGCCTCGCCGCCAGCATCATCATGCTCAGCACCTTGCTTAGCCTGGTCTCCATCAGTGTGGGGATCATGGTGTTGACGGCTGCCGACCTGGTGTAAGAAAAGGGTCCAGCACACCCCATGAGTCCAGCAATCTCGGTACGTTTTGACCTCAATTCATCGACGTCACGTCGATAGCTCGTTCTCTAGCGCAGTCGTCAACAACTGATTCAGGCTGATGCCGCGGGCCTTGGCTGCATCAACCGCCTGCTTGTGCATCGATTCGGGAGCGCGGACCTGGAACTTTCCAGAGTACGCCCTGACAGGATCGATCCCCATCTCGCGGCAAGTATCCAAGAAGACACGCAGCGATATCTCCCCTTCCTTGCGCAAGGCACAGACACTATCGGCATAGAAATCGGCGCCCCCATTGAGTCCCGTGAATTCTCCGCGAAACATCTCGAATTCGGGGTCATACTGAATAATGGCGCGATAACCATTGATCATCATGACATTGTTCATGGCATCAATCCGTTTGCTTCCAGCCATTTACGAAGGCTTGCGACGGCCCCCTTATCCGTATCCGGTGTCGGGTGTGGACGATGAAACACGCGCACTTCTCAAAACTTGCGTGTTTTCGTTTCACGCACCGACAGTACCAAAGCTTAGTACCACCTCGAGTCAAATGAACGCTCCTGCGCAACCTGAAAAGTGCGAGCGTCAATGCAATACCAGCAGGGCCCGGTGATCGACTCACCGGGCCTTGCTGTTTTCACGTCAGCGGTGTCACCACCGAGCGCGTCTGGCGCTGTCCATCAGTCCCTTCACCTGTCCCGTTTGCCGTCCACCAGGCGGCTGACGTTCAGCGGGTTGCCATCCTTGAGCGCCTGCGGCAGCAAGGCGTCCGGCAGGTTCTGATAGCACACCGGGCGCAGGAAGCGGTGGATGGCGGCGCTGCCGACCGAGGTGGTGCGCGAGTCAGAGGTGGCCGGATAGGGGCCACCGTGGACCATGGCGTGGCACACCTCGACCCCGGTGGGCCAGCCGTTGGCCATGACCCGACCGGCACGCCGCTCGAGGATCGGCAGCAGGCCACGGGCCGCGTCGATGTCGCCGTCGTCCATCTGCAGGGTCGCGGTCAGCTGGCCCTCGAGCCCCTCGGCCAGTGCCTTGACCTCGTCCAGGTCGGCACACTCGACCACCAGCGAGGTCGAACCGAATACCTCGGCCTTGAGCGCCTCATCATTGAGGAAGTCGCTGGCCTTGGCCACGAACAGGCCGGCCTGGCACTGGTTGGGTCCGTCGCCCTGTGGGCCACGCGCCACTTCACGGGCCTTGTCGCTGCCGCCAAGGGTGTTGACGCCCTGGGTGTAGGCGTCGTGGATGCCCGGCGTCAGCATGGTCTGGGCGCCTGCGCCCTTGACCGCTTCGGCGGCAGCCTCGACGAAGCCGTCGAGCGCCTCGCCCTTGACCGCGATCACCAGCCCCGGGTTGGTGCAGAACTGGCCGGCCCCCATGGTCAGCGAGCCGACGAAGGCCTCGCCCAGCTCCTTGCCACGGGCCTTGAGCGCCTCGGGCAGCAGGAACACCGGATTGATCGAGCTCATCTCGGCGTACACCGGGATCGGCTCGGGACGCGCCTGGGCGGTCTTCATCAGGGCGGTGCCACCGCTGCGCGAGCCGGTGAAGCCCACCGCCTTGATCCGCGCGTCGCTGACCAGGCCCTGGCCGACCTCGCGACCGGAACCGAACAGCAGCGAGAACACGCCTTCCGGCAGTTCACAGCGGGCCACCGCCTTCTGCAGCGCGCGGCCGACCAGCTCGGAGGTGCCGGGGTGGGCCGAGTGGGCCTTGACCACCACCGGACAGCCGGCGGCCAGGGCGGAGGCGGTGTCGCCACCGGCCACCGAGAACGCCAGCGGGAAGTTGGAGGCGCCGAACACCGCCACCGGACCCAGCGCGATATGGCGCTGGCGCAGGTCGACCCGCGGCATCGGTTCGCGGTCCGGCAGGGCCGGATCGTGCCGCACGTCGAGCCATTCGCCGGCGCGTACCACCGAAGCGAACAGGCGCAGCTGGCCGCAGGTACGGCCACGCTCACCCTCAAGACGTGCCTGGGGCAGGCCGGACTCCTGCATGGCGCGCTCGATCAGGGTGTCACCGAGCGCCTCGATCTCCTCGGCGATGGTCTCGAGAAAGGTCGCGCGGGCCTCGAGGCCGGTCTCGCGGTAGCTATCGAAGGCCGCCCAGGCCAGTTCGCAGGCGCGCTCGACCTCGGCCTTGGAACCTGCCTTGTAGCCAGGCTCGAGGGTCTCCCCGGTGGCCGGATTGACGGCATGGATGGGCTCGCCCTTGGCCTCGACGGCCTGGCTGCCGATCAGCTGCTTTCCTTCCAATTTCATGAATCTTCTCCTGTCGTGTGACGTTCGACGGGGTGAGCGTCGGTAAAGGCCGTCGGCTTTCGTCCTCACCGGGGCTTTCGCACCTGAGCCATCGAGTCGAGGCTAACGCACCAGGGCAGGACGCTTGGGATCGAACTCCCAGCCGTCGATCAGGTACTGCATGGCCATGGCGTCGTTGCGGCTGGTGACATCGAGGCCCTGGTACTTCCGATGGGCCTCCATCAGCTTGTCGTCGTCGAGCTCGACGCCAAGGCCTGGCGTGGTCGGCACCTTCAGCTTGCCACCTTCGATCTTGAACGGTTTCTTGGTGATGCGCTGACCGTCCTGCCAGATCCAGTGGGTATCGATGGCGGTGATTTCGCCAGGGCAGGCAGCGGCGACGTGGGTCATCATCGCCAGAGAGATGTCGAAGTGGTTGTTGCTGTGCGAGCCCCAGGTCATGCCCCATTCGTTGCACAGCTCGCCCACCGCCACGGCCCCCTGCATGGTCCAGAAGTGGCAGTCCGCCAAGGGGATGTCCACGGAGTTAAGCTGGACCGCAAGTTTCAGCTGACGATAGTCGGTGGCGATCATGTTGGTGGCGGTGGCAAGTCCGGTACGACGCTTGAATTCGGCCATGGTCTCGCGACCGGAGTAGCCGCCTTCCTGGCCGCAGGGATCCTCGGCATAGCTCAACAGGTCCTTGATCGGCTCGAGCACTCGCACCGCCTCATCCAGCGACCAGGCGCCGTTGGGATCCAGCGTCAGACGTGCCTCGGGGAAGGCCTCGTGCAGGGCGCGGATGCAGTCGGCCTCCTCTTCGCCGCGGAGCACGCCTCCCTTGAGCTTGAAGTCCTTGAAGCCGTAGCGCGCGTAGGCGGCCTTGGCCAGGTTGGCCACCGCCTCCGGAGTCATCGCTTTCTGATAACGCACCTCGTCCCAGGCGTCTATCGGGTCGCTGACCTTGGGATAGGGAAGGTCGGTCTTGTCCGGATCGCCGAGCAAGAACAGGTAGCCCAGTGCCTCTACCTCGTCACGCTGACGTCCGTACTGGCCGAGCAGGTCGGCCACTGGCATGCCCAGCGCCTGGCCGAACAGGTCATAAAGTGCCGACTCGATGGCGGTGACCACGTGTACCGCCACGCGCAGATCAAAGGTCTGCCGACCGCGCTCCTCCGGGCCGTTTCGCGACAGCGCCTGGCGAGCCTGGCTCAGCACCTGCTTGACCTCGTTGACCCGTGCGCCCTCGACCAGCGAACGACACTGCTCAAGTCCCTTGAGGATGCCGTCACTGGAGGGAATCTCGCCGACGCCGCGATTGCCGGACTCGTCTTCCAGCACCAGCACACAGCGGATGAACCAGGGGGCATGGCCACCGCTCAGGTTGAGCAGAAAACCGTCTTCGCCGGCCACCGGCACGATGTTCATCTTGGTGATCTTGGGGAACATGGAATCTTGCCTCTTGGTAGTTCGGTTAAAGATGATGAAGCGCTCAGGTGACCGGCGCCGGGTTGAACAGCACCAGGTCGTTGTAGAGACCCAGGCGGTCGGCGGCGACCTGGTGACGGCCGCTTGCCACCTCGAGAATCAGCTCGAACAGCTCCCAGCCGATGTCCTCGATGCTGGCCTCGCCGGTGGCGATGCGCCCCGCGTCCAGGTCGATCAGATCGTGCCAGCGACGTCCCAGGGTCGAGTTGGTGGAAACCTTGATCACCGGCGTCATCGCCAGGTTGTAGGGGGTACCGCGCCCGGTGGTGAAGACCTGCAGGTTCATGCCCGCCGCCGCCTGCAGGGTGCCGCAGATAAAGTCGCTGGCCGGGGTGGCGGCAAAGGTCAGCCCGCGCTTGCGCAGGCGCTCGCCGGGTCCTATGACGTCGACGATCGGTGAATTGCCGGACTTGATCACCGAACCGAGCGCCTTCTCGACGATATTGCTGAGCCCGCCCTTCTTGTTGCCCCGCGACGGATTGGCGCTGCGATCGGCCTGGCCCTGGGCCAGATAGTCGTCGTACCAGGCCATCTGCTCGATCAGCGCCCGGGCGACCTCCTCGTCTACCGCTCGAGGCGTCAGCAGATGGATGGCGTCGCGCACCTCGGTGACTTCGGAAAACATCACGCTGCCGCCGGCACGCACGATCAGGTCGGTGGCAAATCCCACCGCCGGATTGGCGGTTACCCCAGAAAAGGCGTCGCTGCCGCCGCACTGCATGCCCACCGTCAGCTCCGACACCGGACAGGTCTCCCGGCGGCGACGATTCAGCCGCTCAAGGTGGCGCTCGGCCATGGCCATGATGCCGTCGACCATCTCGCCGAAACCTTCGAAGGACTCGTGCTGCAGGCTCAATACGTTGGCGTCGTCGTTGGCGGAACCTGTGGCGGCATCCTCGCTGCGCTCAAAAATCTTGACCGGGCGGTCCCCGATAAGAGTCGAGGGCTGCAGTTTCTCGCAGCCAAGGCCGATGACCATGACCTCGCCACCGAAGTTGGGGTTCAGCGCCAGGTTCCTGAGCGTGCGGATGGGCACGATCGCCGCCGGCGCGCCGATCGCCACCCCGCAGCCGTAGCTGTGGTTGAGCCCGACCACGTCATCGACGTTGGGGAAGCGCGGCAATAGCTCTCGCTTGATCTTCGCCACCACGTGATCGACGGTACCGGCCACGCACTGCACGCTGGTGGTGATGCCGAGCACATTCCTGGTGCCGACGCTGCCGTCAGGGTTGCGAAAGCCCTCGAAGGTGTAGCCCTCGAGTGGCTCGACCACCGGCGCCTTGCGGGTCGCCAGAGGCAGCTCGTCGAGCTTCGGTGGTATCGGCAGCCTGACGTTGTTCTCGTTGACGTGGCCACCGCGCGGGATGGCCGACAGCGCCGTGCCGATCACCTCGTTGTAGCGCAGGATGCGCTCACCTTCGGCGATATCCGCCAGGGCCACCTTGTGGCCCTGGGGAATGTCGCTCACCAGCGCCACACCATCTTCCAGGCGCGTGCCTCGTGGCAGTCCACCCTGGCCCACCACGATGGCGACATTGTCGCCGGGATGGACGCGGATCACGCGGCTCTCGTTGGTCCTGGGTTCAGCCGTCATGACGTTCTCCCGATCCAGAAGTGGTGCCAGACACCTGACTCAATTCCATCTTCTGACGCGCACGGGTCTTGATGCCCAGCACGATGGAGAAGGCGATGGACGCGGCGATCAGCCCCCACAGCACAAGCGCGATGGGGCTCTTGGTAAAGAAGATCGAGAAGGTGCCGAAGGATTCCAGGCTCTTGACGAAGTACACCTCGGCGGAACTTCCCAGAATGAAGCCGATGATCAAAGGCGCGACCTCGAGCCCGATCTTCTCGATCAGGTAACCGAAGATGCCGAAAATCAGCAGTGTCCAGACGTCGAACATGATGCCGTAGTTGATGGCATAGGCGCCGACCACGCACATCATCACGATGATCGGATAGAGCACGTACTTGGGCACCAGCACCACCCGGGCGATGTACTTGATGGCGTAGAACATCAGGAAGAACATCACGATGTTGGCGAACACCAGAGCGATCATCATCACCGTCCAGGTGTCCTGGTTTTCCGGGATGAACAACGGCCCCACCTGGATGCCCTGAAGGGTGAAGGCACCGATCAACACCGCCGTGGTGGAGTCCCCGGGGATCCCCAGCGACAACAGCGGGATCAGGGCGCCACCGGTCAAGGCGTTGTTGGCCGACTCGGAAGCAATCAGCCCCTGGGGCGCACCCTTGCCCATCTGGCTGGAATCCCGCGACAGGTTCTTTTCCTGGGTGTAGGCAAGCACCGAGGCGGCGCTGCCGCCGACCCCCGGCAGCATCCCGACGAAGGTGCCGATGAAAGACGAGCGCATCAGGTTGGTCAGGCGGCCCTTGAACAGGCCGAAGGTGAAACCACCGCCCTTGCCCATCTCGATCTTGGCGCCGGACAGGCCGCTCTTCACTCCCTTCTCTGCCTCCAGCAGGATGGTCGAGATGCCGAAGATCCCGATCAATACCGGCAGCAGTGCAAAGCCGTCCACCAGATAGGGCTGCATGAAGTCGAACATCAGGCGCGTCTTGCCGTTACCGCCGTCGGACAGGCTGTAGGTGCCGATCAGACTCAGCCAGATGCCCAGTACACCGCTGAAGATACCGATCAACATGTTGCTGGACATGGAGGCGATGACCGTCAGCGCCAGCAAGATGATCAGAAACTTCTCCACATAGGAGAACTTGATCGAAAACTCAGCCAGCAAGGGAGCGAAGAAGAACAGCACCAGGGCGCTGACAAGTCCACCCACCAGCGACGCCACGACGCATACGCGCAGGGCCTTTTCGCCCTGGCCCTTCTGTGCCATGGGGTAGCCGTCGAAGGTGGTGGTGATCGACGAGGGCGTGCCGGGAATATTGAGCAGCACCGCCGGCACCATACCGCCGGAGATGCCACCGACGTAGAGGCCAAGCAGCAGTGCCAGGCCATGCTCGAGGCCGAGGGCGTAGGTCAGCGGCAGACACACGGCCACCGCCATGGTGGCGGTCATGCCGGGAATAGCGCCGAAGATGATGCCGATCAGGGCACCGATCGCGGCCAGCAGGAAGAAGGTGATATCGAGGTAGGACAGAAGTTCCATGGGTCAACTCTCCCCTACGGCAAGGTGATGTAAAAAAGCTTGGCGAAGATCAGCCAGGCCAGTGAGGGTGCCACCACGGCATTGATCGCGGCGGTGATCACCTTGCGGCGGGTGCGGGTGTGCATGTACATCATCGACATCAAGAACAGAAAGACGATGGACACGAACAGAAAGCCGTAGCCGGTATAGGGGAACAGGTTCCCCACCACCGACATGAGCACGAAATAGGCGGTGATCAGCACCAGGGTGCCGAAGAAACGAAATCCGTCCATGGACTCGCCGATGATCGGCAACGTTCTCTCGCCGCGTTTGACCGCAGCAAAGAAAGGAACAAGGCGAAACACCACGATCAGGGCGAACAGCAACGCCAGTACCCAGTGAATGATCGTGGGGAAGAACAGATGAGAGCTGTCGAAGTCGATCGACACACTCAACGGTGAGGATTCCATAGCGGCTCCGGGGCAGGCCTGACGGGAGAGCCTTGCGAGTTGTGTGGACGGACAAGAACAGGGATGCCGGCGGGCAAGCCGCCGGCAGCGGTCCCTTACTTGATGCTGTCGATGATGTCGGCGTAGCGGTCGGCCTTCTCGCGCAGGTGGGCCTGGGCTTCGTCGGAGGGCATGAAGTCAGGAATAAAGAACGACGTCTTCTGGGTCTTCTGGATCTCGCCTTCGGCGTAGATCTCTTCCAGGGTGGCGTCGATCTGCTCGACGATCTCTGGATTCATGTCCTTGTTGTAGAGGAAAAAGAATTCCTTATCGAAGGCGAAGTTCTCGCCTTCTCCCATGGTCACCTCGACGTTGGGCTCGACGAACTGCAGCAGTGTCTCGCGGTCGGTCTGACCCAGACCTTCCTCGTTGGCCTGCTGCAGGGTGTCATGGCGTGCGGTCAGCCAGACGAAGCGCATGGCCTTCTGGTCATCCTCAGGCAGACGGGTGTACTGCTCGTTGGCCTGCACCGAGCCGTTGATCAAGTCCGCCTGGTCATCGAACAGCAGCTGATTCTTGTCGGCCTGGGAGCCGGTATTGACCGCCACCAGGTTGTCTTCCATTCCGGGGTGCTCGATGCGGATGGCGTTCTTGAGTGCGGTGTAGCCAATCTCGGAGACGCCACCAGGCTGGATCGCCACGCGCACGGTCTCACCACTGCCGACCGCTTCGATGATGTCGTCCAGGGTCTGGTAGGGCGAGTCCTTGGGCACCAGGTAGGCATTGCCCGGATTGATCGCAATGGTCGGACCGATGATGTAATTCTCGAACGGGTCCTTGTAGCCCTCGACCCCGTACTGATTCCCCAGGTAGGCCTGGTCATGGAAGATCATCAGAGTGTTGCCGCGAGGATCACGATCCAGGGCGCGATAGGCAGCGCTGACGCCCACCGCGTCGACCTTCATGTTCAGGTCCAGCGCCTCGGACAGCTGGTCCACCACGATGGCCGAGTTCTGGTAGGTGTCGCCACCGGTGGAACTGGAGCCGATGACCACACGGATGTTACCGCGCAGGGGCCCGTCGGCGGCCAGCGCCGCAGCGCTACCCAGGGCCAGCGAGGTCGCCAGGGCGGTAGCGGTCAGGGTCAGGGGCAGAGAGAGTCTTGGCATGCTCATGAAGTCACCTCATTGAAATGGTTGTTGGTGGCTGGACGAGTGGTGCCCTTCGATACGGGAGGATCGTGACGAAGGGCCAGATCGAGGAGCGGTCTACACCGTAGCGCTAGCGACCGCCCTCGGTCAGAAGGAACGGGCGCGCTCGATCAGCTGCTCGAGCTGCTTGCGCTCATCATCGCTTGGCATTTCCAGCGGGGCACGCACCGCGCCGGACGGACGGCCGATCAGGTCGGTGCCGGCCTTGATCAGGCTGACGGCGTAGCCTGCCTTGTGGTCACGCAGGGCGACGAAGGGCAGGAAGAACTCGCGGGAGATCTTGCGCACGGTATCGCTGTCACCGGCACGCAGGGCCTTGTAGAAGGTCACCGCCATGTCCGGCACGAAGTTGAACACCGCGCTGGAGTAGGTGTTTACGCCCACCGCCAGGTAAGCCTCGGCGATGATCTCGGCGGTGGGCACGCCACCGACGTAAGCCAGTCGATCGCCGACGGTCTTGATCACGCGGTTGAGCGCCTGCATGTCGCCCTTGCCGTCCTTGAGCCCCACCAGGTTGGGGTTGGCGTCGGCCAGCCGCTTGGCGGACTGAGCGTTGAGCACGCCGTTGCCACGGTTGTAGTAGATCACGCTGACGCTGGTGGACTGACAGATCCGGCTGGCGTATTCCACCAGGCCGTCCTGGGGACACTCTGTCAGGTAAGGCGGCATCAGCAAGATACCGTCGGCGCCCTCTTCCTCGGCGATGCGGGCGAACTCGGAACCGGTGGCCACGCTCAGACCGGCGCTGGCGATCACCGGCAGCTTGCCATCGACGACTTCCACGGCCAGACGGACGATCGCACGGAATTCTTCCAGCGACAGGCTGAAGAACTCGCCGGTGCCACCGGCGACGAACACCGCCGAAATCTCGTGACTGATGAACCACTCGAGACGCGCGCGATAACTCTCGGCGTCGAAACGTCCTTCGGCGTCGAAGTCCGTGACCGGAAAGGACAGCAGACCATCGCTGATCGCCTGCTTGACCTGTGCATGGGAAAATTTCACCGAAACGTCCTCCTGTCTTCGTCGTGAACGGACATGAGGGTTTCGATTCCCCGTCATGTCATACATCATACAAAGTACAAGTTAGCGACTTGTTTCAGGACTGACAAGGGACGCTATGGTAAATTGAGACCAAAGTTCAAGGCGCACCTCTCTGATCCCTTGTGGACGACCCGGCGCCACCATCAAGAGGCTTCACAGCGCGCCCATGTCATTGATCGATGTCTTCCTGTCGACGCTCAACATCAGCCTGCCGGTGTTTGCCATGGTGTTTATCGGCATTGCGCTCAAGCGACTCGGCTGGATCGATCAGGCCTTCGTCAATACGGCGTCGCGACTGGTGTTTCGCGCCACCCTGCCGGCCATGCTCTTTCTCAGCCTGATCCGCGCCGATCTGGAACGCACCCTGAACCCCTGGATGCTGGCCTTCTTCGCACTGGCCACCATTGCAAGCTTCGTGCTCGCCTGGGGCTACGCTGCGCTTCGGGTCAAGCGTCACCAGCGCGGGGTCTATGTACAGGGCGCCTTTCGCGGCAACTGCGGAGTGGTCGGCCTGGCACTCGCCCACGGCATGTACGGCGAGGTAGGGCTATCGCTGGGGAGTCTGCTGCTGGGGGTGGTAATCCTCTGCTACAACGTGCTGTCGGTGGTGGTGCTGGCGGCATACCAACTGGACGAGGACGGCCGGCGCAAGGCCATCGACTGGAACAGCATCTTCCGCCATATCCTGACCAATCCGCTGATCCTGGCGGTTGTGGTCGCCACGCCCCTGGCGGCGCTGCAGGTCAGCCTGCCCGAGTGGATCGAGACCACCGGTGACTACTTTGCCTCCTTGACCCTGCCGCTGGCGCTGATCTGCATCGGCGCCACCATCTCCACCCGGGCGCTCAAGACCAGCTATCGCACCGCCGTCAGCGCAAGCTTCGCCAAGATGGTGGTGATCCCGCTGGTGGCCACCCTGGCGGCGCTGGGGCTTGGCTTTCGTGGTGCCGAGCTGGGCGTGCTGTTTCTGTTCTTCGCAAGCCCCACCGCGGCGGCGGCCTTTGTCATGGCCAAGGCCATGGGCGGCGATGAGATCCTGACGGCCAATATCATCGCCCTCACCACTCTGGTGGCCAGTATCAGCGTGACGGTGGGTGTCTTCGCCCTGCGGCTCAACGGGCTGATCTAGTTCAGCCCTTGGCTTCAGTCCCCTCGACCACCTCGAACTGCTCGATACCGCCGCCCTCGCGGGTGGCCTCTGCCGGCAGCGGGTTGGCGTGGGCACGCTTGAAGTCATCGCTGCCGACCCAGGCACGAAACGCCGCCTGGCTCTCCCACTGGGTCTCCACCACGTAGGGCGCCTGGTTGCCCAGCGGCCTCAGCACACGCATGGCGACAAAGCCCGGCTGCTTGTCGATCTCTCCGGCGCGACGGCGAAAGCGCTCTTCGAACTCGTCCTCAAAGCCCGGATTGACGAAGATGCGGTTGTTGACGAAAAAACTCATGGGCGTCCCTTCAGGTGAAAGCCCGCCAGTGACGGGCCCGTTCTATCGAGTGCGAAATATGGCAGACACGTCGCTTGCACCACGCCAACCACTGCGGTCAGGGTCAGCGAAGTGACGATGGCGTGGTCATGCCCACCAGCCGCGCACAACCAGCGGCTCTGACATCGGCCTCCAGTTCGGCGATTGCCGCGGTGACAAAGCCCACCCCGGCCCCTGCCCTGCCCTCCGCCAGCAGCCCGGTCAGGGCCGCGACCAGCGGCATATGACTGACCAGCAGCAGCGGGCCCTCGTCACTTTCCAGCGTCAGCCAGTCCACCACGGCCTCGGGGGAATCGTCGGGGGTGATGATGTCCAGGGTATCGAGACTCACCTCGTCCGGCAGTGCTTCCAGCACCAGGGCGGCGGTCTGCTGGGCACGCACGTAGGGACTGGCCAGCACCTTGAGCCGGCCCCAGTCGATGTCGTCACGACTCGCCAGCCAGCGGCCCATGGCGCGAGCTTCGTCCTCGCCGCGGGTGGTCAGCCTGCGCGCCTCGTCGGGAAAGCCCGGAGTGGCCTCGCCGTGACGCATGATCCAGAGTCTATCCGCCATTCTTGGCCTCCGTCTGTCGCCGGTCCTGCTTGACGTCCTCGCGGGGGAGCACGAACTCGACGTCGCTGCTCTGCTCGCCGCGCATCAGCAGCTTGGCCATGTCACGGGCCGGCACGCCGCGAAACAACACCTGATAGAGCCCTTCCGCCAACGGCATGTAGACGCCTTCGGCATCGGCCTTGTCGCGCACCAGCTTGACGGTATTGACCCCTTCGGCCACCTGGCCGAGAGACGCCACCGCCTCGTCCAGGCTCTGACCCTTGCCCATCGCGAAGCCGACGCGATAGTTGCGCGACAATTCCGACGAGCAGGTCACGATCAGGTCGCCGACACCGGCCAGCCCCAGGAAGGTCATCGGATTGGCGCCCTGGGATACGGCAAAGCGGCTCATCTCGGCCAGCGCACGGGTCATCAGCATGCTGCGGGTATTCTCGCCCATGCCCAGCGCCGCCGCCATGCCGGCGGCGATGGCGTAGATGTTCTTGAGCGCTCCGCCAAGCTCGACCCCGTAGCGGTCATTGCTGGCGTAGACGCGGAAATAGTCACAGCCCAGCGCCGCCTGCACGCGGGATCTCGTCTCGGCGTCGTGGCTGGCGATCACCGTGGCGGTGAGCTGCTTCTGGGCCACCTCGGAGGCCAGGTTGGGCCCGGACAGCACGCCCACGTGGGCAAACCCCGTCTCGTCCTCGAGGATCTGGCTCATCAGCTTGAAGCCATCCTCCTGGATACCCTTGGTGGTGCTGACCAGAATCTGCTCGGGCTTGAGCCAGGGACGTGCCTGACGCACCACCTCGGCGAAGGCCTTGGAGGGAATCGCCACCAGCACCAGGATGGCCTCCTCGAGCACCCACTCAAGTTCGGTGGACGCCTCGACCCTGGGGTTGATGGCGTAGTCGGGCAGATAGCGCGGATTGCGATGATCACGATTGATGCTTTCCACCAGCGCGCCGTCCCTGAGCCATTGGCGCACGTGGAAGCCGTTATCGGCGGCGATGCTGGCCAGCGCGGTGCCGAAGCTCCCGCCCCCCAGCACCGCCACCCTGGTGTCCATGTCGGTCATGCTTGCTCCGCAGTCGATGAGTCTTGGTGGATTGTACCGAATCTGACGTCACGACGAGGGATCTCGTCGCCACTTTGACTGACCTGGTGCCACAACGAGCAACGCCCCTCGAAAGGGGCGTTTATTTGCGCCCTAAAAGAGGGGCGTCTTCGGGCCCCTGTGAAGAGGGGCGTCTTCGGGCCCCTACAAGGAGGGGCGTCTTCGGGCCCCTCTAAAGAGGAGCCCTGTACTACACGCGGCTCAGATCAGTCGATCAGCGGAATCAGCGAATCGATACTGGCCCGGGCATCGCCGTAGAACATCCGGGTGTTCTCCTTGAAGAACAGCGGGTTCTCGATGCCCGAGTAGCCGGTTCCCTGACCACGCTTGCACACGAACACCTGCTTGGACTCCCACACCTTGAGCACCGGCATGCCGGCGATGGGGCTGTTGGGGTCTTCCTGGGCGGCCGGGTTCACGATGTCGTTGGAGCCGATGATGATGACCACGTCGGTGGAAGCGAAGTCATCATTGATCTCGTCCATCTCCAGCACGATATCGTAGGGTACCTTGGCCTCGGCCAACAGCACGTTCATGTGACCCGGCAGACGACCTGCCACCGGGTGGATGCCGAAGCGCACCTCCTTGCCGGCGGAGCGCAGCTTGCGCACCAGTTCGCTGACCGCGTTCTGGGCCTGGGCCACCGCCATGCCATACCCCGGCACGATAATCACGCTGTCGGCGTCGTTGAGGGCGCTGCTGACGCCACCGGCGTCGATCGACACCTGCTCGCCCTCGATCTCCTGGGCCGGCCCCTGGGTACCGCCGAAGCCACCGAGGATGACGCTGACGAAGTTGCGGTTCATCGCCTTGCACATGATGTACGACAGGATGGCACCGGAGGAGCCCACCAGCGCACCGGTGACGATCAGCAGGTCATTGGACAGGGTGAAGCCGATAGCGGCCGCGGCCCAGCCCGAGTAGCTGTTGAGCATCGACACCACCACCGGCATGTCGGCGCCGCCGATGCCGAGGATCAGGTGCCAGCCGATGAAGAAGGCGAGCAGAGCGATCAGCAACAGTGTCCAGAAGCCGGCACCGTTGAGGTAGGCGATGGCCAGCACCAGCGAGAGAATCGCCGCACCGGCGTTCAGGGCATGACCGCCGGGGTACTTCTTCGGCTTGCCGTCGATCTTGCCGGCCAGCTTGCCGAAGGCGATCACCGAGCCGGTGAAGGTCACCGCACCGATGAACACGCCCAGCACCACCTCGACCTGCAGGAAGGTCAGCTCGGCAGGTGTCTTGTAGGCCAGAGTAGCGGCGAACGCCGACAGGCCGTCGAGGGACTCACCGGCCGCCTTCAGCGCCAGCACCCGGGCACGTTCCATCTCGGCGTTCCAGCCGACGAACACCGCCGCCAGACCGACGAAGGAGTGCAGCGCCGCCACCAGCTGCGGCATCTGGGTCATCTCGACCCGCTTAGCCACCATGGTGCCGACCACGGCACCGACGATCATCAAGGGGATCATCAGCCAGTAGTTGCCGATGTTCGGGCCGAGCATGACGGAGAACACCGCCAGGCCCATACCGACGATGCCGTACCACACCGCGCGCTTGGCCTTTTCCTGATTGCTCAGTCCCCCCAGCGAGAGGATGAACAGCACACTCGCCGCGATCGCCGCGGCGGTTACGAATTGTTGTCCTAGCATTTCGTCTCTCCGCGGTTCAGGACTTCTGGAACATGGCCAGCATCCGGCGTGTCACCAGGAAGCCACCCACGACGTTGATGGAAGCGATCAGCACCGAGATGCCCGCCAGCAAGGCGACCAACCAGCTACCCGAGCCCACCTGGAGCACGGCACCGAGGATGATGATCCCGGAAATCGCATTGGTCACCGCCATCAGCGGCGTGTGCAGAGAGTGACTGACGTTCCAGATGACCTGAAAACCGACGAAGCAGGCCAGCGCGAAGACGATAAGGTGCTGCATGAAGGACGCCGGCGCCACCAGACCGAGCAGCCCCATGACGATGCCGCCGACCGCCAGCATGGTGACCTGGCTCTTGGTCTGCTTCATGAAGGCAGCGTGTTCGGCAGCCTTGCGCTCCTCCGGTGTCGGCTCCTTCTCCTTGGGCTTCGGCTTGGCCGCGGCGATGGCCTTGACCTTGGGCGGAGGCGGCGGAAAGGTGACCTCACCCTGGTGGGTGACGGTCGCGCCACGGATCACGTCGTCTTCCATGTCGTGAACGATCTTGCCGTCCTTCTCCGGCGTCAGATCGGTCAGCATGTGACGGATATTGGTCGAGTACAGCAGCGACGACTGGGTGGCCATGCGCGACGGGAAGTCGGTATAGCCGACCACGATGACGCCGTTGTCGGTAACCACGCGCTCATCAGGCTTGGTCAGGTCGCAGTTGCCGCCCTTCTCGGCGGCCAGGTCGACCACCACAGAGCCCGGCTTCATCGCCTTGACCATGTCCTCGAGCCACAGCTTGGGAGCCGGGCGTCCGGGGATCAGGGCGGTGGTGATGACGATATCCACCTCGGGGGCCTGCTGACGGAACAGCTCGAGCTGCTTTTCGCGGAACTCGGGGCTGGAGGGCGCCGCATAGCCACCGCTTTCGGAGCCGTCCTGGGAGTCCTCGAAATCGAGGAACAGGAATTCGGCGCCCATGGACTCGATCTGCTCGGAAACCTCGGGGCGCACGTCGAAGGCACGCACCACCGCACCAAGGCTGGTGGCGGTGCCGATGGCGGCAAGACCGGCGACGCCGGCACCGATGATCAGCACCTTGGCCGGAGGCACCTTGCCCGCGGCGGTAACCTGACCGGTGAAGAAGCGCCCGAACTGGTTGCCTGCCTCGATCACCGCGCGATAGCCGGCGATGTTGGCGGTGGAGGACAGCGCATCCATCTTCTGGGCGCGGGAAATCCGCGGCACCATGTCCATGGCGACGACGCTGGCACCCTTGTCCTTGCAGGTCTCGAGCATCTCCTCGTTCTGGGCCGGCCAGAAGAAGCTGATCAGGGTCTGGCCCTGGCGCAGCAGGTCGGACTCTTCCTTCTGTGGCTCGCGCACCTTGACGACCACGTCGGCCTGCTCGAACACCGCCTCCATGCTGTCGACGATAGTGACACCGGCCTCTTCATAGGCGGCGTCGGTAAAGCCGGCAAGCTCACCTGCGCCCGTCTCGATCAGGCACTCGTGACCCAGCTTCTGAATGTGTCCGGCGCTCTCGGGCGTCAGCGCGACACGCGCCTCGCCCTTATGCCGTTCCCTTGGTGCTCCTATCTTCACGATGGATCTCCCATGTGGCCAACGTTATTACGATTGCTTGTTATGGTTTCTTGTTGTCATTCCTACCAGTGTTACCTCTTGTGGCTAGTCTGCACAAGAGGGGATCGCCAGTAATTTGTGCACTGCAATGTGAGAGCAACCACCTGAATCCATTAAGAGAACCGGCACGAAGCGGGGTGTAACCTTATGCCCTTCCGAGCCTCCCAGGCCCGGCGTGCCCGGTCTGGCGGCGTGATCACACCCTGAAGGCAACCTCCAGCGAACAACAACGGAAAATGCAGCCTGAGGTCGACCGCCCTTTCACGATTGAACAAGCGCTCACTCAGCTATTTATTCGCTCAGAAAAAACGTCGAACATCTGCGCCACCTTGCCGACCGGATGAACCCAGAAGATAGCCGAAAGGATGACAGATAGCGCTGGCGACAGGACTGGCAAAAGGATGACAGATAGCGCTGGCAAAAGCGCTGGTGAAGCAACAGGCGACGCACAGCGCGTCCACTCGACATCGCCTGTTCAAAGCGCTGCTCGGTGCCAACGCGGCCCTTACGGATACAGAATGACCTTGGCGGCGGCGCTGCGCCCGCTTGCCAGCTCCTCGAAGGCGGCCGGCCCCTCGGCCAGAGGCCGCTTCTCGACCCAGGACAGCTCCCCCAGCGCACCGGCGTCGAGCAGTGCGACGGCAGCGCGAAGATCACCGAAGCTGTAGGTGTAGGCACCAAGAAAACTCAGCTCCTTCAAGGTGATGGCGCGGGTATCCGTGACCCCATCGTTGTCCTGCAGACCAAGGTGCATGATGGCGCCACCAGGACTAGCCGAGGCCACCGCCATCTTGCGCGTGGGGCCAGCTCCCACACAGTCGAACACCGCTTCCACCGAGTCGGCCCGGGGCGGCGCTTCGCGCGGGTCGAAGGCCTCGAGCCCGACCCTTAGCGCCGCCTCCCGGCGCAGCGGGTTGAGATCGGCGATACGCAGCGAGCGCACCCCGCGCTGGCGCAGGATCAAGGCGGTCATCAGGCCAATGGCGCCGGCACCGATCACCAGCACCCGGGACTCCGCCAGCGGGCGATCGAGCACCCGCTCCAGGCGGTGAATACCATGCACTGCGGTCGCCACCGGCTCGGTCATGGCGGCGATCTCGGCGCTGAGCGTCTGTGGCAGCTCGATCAGGCTGTGATCGGCGATGTTGACCGTCTCGGCGAAGCTGCCGGGGCGATTCATGCCGATCATGCTGCGGTTCTCGCATAGATTCTGGCGCCCGGCCTGGCAGTACTCGCAGTGGCCGCAGACAATCAGCGGGTTCATGGTGACCCGCTTGCCCTTCCAGGCACCCTCGACCACCCGTCCCGCGACCTCGTGGCCCAGGATCATCGGCGGCACCCGCCGGGGATCATGGCCATGGTAGGCATGCAGGTCGGAACCGCAGATGCCGGTGGCCTCCACCTGCACCCGCGACTCCCCCGGCTTGAGCGGCTCGGGCTCGGTGCCACGCATCTCCATCTGCTCGCGAGCGACGTAGAACAAGGCTTGCATGGTGAGTCTCCTGAATCACTTGGCGGTAAAGCCGCCATCGACGTGAAGGATCTGGCCGGTGACGTAGGCCGAGGCCGGGGACGCCAGGAATACCGCCGGTCCCGCGATATCCTCAAGCCGCCCGTTACGGCCGATGGCGGTCTGGCGCGCCAGCGCCTCGGACCTGGCCGCATCATCGAACACCGGTGAGGTCAGCTCGGTAGGAAAGAATCCCGGCGCCAGCGCATTGGCGTTGATACCGTGGCGCGACCAGGCCTCGGCCATGGCGCGGGTCAGCTGGGCGATGCCACCCTTGCCGGCCCCGTAGGGGGCGCTGTCGGGAAAGGCACGACTGGACTGCAGCGAGGCCAGGTTGATGATGCGACCGTAGCCCGCCGCGCGCATCCCCGGAACCAGCGCCCGTGACAGAAAGAACGGCGTGCCCAGGTGGAGCTGCAGGGTCAGCTCCCACGAGGCCAGATCGACCTCTTCTGCCGGCTGGCGCAAGTTCACCCCGGCGGCGTTGACCACAATCTGGGGATCGCCAAACGCCTCGGTGGCGCGATGTGCCACCTCTTCGAGGCCCCTGGCGTCGGCCAGGTCGGCGCTGAGGGCGGCCGCCTGGCCGCCCATGCTCCGAATCCGCTCCACTCCCGCATCCAGCGCGTCCTGACGCCTGGCGGCCAGCACCACCCGGGCGCCGCTCGCCGCCAGTGCCTCGCCGATGGCAAGACCCAGCCCGCTGCTGCCCCCGGTGACCAGCGCCACCCGTCCGTCGAGGTCAAAATCGGGGCGCATGGTCATACGTCCTCTTCCACCGCCAGCACAAAGCGCTCATCGGGATAGTACTTGGCCAGACGGATATCGCCGGTTCGGGCATGGCCTTCCATGCCCTCGCAGCGCGACAGCCTGGCGGCGGTGGCGGCTACGGTGCGGGTGGCCTCGCGGCTCTGGCGCTGGTAGGTCACGATCTTGAGGAACTTCTGGGCGCACAGCCCGCCGGTGTAACACGCCGCCCCCTTGGTCGGGAGGATGTGATTGGTGCCCGAACACTTGTCGCCGAACGCCACCGAGGCTTCCTCGCCGACGAACAGCGAGCCGTAGCTGTTGAGGCGCTCCATCCACCAGTCCAGATCCTCCACCTGCAGTTCCAGATGTTCGGAGGCATAACGATCGCTGACCTCGACGGCTTCCTCCCGGGTATCGCAGACGATGATCTCGCCGTAGTCGCGCCAGGCGGCGTCGGCGGCCTTGCGCTGGGTTTCCGGCAGGTCATCGATACGCGCCTGGATGCGCTGATCCACCGCTTCGGCCAGTTCGCGCGAGGTGGTGAACAGCCAGGCCGGCGAATCCGGGCCGTGCTCGGCCTGGCCAACCAGGTCCTCGACCACGATATCGGGATCGGCCCTGTGATCGGCGATGATGCCGATCTCGGTGGGCCCGGCGAACATGTCGATGCCGCAGCGTCCGAACAACTGACGCTTGGACTCGGCGACGAAGCGGTTGCCCGGGCCGACCAGAATGTCGGCGGGCTTGCCGGTGAACAGTCCAAAGGCCATGGAGGCGATGCCCTGAACCCCGCCCATCTGCAGGATGACGTCGGCACCGGCGAGATCCATCGCATAGAGGATGGCCGGGTGGATGCCGTTCTTGTCCCGCGGCACCGAACAGGCCACCACGTTCTTGACCCCGGCCACCTTGGCGGTGGCCACACTCATGATCGCCGAGGCAATATGCGCGTAGCGGCCACCGGGCACGTAGCAACCGGCGGTCTCCATCGGGATCAGCTTCTGCCCGGCGAACAGGCCCGGAGACAGCTCGGTCTCGAAGCCCTGGATGCTGTCGCGCTGGGCAGCGGCAAACCGGCTGACGCGCTCATAGGCGAAGTGGATATCCTGCTTGAGCTGCTCGGGGACCTTCTCCCTGGCCGCCTCGATCTGGTCACGGCTGACGATGACGTCGCCTTCCCAGCCGTCGAGTTCACGACAGTATTCCCGCGCCTTGGCCTCTCCCCCGGCCTCGATCTCGGCGAGCATGCGCGAGACGACTTCATGGGTCTGGGTGTCGTTGCTGGAGGCATTCTTGTCGGCTTGCTTGTAGTAGTGAATCGCCATGTTGAGTCTCCTTGAGGTCATCGGCCGGTATCGGTCGCCACACATGCTTGAGTCTTGAGCATGCGCAGTGCCTAGGGTGTGCCGTCGACTCGGCCGTGATGCGCCGACGGCGTCGTTGTTCTGGTGAGCGTTGCTCTAGCGAGGCGTGGACCGGCCAGTCGCCTAGCGTCGCCCTCGCCCTCGCCCTCGCTTCGTATCTTTACGTCTACACTTTTGTAAGCGCTTACAAATCCGTTGAAAAAAGGGGGAAGACAGCTCTCCCCCAACCTCTCCCTGGGCTCAGTCCGAAAAGTCGACGAGCGAAGGTTAGACAAGGCAAAAATCGGTGAGAAAGCGCAGTTTACGGGGTGTAAATGAGCATTTTGATCCGATTTTTAACGCCGTATTACCGAGCGCAGGCACTTTTCAGACGAGCCCTACCCTATCGCCCAGGTCGACAACCAAGGCAAATAAGCGATCATCAACACCACGATCAGCATCCCCAGCACGAACGGCAGCGCGTAGCGAGCGATCGACAGCACCGAACAGCGGGTCAAGCCGGACACCACGAACAGGTTGAGTCCCAGCGGTGGCGTGATGAAGCCCAGGCCCAGGGTGGTGACCATCAGGATCGCGAAGTGGAACTCGTTCATCCCCGCCTCCAGCGCCAGTGGCAGCAGCAGCGGCGCCAGGATGACGATGTTGGGGGTGGTTTCCATCACGCAGCCAGCCAGCACCAGAATGCCGATCATCATCAGGATCATCAGCCAGGGGGCGTCGGTGACACCGCTGATTCCGCTGACCAGGGTCTGGGGGATATCGAGGCTGGCCAGGCTCTGCGCCAGCGGCAGGGACACCGCGATGATCGGCACGATGACGCCGCACACCCGCGCCGAGCTCTCCAGCATGCGCGGAATGTCACCCAGCGTCAGGCGACCCTGGCGCAGGCCGATGATGACCACCACCACCACGGCCACCGATGCCGCCTCGGTAGGAGTGAAGATGCCGGTGTAGATGCCGCCCAGGATCACCACCGGTACGAACAGCGCCCAGCGGGCGTCCCATACGGTGTCGATCCAGCGTCGCCAGGAGAAACGCTCGCGATCGCCTTCGAAGCCGTAGATGCGATTGAGCACCATATTGGTGGCCATGACCGAGATCATCACCATCACCCCGGGGATCGCCGCCGCCAGAAACAGCGTCGAGGCGGACATGCCCAGCACCAGGCCCATCACGATATAGGCGATCGATGGCGGGATCAGGATGCCGGTGCAGGCACCGGAGGCCACCAGCGCACAGGCCGCCGGCAACGGATAGCCGCGCTCCACCAGCCGGGGAATGGTCATGCGCCCCACCGCCGCGGCACCCGCCGCGTCCGAACCGGAGATGCAGGCAAAGAAGCCGCAGCCCAGCGTCGTCGAGCTGCCAAGGCCGGTCTTGAGCCCGCCGACGCTGGCCTCGGCCACATCCAGCAACTTGCCGGAAAGCCCCGAGCGCACCAGGGCATCACCGGTCAGGATAAACAGCGGCACCGCGATCAGCGCAAAGGCGTTGATGCCTTCGAACAGCGACTCGCCGAACACCGACAGCGGCAAGGTCTCGGTAAAGGTCAGCATGCCCAGGGTGCCGAGACCGATGGCGACCCACACCGGCACCCCGACCAGGATCATCACGATCAGCGCCGCCAGCGGCGCATAGAAGGTCCAGTCCAGGGAGGCCGCGGCCTGTTGAAGTTCCATGAATTCCATGACGGTCCCCCTCAGTCGAAGAGCTTCTGGCCATCGAAGACCGGATCACCACGTTGCATGCGCCGGATATCCGCCAGCATGCTCTGTACCACCCGCCAGGCGATCAGCAGAAAGCCCACCGGGATGGCGGCCAGAAAGAACGCCTGGGAAACCCGCAGTCCCGCGGTGACCGAACCGAAGTTGATCGATGTCAGCACCGGTGCGATCGACAGGTACAGCGCCCACACCGCCAGCACCAGGGTGGCGATATCCGAGATCCACCAGCCCAGGCGCTTCATGCGAGGCCCGCCCAGGTTGATCAGCACATCGATGCGGATATGGGCGCGGTCCCTGACCGCCGCGGCGGCGGCGAGCCAGGCCAGGTAGATAAAGGCATAGCGCGCCAGCTCCTCGCCCCACACCGAGGAGTAGTTGAGGGCGAAGCGACGAATCACCTCCACCGCCACCGTCAGGATGATCAGCGCGTAGAAGGTCAGCAGCAGCCAGCGCTCGGTGCGGCGATCGACGTCGTCACAGCGCAGGCGCAGGGCGCGCCAGCGCGTGTCCTTAGGCGTTGCTGTCGACGAAATAGCCATTTTGCACCTCCGTGGCGGCCAGCAGTTTGTCGAATGCCTCCAGCGACCCCGCCAGCTCACGCTTGGTCTCATCCCAGGCGGGCAGCTGATGGCCACAACGCTCGACCCACTGGGCCTTTTCCTCGTCGCTCAGGGAGTAGACCTCGACGCCGGCCAGGCGCATCTGGTCATGGGCGTAGGCTCGCGCCGCCGGGACCTTGGCGAGGTTTTCGCGGAAGGTGACATCGGACGCCTGCATGACGGCGTCCTGAAGCTCGCCATCCAGGCTGTCGAACCAGGCCTTGTTGCAGGTGTAGACCTGGGCATCCGGCACCGACTGGATGGTGGAGATGCTCGACAGCACGTCGGTGAAGCCGAACACCAGCAGGGCCTGGACGCTGGGGTCGAGGGCATCGGCCACGCCCTGCTTGATCGCCGACGAGGTCTCGCCCCAGGCCACCGGCGTCGGGTTGGCACCGGCCAGTCGATAGACCTGCTGCAGGATCTGCGAGGACGGCACCCGGAACTTGATGCCGGAGATGTCATCGGGGACCCGCACCGGGCCATCGAGCAGCCCATCGCGCACGGCGACGGTCCTCGGGTCGATGCAGATATAGGACAGCACCTTGAAGCCGCGCTCCTCGACCTTGTGGTGAACGGTGTCGCGCCAGGCGTCCGAGGTCACCAGATTGATCAAACGCTGGTTCTCGCCACACCAGTAGGGAATGTTCACCAGGTCGGCTTCCGGGGCGAAGGACGACAGGTTGGACAGCGAATGCTGGGCGATGGCGATGGAGCCGTTCTGGACCATCGAGATCAGCGCCCCGCCGGTGGCGAGCTGGCCACCGGGCGCCAGCTTCACGTAGAGCCGGCCGCCGGAGAAGTTCTGCAGGTTCTCCTTGAAGTTGAGCTGCATGATCGGATAGGCCCGCGAGGCGCCCAGGGTATAGCCGGTGGCGAGCACGATGGTGGACTCGGCCGCGTTCTCTCGCTCGGACTCTTCCTTGGCGGTGGCCGCCATGGCGCTTTCCGAGAACAACGCACCGCCGACCGCACCGACCACCGCCGCGGTAAAACCGAACTTCGCCACGGTGCCCATGAACAGCCGTCTTTCCGGCTGACTGGGAGCACCACTGTCATTGGTGATGAAATCTCGCATGGTCATTGTCCTTGTTGTGTGGTTGGCGTGCCCGGCTCGGCGCCAGACGGCGCCTTGCCCTCGAACTTGAGGCAGGCAGAGACGAAGAAGGCGGTAGCGAGCGTCAACAGCACCGCCTCGTAGGCGGCTTCCAGCGCCCACATTCCCGGTACATAGCGCTGGATGGAGACGTTGATGAAAAAGGCGGCGAACAGACATATCGACAGCCATAACATCAACTTGGCTGAGGACGAAGACGACCTGGACATGGGTGGCGACTCCCGACTCTCGTTGTATTTGGTGGTACGCGTCGTTGTCGATCTTGCTGAGCCTGGACCGGCTCCGCTCGAAGCCGTGGTCAGGCTAACGAGGCAAAAATGCAGCAGTGAACTACGATCAACGCTGTCTGCTGCTATAATTGTAAGCGCTTACATGGCGCACCATTCAAGGTAGATTCCTCTATAGGACTTGTCCAGCCAGAATCCTGTAAAGGACCTTCGACTTTAGCCGCAACCGTGGCGCCGATCGGGTCACACCGGTGGCGCCACCCAGGAGAGGCCAGATGAACGATCGTCCCACCAGAGCGTTGCTGGAAGATGTGGCCCGGGAGGCCGGGGTCTCGACGGCGTCTGTCTCGCGGGTGCTCAACGGCGCACCCCACGTCAGCGACCGCCTGCGAAAGAAAGTGGAGGCCGCCGTCGGCCGCCTCGGCTACGTGCCGGATGGTTCGGCCCGTGCACTGGCCTCGCGCCGCATCGGCGCCATCGGTCTGCTGGTACCGACCCTCGACAACCCGATCTTCGGCACCATGGCCAACAGCCTGGAGCGGCGCCTCAAGGAGCATGACTGTCGTCTGCTGCTGGCCACCTACCGCTACGACCTCGAGGACGAACTGCAGGCGCTGCGGACGCTGGTCCAGCATGGCGTGGACGGCGTCGTGTTGATCGGCCATGAACACCTTGCCGACGCCTACCGTCTGCTGCACCAGCGTCAACTGCCCTTTCTCACCAGCTGGCAGACCCATGACAAGGCCGAAGCCCCCTGTATCGGCTTCGACAATCGCGGCGCCGCCAGACAGCTGGCGAGCCACCTGATCGACCTGGGCCACCGCCACCTCGCCATCGTCACCGCACCCTATGAACACAATGACCGTGCCCGGGCCCGCTTCGACGGGTTCAGCGATGCGATTGCCGCTGCCGGTTGCCCGGCGCCGGACGTCGAGGTGGTGGAGTATGGTGTCGCCGAGGGTGCCGACGCCTGCGCCAGACTGCTGGAGATGCCCTCCCCGCCCACGGCGCTGCTTTGCGGCAATGACACCCTGGCCTTCGGCGCCCTGCTCGAGGCCAAGCGACGCGGGCTCGACCTGCCTCGGGAACTGTCGATCACCGGCTTCGACGACCTGCCCCAGGCGGCCTACATGTCGCCATCGCTGACCACCGTCTCGGTGCCCGCCAGTGACATCGGAGTGCATGCCGCCGACGCCCTGATGACGTGGATTCGCCATCGCGAGCGGCCCAGCGACCTGCACCTGGATGCCAGCGTCCAGCTAAGGGGATCGACGGCGCCGCCACTTGCCGGACGCGGCCAGTAGGGTGGCTGAGCTGGCTGATAAAGCCGTTCAGCAAAGCTATTCGGGAAAGTCGTTCTAACACGCTATCCGCGAACTGTATCCGCGAACGCTATCCAGGAAGCCGCACGTCTAGGAAGCCGCAATGGCCGTCAGGTCATCCACCACCGCCGTCGGCAGCGTCAACCGATCATGGCTCTGGCGTCGCAGCTGGTGGCGCCGGTCGCCGGGCAGGCGTACGCCCGGCTGCTCGAGCATCGCGGCGAACAGCACTTCACAGCGCGCGAGCACATCGGGTGCGAAGCGATCGACGTCGAACAGCAGCATCAAATGACCGACGCCGGGTGGCTCTCCCTGCGCCTCGAAGAAAGACCCCGCCTCGAAACCGAAGCGACTACCGGAAAGCCCCGCGCACAACAGCTCCACCATCATCGCCAGCGCCGCCCCCTTGGCGTCTCCTGCCGGCACCATGCTGCCCTGGATGGCGGTCTCTGGATCGGTGGTAGGCGCCCCATCCGGCCCCACCGCCCAGCCCTCGGGGATCGGCTTGCCGGCCTTGCGCGCCAGCATCACCTTGCCCCTGGCCACCTTGGACAGCGACAGGTCCAGCAGCATGGGTTCGCCCTCGGGTCGCGGACAGGCGAAGGCGATGGGGTTGGTGCCGTAGAGCGGCTTGTGACCACCCCAGGGCGCCATGGCCGACGGCGCATTGCTGAATGCCAGCGCCATGAAGCCCTCCCGAGCCGCTCGCTCCACCGGTGCACCGGCCACCCCAAAGTGGTGAGAGCGTCCGATGGAAATCGCGCATAGCCCCTGCTGCCGCGCCACCTCGAAGCCGGCGTCCAGCCCGCTGGCGATGGCCGGAAAGGCCAATCCATGGTCGGCGTCGACCCGCACCACCGCGCCATCGGCTTCGGCCCTGGGTATGGCGCCGGCGTTGACCTTGCCGCTGGCGGCCTGGTCCAGATAGAATGGTAGGCGCGAGAGCCCATGGGACGGCAGACCGTCACGCTCGGCGTCGAGCAGCGCCTCCACCGTGATGGCGGCCTCGCGCTCGGGGAAGCCTCTGGCACGCATCGCCTCCATGGCGAGTTCCCGCGCCTGTTCGCGGGCAAGTATTGTCGTCTGGCTCATGCCACCCCCTCCGGTGTCAGTACCGCAACCACGTTCTCGGCGGTCATCTGGCTGATACGCGCGTTGGACTCCTCGGTCACCCCGGCGATATGCGGGGTCAGTACCAGATGGGGCACCCCTTCGAGCACCGAGCCTGCACCAAGTGGCTCCTGCTCGAACACATCGAGCATGGCCCCCGCCAGGCGTCCACTGGTGAGCGCCTCGGCCAGTGCCGGCTCGTCTACTACCCCACCGCGGGCGGCGTTGATGACCACTGCGCCGGGCTTCATGACGGCCAGGCGATCGGCGTCCAACAGGTGTCGGGTCTGGTCATTGAGCGGCACGTGGAGACTGACCACGTCGGCCGCGGACAGCAGCGCTTCCAGCGTCTCGCAGCGCTGGGTCTGGCCCCAGGCCGCAGACTCGGCCGGCAGGTGGGGATCAAACGCCAGCACCTCCATACCGAGGGCCCGGGCGAGCCCGGCGGTGACCTGGGCGATGGCACCAAAGCCCACCAGACCCAACCTCGCGCCGCTGACCTCACGCCCCATCAGCGCCTGGCGGGGCCACTCCCCTGCCAGCATGGCCGGGGTCGAGGCGTAGGCACCTCGGCGCAGCATCAGCGCCCCCGCGATCACGTACTCGGCCACCGAGCCGGCGTTGCCCCCCTGGGCCGGCTTGACCTCGACGTCGCGCTCGGCGCAGGCCCCGAGGTCGATATTGTCGAGTCCGACACCAAGACGCCCCACCACCTTGAGGCGCGGCGCCCGTGTCAGCAGTTCGCTATCGACCTGGGTCCGGTTGCGCACGATCAGCGCATCGGCGTCCGCCACCGCGTCCAGAAGGCGTCCTCGATCCTCGACCAGACGGGTGTCACACAGCACTTCGTGGTGCTCACCGAGCCAGGCCACCGCCTGCTCGTCCATGAATTCCGAAATCACTATCCTGGCCATCGTTTTACTCCCTCGATGTTGCCGTCGAAGCGGCCTCACAGCGTGAACCAGCGCCCCGCCGGCAGCGGAACATTGAGTACCAGCGCGAACAGGGCGTAGAAGAAGGCCACCAGCACGGCGCCGGTTGCCAGGTGTCCGGCCAGGCGACGAGGACTCCAGCGACGATACTGCGCCACCACCATCAGCCCGACGAAGCTTGCAAGGCCGGTCAGCAGGAAGCCGAGCCAGGGCAGCGCCAGGGCCCAGGCCAGCATGATTCCGACCAACGCCAGACGCCGCGGGGTCGAGCCGGAGCCCGAGTCCGAGCTCGAATCAGAGCTTGAATCAGAACTTGGATCAGAACTCGAATCAGAGCCCCGCTCATGGTTGGCCACCACCCCGCGCAGCCCAAGCTGCCCCAGGCGCAGCAGTCCCGCGACGATCACCACCAGCGAGATCACCGCAGGAAATACCGCCCCGAGCTGACTCATCTCACGGGTCTCCCACAGGCATAGAGCGGCGCCAGCGACGAATAGCGTCGGCAGCAGATACTCGCTTGTGCGGGAGCAGGAGGCCTGGATGGCGTGCTTCTTCTTGCCGGCAGCGCTGGTGTTGTGGCCAGTGCTCGTGTCGTGACCAGTGCTTCTGTTGTGAACAGCGCTCATGGCGACGCCTCCCCATTGATCGTCTTGTCCTGACGTCTTGCCTCACGCCGTGCCTTGACCATCGGGTAGAAGACGCTCAGCAACGACAACGCAATGATCGTCAGGCTGATCGGACCACCGAAGAAGGTAGCGAACAGCGATCCGCTGGCCCGCCCCATCAGGAAGCCCTGGACGAAGCCCTGCTCGGCAATGGGTCCGAGGATCAGCCCCAGCACGATGGGCGAGGGCCGAAAGCCGTAGCGATTGAGCACCCAGCCCAGCACCCCCAGGCAAAGCATGATCACCACGTCGCTGGCGCTGTTGCGGATGGCGTAGGTGCCGATCACCGTCATGAAGGCGATGGTCGGTACCAGCAGCGCCTTGGGAATGGAGATGATCGACTTGAAGGCGTAGCGCCCGATCAACAGACCCAGCGGCAGCAGCAGGCAGGTGGCCAGAAACAGCCCGGCGACGAAGGTGTAGGTGATACCGGCGTTGGTGGTGAAGAGCTCCGGTCCGGTACGAAAGCCCTGCACCAGCAAGGCCCCGAGGATCACTGCATCCGGCGGCGTGCCCGGGATGCCCAGCACCAGGGTCGGAATGAAGCCGCCGCCCACGGTGGCATTGTTGGCGGCCTCGGTCGCCAGCACCCCCTGAGGATTGCCCTTGCCGAAGCTCGCCGGTTCGTCGGCCACCCGGCGTGCCTCAGAATAGGACACCAGGCTTGCAATCGAGCCGCCCGCCCCGGGCAGGATGGCGACACCGGTGCCGATGGTCGCCGAGCGCAGCAGGTTCAGCTTGCCCTTGATGGCGATCGCCATGCCCTCGCGAAAGCGCACCCCGCGCGACACGCCATCCACCTTGAGGTGAGCGGCGGGTGTTGCCACCAGATCGATCAGCACCGGAATGCAGTACAGGCCGATCAGTGCCGAGACCGTCTCGATGCCACCAAGCAGCACCGGCGAGCCGTAGGTGTAGCGGATATCGCCGCCGATCACCGCGACGCCCACGGTGGACAGCAACAGGCCGAAGCCCGCCCCCATGAACCCCTTGAGGGTCGAGTCCTCGGACAGCGCCGAGATCAGCGTCAGCCCGAAGATCGCCAGCCAGAAGTACTCCACCGGCCCGAAGCTGAGCGCGACCTGGGCCAGCAGCGGCGCCAGCAGCAGCAGCGCCAGCACCCCGACCAGCCCACCGACCACCGAGGCGATGGTCGACAGGGTGACGGCCAGATCACCGTCACCGCGGCGGGCCATGGGATAGCCGTCGAAGGTGGTGGCGATGGCCGAGGGCGTGCCCGGCGTATTGACCAGTATCGCCGAGTAGGAGCCACCGTAGATGGCCCCGGTATAGATGGCGCCGAGCATGATCAGGGCCGACTCCGGCGCCATACCGAAGGTCACCGGGACCAGCACCGCCACCGCCATGGTGGCGGACAGCCCCGGCAGGGCACCGATGACGATGCCCGCCGTTACCCCGAGCAGGGCCAGCGCAAGATTGAGCGGCGACAGAGCGCCGAGCGCGTGAACGATAAGATCCATGGCGTTGACCTCAGTCGATCAGGCCGAGTTCTCGCGCGCTGGTCTCATACTGCTGGCTCTGTTCGGCCAGGAAATCGGCAACATCGTCATTGCCGACGTCCATTAACACGAAACCCAGATCCTCCATCTCCTGGCGGAACTGGGGATTCTGGTTGATCTGATCGAATATCTCGGACAACCGCGCCTGAACGTCTGCCGGCGTCTCGCTGGGCACCGCCATGCCACGATAGGCGCCGCCCACCATGTCATAGCCGAGTTCCTGGAAGGTCGGCACGTCGGGGAACAGCGGATGGCGCTCCTCGGCGGCCACCGCCAGCATGCGCACCTTGTCCTGATGGTTGGCAGCCACGGTGGTATAGCCCCACTCGGCCTGGACCTGGCCCCCCAGCAGAGCGGTGACCGCCGCGCCGGTGCCCTTGAAAGGAATGTAGGTGGTGGTGACGTCGGCCAACTGCTGGAAGCGCGTATTGGCCACGTCATTGGCACTGTAGGTACCGCTACCGGAGAAGGTCACTACACCGGGCGCCTGGCGCGCCGCCTCGACCAGATCTTCCAGGGTCTGGTAGGGGCTGTCCTCGCGGACCAGGATGGCGTCCGGCGAGTAGTGGAAGAAGTAGAAGTTGTTGACGTCCTCGGTGGCAAAACCGGCGTCCTTGCCCATCGGCTTGAGCACGATATGGGGCAGATTGGAGCCCATGATGGTATGGCCATCGGCGGTCATGTCGTTGAGCTGGGACCAGCCCACCGCGCCGCCGCCACCGGGCATGTACTGGATGATCAGCTGCTGGCCGGTGATCTCCTCGAAGTACTTCTGCTGCAGTCGGGCACTGATATCGGACTCGCCGCCCGGACCGAAGGGGATCACGTACTGCACGTCCTTGGCGGGAAAGTCCGCGGCGTCGGCGAGGGCCAGCGGGGCCACGAGGGTTGACGCCGCCAGCATCGCGGTCAGGGTCAGGGTGTGGGAAAGGCGCATGACGTTACTCCTGATGTTGTCGTTATGGGGTGGTCAGGATCTTCGCTACGAGCAACACGCTTTCATTGCTCGCCGTTCTTGCACAACCTTCTTTACTACAACGGCCTGCCCCTCCCGACGAACGGCGGGAGGAGCCGGTTTTTTTGCCAGATCGCCGCCTCGGGCGTTGGCTTAGGCGCTTTCGTACAGACGGGTCAGCACAAACTCCCGATGCCCCAGCGCCTCGGCGGCGGTATTGCGGCCATTGGCGGTGCGCAGCATCATTTCAAGCAGCTGATCACCGGCCTCTTCCATGTTGATCTCGCGCTTGAGGATCGAGGACACATCGACGTCGATGTGCTCGCTCATGGTGCGCACGGTGCGCGGGTTGGCGCAGATCTTCACCACCGGCAGGATCGGGTTGCCGATGACGTTGCCCTGCCCCGTCGGGAAGAAGTGCACCACGTAGCCGGCGGCGGCGCACAGGGTCACCATCTCGGCGGCGGCGGAAGACGAGTCCATGAACCACAGGCCCGGCTTGTCCGGCGTTTCGGCCTTGTCCAGTACGCCATCCACCTTGCAGCGACGGCCGATCTTCTGGATGTTGCCCAGCGCCTTCTCCTCGATGGTGGTCAGGCCACCTTCGATGTTGCCCTTGGTCGGCTGGGACTCGGACAGGTCGCTGGTCTTGTGGCGGTCGATCATGTCGCTGTAGCGATCGAACATCGCCTGGAACTGTTCACGCACCTCGGGGGTGGCGCAGCGCTCGGCCACCAGGTGTTCCCCGCCGGTCAGCTCTGAGGTCTCGCCGAATACCAGGGTGCAGCCGGCGTCGTACAGCTTGTCGAAGGCATCGCCCACGGTGGGGTTGGCGCCGCAGCCGGAGGTGGTGTCCGACTCGCCGCACTTGGTGGACACCCACAGTTCGCTGACGTCGCACTCCTCGCGCTGGATCTCGCTGGCGTACTGGACGAATTCCTTGGCCTTCTTGGAGGCGGCACAGATGGTGTTGTGATCACCATTTTGTTCGATCCAGAAGCCTTCGACCGGCTTGCCGGTGGCCTTGATGCCGTCCACCACCTTGTTGGTCCAGCCTGGCTCGATACCGATCACCACCACCGCCGCCACGTTGGGATTGCAGCCGGTGCCGATCAGCGTGCGGAAGTGCAGGTCCAGATCGGCGCCGAACTGCAGGCGGCCGTAGGGATGCGGCAGCGCCAGTGCGCCCTTGATGTTGTTGGCAACCGCTTCGGCGGCAGCATTGGAAATGTCGTCCACCGGCAGCACGATCACGTGATTACGGACCCCTACACGGCCGTTTTCACGCCGATACCCCTGGAACTTGCGACCCTTGATTTCCATGCTTACCACCTCTTTGTCTTGACGTTGTGTACGTGCAGGTGCTCGCCCTGCTTGATCGGCTGGACGACGCGACCGATATCGACGCCGTACTTCATCACGGTGTCGCCCTCATCGAGGTCACGAATGGCCAGCTTGTGACCGATGGGAATGGCGTCGCTCACCTCGAAGGTGACCGTCTGGTCCTGATGCATGACCCAGCCTGTCAGGGTCTGCCCCGCCTCGACGCCTTCGACCACCACGACCCCGACACTGTCGTCGGCATCGTGCACTACGAAATCGATGCTCATGCTGCCCCTCTCCTGAACGAATGTTGTTGACGTTGTGATATCGCCGGTTGGCCCTGGGCAGGTGTCGCTTGCTGCCCTCACAACTCATATATAGGACATAGGATATAGGTTAGTCAAGTATCAACTAGATTTCCCTCGAGCTATACTGGCGACGAAGAAACGGGCCTCGCCCAACGCAAAGAAGGAACCCGCATGGATCAGCCAAGCCTCAGCTACCGACCGCTCTACCAGCAGATCAAGGAGGTGCTGCTTCAGCGCATCGTCTCGGGAGAGTGGGCACCCGGCACCTTTATCCCCAGCGAGTCGGCGTTGGCCAAGGAGTATCAGGTCAGTGTCGGCACCCTGAGAAAGGCGCTGGACTCCCTGGCCAGCGACAACGTGGTGATCCGCTACCAGGGAAAGGGCACCGTGGTCGCCACCCACGATCAGGACAGCTCGCTGTTTCGCTTCTTCCACCTGACCCGGCTCGATGGCAGCCGCTCGCTGCCGACATCGCGCATCCTGGTGCGCGAAAGGCGCCCGGCCAACGAAGAGGAAATGGAGGTGCTGGGATTGGAGGACGCAGACGACGTCATCCATATTCGCCGCGTCAGGGAGCTCGACGAACGCCCCGCCCTGCTCGAGGACGTGGTGGTCGCGGCGACACGCTTTCCGACGCTGGAAAGCCTGCCGGAGACCCTGCCAAACACCCTCTATCAGCTGTATCAGCAGCGTTTCGGCTGCAACGTCAGCCACGCCGAGGAGCGCCTGTTTGCGGTGGCGGCGGGCAAGGACGAAGCCCACCACCTGGAAATCGCCGAAGGCAGTCCGATCCTCGAGATCCGGCGGGTAGCAAGAGATATTCAGGAGCAGGCGCTGGAATACCGAGTGTCCCGTTGCGAGACCCGGCATCACTGTTACTTCAACGAGTTGTAGCGCCCCGACCCAGCCAGGCTTGCTCGATTGTCGATGGCCAGGCAGCGTGGCTGATGTGGGCAGCCACTACTGGCCTTGAAGGGTCGATCATTCTCTCCCCCGTGGACGATATCCTGGCCACGGGGGAGCCTCTCTCATCAGCTTCTCTCCTCATCTACGCCAACGCAGCGCCCCGCCTCTAACCGCCACTTCCCCGCCCGACATACCGCGCGAGCCACTTCGTCACTCCCAGTTAGTTTGTACTGATCTTCTTACAAATCCACCACTTCCATTCATCCATCCATATCACCGATTCCCCCAGACAACCGATGATGCCTAATGTAGCCATAACCATTAGATAACGGTTCGCCGTCGCTCGCCCCGTACAAGTCCGACCCGAAGTTCGAAACACCTGAAGAGCGTTCCCGGACACGTTCTGGCGGAAGCGTGGGCATGGACACGCACAGGGAGCGCAAAGCAATGGAGAATGGCTCGGGCCGCTGGCTGGGATCACTGTTCGATACGGAACTCACGCAGGACGAACGACTGCTGAAACTCAGCGTCGGCAAGCATCCACTGATTCCCCATCGACTGGTGGGCAATGAGCGAATGTCCCACCCCTTCCGCTACACCCTCGACTGCATTTGCCAACGCGGAGATGTTGAGCTCAAACACCTGCTGGCAATGCCGGCCGAACTCGACATTCGCCAGGCAGACGGCAGCTATCAACGACGATCAGGCTTCGTCGATACGGCAGCGCTACTGGGAGAGGATGGTGGAGTCTTCTATTACCAGCTCGGGATAGTGCCCTGGCTGTCGCTCCTGCAACTCGGTCAGGACAGCCGCATTTTCCAGGACATGAACGTGCTGGATATTCTGGAAACGGTATTCTCGGCTTACGACATGGCCAACGGACGCTGGCTCATCCGCAGCCAGCGCCCGTATGCGGCCCGCAGCTATTGCGTTCAGTACCGCGAAAGTGACTTCCACTTCATCAGCCGGCTGATGCAGCAGGAAGGCCTCTACTACTTCTTCGAACACAGCGCCGATCAGGACCGCTATCCAGGGCATCGCATGGTGATCACCGACGACCTCACCGTCTGTCCGGCGGTCTCCCCCAGGGCGATTCGCTATCACCGTCAAGCCGCCACGGAGCACCAGGACAGCATCACTCAGTGGGGAGGTATCCGTCGCCAGCAACCGACCCGCATGACCATCGGCACCTGCGACTACCGGCAACCATCACGGCCCCGCCAATACGCACTGGATACCCTGCCCGACCAGGGAAATCTCAGTCCCCAGGAGTTCTACGACTATCCCGGGGCCTACTACTACGATACCTTCGATCGCGGCCGTACCCTGGTGGACAACCGCCTGCAGGCAGTGGAATCCCTGGCCAAGCGTTTTCGAGGCGCCGGCGGCACCCGACAGTTGCAGGCTGGCCATATCTTCTCGCTGGAACAGCACGAACGTCACCTGCACGGCGATGCCAGCGAGCGTGAGTTCGTCGTGCTCGACCTCAATATCCAGGCCGAGAACGCCCTGCCGGTATCCGCCCACCTCAGCACCCTGCCGGGCAGCCTGCAGCAAGCCCTGGATCAGGCCAGAAGCGCCCACGGTCTGCAGGACGAGAGCCCTCACCAAGACGACTACCAGCGTGCCGGCACCGGCCACTACCTGGTTGACTTCGAGGTGCAGCGCACCGTCGTGCCCTTTCGATCCACACTGGATCATCCACGCCCCGTTGTCGGCGGCCCCCACACTGCCATCGTCGTCGGCCCCGAAGGCGAAGAGATCCATACCGACCGCCTCAACCGCGTCAAGGTGCAGTTCCATTGGGATCGCAACGGACAGCACGACGATCGCTCGAGTTGCTGGTTACGGGTGTCCGAAGCCAATGCCTGCGCCAGCTGGGGGTCCGTGTTCGTGCCACGCATCGGCCAGGAGGTCATCGTCGACTTCCTCGAGGGCGATCCGGATCGTCCCCTCATAACCGGCCGGGTCTACAACGGTGATGCACAACCCGAGTGGCATTCCAACGGCCTGCTTTCGGGCATCAAGTCAAAGACCTACCGAGGCAGCAACTACAACGAACTGGTGTTTGACGACGCCACCGACCAGGAGCGTATCCGCCTCAACTCGGAACACGCCAAGAGCCAGCTCAATCTGGGCTACCTGATACATCAGCACGGCAACACGCGCGGGGACTTTCGTGGCACCGGCTTCGAACTGCGTAGCGATGCCTATGGCGCAATCCGCTCGAATCAGGGGCTGTTGCTGACCAGTTGGGGGCAGCTGGGGGCTGCAGGCGACCAGCTTGCGACAGGGCCCATCCATCAGGAACTGTCCAGCGCCTGGCACCTGTCCGATCGCCTGAGCAAGAGCGCCATGGAACACGGTGCCGATGTGCTGGAGACTCGCCTCGACCTCAAGCAGGCCGCCGAGGACACCCGGCAGATCTACGGCGAGCCAAACAGTTGTGCCGCCGACAGCGACGAGCAGTCCACCGCCGAGGCCGGCAGCCAGGCAGGCACCGGACAGGCATCCGGGCTCCAGCAACCCTGGCTGCATCTTGCCTCACCGGCCGGCATCGTCTTGAGTACCCCCGCATCGACACACCTCGCCCAGCACGAATCGTTCAGCGCCAGTTGTGGCGAAGACATCAACCTGGCCAGCCGACGCAGCCTGGTGGCCACTATCCGCGAGCGCCTGTCGCTGTTCGTGCAGCGAGCCGGCATCAAGCTGTTCGCCGCCCGAGGCAAGGTAGAGGTGCAGGCCCAGAGCGACCAGATGGCGCTGAGCGCGGAAAAGACCCTCTCCATCACCTCCACCGAGGGCAAGGTGCGTATCGAGGCCGCCCAGGGCATTGAGTTCATCAGCGGCGGAGGCGTCCTGCGCATCAAGGACGGCGATATCCAGATCCACGGCCCGGGTCTTGTCAGCCTCAAGGCCACCACGCACAGCTTGGCCGGGCCTTCATCGCTGGATCCCGCGCTTCCCTACCTGCCGGACTTCGCGCCGAAAATCTGCCCGCGCAGCAACGGCCAGGCCAGCAAGGACGGCGGCGGCATCGTGGAGGGCAACTGATGTCGAGCGAACCGGCAAGCTCAACTGACAACACACTCCAGCGCCTTCGTCTGCAGGCCAGCACCTCCAGGCTCTACGCACTGATCGATCCTTCCCAGGACGAGCGCTGGCAACTTTCCTGCGACGAACTGGAACTGGCGACCAGGCAGTTTCGCATCATCGCCAACCCCTTTATCGACCTACCTCCATGGCGGCGGCTCTACCTCAAACCGCTGGAGGTGCGGGACATCGACATCCCCGAGCTGGTAGCGCAGCAACGTAGCAGCCTGCCAAGCAAGCGTACGGAGCCAAGCGGGTTTTGCGCCTTGGTCACCTCGTCGGTCCTGTCGATCTCCCTGAGTCGGTGGATCGAACGCCAACTGACGGTGACCAGTCCCGAAGGCAAGACATGCCTTCTGCGTTTTTTCGATCCAAGGGTGATGGAGCTGCTCGCCTTTCTGCTGGAACCCGGTCAGAAAACCCTGCTATTGCACCCCTTCACCGGCTGGTTCTATTTCGACCACCAGCAGGTCCTGCGTGAAATGGAGATTCCCCGGGAGCCGCCTCCAGCGCCCTTTACCTTGTCACCGGAACAATGGGCCTCGCTCAAACGCAGCGGCACCATCAACCACCTGATCGACAAGTGGCGCTCGCTTGAGCCTGACAGTGCAGCGGAGGCATCACCAGAGCGTATCAACGCGCTGATGCGGACTGCTGAACGGCATGGACTCCACACGCCTGCCGACCAGCAAAGGTTTGTCCTGCATGGTCTCCACGTGGGGGATGACTTTCATCGACACCCCTTCATGCAGCGCCTGTTGGAAAGCATCGGTCCGAGCCAGCGCTACGGCGATCTGACCGCCGCCCTGCCGGTTGCCGAGTGGAACGAGATCTCAACCTGGACGAGGAATACGGCTCATGGTCAATCCAGACCTGCTCAAGCGGATTGATGACGCCTGCATCGATCTACCCGGCGTGCAATCAGGACAGTGCCCTCTGTGCGAGAGAGTGGGTCTCCCCATCCTGCCGGTGCGCTTGACTGTGTGTGAGCGCACCTCGTTGACCTCCGGCTTCACCGAGTTACCGGCGGACAGGGTAACGGAGTTCACCGATATCCGGCTCAACCAGGCCGTGACCGACCAGGGGACCTCACCACGCACGTTGGGAGAACCCGTACGCAGCTATCTGGGCGACACCACCGATAGCCAGGTCAGCAAATATATCCTGCGCCAGCTCAGACCCGGCTACTTCTATCTGCTCGACGACGAGAACACTCGCAATACCAGCGACGGCGAGACGACGGGAGATCGCGTCAACCACAATTGGTATGCCTATGTCGTCACGACCGACGGCATGTTCTATCAGTTTGCTGTCAGTGAGGCGCCCCCCTCCCCGGAACAACCCGAATTTGCCTGCGGGCTGAACGACGAGGAACGGCGCTTCAAGACGGTCAGCGCTTCGACCATCGCCCTGGACAGCGTCGACACCGCCACCAACATCTACTACCTGTACAGCGAGCACGCGCTTCCCATCACCTTTCTCAACCACCTGCGCACCGCCTCCCACAGTGACGGTCGGCGCCTGCGCGACGTAGCCATGCAGCGCTTCGACGTCGCCGCCTGGCGCGACAACAAGACCCAGCAGCCCTTCGCCTTCAGCGCCGAGGAGCTCTCGCTGGTCGCCGAGTACAGCGACAATGCCGCCGGCATGGAGGCCTTCTTCTGGCCCGATCAGAACAATCGCCAACTATTCACCCGCGAGGAACTGCGCCAAGCCATGGGACAGCGTCTTCGCGCCGCCTCGCAGCAACTAAAGGACAAGAGTCTGGTACTGGCGGTGCATGATGAAGTCGGCCTGATCAACGAACTCAACGCCTACCGCCAACGACCATTGGAGCTGCTCGAGGAGTTTCTTCAACAGTATGACCCCCAGGGATACCTCAATCGGCGCAACCTGCTGTGCTACAAGGCCATCGAGATCTTCGAGGAAAATTACCGAATACAGCGGCAGATTGCCCAGGCCCCCCTGAACCAGCGGATTGAAGAGGCCAGCCAACCGACAATCGACTCCAAGCAGCAACGGATAAATCAGATAGATCGGCAGATCGAAGCGATACGCTCCGACGGCGATCCCAACTGGCTAGATAGACAGCGGATCGAAACACTACGTATTGAAAGGCGCGACCTGCAGCGTCAGATCGATGCAGAAAGGAGGAGCATCGAACTGCTGACCCAGGAACCCGAGCAACTTATCTCCGCCTACAACAAGGAGCTAGCGGACTACTATACCTTGCCGGACGCTCCCGTAGATCCCGAGACAGGGAAACGCATCAACCCCGAGCTTGAAGACTTCAAGGCGAAGTACAAAGCGCTGGTGGAGCTGATCAATCAGCTGGTACGGGCCTTTGATGAGGACTACTCCCTGTGGGTCGAGGCACACCTTGATCGCGTCACAGTACGCTACTCCGACGATGTCTATGCACCCGGGCTGGGACTGAGCGGAGTACTCTCCAACGCACTGCTGGGCGGCATTCTAAGTGATGCCAGCAAATGGTTGTGGGACAGGCTAGCCAGCGCCATCGACTCAGCTGACTCATTGCTGATAAAGGCCATGTTCTCCAACCAGCGTCGCTTGATCGACGACGCCATTACCGTTCGCCAGGCGCTACCGGCCAAAGCCTACGTACCGCCCAGGGTCTTGCTCAGATGGCGGGAGCAGTATCGTGAGCTGCTGCATGGCGAGCGTGAGTTTCGCTACGACACCACCATGGCCGGACTCATCGCCACCATGGGCAACAGTCTCTACGCCCAGGCGCTACAGGACGCCTCCAAGGTCATTCCCGACACGCCACCGGACCCAAATTCTACCGCTGACGCGGACGCCGGCAACGATGGTGGTACAACAAATATCAACAGCAACAACAACGCGATCGACGCGGCAGACCTCCCATCCGTCAAGGCGCTGGAAAGTTTCAACCGCTATCAGCAGTTGATCATTACCGGCAGCTACGACGTGCAGCAGATCCAGGCGTCACAGGACGCCAATGACCCTGCCCAATACCTCCACCTGCCAGTGCTGGCGAGCGTTTCCGTCGGCCGCAAGGACTTCCACGACTGGCTGGATACGCTGACGCGCCAACTCTATCCCAAAGGCAAGGCCAACCCCGACGCCTCCGGTGCTCTGCAGTTCCACGAGGACGACGGCGTGGGAGGCAACTTCTCCGTCACCCATATCGAGAATGACCATCAAATCACCGTGGTCATCCCCATCGATACAACCGCCCCGGACTTCCTGGATCGCTACAACACCACTACCGATGACTTCGGCGAAGACGATATTGCAAAAAGCAACTGGAACGATCGGCAAAATGCGCGCGATCTAGGCAGCTACATTGCACAGGGCATCGGCGGCACCAACCACCCCGCCGTCGCAGGCCTCAGGAATACGTCCACGAGGGTTCAACTGCTGCTGATCTACTACAACAACTTCAGCATCCTCAACAGCGAATTTTCCTCAGGCGACGCAGACGGCATCCAGGTAACGCTTGCCTTGACAAAACTCATCATTGCCTCGGTCGACACCTTGCAATTCGCTGCCACTCTTTTGGCCAGTACCGACGGCGCCCTGGCATCGCTCGTCCGGCGCCTGCAGATCCTCAGGCTGCCAGGCGACGCCATCATAGGGGTACTCAGTATCGCGGATGGTCTAGACAAACGTGCCAACGCCCATCGGGCGGCCTTGTTGGGCCTGCCGGAGAGTATTCAGAATAAACACAGGACCGCCGGCAATATCGATGTTGCCAACGGTGTCGTCGCCTTGGTCATTGTCGTAGCTGTCGCTGTCGGGCCCATTAGCGCACCTGTCGCTCTTTTCGCGGGTGTTGCCAACGGGGTGGTTACCTCCGTTTTGAAACTCATCCTTGGGCCTGGACTCAACATCCTGGTCGCCTTCGCCGTCTCCTGCTGGGTGACCCGCTGCCGATATGGCGTTCGCGATGAGCTAGGCCAGGTACTGCCCTACGACTCCATGGAAGAGGAACAGAATGGCCTGGAACTGGTGTTCAAGGGCGTGACGGTGGAAATGTTGCTGCAAGAGCCAGATGACTACGAAAGCTATGGGGTGGTACCGACTCAAGGGCAATGGGATATCGTCAGGGAGCGCTCCCGTCAGCTACCACGCACACTTAGCATTCTGATCACCGTACCGGATTTGGATGAGATGGAGATTGGATTAAAACTGGAGCTTGGAGAGGATGATCAAAAAGAAACACTATTTCAAGAGGAATATATTAGAACGGAAGGTAGCGACACATTAATAAATAGGAAAGAAGACACCCCAAGTCTAGAGAATGACGATCGAGTTAGTATCTCAAAGAGCGGCAGCCTTTATGCCATAATTTTTAAAGATCTCGTTCATAGCAACCGACCACCAAAATTGCTTTCGCTTCACGTCAGTTTCTCTGGCTCAGATAGTCCAGCCGATGCCAATTCCGGAACATTCACGATGAGAATATAACCGTGCTATACATTCATCAACGCCTAGAAATCTTGATTTTATCTCTTCTGATGATAGCCAGCATTTCGGGCTGTGATGACGCCTCCACTTTAAGCTTTATAAAACTTCACACCACAACTATTGTCGAAATGGAAGGAAAACCTTATTTTATATCAAACTCACCCCAAAACAAATCTTACTGGGACTACTTCAACAACATAACAGAAGATCAAATGAAAGAAAGAAGTCGGAATGCAGATGGCGAGGCCACCTTTCTATTGGGCCTTGTTAACTTTGGTCAGATCATAGGGTTCGAGCGGCAGCCAAATACAAGCGAAGGCACGCAGCTACTTCAAGAGGCATGGAGACTTGGGGTTATAGATGCCGGATATTCTCTCTTCACTGTCTACTACAGGGGAATTGGCTCCCCAGTCAATAGGCCGCTTGCCCTCGCCTATCTCCAGGCATCGGCGGAGAGGGGCTATATTCTCTCCCAGAGGAAGCTGGGCCACGCTTACCGAGGCTCCAATCCTCGGGGCTTGGTGGAGGAAAATATCCAGCAGGCGCGAACCTGGTTTACCAAAGCCGCCGAACAGGGTGATGCCGAGTCCGCCACCCAGTTAGCCGGGATCTACCGGAAAGGTCTTGGTGTTCCTAAAGATGAACAAGCGGCCTTCGATTGGTTGAAACGCGCGGAAACCATGCCGTTTGAGGGACGTATCAGCCATAGCGGCCTTGCCATGTACTACGAACAGGGCATCGGCACCGAAGTAGATCTGGTACAGGCCTACAAATACTACGACCTTGAAGATCCTGCTGGAGCGCCAGATAAACGCCGCCTCGAGGCAATGATGACACCGGAGCAGGTTCAGGAAGCCATTCGCCTTTCACGCGAGTGGCAAGAGGAACACGGTGTTTTCGTACCAAGTTACTATGGACTTGAGTATCAACCCGACGGCAGTTTTAAGTGACACTGACGACACTTAAGAGACCTTCCACCGGTACCGCCAACCGGCGGTTCTTCGGGGGCAGCTCTCTATGTCACCGTAAGAACCACCACCGTCTTCGTTGGCGCGGAGATCATCGAACGCGGTGCTTTGTTCACCGTTCCAAGAAAGCGGCTTGCCCTCAACCCTCACCGTATACGCTGCGCGAGCTGTCTCCTGCTGTGTGACCCGCTGCCGATATGGCGTTCGCGATGAGCAAGGCCAGGTACTGCCCTACGACTCCATGGAAGAAGAACAGAATGGCCTGGAGCTGGTGTTCAAGGGCGTAAGGGTGAAAAGGGTTGTTGAGCACCACACCTAAACTTAGATAGTCCAGTCGGCGCCAATTCCGGGGCATTCACGATGAGAATATAACCGTGCCACACATTCAACTGCGCCTAGCAACTTTTGTTTTATCTCTTCTGACAATAGCCAGCATTTCGGGCTGTGATAACGCCTCCACTTTAAGCTTTATAAAATCTCAGACCACAACCATTGTCAAAATGGAAGGAACGCCATACTTTACTTTAAACACACCCCAAAACAAATCATACTGGGACCACTTCAGTAACATAACAGAAGATCAAATTAAAGAGAGAGCCAGCAACGGAGATGGCGAAGCCACCTTCCTATTGGGTCTTGTTTACTTTGGTCAGATCATAGGATTCGAGCGGCAGCCTGATACGAGCGAAGGCACGAAGTTACTTCAAGAGGCATGGAGGCTTGGCGTTATAGATGCCGGTTACTCTCTCTTCACCGTCTACTACAAGGGAATTGGCACACAAGTCAACAAACCACTTGCCCTGGCCTATCTCCAAGCATCGGCGGAGAAAGGCTATATTCTTTCCCAGAAAGATCTTGGCCATGCCTACCGTGGCGCCGATCCTCGGGACCTGGTGGATGAAGATATCCAGCAGGCGAAAATCTGGTTTACCGAAGCCGCCGAACAGGGTGATGCCGAGTCCGCCACCCAGCTTGCCGGCATCTACCGAGAAGGAACTGGTGTCCCTAAAGATGAACAAACAGCCTTTGAGTGGCTAAAACGCGCGGAAGATATGCCTTTTAATGGATTTCTGAGCCACCGAGGCCTTGCCAACTACTACGAACATGGCATCGGCACCGAGGTAGATCTGGTTCAAGCATATAAGTACTACGACCTCCAGGATCCTGCTGGAGCGCCAGACAAACGCCGCCTTGAGGCAATAATGACTCCTGAGCAGGTTCAGGAAGCCATTCGCCTTTCACGCGAGTGGCAAGAGGAACACGGAGTTTTCGTACCAAGTTACTATGGACTTGAGTATCAACCCGACGGCAGTTTTAAGTGACACTGACGACACTTCAGAGACCTTCCACCGGTACCGCCAACCGGCGGTTCTTCGGGGGCAACTCTCTATGTCACCGTAAGAACAACCACCGTCTTCGTTGGCGCGGAGATCATCGAACGCGGTGCTTTGTTCACCGTTCCAAGAAAGCGGCTTGCCCTCAACCCTCACCGTATACGCTGCGCGAGCTGTCTCCTGCTGGGTGACCCGCTGCCGATAGGGCGTTCGCGATGAGCAAGGCCAGGTACTGCCCTACGACTCCATCGAAGAAGAACAGAGTGGCCTGGAGCACCAGCCGGATGGTAGCTACAAGTAGCAAGAATGCTATGTCTTCGTTTTATATGTTCGTTTCCCTACCCCAGTACTACCACACATCCAGTTTTTGGGGACGCTTCGACACTTGGTGTAGACGTATGCTGTCTACCTTACATATGTGAAATTCACTCAGGCAAAAAGGAGCTTTGATAAACCAGCCGTAACTGATCACAGGAAGTAAACTACACAAAGGAGTGTGTAATGCCTAAACGTCCTATTTCCATATCAATCATCTGCTGCGCCCTGATGATATTTTCCACAGTACAATTTGGGTTAATGATGAGAGGCTATGAAAGCATCGACTTTACCATAAAAATGCATATGATTGGGCTGCCTAGGGGAATGCAGTCATTATTACTAACCGTTAATGCTACTATGCTACTATATACAGCAATGATGATATTCGCTCGTCTAAAAAGAGGGAGAAATATCTTTGTATTCTGGCACGGCTTAACTCTTCTGTTTTTGTTTTTCATTAACTTCGACAAATCAATAACAAATTTATTATTGTTGTTTTTTATAATATCTACCTTTTTCCTATATCGTCAAAAAGCCAATATCTATTTCAATTCTCTCGTCTCATGACGGTATCATCATGAGAAAATTATTTGGTATTCTCTTTCTAACGATCTGCGCCTTTTTCGTATATACAGTGGGCCTGCTGGCCTTCTTCGATGTCCCAGAAACCGGGAATGTAAAGTTTGAAGTAATGGGGGAATATTGCATACCTCTGGCAGGATTCCTGTTACTTGGCTTGGTGGTATACCCTGGATCAAACTGGATGACATTGTCAGGCATCACGCTACTATCAGGGCAGGCAGTCAATGTCTTTATTACTTTTCTATTGATATCGTTCAAGCGATCGGAAGAGCTTTCTAACGTTATGGACACAAGCGCTTTCGATTATTTCAGCGACTATCTCTCCGGCTTCTCGATCATGATCGGCGTCGCTTTGCTTGGCGTCATTCTGCTTGCTTTGGGGCGCGTATACAGAAAATCACACGAGGCTCTCGATGGAGTGTCACCATGAATTCAACAGCAGAAGGAATCGGTGAGGGTTATCGATAGAGCGCAAAAGGCCGGCATCACTGCCGGCCTTTTCTGTTGTGCCCGTCGCTTGGGTCAGACGACCTGACGATCAGTCACCGAAGGGGTTGCGCAGGACGATGGTCTCGTTGCGGTCCGGGCCGGTGGAGATGATGTCGATGGAGGTGCCGACCTGCTCCTCGAGGAAGCTGATGTAGGCGCGGGCGGCGTTGGGCAGGTCTTCGACGCGCTTGACGCCCAGAGTCGACTCGCTCCAGCCCGGCAGGTCCTGGTAGACCGGCTCGATGGCCTCGTAGCCTTCCGAGTCCACCGGGTTGTCGAGCACTTCGCCGTCCTTGCTGCGATAGCCCACGCAGACACGGATGTTCTCGAGGCCATCCAGTACGTCGAGCTTGGTCAGGCAGATGCCGGATACCGAGTTGATCTGCACCGCGTGACGCAGCGCCACGGCATCGAACCAGCCGCAACGACGGGCGCGACCGGTGGTGGCACCGAACTCGTGGCCCTTCTCCGCCAGGTGACGGCCGTGCTCGTCGAACAGCTCGGTGGGGAACGGACCAGAGCCGACACGGGTGGTGTAGGCCTTGGTGATACCCAGCACGTAGTCCAGATACAGCGGGCCGACGCCTGAACCGGTAGCGGTGCCGCCGGCGGTGGTGTTGGAGCTGGTGACGTAGGGATAGGTGCCGTGGTCGATGTCCAGCAGCGAGCCCTGGGCGCCTTCGAACAGGATGTTCTCGCCACCCTTGCGCAGGTCGTGGACCAGGCTCACGGTGTCGGTGACCATCGGACGTAGCTCTTCGGCCATCTCCATGGCGCTTTCCAGGGTCGCCTGGAAGTCCACCGGCTCTTCGCCGTGGTACTTGGTCAGCACGAAGTTGTGGTAGTCCAGCACCTCGCCCAGCTTGGAGGCGAAGCGCTCACGATGGAGCATATCGCCCAGACGCAGGCCACGGCGGGCGACCTTGTCTTCGTAGGCCGGACCGATGCCGCGACCGGTGGTGCCGATCTTGGCGATGCCACGAGCCTTCTCGCGAGCCTGATCCAGGCGCACGTGGTAGTCGAGGATCAGCGGACAGGCGGGCGACAGACGCAGGCGCTGGCGCACCGGTACGCCCTTGCTCTCGAGCTCGCGGATTTCCTTGATCAGCGCCTCCGGCGACAGCACCACGCCGTTGCCGATGACGCAGGTCTTGTCCTCGCGCAGCACGCCGGACGGAATCAGGTGCAGTACGGTCTTTTCACCGTCGATGACCAGGGTGTGGCCGGCATTGTGACCGCCCTGAAAACGCACCACGGCGGAGGCGGACTCGGTCAGCAGGTCGACGACCTTGCCCTTGCCTTCATCGCCCCATTGGGTACCCAGTACGACTACGTTCTTGCCCATTGCAGTTCTCGTCTCTTCTTGGTTGCGCCTTGGCGCCACAGTCGATTAAAGCGCCACGCCCCGGCGCCCCGGTATTGCTTGCCAGGCAGTGCCAGGCACTGCCGATAGGATCATGTCGCCAGCGGTTCGAGCACCCAGCGCTGGTCTCGGGCCACCAGCTGCTCGCTGCAGCCGTGTCCGGCCGCGCGCTGGCCGGGCAGCCCCTGGATCACCCGGCGGCCCTGACGCCTCAAGGCCTGAACCGCCTCGTCGAGGCCCTCGGCGTCACCTTCCGCCGGCGCCCAGACGCTGTCGCTGGCGGCCTCGCTGGAGGCCAGCGTCGCCAACAGCTTCAGATCCATCGAGAAGCCGGTAGCAGGCCTGGCGCGACCGAAGGCACGGCCGGTGTCGTCGTAGCGCCCGCCCTTGGCCAGGGCTTGACCGTACCCCGGCACGTAGGCGGCGAACATCATGCCGGTGTGGTACTGATAGCCGCGCAGCTCGGCCAGGTCAAAGTAGCAGGCCACCTCGGGGTGCTCGCGATGCACGCCCTGATACAGCTCGCACAGCTTGTCGAGGGCGTCGTTGACCGCCTGGGGCGCCTCGGCAAAGGCTTCGCGGGCCTGGTCGAGCACCTCGGGGCCGCCGTGCAGCTCGCCCAGGGTGCGGAACATGGCCGCCAGAGCGGGATCGCTTACCGCCCTAGACACCTCTGCCTCGAGCTGCCCCGGCGACTTCAGCGCCAGCGCCGCGGAGATGGCGTATTCGGCCTCGGCGTCGAGCTCGGCGACCTCGACCAGGTTGCGGTAGATGCCGACGTGGCCAAGCGCCAGGTGCACCTCGCCGGCGCCGGAGGCCGAGAGGCTCTCCAGCGCCAGGCGCAGGATCTCGAGATCCGCCGCCAGGCTGGCGCTGCCGAACAGCTCGACACCGACCTGGACCGGGCTGCGCCCGCCCTGATGCTTGTCGGCCTTGGCTCGCAGCACATTGGTGCAGTAGCACAGACGCACCGGCCCTTCGCGCTTGAGCGAGTGGGCATCGATGCGCGCCACCTGCGGCGTGACGTCGGCGGTCACCCCCATCATGCGCCCGGTGAGCTGGTCGGTGAGCTTGAAGGTCTGAAGGTCGAGATCGGTGCCGGTGCCGGTCAGCAGGGAGTCGAGAAACTCCACCGGGGGCGGCATCACCTGGTCGTAACCCCAGAGATGGAAGAGGTCGAGCAGCGCCCGGCGCAGCTCCTCCATACGACTGGCCTGAGGTGGCAGCACCTCGTCCATGCCGTCGGGCAGGAGCCAGCGGTCAGCGATGGTCATGTCGATATCCTGCTTGGTCGATATCTTGCTTAGACGGTGGGCCTGGTCCGCGCGCACGCAAAACCTCGCGCACTGGTGAAATCCGGGAACTCATCTCGGAGCGGTCTCGGAACTTCTGGCGTGCTGGCGAATGCGTCGGACGGAACGATGTCGGGAATGACGGCCACAAAAAAACCGGGCCACGCCCGGTTTACCGATTCTATCACGTTTGGCCGCCAGTTGAACCCCGCAAGGGCGGCATTCGCCCTTGCGGTCGGCGGCCAGGGGCCACCGCTAGCCCTGGGGCTGGCTGCCAGCTCCCTGGGGATCGGCGCTCTTGAGGTAACGGAAGAAGTCGCTGGAGGGATCCAGCACCATCATGTTGCCCTCGCCGGCACCGAAGGAGTCGCGATAGGCGTTGAGGCTACGCCAGAAGCGATAGAACTCGGTATCGCCCTCGTAGGCGTCGGAGTAGATACCGGCGGCCTCGGCGTCACCCTCACCACGCAGGGTCTCGGCACGCTCGTTGGCCTGGGCCAGCAGCACCTGACGGCGGCGATCGGCGTTGGCACGAATCCGCTCGGACTCCTCCTGGCCCTGGGCACGCCACTCGCGGGCCTCACGCTCACGCTCGGAGCGCATGCGATCGTACACCGCCGAGGACACGTCCTCGGGCAGGTCGATACGCTTGACCCGCACGTCGAGGATGGCCACCCCGATCTCTTCGCGCATCAGCTTGTCGAGCTCCTCGGTGGGGCCGGACATCAGCTCGTCACGCTTCTCGGAGATGATCTGCTGCAGGTTCAACTGGCCGAACTCGTTACGCAGGCTCTCGTCGACCCGCGGCTGGATCAGGCGAACCGCCATCAGTTCGTCACCGGCCGTGGCCTCGTAGTAGCGAGTGGGGTTGACCACCTGCCACTTGACGTAGGAGTCCACGATCACCGCCTTCTGCTCCTGGGTCAGGTAGCGGCTGGCGTCGGTATCCAGTGTCAGCACCCGGGTGTCGAACTTGCGAATGGTCTGGGTGATCGGCACCTTGACGTGCAGGCCCGGCTGGATATTTTCCTCGATGATCTCACCGAAGCGCAGCTTGACCGCACGCTCGGTCTCGTCGACCACGTAGAGGCTGTTGCTGGCCAGCCAGGCGGCGGCGGCCAGGCCGCCGACGATGAGCAGGGATCGATTATTGATCATTTAGCGACCCTCCCGCTGAATACCGGTGTCACGACCGTTGCGGTTCGAGCTTGAATTGGAGGCCGCGTTGGCGGACTCGGCACGGATGCGCTCCAGCACCTGCGGATCGAGCTGATTCTCGGCGTCGGCAGCGGTGGACGTGCCCAGACCACGGCCGATACGGTCCATCGGCAGCACCATCAAGGGGCCATCCTGATCGACGTCCACCAGTACCTTGTTGGTCTGGCCGAGCACCTCGGAGATGGCGTCGAGGTAGAGACGCTCGCGCATCACCTCGGGGGCATTGCGATACTGGGTCAGCAGTGCGGTGAAGCGGTTGGCCTGACCACGCGCCTCGGCGACCACTGATTCGCGGTAACCCTGGCCCTGCTCGACGATACGCTGCGCCTGACCCTGAGCCGCCGGGATGATGGCGTTGGCGTAGGCCATGGCCTGGTTGATCGTGCGCTGACGATCCTCGCGGGCACGGATGACGTCATCGAAGGCGTCCTGCACCGCATCGGGCGGCGAGGTCGACTCGACGTTCAGGGTCACCAGACGGATACCGGTACCGTAGTTGTCCAGGTAGGTCTGCAGACGGCTGGTCACGGCACTGCCGAGGATCTCACGACCCGAGGTCAGGATGTCGATCATGTCGGTGCCACCGACCACGTGACGCAGCGCCGAGTCGAGGGCGTTTTCCAGCGACAGCTCGGGATCACGCACGTTGAGCACGTAGTCACGGGGCGCTGCCACCTGGTACTGGGCCGAGATCTCGACCGAGACGATGTTCTCGTCCTGGGTCAGCATCGACTGGGTCTGGCTGACCGAGCGCACGCGGGTAACGTTGACCATGCGCACGTCGTCGATCAGCGGCGGATTCCACTGCAGACCCGGAGTGACGACTTCCTGGAACTTGCCGAAGCGCAGCACGACGCCCCGCTCCGACTGGTCGACCAGATAGAAGCCGCTGGCCGCCCATACGGCGAGACCGATGATGATCAACAGTCCCGGCAAGGCGAAGGTATTGCGCGGGCGATTGCCGCCGCCCTTGCCGCCATCCTTGCCACCGCCGCGCTTGCCGCCGCGGCCGCCGAGCATGCCATTGAGCTTGTCCTGAAACTTCTTCAGGGCCTCATCGAGGTCGGGGGGACCCTGATTGTCGCCACCGCGGTTGCCACCGCCCCCATTACCGCCACGGCGCCCCCCGCCACTCCAGGGGTCGTGCTGGTTGCCGTTGCCGCCACCAGGCTCATTCCAGGCCATACGTCGTCTCCACTCTGTGCCCCCGCCTAGACGAGGCGCATCGATTGCGATCCTTGGAAAACACTGCATACATTGCTGCGCTCGGCATCTCGGCCGCCGGCGGTGCTCAAGGTTCTCATTTAACCCTGTGTCGACTCCGACCTCCGGCGGCGACCTACCTGTCGTCGCTCGCGACATTTCTTCAGTGCTTTCCTTGTGGCGTCACCATCCGGGCGACGCTCTTGCCGACCCGTCAGGCGGGTCGGTTCAGGCTTCCCAGACGTCGCGTTCCTGCAGCGCGACGGGAAGGTAATCCGCGGCACGCTCGCCAAGGCGTGCCATCAACTGATTGAAGTCACGACGCGGCAGACGCACATCCAGCTGCGTCTGGCCGTCCTCGTCGAAGGACTCGTCGCGCACGGCATTCAGCTCATGCAGCGCCGCGCGCAGCTTGCCCTGCTCCGGCGTCAGGGTCAGCGAGAAGTCGATGATGTCTTCCGCCAGCCGCTCGGTCAGGGCCTGGGTCAGCAGGTCCAGTCCCAGCCCCTTCTGCGCCGACAGCCACACCGTCTGCGGTACCCCGTGCTCGTCGCGCTCGATGCGTGGCGAACTGTCGAACAGGTCGATCTTGTTCATCACCTTGAGCGTCGGCACGTCCAGCGCGCCGATCTCGTCGAGCACCGCCTCCACCTGGGTGACGTTGAGCTCACGATCAGGATCCGCTGAGTCGATCACATGCACCAGCAGGCTGGCCTCGGCGGCCTCCTGCAGGGTGGCACGGAACGCCTCGACCAGCTTGTGCGGCAGGTGGCGGATAAAGCCCACCGTGTCCGCCAGCACCACCGGCCCCACGTCCTCGACCTCAAGACGCCGCAGCGTAGGGTCGAGAGTAGCGAAGAGCTGGTCCGCCGCATAGACCTCAGACGCCGTCAAGCTGTTGAAAAGCGTTGACTTGCCGGCGTTGGTGTAGCCCACCAGCGAGACGCTGGGGATCTCGGCACGCGAGCGGGCGCGGCGATTCTGGCTGCGTTGGCTACGCACCTTGTCCAGGCGCTTGTGGATCGACTTGATGCGCGCACGCAGCAGGCGGCGGTCGGTCTCGAGCTGGGTTTCACCCGGACCGCGCAGGCCGATACCGCCCTTCTGGCGTTCCAGGTGGGTCCAGCCTCGCACCAGCCGCGTGGACATGTACTCGAGCTGGGCCAGCTCCACCTGCAGCTTGCCCTCGTGAGTCCGCGCCCGCTGGGCGAAGATATCCAGAATCAGGCCCGTACGATCGAGCACACGACACTTCAGCGTCTGCTCGACGTTGCGTTCCTGGGAAGGACTGAGCGCGTGGTTGAAGATCACCAGCTCGGCCTTGTGTACCGCCAGGGCCTCGCCGATTTCCTCGAGCTTGCCCGACCCCACGAAACTCCTGGGGTCGGGTCGTTGCCGCGAGCCGGTCACGAGGGTTGCGGGTTCGGCACCCGCCGACCTCACCAGCTCGTGGAACTCACCGGGATCTTCGCGCTCCTTCTCGTCCTGAAAGTCGATATGGACGAGTACCGCCGTTTCACCGGCGTCGGGACGTTCAAAAAACAATCAATACCTCACGAAATATCAGCTCTCCGGCTGCGCAGCTGGATCCTGGGCCGGCAGACGCACATTGCGTGACGGCACCACCGTGGAGATGGCGTGCTTGTAGACCATCTGGCTGACGGTGTTGCGCAGCAGGATGACAAATTGGTCAAAGGATTCGATCTGGCCCTGCAGCTTGATGCCGTTGACCAGGAAAATCGATACCGGAATGCGCTCCTTGCGCAGAATGTTCAGGTACGGGTCTTGAAGGGACTGCCCTTTGGACATGTTGCTCTCCCTGAAGTGTCTTAGGGTTTTAGGTTATGGTGCCGCCCGCCGAGGTCTTCAAGACGGCGGGCGACAGGTATTCGGTTGTTCGGCGGGACCCTGCAAGTGGTCGCACGAACTCGTTATCTTACGCTAAGTCCCCGCTTCGCGCACGAGTTTCACGAGGCGCTCGGCGGGGTCGGCCGCCAACGGGTCCACCCAGGTCAGCGCAGGCCAGCTACGCATCCAGGTCAGCTGCCGCTTGGCCAACTGACGCGTCGCCACCACGCCACGATGAATGAACGTCTCACGATCAAACTCGCCATCCAGGTACTGCCATGCCTGACGATAGCCCACGCTCTTCATCGATGGCAGCGACAGCGTCAAATCGCCACGCGCCTTGAGCGCCGCCACTTCATCGAGAAATCCGCCGTCCAGCATGGCGGTGAAGCGCCTGGCGATTCTCTCGTGCAGCACGGAGCGCTCGGCGGGAGCGAGCCCTATGGACAGCAGACGAAAGGGAAAGGTTTCACGACGCTGCTCATTCCACAGCTCGCTCATCGGCCGCCCGGACAGCTCGAACACTTCCAGCGCCCGCATCAGGCGCTGAGGATCATTGGGGTGAATGCGCGCGGCCGACTCGGGATCGACCTCGCCCAGGCGCCGATGCAACGCCTCGAGGCCGTCCTGCTCGGCCTGGCGGGACAGGCGTTCACGCACGGCGCTGTCCGCCGAGGGCAGGTTGGCGACCCCCTCGACCAGGCGCTTGTAGTACATCATGGTGCCACCGACCAGCAGCGGCAGCCGACCACTGGCGGCGATATCGTGCATCTCGGCCAGGGCATCGTCGCGAAACTCTGCCGCCGAGTAGGCCTGGGCCGGATCACGGATATCGATCAGTCGATGGGGCGCCCGGGCGAGTTCCTCGGCCGAGGGCTTGGCCGAGCCGATGTCCATGCCGCGATAGATCATCGCCGAATCGACGCTGATGATCTCGCCACCCAGGCGCTCGCGGATCTCGATGGCAAGATCGGTCTTGCCCGCCGCCGTGGGGCCCATCAGCAGCAGCGCCAGCGGTCGGTCGTCCTGCGCAGGCGGCGTGGCCGCGGCCGGAGCGTCTGTCGGCGCCATCATTGCCCTCGCAGAAACAGCCGGTCCAGATCCTTGAGGCTCATCTGGGTCCAGGTGGGGCGGCCATGGTTGCACTGGCCGCTGCGCTCGGTGCGCTCCATGTCGCGCAGCAACGCGTTCATCTCGGCAATGGTCAACTGGCGATTGGCGCGTACGCTGCCGTGGCAGGCCATGGTCGACAGCAACTCGTTGATGTGGGCCTCGATGCGATCGGAGCGGCCGTAGCGCTCCAGGTCCGAGAGCATCTCGCGCACCAGCGGTTCCACGTCGGCATCGGCCAGCAGCGCCGGCACCTGGCGCACCAGCAGGGTCTCTGGACCGGCGGCATCGAGTTCGACACCAAGCCGGGTGAAGGCTTCGCGCTCGCGCTCGGCGGTCTCGACCTCGGCGGCGCTGACCGCCAGCGACACCGGTACCAGCAGCGGCTGGGCGTCCAGCGCGCCACCGTGGACCTGGGTCTTCATGCGCTCGTAGACGATGCGCTCGTGGGCCGCGTGCATGTCCACCAGCACCAGCCCCTGGGCGCTCTGGGCCAGAATGTAGATGCCGTGCAACTGGGCGATGGCGTAGCCCAGTGGCGGCGCCTGGGTGGCGTCGTCTTCCGGCATCACCTCAGGCGTCGACGAGGTGAGCGATGCGCCGCCGACCCCGGCAGGGGACTCACTAGCCGCGCCAGCGGCGCCGGGCCAGGTTCTCGGCGTGGGGCTATGGCGCTCGGCCTGGGCCGTGCCGGCGGCCAGACCGCCGGCGCCAGGGCCTCCTGGCTGCGGCGTCAGCAGGCTGTCTTCGTGGTCCGGGTGCAGCTTGCGGTAGCCGTCCATGAAGGCGCGCACCCGGTCCGGGGTGACACCGCCCTCGCCCTCGCCCTCGTCGCGGCGCGGGTGCAGCGCCATGGGCTGCTGCTGCCAGGAGGGCTGTTGCTGAGACGGGTGTTGCCCAAGGTTCCCGCCCTGGGGAGCCGGTTCGCGGATCTCGCCGGTCTCGGGGTCGACATCGAGACCATCGGTATCGGTGCTCGCTTGCTGACCCGGATGCTGGCCGTCCTGGTGCCCGGCGCGGGCCTCGCCCAGCGCCCGGTGCAGGCTCGAGAACAGAAAGTCGTGGACCATGCGCCCGTCGCGAAAGCGCACCTCGTGCTTGGTCGGGTGGACATTGACGTCCACCACCGTGGGGTCCACGTCCAGATAGAGCACGAATACCGGGTGGCGACCATTGAACAGCACATCGCGGTAGGCCTGGCGGATGGCGTGGGCCACCAGCCGGTCGCGCACCACCCTGCCATTGACGAAAAAGTACTGCTGGTCGGCCTGGGCGCGGGAGTGGGTCGGTAGTCCCACCCAGCCCCACAGGCGCAGGCTGCCGGTGGCGATGTCCAGGGTCAGGGCATTGTCCAGGAAGTTCTTGCCCAACAGCGAAGCGAGACGTCGCTCCACCGCGTGGTCATCCCGTGCCACCGGCAACTGGTGGATGGTCTTCTGGTTGTGGCGAAGGGTCCAGCCGATGTCGAAGCGCGACAACGCCTGGCGCCGAAAGGCCTCCTCGACATGGTTGAACTCGGTCTTTTCGGTACGCAGGAACTTGCGCCGGGCCGGAGTGTTGAAAAACAGATCACGCACCGCCACCGAGGTACCACGAGGATGGGGTGCCGGCGTGACGCGGGGCTCCATGCGCCGCCCTTCGGCCACCACCCGCCAGCCGCCCTGAGGGTCCTGCTCGACGTTGGAGGTCAACTCGAGTCGCGACACCGAGCTGATCGAGGCCAGCGCCTCGCCACGAAAGCCGAGGCTGGCGACGCCCTCGAGCTCCTCCAGCGACAGGATCTTGCTGGTGGCGTGTCGTGACAGCGCCAGCGGCAGGTCCTCCTCTCCGATGCCGGAGCCATCGTCACGGATCCGGATCAGCCGGGCACCGCCGGACTCGATGTCCACCTCGATGCGGGTGCTGCCGGCGTCGATGGCGTTCTCGATCAGTTCCTTGACCACCGAGGCCGGGCGTTCCACCACCTCACCGGCGGCGATCTGGTTGGCCAGCCGGGGGTCGAGAATCTTGATCGAGCGGCGCTGTGACACCTGGACGCCAGGCTCGCTCTCACACGGGATATCACTCATGAACTGGGAATCCTCAACACCTGGCCGACGCGAATGACGTCCCCGGACAGCTCGTTGACCTGCTTGAGCGCGCTGAGCGCCACGCCGTGACGCGAGGCGATGGCGGACAGGGTGTCGCCTGGCTGGATGCGATACTCGTTGGTAGCGGTGGACCGCCCCTGATCGCGCTGCCAGGCCAGCAGGCTTGCCGGTGGCGGGTTGCGCTCGAAGTGCGAGCGGATGCCGCCGAACACGGCGCTCATCATCCGCTGCTGGTAGCCGCCGTCCTTGAGTCGTCGCTCTTCCTCGGGGTTGGAGATAAAGCCCGTCTCCACCAGCAGGGAAGGAATGTCCGGGGACTTCAACACCACGAAGCCGGCCTGCTCGACCCTGGGTTTATGCAGATCATTGATGCGCCCGATGCGACTAAGCACCTCATCGCCGATGGTCAGGGAGTCATTGAGGGTCGCGGTCATGGTCAGGTCCAGCAGCACACCTCTGAGCACCTGATCCTTGTCATCCAGCGACAGGTTGCCGTCGACCCCGCCGATCAGATCCGAGCGGTTCTCGCTGGCCGCCAGCCACTTGGCGGTCTCCGAGGTGGCTCCGCTCTGGGACAGCGCGAACACCGAGCTGCCGTGGGGACGCGGACTGTTGAAGGCGTCGGCGTGAATGGAGACGAAGAAATCGGCCTTCTGCTCGCGGGCGATCAGGGTGCGCTGACGCAGCCCGACGTAGTAGTCGCCGTCGCGGATCAGCACCGCCTTGAAGCCGGGGGAGTCGTTGATCATGCGCGCCAGGCGATCGGCCATCTGCAGCACCACGTCCTTCTCGCGGGTACCGCTCGGGCCCAGCGCGCCGGGGTCCTCGCCACCGTGCCCGGCGTCCACGGCGATGATGATGTCGCGCTTGGGATGGGGCTGAGCGGTGTCGATCACCGGTGCTGCCTCCACCGGGTCACGGCCCTCTGCCACCGCCACGGTCTTGGCCCGCTCGGCGGCGATCTCCTGCTCACGGATCATCGACTCGATCGGATCGATGGGGTCTTCCACCGCGCTCTCGCCGGGGTACTCCAGATCCACCACCAGACGATCGCCGTACTGGTTGTTGGGCGCCAACGAGAAGTGACGCGGCTCGATGGCACGGCTGAGCTCGAGCACCACGCGCAGATCGCCGCCATCGCGCACGCCTGTGCGCACCGAGCTGATGGCGCTGTTGGACAGGTCCATGCTGGCAGGATCGGCGGCCAGGCTGGTGCCACTGAGATCGATGACCAGCCGGCGCGGGTTGTCGAGCTCGAACACGTTGGCGGTGGCCGGCGCCGACAGGTCGAACACCAGCCGCGAGTGATCCGGCGCGGCCCACAGGCGCATGTTGTCCACGCTGGCGGCCTGGGCAAGGCTCGAAAGCGTAAGGCCCAGTGTGGCCACCAACGCCAATAGACCAGCACCCATACGGGCCGAAAGGCGACGCCTCATGCCTTGCCTCCCGCCAGTCGTTGATCGCGGGAGACTTCATCTTCCAGGCGCGTCAGCAGCACTTCGCCCAGGGTCGTGGCGGCGCTGATGCGCGCCTCGCGCCCTTCTGTCTCGGCGTGGCTTAGCGCCACCTCGAGATCCGGCGGCGTCAGCCAGCCCTCGCCGCGCTCGGCCCACTCCACCAGGCACAGATGCCCCTCGGCGAGCAGATCGCGCCCACCGATGAACTCAAGCTCCTCGGGATCGCCCAGGCGGTAGAGGTCAAAGTGGTGCAGCGTGACCGGCTCCCCGTCCAGCGAAAGCTCGTAGGGCTCCACCAGGGTATAGGTAGGACTCTTCACCGCACCTTGATGGCCGTAGGCGCGCAACACACCGCGAGCCAGGGTGGTCTTGCCGGCCCCAAGCTCTCCCGACAGGTGGACGCGTCCTCGTCCTTGCAAGGCCCGTCCCAGGCACTCCCCCAGTGCGACCTGGCGGTCTTCATCATCGAGTCGCAGCTGCATCTTCCTCGCCCATCGTCGGATTGACCAATTTTCGTGCACAGGATGCCAGATCGCTGGCCAACAGACCACGCTCACCGCCCTCTCTCGCCGCCATGTCACCGGCCAGGGCATGCACCAGCACGCCCAGCCGCGCGGTGCGTTCCAGTGACCAGCCCGGGGCCTGGCCCTGGGCCATCAAGCCCGCCAGCACACCGGTCAGGGTATCGCCCATGCCGCCGCTGGCCATGCCCGGGTTGCCGAAAGGACACAGCGCCAGGCCGTCTGGACCCGCGATCAACGTTCCGGCCCCCTTGAGCACGATCACCCCGCCCCAGCGTTGCTGCAGGGCGCGCGCGGCACCGGGGCGGTCCGCCTCGACCTCGGCCACGCTGGTCTCGAGCAGGCGTGCCGCTTCTCCCGGGTGGGGGGTCAGGATCCAGTCGTCACGCCGCTGATCGGCAAAGCGGCTGACCAGCAGATTGAGGGCATCGGCGTCCAGCACCAGCGGAATCGAGCGCTTCAGCGCGGTCTGCAGCACCGATTGGCCCCAGCTCCCCTGACCAAGCCCTGGCCCCACGGCGAGCACACTCAGGCGATCCAGCAGCTCATCGAGTTCCCTGGCATGGGTCACCCCACGCGCCATGACCTCGGGGCAGCGCACCAGACTGGCGCCGACGTGTTCCGGCGCGGTGGCCAGCAGCACTCGGCCAGCGCCCACCCTGGCGCAGGCCTCTGCCGCCAGCAGCGCCGCCCCGCCGAACCCGGGTGCGCCACCGAAGATGCCGGCGAATCCGGCGGCGCCCTTGTGCATGTCGCGTTCACGCGGAGGCAACGCCAGGTTCACCAGGCTCGACTGCAGGCGCCAGGCGGTGGGCGTGATATCGTCATGGGCCAGGGCGTCCACCCCCAGTGATTCCACCACCACCTCGCCGGCCAGGGCGGCGCCACGCCCGGTGTGCAGTCCCAGCTTGTCGGCGATAAAGGTCACCGTCATCACCGCCCTGACCGCCATGCTGGGCTCGGCGCCGCCGTCGGCGGTGATGCCCGAGGGAATATCCACCGCCAGCACCGGACACCGGCTTTCATTGATGGCGGCGATGGCCGCGGCGTAGGTCGGACGCAGGTCGCCGGCAAAGCCGGTACCGAGCATGGCATCGACCACCACGTCCCCTTCCACGCGCAATCCTTCTCGCCATTCGATAAAGCCGACACCGGCGTCGTCGGCCATCTCGGCCGCGCGCAAGGCGTCACCCTTCAGGCGTTCACGCGGGGTCAGGGAAATCCGCTGCACCTGGCGCCCTTCGGTCGCGGCCAGCGCTGCCAGCACATGGCCGTCGCCGCCGTTGTTGCCGCCACCGCAGAACACCGTCAGCGACTTGGTCGCCGGCCAGCGCGCCTTCAGCCAGCGCCAGGCGACGCCGGAGGCCCGGTGCATCAGGGCGAAGCCGTCGCTCTCACCGGCGATCGCCCGGCGGTCCAGCTCGCGTACCTGCTCGGCGGTGTACAACGGAGTCTGTCCTGGCTCAATCACGCCGCCGTCCAAGATGTCCATGCGGTTCTCCCTTCGATCGTGATGGTCTACCATGGCGGTCACTTCCTTCCCTATGAAGTCTAAGCCCTTCTCCTCTCGCGCCAAGCGCAGAGCCGGGCTGTCTTGCCATTTGCCGGGTATGTCCTCATTTATGTCTGCATCGTCCCCGTCCACCGACGTCGACTTCAACGACCTGGCGGCGCGCATCCGCACCTGGGGGCGGGAGCTCGGCTTCCAGCAGGTCGGCATCACCGACGTCGACTTGAGCGACGACGAGGCTCACCTCGAGCGCTGGCTGGAGGCAGGTTTCCACGGCGAGATGGGCTTCATGGCCAAGCACGGCACCAAACGTACCCGTCCGGCCGAGCTCGAACCCGGCACCATCAGGGTCATCAGTGTGCGCCTGGATTATCTGCCGCCGGAGGTGGAGACCACCAAGGTGCTGGGACAGCCCAGCCGCGCCTATGTGTCACGCTATGCCACCGGGCGTGACTACCACAAGCTGATGCGCAAGCGGCTACAGCGCCTGGCAAAGACCATCGAGGCGGAAGTCGGGGACTTCGGCTACCGCGCCTTCGTCGACTCGGCCCCGGTGATGGAGCGCGGCCTGGCGCGCAAGGCCGGTATCGGCTGGTTCGGCAAGAACGCCATGCTGCTCAATCCCAGAGCCGGCTCGATGTTCTTTCTCGGTGAGCTTTACACCGACCTGCCGCTGCCGGTGGACGAGCCATTCGAGCAGGAACACTGTGGCAGCTGCAGCGCCTGCCGCACCGCCTGCCCTACCGGCGCCATCGTCGAGGACAAGGTGGTCGACGCCCGCGCCTGCATTTCCTACCTGACCATCGAGCTGTTCGGCGCCATTCCCGAGCGCTATCGCGAGGCCATGGGCAATCGGGTGTTCGGCTGTGACGATTGCCAGTTGGTGTGCCCCTTCACCCGCTTCACACGGGCAAGCAGCGAACCTGACTTCGCGCCGCGCCACGATCTCGACCGGGTGGAGCTGCTGACCCTGTTCGGCTGGAGCGAGGAGGAGTTTCTCGAGCGCACCGCCGGCAGCCCGATTCGTCGTATCGGCTACGAACGCTGGCTGCGCAACCTGGCGGTGGGGCTCGGTAACGCCCCCTGGAGCGCCGCCATCGAACGCGCCCTGCTCACCCGCCTGGCCTATCCCTCCGAGCTGGTGCGCGAGCACGTACGCTGGGCGCTCGCCCGCCAGCGCCAGCGGCGCGCCGAGCTGATCACCTCTGCTTGAGCGTGTCGAGCTGAGCGCCTCGAGCCGAGCGCCTCGAGCCGAGCGCCTCGAGCTGAACGCGCCCCTCGCCTCGAACCTGGCGTCAACTGCTGACTATTCCCCAGCCTTGAGGAACGTCTTGCGATAGTGCGCGAGTTCAGCGATGGATTCCTTGATGTCGTCCATGGCCAGGTGCACGTTGCGCTTGGAAAAGCCCTCCAGCGCCTGGGGATTCCAGCGCTTGGCCAGCTCCTTCAAGGTCGAGACGTCGAGATTGCGGTAGTGGAAAAACGCCCACAGCTCGGGCATCTCGCGCTCCAGAAAGCGCCGGTCCTGGTGGATCGAGTTGCCGCACATCGGCGAGGTGCCTGGGGCCACGTGGGCTGCGAGAAACTCGAGCGTCCTGCGCTCGGCCTCGCGGGTATCGATCTGGCTCTTGCGCACCCGCTCGACCAGCCCGGAATTGCCGTGGGTACGGGTATTCCACTCATCCATGCCGGACAACAGTGCGTCGCTCTGGTGAACCGCGATCACCGGCCCCTCGGCGATGACATTGAGCTCGCCGTCGGTGACCAGGGTGGCCACCTCGATGATGCGTTCACGCTCCGGGTCGAGCCCGGTCATCTCCAGGTCAATCCAGATCAGGGCGTCGTTTCGCGGGCCGGTCTTGGCATCGTCAGGACGCGGGTTGAGGGTATCGTCGGGGCTGGCGCTGGCATCGGACATCGTCGCTTCCTTGATCAGGCGGTGGCCCTTGTCGGGACAGGGGCCGTGCGTGTAGGTACAATGCCGACCATTGTACCGACCATCGGGTGCTCATGAGCAAACGCAAGTTGAGCCGCCAGCAGCGCTGGCGCATCGAGAAGATCCAGGCCGAACGCGCCGAGCGCGCCGCCAGAAAGGCCGGCCAGGACGACGAAAAGCTTGCCGCCGGCGAATACGGCGCCGAGCGCGACGGCCGAGTGATCGCTCACTTCGGACGGACCCTGGACGTCGCCAGCCGTGCCGGCGAGACGCCCACCCGCTGCCATCTGCGCGCCAACCTCGAGGGCCTGGTCACCGGAGACCGCGTCATCTGGCGGGCCGGCGAGGACGGCAGCGGCGTGGTGGTGGCCCGAGGCGAGCGCGACAATGTGCTCGAACGCCCGGATATGCGTGGGCTACTCAAGCCCGTGGCGGCCAACATCGACCAGATCCTGATTGTCTTCGCGGTGGAACCCGAGCCCCACGCCGGCCTGATCGATCGCTACCTGGTGGCAGCCGAGGCCACCGGCATCACCCCGGTGCTGGTGCTCAACAAGACCGACCTGCTGCCCGACGAGGGCGGCGAACTGCGCGGGCTGCTCGATCGCTACCGCGGCATCGGCTACCAGGTGGTGGCCACCTCCACCGAGGTCGACGGCGGACTCGACGCCCTCTACGCCCAGCTCGCCGACCGCACCTCGGTATTCGTCGGCCAGTCCGGGGTCGGCAAGTCCTCACTGATCGACCGCCTGCTGCCGGACGAACAGTTGCGCATCGGCGCGCTGTCGGAGGACTCGCGCAAGGGTCGCCACACCACCACCACCGCCCAGCTCTACCACCTGCCCGCACCGGACGAGAGCCTGGCCTCGGGCGAGCTGATCGACTCCCCCGGCATCCGCGAGTTTGGCCTCACTCACCTGACAGAGCGCGAGGTCACCGAGGGCTTTATCGAATTCGCCCCTTACCTCGGCCTGTGTCGCTTCCGCGACTGCCGCCACCGGCAGGAGCCGGGCTGCGCCATTCGCGACGCCATCGACGAGGGGGCGATTCACCCCGAACGCTTTGCCAGTTATCGTCGTATCGTCGATAGTCTGGATAGCCAATAGGGAAACGCCAGTAGCGTCCCCTCGCGAAGTGCCAGGCGCCAGACACAGCGCCCGCCCCTTTCATCCGTGTGGATCCGCCAGGAGAGAACCATGAGCTCAGAAGACAATCTGTTGCCCTTGATCGCCGAGCCCGAGGAACTCGCCGGCGTGCTGGATCACGAGGACATCCTAGTGATCGACGTGCCGCTGAAGGCGGAAAGCTACGCCGAGGGCCATGTGCCCGGCGCGATCTTTCTCGACCATCGTCGTCTGCTGAAAGGTTCCGGCGACGTCCCCAACGACGTCCCCGATGAAGAGGCCCTGTCACAACTGTTCTCGTCGCTGGGTCTGACCCGGGACACCCACGTGGTCGCCTACGATGATGAGGGCGGCGGCTGGGCCGGGCGCCTGCTGTGGACCCTGGAGCTGATTGGCCACAAGCGCTATTCCTACCTGAATGGCGGCATTCACGCCTGGCGTGACGAGGGTCTGCCCCAGTCCACCGAAGACCATGCGCCGAAGCCCTCGGACTACCAGGCCGAGGTCCTCAATCCCGAGGTCGCGATCGACCGACTCGAGCTTGAAGAGCGCCTGGGCAGCGACAACTTCGCCATCTGGGATGCCCGCTCCGTCGACGAGTTCGATGGCAACAAGGGCCAGAACCGGCACCTCGGCCACCTGCCCGGAGCGGTCAACATGGAGTGGACCGACGCCATGGACCGTGAACGCTCACTTCGCCTGCGCGACTACGCCGAGCTGATCACCGAACTGGGCGCCATGGGTATCACCCCGGATATGGAAGTGGTCACTCACTGCCAGACCCATCATCGCAGCGGCTTCACCTGGCTGGTAGGCAAGGCACTGGGGTTCGAACGCATGCGTGCCTACCCGGGCTCGTGGAAGGAGTGGGGCAATCGCGACGATACCCCCATCGAACACTGACGCCCTTGTTCCTCTGCCCATCTAGGGCTTATCTGAAAAGTGTCTGCGCTCGGTAATGCGGCGTTAAAAATCGGATCAAAATGCTCATTTACACCACGTAAACTGCGCTTTCTCACCGATTTTTGCCTTGTCTAACCTTCGCTCGTCGACTTTTCGGACTGAGCCTAGGGCACTTGATTGCACCAGCGGCGCGGCCGTGAGGCCGCGTGCGCGTCATTGACCATCCGGAGATCGTCCCTTCGTGACCCTCGCCAAGCTGTTTTCCCTGATCCAGTACCCCATCCCCCACCACCTGCTGTCGCGCCTGGTCGGCCTGCTTGCCGACTGCCGTATCGGCTGGCTCAAGAACCTGTTGATCCGCGCCTTCATCAAGCGCTTCAAGGTCGACATGAGCCAGGCGGTGGAACCGGACCCCAGGGTCTACCCGAGTTTCAACGCCTTCTTCACCCGGGCGCTGGCGGCCGGCGCCCGCCCGCTGGAAGACGGCCTGTTGTGTCCCGCCGACGGCACCCTGTCCCAATGGGGCGCCATCGACCATGGCCGGCTGGTCCAGGCCAAGGGCCATCGCTTCAGCATGACCGAACTGCTCGGCGGCGACCCCAGGGCGGCCACCCGCTACCAGAGCGGCAGCTTTGCCACCGTCTACCTGTCGCCCAAGGACTACCACCGGGTGCATATGCCGCTTGCCGGCACCTTGACCGAGATGGTCTACGTGCCCGGGCGCCTGTTCTCGGTCAACGACGCCACCACCCGCCACGTCCCGGGCCTGTTCGCCCGCAACGAGCGGCTGGTGTGTCACTTCGAGACCGAACACGGCCCCATGGTGCTGGTGCTGGTGGGCGCGATGATCGTCGCCGCCATTGAAACGGTGTGGGCCGGCCAGGTGACACCGCAGTCCGGTCGGGTCGAGCGTGTCCGCTTCGATCGCCCGATTCACCTCGCCAAGGGCGCAGAGATGGGCCGCTTCAAGCTCGGCTCCACCGTGGTCATGGCCTTCGCCGAAAAGGTCGACTTCGATGCCTTGAGCGGCAAGGCCGGCAGCCCCGTCGCGGTGAGCATGGGCCAACGCCTGGGCGGCGAGCCGGGAACCAGCGCAACAGCGGCGACGGCAGACGGCGAAGAGGCCGCCAGCGCGGACTGAAGCGCCAAGGCGTGTCGGCAACGCCGGTGGCAAGACAACGCCTTAGGCATGACAACACTATTCAAAAGGGGCGGCGGTGGCCGCCCCTTTCGCGTCTGTCCCAAGCCCCCACAGAGCCTTCCGCTTCATCGACGGAACGACTGAACGAACACAGCAAGACACCGAGGGGAAAGAAAGCAAATTCTGGAGATGTACGCCGGCAGGGCGTACAGTGTGATTTGAAGATCACATGCACTGGAGGTCAACACCTTGGCCAGCCAATCTTCCGACGCCAGTACAGAAGCACGTCAGCGCAACACTGAACGTTTTGGCTTCCGTACAACACCGCGTATCAAGCAAGCCATCGAGCAGGCGGCCGCGCTGAGTGGCCAGGACATGTCCACGTTCGCGTTGTCCGCAGCGTATGAGCGGGCAATGGAGACCATCCGGGCGCATGAAGTGACACGGCTCATGCCTGAAGATCATGAGGTCTTCCTTGAGGCCATCGAGAACCCTCCGGCTCCGACCGAGAAGCTACGTGACGCCTTCACCCACCATCGGCAGACGGTGGCGAAGCGCTGATGTCGGCCACCGTCGTCATCGAAGCGCTCGACAAGTCTCGACACCATCGAGCGGCTTTTTCGTCTGGGGTGGATCAAGTCGACAACTTTCTGCAGCGCACCGCCAGCAGGCTGATGGATGGTGGCACGATTCGCGTCTTCGTGATGACAGACCCTGCTCGGGATCCCTCGAAGATCCTGGGTTTCTATTCGCTCAACGCCCATAGCGTGGACTGTAGCGACCTGCCCAACCGCTACAAGCGCATGGCGAATGCGGATGGCAGTATCTCTGCCGCTTTCATCGGCATGATCGGCGTCGATCAACAGTTCCAGGGGCAGGGAATCGGTAGACGCCTGCTGGTCGATGCATTGAATCGAGCCTTTGCAGCATCACTGAGAATAGGCACGGCCGTTGTGCTGCTCGATATTCTGGACTGCGGAGACTCGCAGGCGGTGGAAAGAAGGCTGCGTCTATACACAGGCTTTGGTTTTCAGTCTCTGCCATCGAATCCGTTACGCATGTTCATGCCGATGGCCACCGTCGCGAAGCTCCAGGGCTGAACCGCCACAGACCTTCTACTTCCCTGTCCCGCGACCCCTTCTAGCTGACGATCAAAAGATCTGGGCACTTGGAATGACTACCCCACGAGGTGCCCAGCCCCCTCAACAGCGCGGTGTGGGAAAGGCGATCACCTCTTCAAGACGCGACTTGCCCAGCGCCAGCTGGATCAGCCGGTCGAGTCCCAGGGCGACCCCGCTGCCCTCGGGCATACCGGCGTCCAGAGCCGCCAGCAGGCGCTCGTCGACGTCGACCTCGGCAAGGCCTGCCTCACGCCTGGCGCGATTGTCGTCGGCGAAGCGTGCGCGCTGCTCGCCCACATCGGTCAGCTCGTCGTAGCCGTTGGCAAGCTCGAGCCCGCTTAGATAGACCTCGAAGCGCGAGGCCACCCAGGCGCCGTCGCGGGGGTCCTGGTGACGCCTGGCCAGCGCCGCCTGGCTGGCCGGGTAGTCCAGCACCACGTCGATGCCGTCGCGGCCTAGCTCGGGCTCGATGACGAGGCTCATCAGCAGGTCGAGACACTCATCGCGCGGCGCCTCGGCCATGTCGAGGCCGCCGCGTTCACCGGCAAGACGTCGAAGTGATGCGATTTCCACCTCAAAAGGATCGATACCCAGCACCTCGCCAAACAGCTCGCGATAGCGACGCTTTCGCGTCGGGCCGGGATTAAACGGCAGCACCTCGCGGATCAGCGCCTGGGTTTCCTCGATCAGCGCGTCGAGACTCCACCCCGGGCGATACCACTCCAGCATGCTGAACTCGATATTGTGGCGGCGTCCCACCTCGCCGTCGCGAAAGCTGCGGGCGATCTGGAAGATCGGCCCACTGCCGGCCGCCAGCAGGCGCTTCATGTGAAATTCCGGCGACGTCTGCAACCACAGGGTCTCGCTGCCCGCCGGAGTGACGGCTTGGCAAGACAGCGACGCCAGGTGCACGTCGGTGCTGCCACCGTGACCGAGACAGGGGGTCTCCACCTCGAGCACGCCGCGCTCGACAAAGAAACCGCGCACCCGCTGCATCAGCACGGCGCGGTGGCGCAGGGTGTCCAGCGAGGCCGTGGGTTGCCAGTCTGTCATCGTTCGTTCCTTACCACTTGCCCAAACGACAAAGGCCACGCGATCGCGTGGCCTTTGTCTGTATCTCGATCTGCCGATCCGGGGATATCGCCCTCGCCTCAGGCGCGGGAGACGTAATCACCGCTACGGGTGTCGATCTTGAGCACTTCGCCCTGGTTGATGAACAGGGGAACGCGCACCACCGCACCGGAAGACAGGGTCGCCGGCTTGGAGCCGCCCTGGGCGGTGTCGCCCTTGAGGCCCGGATCGGTCTCGACCACTTCCAGCTCGATGAAGTTGGGCGGGGAGACCGAGATGGCGTTGTCGTTCCACAGGGTCACGGTGTACACCACCTGCTCCTTGAGCCACTTGTCGCTGTCGCCCAGGGCCTTCTTCTCGACGGCGTACTGCTCGAAGGAACCGTCGGTCTTCATGAAGTACCACATGTCACCGTCGGTGTAGAGGTACTCCATGTCCAGATCCATGACGTCGGCGCCTTCCAGCGACTCGCCGGACTTGAAGGTACGCTCCCACACGCGGCCGGTCATCAGGTTGCGCAGCTTCACGCGGTTGAAGGCCTGGCCCTTGCCGGGCTTGACGAATTCGTTCTCGACGATGGCACAGGGGTCACCGTCGAGCATCACCTTCAGACCGCCCTTGAATTCGTTGGTAGAATAGTTCGCCATGAGATCTCGTTCCTTTCGGTGCCCGGCCCGGCCATCGGCTCAGAGCGGCACTCAACTGACATTTTGCGAGGACAAGCCCCTCGCACGCATCGATGGATGGCCCGCATGATAACCCGAAGCTCGACGCTTTTGCATTGCTCTGCCCCGGATGAGCCGGGACTTCCCGCCCCCGGTGGCTGGCAGCGACAGCTGGCCGGCGCCATTCGTGACCCGCGCGAGCTGTGCCGCCGCCTGGGGCTCGACGCCTCCCTGATCCCCGGCGCCGAGGCCGGCCACTCCCTGTTCGAGGTGCGTGTGCCCGAGGCCTTTGCCGCGCGCATGCGCCACGCAGACCCGGACGACCCCTTGCTGCGCCAGGTGCTGCCCCTGGATGCCGAGCAGACAAGCCCTGAGGGCTACGTCACCGATCCGCTCCAGGAGGCCCAGCACACCGCCCGTCGCGGCCTGATCCACAAGTACGCCGGACGGGTACTGCTGATCACCAGCCCCGCCTGCGCGATCAATTGCCGCTACTGCTTCCGTCGCCACTTCCCCTACCAGGAAAACGCGCCCTCACGCAGCCAGTGGGACGACACCCTGGACTACCTGCGCGAGGACGACACCCTGCGCGAGGCGATCCTGTCCGGTGGCGATCCGCTGGCCGCCAGCGATCGCCAGCTGGCCTGGCTGGTCGAGCGGCTCGACGCCATCCCCCATCTCAAGCGACTACGCCTGCATACCCGGCTGCCGGTGGTGATCCCCGATCGCGTCGACGGCCCCCTGCTCGAGTGGCTCACCGGCACCCGCCTGCAGAAGGTCATGGTGCTGCATATCAACCACGCCAACGAGATCGACGAGGCCGTCGCCGGCGCCTGCGCGCGGCTCAAGCAGGCCGGCGTGACCCTGCTCAACCAGAGCGTGATCCTCAAGGGAGTAAACGACTCGGTAGATGCACTGGAAGCGCTCTCGGAGCGGCTGTTCGAGGCCGGCGTACTGCCCTACTACCTGCACGCCTTCGACCCGGTGTCCGGGGCAGCCCACTTCGACGTGGCCGACGCCCGCGCCAACGCCCTGGTCGACGAGTTGCGCACCCGCCTGCCCGGCTTCCTGATGCCGACCCTGGTCCGCGAGGTCCCCGGCGAAGCCAGCAAGACGCCGTTGTAGCTGTGACGCAATCGTCAAAGTACGCTGGTTATCAGGCCCGTCGTGGGGCGAGGGAAGCTGCAACAGCCTCTCGTCCTCTTTTGTGATATCGACCGATGCCACAAGGAAAGGTGAAGCATGAAGTCTGCCATCAAGGTTTTCCGACCGAAGCAGGCCGACCACAAAAGTGACCTCTGGCACGTCATTGGGCTTCCCCGGCGAGGCCCGCAACTGCACGAAGCGTTGAGAAATGGTGTCGCCTACGAGGTGTACTCCATGCTCGCCTCCTTCACGGGGTTAGGAAAGCAGGACCTGGCACGCTTTGTCGCCATCTCCCCCACCACACTGAGGCGTCGAGCGACGACTGGCCGCTTCACCGTGGACGAGGGCGACCGGCTTTATCGTGTTGCCGACGTCTACCACAGCGCCATTGATCTGTTCGAGGGTGACACGCAGCAGACTAACCAGTGGCTGCTTACCCCTGCCCCTGGTCTTGGAAACACGCCGCCGGTGGATATGGTGGTGACATCGGCTGGTACAGCTGCCGTGCTAAACCTGATTGGACGGCTCGAGCACGGCGTCTGCGTGTGAGTATCGCTCATGACAGACACTCGCCTTGCGAAAGTAGTTAATCCACAACGTCGGTGACGAATCTCGCGGTGCCAAGCGTCGTCGTGCCGAGGGAAACCAACTACCTGATCAACCCGGCGCATGTCAGCTTCAAGGCGATGGTCGATAAAGCCCGAGAGATGCCCTTCGCTCCCGATAAACGTCTTTAGTAACGACTGCTGGTGACCCACTCCGCAGAACGCCCCTCCCTGGACCACACCAAGCATGCTGCAAAAAAACCGCCCCCGGGGTTTCCCCCGGGGGCGGTGCGTTTACGCCATTTGCCGGCGGCGCGAATCAGGCCACGCTGTCGGCGGTGACGTTGGGCGCCACCTCTTCGGTGGACAGGCAGCGGTTGATCGCGCTCATCACACCCTTGATCGAGGCGCTGGTGATGCTCTCGTCGGTACCGACGCCGAACACCGCCTCGCCCTTGACCCGGACCTCGACGTAGGCGATCGCCTCGGCGTCGGCGCCCTGACCGCGGGAGTGCTCGTGGTAGTCGATGATCTCGATGTCGTGGCCTTCGCTGCGCAGCGCCTTGACGAAGGCCGCCAGCGGGCCGTTGCCTTCGCCGCTGATGGTGTGGCGCTCACCGTCCTTGGCGATGCAGGCTTCCAGCGTCACCGTCGGGCTGTCCGGCTCGGACGACAGACGGTGGCTGACCAGGCTGTAGGGCTCGGTCTTGGCCAGGTACTCGTCGACGAAGGTCTGGTAGATCATCGCCGAGGTGATCTCCTTGCCGACCCGATCGGCCACCTCCTGCACCACCAGGCTGAACTCCATGGACAGCCGGCGCGGCAGTTCGATGCCGTGCTCCTGCTCCAGCAGGTAGCTGACGCCGCCCTTGCCGGACTGGCTGTTGACGCGGATCACCGCCTCGTAGCTGCGGCCCACGTCGAGCGGGTCGATGGGCAGGTAAGGCACCGCCCAGACGCTGTCCGGGTCTTCCTTGCGCAGCGCCATGCCCTTCTTGATGGCGTCCTGGTGAGAGCCGGAAAAGGCGGTGAACACCAGATCGCCCACGTAGGGATGACGCGGGTGGACCGGCAGCTGGTTGCAGTGCTCGACCTCACGCATGATCGGGGTGATGTTGGAAAAGTCGAGGCCCGGATGGACGCCCTGGGTGTAGAGGTTCATCGCCAGGGTGACGATGTCGACGTTGCCGGTGCGCTCGCCGTTGCCGAACAGGGTGCCCTCGACCCGGTCGGCGCCGGCCATCACCGTCAGTTCGGCGGCGGCCACACCGGTACCACGGTCATTGTGGGGGTGAACGCTGACGATCAGGTGATCGCGGTGCTCGACGTTGCGGCAGAACCACTCGATCTGGTCGGCGTAGTTGTTGGGGGTGGCGCACTCCACCGTGGCCGGCAGGTTGACGATCATCTTGTTGTCGGCGCTGGCACCGAAGGTCTCGCGCACGGCATTGACGATCTCCACCGCAAAGTCCATCTCGGTGGTGGTGAACAGCTCCGGAGAATACTGGAAGGTCCAGTTGGTCTCGGGGGCCGCCTTCATCAGGTCACGGATCTGGGTGGTGGCATCGACCGCGATCTGGATGCACTGGGACTTGTCGACATTGAATACCACGCGACGGAACACCGGATCGGTGGCGTTGTAGACGTGAACGATGGCGTTCTTGGCACCCTTCAGCGATTCAAAGGTGCGCTCGATCAGGTGCGGACGGGCCTGGGTCAGTACCTGGATGGTGACGTCGTCCGGGACCTTGTCTTCCTCGATCAGGCTGCGCACGAAGTCGAAGTCGGTCTGGGAGGCGGAGGGGAAGCCCACCTCGATCTGCTTGAAGCCAATCTTGACCAGCAGATCGAAGAAGCGCTGCTTGCGCTCCTGGTCCATCGGATCGATCAGCGCCTGGTTACCGTCGCGCAGATCGACGCTGCACCACTGGGGCGGGGTCTCGATGCGCTGGCTGGGCCACTGCCGATCAGGCAGGTCCACGGCCACGAAGGGGCGGTACTTGGTCGAAGGGTCCTTGAGCATCATGGCGTTTTCTCCGGAATAGGGTGTGTCGAGCGAAGAGTTATTGGAAGGCCTGTTGGGCGACCCGGCCAGCGCCTTGTGAGCAAAGGCCAGGTGAAAACGGCGACGCCCCGCTCGCCAGAGGCGAGCGGGGCGTCATAAGTCGTTCCAGGACCGAGACGATAGCGACCACGACAATTCGCGCACCAGCCATCCGTACATCGTCGCAACGACGAGAGCGGACACCACAGGTGGCGTGACGGGACGGGTTCATGGTGGGGCACTGGGTACTGACGGACATCTTGCAACCTCGACTCAACCTGACTGGTGGCGATCCTGCCGGCGACGCAAGCACAAAGGGCGTCGCCACGCGCATTCAAACGCGTAGTAGTAGTCGTAGGTCGAGGTGGCGAGATGTCATGTTCATGCGCTCTAGAAAATCAGTCTTCAGCGACGTTGTCAACTGCGGCGCGCCAGCGCGGGCGCCACGAGCGCTCGCTGTCATGTGAATGTCCTCGAGCCGGACTAGGGTAATAGAGCGATTCCGGCGCCCCGGAACCACCGTAATCTCTGACAACACCACCAGACTCGTGCTGATGGTTCAGCATGGCTGACACAAAGGAGACGCTCCATGGATGCCCATCACCACCGCCGCCCCGCTCCCCTCGCCGCGTTACTGTCATGCGCGATCACTGCCATCGCGCTCTGCGGTGCCAGTGTCGCGCCCGCCATGGCCGAGGACAACGCCTCCAACGCCAGCGCTTCTTCCTCCCTGCCGGTCAGTCTGGGCCCCCGCCCCTACTTCCTGATCGACGACATGGACGAGGACAATGCCCAGTCCGCGGAGCTCAAGGCGACCCTTGAGCAGTGCGCGGCCAACCTTGAGCAGCCCACCCGGAGCGACTTTTCCATCGGCCACCGCGGCGCCCCCCTGATGTTCCCCGAGCACACCCGGGAATCCTACCTGGCCGCCGCGCGCATGGGCGCTGGCGTGCTCGAGTGCGACGTGGCCTTTACCGAAGACAAGGAACTGGTCTGCCGCCACTCCCAGTGCGACCTGCACGGCACCACCAATATCCTCGAGACCGAGCTTGCCGAGCAGTGCAGCGTGCCACCGACCTTCGATGCCGATGGCAAGTTGACCAACGCCGCCGACGTCCAGTGCTGCACCAGCGACATCACCCTGGCCGAGTTCAAGACCCTGGAAGGCCGCATGGACGGCGTCGACACCAGCGCCGACACCCTGGAGGCCTACCTGGCCGGCAACCCGCGCTGGCGCACCGAGCTCTATGCCGATCGCGGTACCCTGATGAGTCACGCCGAAAGCATCGCGCTGTTTCAGGACCTGGGCGTCAAGATGACCCCGGAGCTGAAGACACCGAGCGTCGAGATGCCCTTCGACGGCATGAGCCAGCAGGACTATGCCCAGAAGCTGATCGACGAGTACGTCGAGGCCGGCGTGCCCCCGGAAGACGTCTTTCCCCAGTCGTTTCTGCTCGATGACGTGCGCTACTGGGTCGACAACACCGAGTTCGCCGACCAGGCGGTGTACCTGGACGATCGCTATGACGTGGAAGGCTTCGACGTGACCGACCCCGCAAGCTGGGAGCCGTCGATGCAGGAGCTGGCCGATATGGGGGTGAAGATTCTGGCCCCGCCGATGTGGATGCTGCTGGCCGAGGGGGACAGCGAAGACCGGCCCATCGTGCCATCGGTCTACGCCGAGAAGGCCATGGAGGCAGGACTAGAGCTGATCGCCTGGTCCTTCGAGCGCTCGGCGCCGCTGACCCGTGACGGTGCCTGGTACCACCAGACCATCGACAATGTCGTCGACAACGATGGCGACAAGATGGTGGCACTTGACGTGATGGCCCGCGATATCGGGGTCAAGGCGGTGTTCTCTGACTGGCCGGCGGCGGTCACCTTCTACGCCAACTGCATGGCCGACGAGCTGGCAAAATAAGCGGCAATGACCACCAGCGAACCTAGTCGGAACGCATAAAAACGGCCGGGTGGATAACCACCCGGCCAGAACGCCTTCCGTGGCGTTGGCGCCCCTAACGCCATTCCGAGGGCTCCATCCTAACGATCGTCAACCTGGAGAGCGCTCCCCCATCGGCGGTAGCCAGCCACCTCCAGACGAGGGCAGGCAACCAGGCATGTCCCGCTCCTCCTTCAAGGAGTCGTCGTCTCCTGGGCGAAGCTTATGCCGGTGGCCCTGATACTCACCCGAGTGCCGGCGTGGCCTGCGACGATAGCCTCGATATCGGCCAGCGCCCCGATAACTGCAGTCTTGCCGCTTGAACGAGCAAACTCACAGGCCGCCTGCACCTTGGGCCCCATGGATCCTGCGGCAAAACCCTGGGCTTCCAGGCTATCGGGATCGGCCATCGCCACCCGACGGCTATGCGGGGTCCCCCAGTCCAGATAGACCCCGTCCACATCGGTGGCGATGATCAGAAGATCGCTGGCGAGTTGCTGTGACAACAGCGATGAGCACAGGTCCTTGTCGATGACCGCCTCGATGCCCTCGAGCTTGCCATCCTCCCCGTAGACCGTGGGGATGCCGCCACCGCCGGCACAGATCACCACGGTGCCCTTCTCCAGAAGCCAGCGCAGCGGGCGAATCTCGAAGATCCGTTTGGGTCTAGGGCTCGGCACAACGCGGCGGTAGTGATCGCCGTCTCGCGCCATGGTCCAGCCCTTGAGCTCCGCCAGCCGGCAAGCCTCGTCGCGCGGGTAGATGGGACCGATGGGCTTGCTCGGCTGCTGGAAGGCCGGGTCATCGGCGTCCACCTCGACCTGGGTCAACAGCGACGCAAAGGGCACCTCCGGCGGCAACAGGTTGCCGAGTTCCTGCTCGATCATGTAACCGATCATGCCTTCGGTCTCGGCACCCAACACATCCAGAGGAAAGGCGTTGTCCTCGTCGTAGGCTGCTCCTTGCAGGGCAAGCAGGCCGACCTGGGGCCCGTTGCCATGGGCAATCACCAGCTCGTTGCCTGATGCGATGCGCGCGATCTGCTCGCAGGCGATGCGAATGTTGGCGCGCTGGGCCTCGCCGTTCATGACCTCGCCACGCCGCAACAGGGCGTTGCCACCAAGGGCAATCGTGATACGCATAACAGTGTCCTTCCCGTTCGGGGTTGCTGGCGGCCCAGGGGCCGCCAGGCTATCTTGCCGATCCGTTGGTGCGTGGCTTACACATCGCCAAGGGTCGAGACCATCACCGCCTTGATCGTATGCATGCGGTTCTCTGCCTGTTCGAAGGCGATGCAGGCCGGCGACTCGAACACCTCCTCGGTGACCTCGATGCCGTCCTTCAGCATCGGGTACTGCTCGGCGACCTGGCGCCCCACCTTGGTGTCACAGTTGTGGAAGGCCGGCAGGCAGTGCATGAACTTGACCCTGGGGTTGCCGGCGGCCTCCATCAGCGCCTTGTTGACCTGGTAGGGCAGCAACTGGTCGATGCGCTCGGCCCAGGCCTCCACCGGCTCGCCCATGGACACCCAGACGTCGGTGTGGATGAAGTCGACGCCCCTGACCGCCTCGCGGGGGTCCTCGGTCAGGCAGATGCGCGCGCCGCTGTCCTCGGCGAAGCGCCGGCAGTTGGCCAGATGCTCCTCGTCCGGCCACAGCGAACGTGGCGCGGCGATCCGCACGTCCATGCCCAGCTTGGCGCCGATCAGCAGAAGCGAGTTGCCCATATTGTTGCGGGCATCGCCCAGGTAGGCGAAGGAGATCTGGTGCAACGGCTTCTCGGCGTGCTCGCGCATGGTCAGGACGTCGGCGATCATCTGGGTCGGGTGGTACTCGTCGGTCAGGCCGTTGTAGACCGGCACCCCGGAGAACGCCGCCAGCTCCTCGACCACCTCCTGGCTGAAGCCGCGGTACTCGATGGCGTCGTACATGCGCCCCAGTACCCGGGCGGTATCGCGCATGGACTCCTTGTGCCCGATCTGGGACGAGGTGGGATCGATGTAGGTGACGTTGGCGCCCTGGTCATAGGCGGCCACCTCGAAGGCGCAGCGGGTCCGGGTGGAGGTCTTCTCGAAGATCAGGGCGATGTTCTTGCCCTTGAGTCGCTGGGCCTCGCAGCCGCTGTACTTGGCCCGCTTGAGGTCCCGCGACAGGTCCAGCAGGTAGCGCAGCTCGCGCTCGGAGTGATGCATCAACGACAGCAGGTGACGGTTGTGGATATTGAAGGACATGAGGGTCTCCTTGACGGCCACCTGGGCAGCCGCCTTCACAGTAAGAAAAAGCGAAGTAACGCGTAACGACGTCGTCAGAAGTCGACGGGATCTCGCTGAATCGGACAGGTCATGCAGTGACCGCCGCCCCGTCCACGGCCCAGTTCACTGGCGCTGATGGTGATCACCTCGACCCCGGCCTTGCGCAGCAGGGTGTTGGTGTAGGTGTTGCGGTCATAGCCAACCACCACGCCTGGCTCCAGGGCTACCACATTGTTGCCGTCGTCCCACTGTTCGCGCTCGGCCTCGAAGCTGTCTCCACCGGTCTCCACCACTCGCAGTTTCGGAAGTCCCAGCGCCTCGGCCACCACCTCGATGAAGCTCCCCTTCTCGCGGCGCACGTCGATGCCACTGGGCTTGCTCTCGTCGGGGCGCAGACTGAAGGGAACGATGTCCTTGACCACGTCAGGGAAGACCGTCACCAGGTCGCGATCGCAGAAGCTGAAGACGGTGTCCAGGTGCATGGCGGCACGCGACCGGGGCAGTCCCGCCACGATCACCCGTTCGGCCTCGCCGGCCCGGAACAGGGCGCTCGCTACCTGACCGATGGCCTGGTGCGAGGTGCGCTCGCCCATGCCGATCAATACCACGCCGTTGCCCACCGGCATCACGTCGCCGCCCTCCAGGGTGGCCGAACCGTGGTCCTGGTCGGGATTGCCGTACCACACCTTGAAGTCGGCGCCGGCGAAGCGCGGGTTGAAGCGATAGATCGCCGAGGTCAGCAGCGTTTCCTGGCGGCGGGCCGGCCAGAACATCGGATTGAGCGTCACCCCGCCGTAGATCCAGCAGGTGGTATCCCGGGTGAACAGGGTGTTGGGAAGCGGCGGCAGCACGAAACTGGACTGTCCCAGATAGTCACGGAAGGTCTTGAGGGTCTCGCCTCCGTGGCTCTCGGTAATGTCGGCCCAGGACACCCCGCCGATCAGGAACTCGGCCAGACGCCGTGGCTCCAGTTCACTGAGCCAGGCGCGGACCTCATCGGCAAGGCCAAAGCCGACCAGGTTGGAGGTCACCTTGCGCTCGAGAATCCAGCGCATGGCGTCGCGATTTTCGAGGGTTTCGGTGAGCAGGTTGTGCATCTCGAGCACTTCGATGTCACGCTCGCGCATCTTGGTCACGAAGTCGAAGTGGTCACGCTTGGCCTGGTTGGTCCACAGCACATCATCGAACAGAAGGTCATCACAGTTACTGGGGGTCAGTCGCTGATGAGCAAGCCCTGGCGAGCACACCATGACCTTGCGAAGCTTGCCTACCTCGGAATAGACACCCAATCGTGAAGATCCACTTTTCATTCTGTTTCTCCTTCCCTTTTGCGGGACTGTCACTACCGCATCATCAATGAACCTGACCGCTGTAACATGTTGAACATCGAGGTCTAGCTACAGACTCAACCACCCCTGATAGAGCCCCAGCGTGGCCACCAGCGCCGAGGCGATAGTGACCGCGAAGATAATCTTCTCGATGGGGGTAAAGACCTTTTCATCACGCTCGCTCTTGGCCTTGTAGAAGAACACGGCACCGGGGGCGTAAAGCAGCGCCGACAGCAACAGATAGTCGATACCGCCGGCAAACAGCAGCCAGATCGCGTAGAGGGTAGCCAGGCCGCCGACAAACAGATCCTTGCGGCGTACCTCAGGCTCCTTCTCGTAGGTTTCTCCCTTTACCGCGAGCAACAGGGCGTAGGCCGCCGACCACAGGTAAGGCACCAGGATCATCGAGCTTGCGAGGTAAAGAAGGCTCAGATAGGTGGACTCGTTGACCAGCGTCAGCAGCAGAAAGAGCTGGATCAGGCCGTTGGAAAGCCACAGGGCGTTGACCGGCACCTTGTTGGCGTTTTCCTTGCTCAACAGTTCAGGCATGGTGCCGTCGCTGGAGGCCGCGTGAAGAATCTCGGCGCACAGAAGTGTCCAGGACAGCAAGGCGCCGAGCAGCGAGATCACCAGGCCCAGGCTGATCAGATGACCGCCCCAGGGGCCGACCACCTGGCTCAGCACCAGCGCCATGGACGGGTTCTTGAGCTCGGCGAGTTCCGGCTGGCTCATGATGCCCATGGACAGCACATTGACCATCACCAACAGCAGAAGCACACCGACAAAGCCGATCACGGTGGCGCGCCCGACATCGCGACGATCGCGAGCCTTGGCGGAATAGATGCTGGCACCCTCGATACCGATAAATACCCAGACGGTGACCAGCATCATGTTGCGAACCTGGTCCATCACGCTGCCAAGATCGGCGTTGCCGGTGCCCCAGAAGTCCATGGTGAAGACGTCCAGATGAAAGCCGATGGCGGCCAGCACGATGAACATGATCAGCGGGACGATCTTGGCGATGGTGGTCACCAAATTGATGAACGCCGCCTGCTGGATGCCCCTGGCCACCAGGAAGTGAACCGCCCACAACAGGATCGATGCACAGCCAATGGCCGCCGGCGTATTACCCTCGCCGAAGATGGGGAAGAAGAAGCCCAGGGTGCTGAACAACAGAACGAAGTAGCTGACATTGCCGAGCCAGGCACTGATCCAGTAGCCCCAGGCGGAAGAGAAGCCAAGATAGTCGCCGAAACCGGCCTTGGCGTAGGCATAGATGCCGGCGTCGAGTTCCGGCTTGCGATTGGCCAACGCCTGGAAGACGAACACCAGTGCCAGCATGCCGACCGCGGTAATTCCCCAGCCGATCAGCACCGCCCCTGGTGCGGCGCTCGCCGCCATATTCTGCGGAAGCGAAAAGATACCGCCCCCGATCATCGAGCCGACGACCAGCGCAAGCAAGGCGCCGAGTCTCAGCTTTCCTGTGTCATTTTCCATGGGAAGGGTTTCCTCGTGGGGACCAAAAGTTTGCCAATTCAGGCTACTCTCTTTTTGGCCCCTTGAGGCTACCGAAACCGCCGTACACACCTCTCTGCTGACTCGTGTCAACTACGCCTTTCGACGTACATAATAACGACCCCGATCAGGTTATATCGCTCCACCACCACTGTTTGATCTCGGCCGCTTGCAACGACCTTTCCCTCGGATTTGCGGTCAGTGGCTCGTCCCGAACGAGGGAACTTTGCTTCGCGGGTGCCTGCAGCGCCATGTCGCTACCAGGTTCGCGACAGCGTCCAGGCTAGCTGGACCGAGTGGGAATGGGAGGCACAAAAAAAGGGAGCCCTGGGCTCCCTTGCAGCATGCGGTGAACATCGCGTCCGAGCGACGATGTCGTCCGGACTAGTCGTGGCCCGGCGTCTGGCAGGACAGATCCGCCTGGCGATAGCCGATCAGATAGAGCACGGCGTCAAGCCCCAGGGTCGAGATGCTCTGACGGGCCTGGGCACGCACCAGCGGCTTGGCCCGAAAGGCGATACCGAGCCCGGCGGCGGCCAGCATCTTGAGATCGTTGGCGCCATCGCCCACGGCGATGGTCTGTTCCATGGCGATCCCCTCGCGCTGGGCGATCTGGTGCAACAACGCGGCCTTGCGATCGGCATCGACGATCGGCTCGCGCACCTCGCCGGTGACCTTGCCGTTCTCGATCACCAGCTCATTGGCATGGATCTCGTCGAAGCCCAGCCGCTGTTGCAGATGGCGGGCGAAGTAGGTGAAGCCGCCGGACAGGATGGCGGTGCGGTAGCCCAGCCGCTTGAGCTGGGCCATCAACTGCTCCACCCCGTCCATCAGCGGCAGCTCTTCGGCGATCTCGGCCAGCACCGACTCGTCCAGGCCCTTCAGCTTGGCCATGCGCTCACGGAAGCTCTGCTGGAAGTCGAGCTCACCGCGCATGGCCCGCTCGGTCACCTCGGCGACCTCGTCGTAGACCCCGTGGCGGCGCGCCAGCTCGTCGATGACCTCGGCCTTGATCAAGGTCGAGTCCATGTCGAAGCACACCAGGCGACGGTGGGTGCGCCAGATGGAGTCTTCCTGCAGGGCGATATCGACCCCGTGGGTCGCACCCAGCGCCAGCGCCTTCTCGCGCAGCGACTCGAGGTCCACGTCCTCGCCGCGCAGCCAGCACTCGACGCAGCTACCCTGGGCCGGTGCCTCGCCGTCCAGCGGCTCGCGCCCGGACAGGCGATGGATCAACTCCACCGTCAACCCGTGCTCGGCGGTCAGCGCCCCCACCTCGGCCAGGATGCCGGCGGGCAGTCGCGGCGCCAGCAGGGTCATGATCAGGCGCGGCTGACTCGCGGTCTCGCTCCAGCGGTGGTACTCCTCGGCGCTGATCTGGATCGCCTGGACGTCCAGGCCCAGCTCATCGCCGGCGCCCGACAGGGCGCCTTCCAGGTCGGCCTCGTGGTCAAGCGCTACCAGCGCCTCCAGCGAGACGATACCGAAGGTCACGCTCTGGTTGATGTCCAGAAGGCGCGCGCCGCTGCGGGCCAGGATCCGCCCCAGGCCGGCCAGCTGGCCAGGGCGGGCCCGGCCGGTGGCGCGCATCAGGATTCGTCGTGTCATGGTGTGTCTTCCTTGGGCACCCGCAGCAACCGGCGGGCGCCGTACCGTCGTAAGGGTTACGCCTCGAGGCGCTCGAGCCGGTCGACCTTCTGCAGCCCGCGTGGCAGCTTGCTGCCTCGCCGTCCGCGATCTCCCCGATAGTAGTCGAGCTCACCGTTCTTGAGCGACAGCTTGCGCTTGCCGGCGTGCACCACCAGGGTATCCCCAGGCGCCAGCACCACCAGGCCGCGCACAAACTCTTCGCGCCGGGCCGCCCGGGCGCCGGGAATATCCAGCATCTTGTTGCCCTTGCCCTTGGACATCTCCGGCAACTGGTCCAGCGGGAACAGCAGCAGTCGGCCTTCGTTGGAGACCGTGGCCACGGTCAATTCCTCGGCCGCCGGCAGCTCCACCGGGGGCAGCACATTGCAGCCCTTGGGCAGGCTCAGCACCGCCTTGCCGGAACGGTTCTTGCCGGTCAGGTCCTCGAGCCGGGCGACGAAGCCGTAGCCGCCGTCGGAGGCCAGCAGGAAGCGGGCGTCCCCCGGTGCCAGCATGACGCCGGCCATGTGCGCGCCGGCCACCACGTTGACCTTGCCGGTGACCGGCTCGCCCTGGCCACGGGCACTTGGCAGCTGGTGGGCCGGCAGGGTATAGGCCCGGCCGGTGTCATCGAGCAGCACCAGCGGCTGGTTGGTCTTGCCTCGCGCGGCCAGATGGAAGGCGTCACCGGCCTTGTAGGACAACCCGGAGGGGTCGATGTCGTGGCCCTTGGCGGCACGAATCCAGCCTTTTTCGGACAGCACCACCGTCACCGGATCGGCACCCACCAGTTCGACCTCGGACAGCGCCCTGGCTTCCTCGCGCTCGACGATCGGCGAGCGGCGCTCGTCGCCGTGCTCCTCGGCGGCCTTGCGCAGCTCCTGCTCGATCAGGTCGGTCATCGCTGCCTCGTTGCCGAGCAGCTCTTCAAGACGCTTGCGCTCCGCCTCGAGCTCGTCCTGCTCGGTGCGGATCTTCATCTCCTCGAGCTTGGCCAGGTGGCGCAGGCGCAGCTCCAGGATCGCCTCGGCCTGACGGTCGGTCAGACCGAAGGCTGCCATCAGCGCGCTCTTGGGCTCATCCTCCTCGCGGATGATGCGGATCACCTCATCGATATTGAGGTAGGCGATCAACAGGCCTTCGAGCAGGTGCAGGCGGTCGTTGACCTTGCCCAGCCGGTGCTCGAGGCGACGGCGCACCGTGGTGCGGCGGAAGTCGAGCCATTCGCCGAGCAGCTCCGGCAGCGGCATCACCCGCGGGCGGCCGTCGAGGCCGATCACGTTGAGATTGACCCGCACGTTCTTCTCGAGGTCGGTGGTGGCGAACAGGTGCGCCATCAGCGACTCGATATCGACCCGATTGGAGCGCGGCTCGATCACCAGACGGGTCGGCTCCTCGTGGGTCGACTCGTCGCGCAGGTCGGCCACCATGGGCAGCTTCTTGGCCTGCATCTGCGCCGCGATCTGCTCCAGCACCTTGGCCCCGCTGACCTGGTAGGGCAGCGCGGTGATCACCACCTGGCCCTCTTCCTGCTCGTAGCGGGCGCGCATCTTGACGCTGCCGCGACCGCTCTCGTAGAGCTTTCGAAGATCCGCGCGCGGGGTGATGATCTCCGCCCGGGTGGGAAAGTCCGGACCAGGCAGGTGCGCCATCAGGTCGGCGGTGGTGACGCCGGGATTGCGCAGCACCTCGCAGGTGGCCTCGACCACCTCGCGCACGTTGTGCGGCGGGATGTCGGTGGCCATGCCCACGGCGATGCCGGTGCCGCCATTGAGCAGCACGTGGGGCAGACGTGCCGGCAGCACCACCGGCTCGTTCATGGTGCCATCGAAGTTGGGCGCCCAGTCCACGGTGCCCTGGCCGAGTTCGCTGAGCAGTACCTCGGCGAACTTTGACAGCCGCGCTTCGGTGTAGCGCATGGCGGCAAAGGACTTGGGATCGTCCGGGCTACCCCAGTTGCCCTGGCCGTCCACCAGCGGATAGCGATAGCTGAACGACTGGGCCATCAGCACCATGGCCTCGTAGCAGGCGCTGTCACCGTGGGGGTGGAACTTGCCGAGCACGTCGCCGACGGTACGCGCCGACTTCTTGTACTTGGCGTTGGCGTTCAACGCCAACTCGCGCATGGCGTAGATGATGCGCCGCTGCACCGGCTTCATGCCGTCGCCGATATGGGGCAGGGCCCGGTCGAGAATGACGTACATCGAATAGTCGAGGTAGGCCTTCTCGGTGTATTCGCGCAGGGACAGTCGCTCGACGTCGCCCTCCGCCACCTCAATGTCCAGAGTCATGATCCCTCGTTCTCAATCCTGGTCGCCTGAACCGACGACGTGAAATCCGGGAGCGTCACTGCGTGCAAGTCACCGCGATGGCGGCCCGTCACACTTCGATATCCGCCAGGTTGCCGTAGTCCTCGAGCCAGCTCTTGCGGTCCGAGGCGCGCTTCTTGGCCAGCAGCATGTCCATCATCTCCATGGTGCCGTCGCCCTCCTCCCGGGTCAGCTGTACCAGCCGCCGGGTCTCTACCGCCATGGTGGTCTCGCGCAGCTGCAGCGGGCTCATCTCGCCAAGGCCCTTGAAGCGCTGCACGTTGGGGGTGCCGCGCTTGCCTTCCAGCTTGCGCAGGATGGCCGCCTTCTCGCTCTCGTCCAAGGCGTAGTAGACCTCCTTGCCAAGGTCGATGCGGTAAAGCGGCGGCATGGCGACGAAGACGTGGCCGGCGTCGACCAGCGACGGAAAGTGGCGCACGAACAGCGCGCACAGAAGGGTGGCGATGTGCAGCCCGTCGGAGTCGGCATCGGCGAGGATGCAGATCTTGTGATAGCGCAGCTTGGACAGGTCGGCACTGGCCGGATCGGCGCCGATGGCCACGGCGATGTCGTGGACCTCCTGGGAGCCGTAGATATCGTGGGAATCGACCTCCCAGGTGTTGAGGATCTTGCCGCGCAGCGGCAGGATCGCCTGGGTCTCGCGGTTGCGCGCCTGCTTGGCGCTGCCCCCGGCGCTGTCACCCTCGACCAGAAACAGCTCGCTCAAGGCAGGGTCCTGGCCACTGCAGTCGGCCAGCTTGCCGGGCAGCGCCGGGCCGGAGGTGACCTTCTTGCGCGCCACCTTCTTCGAGCTCTTCTGGCGCCGCTGGGCGGCGCTGATCACCAGCTCGGCCAGCGCCTCGGCCTGGTCGACGTGGTGGTTGAGCCACAGCGAGAAGGCGTCCTTGACGACGCCGGAGACGAAGCCCGCCACGGTGCGTGACGACAGCCGCTCCTTGGTCTGGCCGGCGAACTGCGGATCGAGCATCTTTACCGACAGCACGTAGGCGACCCGCTCCCACAGGTCCTCGGCGGTCAGCTTGACCCCGCGCGGCAGCAGGCTGCGGTACTCGCAGAATTCCTTGAGTGCCTCGAGCAGCCCCGAGCGCAGGCCGTTGACGTGGGTGCCGCCCTGGGCGGTGGGGATCAGGTTGACGTAGCTTTCCATCAGCGAGTCGCCGCCTTCGGGCAACCACTGAATCGCCCAGTCCACCCCCTGCTCATCGTCGGCGAAGTGACCGACGAAGGGCGAGCTCGGCAGCACCTCGTAGCCGTCGGTGGTCTGGGCCAGATAGTCGCGCAGACCGTCCGCGAACTGCCAGGTGGTGGCGGTGCCGTCGGCTTCCACCAGTTCCACCTTGAGCCCGGGGCAGAGTACCGCCTTGGCCCGCAGCAGGTGCTTGAGCCGCCCTACCGCCAGGTTGGGGCTATCGAAGTAGCTGGTATCCGGCCAGAAGCGCACCAGGGTGCCCTTGGCACGCTTGGCCGCGGTGCCGATGACGTGCAGGTCCTCGACCTTGTCGCCGTGCTCGAAGGCCATGGCGTGGCGCTCGCCGTCGCGCAGGACCTCGACCTCGAGGCGTCGCGACAGGGCGTTGACCACCGACACCCCGACCCCGTGCAGGCCGCCAGAGAAGCGGTAGCTCGACGAGGAGAACTTACCGCCGGCGTGCAGCCGAGTCATGATCAGCTCGATCCCCGACACCCCGTGCTCCGGGTGAACGTCGATGGGCATGCCGCGACCGTTGTCCGTCACCTCGATGCCGCCGTCGTCCCGCAGTACCACGCGGATCTCGTTGGCGTGTTCGGCGAGCGCCTCGTCGACGCTGTTGTCGATGACCTCCTGGACCAGGTGATTCGGGCGGGAGGTGTCGGTGTACATGCCGGGGCGCTTGCGAACGGGCTCCAGCCCGGAAAGCACCTCGATCGAACTGGCACTGTATTGGGTCATGCGTGGTCCATCATCAGGATGACTGGGATCGTCTTTGCGCCGTCGACTGAACGGCTCACTCGGCCGGTACCGGCGCCACTCGCCCGGGCGCCAGGGCGTGACCGCCGTGGGCGAACACCGCCGGCAGGTAGTCGGCCAGGGCATTGAAGCCGTGCTCGCCGCCGGGATGCAGGATCGCCTTGGCCCCGCGGTAGGCGGCGAAGGCGTCGGCGCTGTCCAGCGTCTCGTCCTCGGTCACCAGCAGCAGCAGATAGCGCCCGGGGGCCACCACCTCCGGCGTCATCTCGGCGATCTGGTCACGGTGGCTCTGCCCGACCACGAAGCGCTCACCGGTATAGGCGTTGACGAAGCTCTCGCCGAGCATGGTGTCGACCAGCCTGGCCGGTCGCACCGCCGGATTGACCAGTACCGCCGGCAGCTCATGGCGCTCTGCCAGCACCGTGGCCAGAAAGCCGCCCATGGAGCTGCCCATCAGCATCGGGCTGGGCCCCAGCCGGGGTAACAGCGATTCGGCGAGCCGCAGGGCGTCGGCCGCCTGCGAGGACAGGTCCGGGGTCTCGCAGGGAAGCCCCAGCTCCGCACAGGCGGCCTTGATCAGCCGCGCCTTGGGCGAGGCGCCGGCACTATTGAATCCATGCAGGTAGAGCACGCCGCTCGCTGCGGCAGCACTCGACGCTGTTGATGGGCTCAGCATAACGGAAAACCTGTATAAATGGCCAGTTTTCGACCCTCCCCTGCGCCTGCAGGGGCGCTGTCGCCATCACGCATGCCAACGGCCATCAGTCCCGCGCGGCTTGCCAGGTGGCCTCGATCAGCCCACGGGTGGAGTCATCCATCGCCTCCAGGCCCTGGCGCCCCTCGATGATGTCACGGGTCTCGTTGGCGATCTTCTTGCCCAGTTCAACGCCCCACTGGTCGAAGGGATTGATGCCCCAGATGGTGGCCTGGACGAACACCTTGTGCTCGTAGAGGGCGATCAACGCGCCCAGGGTCTGCGGGGTCAACCGCTCCAGCAGCAGGGTGGTCGAGGGCTGGTTGCCACGATAGCGCTTGTGCTCGGGCCTGGGACCGTCATCGGCGATGGCGTCGTCTCCGAGCATCAATACACGGGACTGGGCGAAGCAGTTGGCCAGCGTCAGCCGGTGCTGGCCCATCAGGTGCTCGCGGGTGGCCGGATCCTCGACGTCATCGTAGCGGGCCAGCGGCGCGATAAAGTCGCACTCCACCGCCTGGGTGCCCTGGTGCAGCAACTGGTAGAAGGCGTGCTGGGCGTTGGGCCCGAGCTGGCCCCACAGCACCGGACAGGTGGAGTAGTCGACGATATCGCCGTCGTTGGTCACCGACTTGCCGTTGGACTCCATCTCGAGCTGTTCGAGGTAGGCAGCGAAGTATTCCAGGCGTCCGTCGTAGGGCAGAATCGAGTGGGCACGGATATCCAGGAAGTTGTTGTTCCAGATACCGGCCAGCGCCAGCAGCACCGGCAGATTGTCCTCGAGCGGCGCCTTCTGGAAGTGCACGTCCATGGCGTGGGCGCCGGCCAGGAAGTCGCGGAAGCCGTCCATGCCGATGACCAGGGCGATGGGCAGGCCGATGCCACCCCACAGCGAGTAGCGCCCGCCGACCCACTCCCAGAACTCGAGCTGGTGGTCGCAGGCGATGCCCCACTCGGCCATCTTGTCCGGGCTTGCCGAGACACCGATAAAGTGCTGGCGCAGCACCAGTTCGCGATCCACGCCCTCCTGGCGCGCCTCGACCAGCCGGGACAGCAGCCAGTCCCGCGCGGTGTTGGCGTTTGACAGGGTATCGATGGTGGTGAAGGACTTCGACGACAGCACGAACAACGTGGTCTCGGGGTCGAAGCGCATCAGGTAGTCGACCAACTGGGAGCCGTCCATGGTCGAGGCGAAGTGGACCTCGACCGGATGGGTATCCGCCGGGCGATAGTCGGCCAGGGCGTGGGTCACCATCAGCGGCCCCAGGTCGGAGCCCCCGACCCCCAGGTTGACCACGTCACGGATCGGCTTGCCGGTGGCGCCGCGCCACTGGCCGGAATGGAAGCGCTCGACCATGGTCGCCATCTTGTCCAGGGTGGCGTGCACCGCCGGCACCAGATCCTCGCCTTCGACCACCAGAGACGCATCCTGCGGCAGACGCAGCGCGGTATGCAGCGCAGGACGGTCCTCACTGACGTTGACCCGCTCACCGGCCAGCAGCCGACGGATGGCGTCGGGCACGCCGGCCTCGTCGGCCAGCGCCAGCAGATCCTCGAGGGTCTGCTGGTCCCAGCGCTGCTTGGACAGGTCGAGTTTCAGCCCCGCAGCCTCGTGGCTGAAGGTGGCAAATCGCCCGGCATCCTCGCGAAACATGTCGCACAGGTGGCGCTTGCCGACTTCCTGTGCCTTCTGCTTCAACGCCTGCCAGGCCGGCGTTTGATCGATCGATGGCATGATTCCTCTCCTTGGGCCCTGTCTGGTGGGCAAAGCTGGGCCGAACGGCGACGGCAAGCCTCATCGTGCAGCCTGACCGCGGGGCGCGTACAATCACTCCCCCCGAGCCCGACAACACTGGCAATCCATGAGTGACGCATCTTACCGTGACGCCATCTTTTCCACACCCCTGGACAAGGTGGCGCGCTTTTCGTTCGACGAGCGAGTCGTCGCCTGCTTCCCCGACATGATTCGCCGATCGGTCCCCGGCTATGGCCAGATCCTCGGCATGCTGGGGGTGATCGCCGAGCGCCACCTGCGCCACGGCGCCCACGTCTATGACCTTGGCTGCTCGCTTGGCGCCGTGGGCCTGGCGCTGGCCGGCCAGCTACCCAAGGACGCCTTCAGCCTGACCGGGGTAGACCTGTCCCCGGCGATGGTCGAGCGCGCCCGCCAGACCCTCGAGCACGAGTGCCCCGACCACGCCATCGAGGTGATCGAAGGCGACATCCGCCACCTCGACTACCGTCCCAGCGGCATGATCGTGTTGAATTTCACGCTGCAGTTTCTGGCCCCGGAAGACCGCGACGGTGTACTCGAGAAGCTCTACCAGGCGCTGGAGCCCGGCGGTGTATTGATCCTGTCGGAGAAGATCAAGGCCGGTGACGAACAGGACAATGCCTGGCTGGTGGAGCGCTATCACGACTTCAAGCGTGCCAATGGCTACAGCGACCTGGAGATCAGCCAGAAGCGCAACGCGCTGGAGAACGTGCTGGTGCCCGACACCCTGGAGCAGCACCACCAGCGCCTGGCGCGGGTAGGCTTTGCGCGCTCGCTGACCTGGTTTCAGTATCTGAACTTCGCCTCCATGGTGGCCTTCAAATGATTCCCGAGCATCAGCGCGATGTGTACCGCGCCTTTCTCGAGCAATCCTTCCGCCACGCCGGCATGGGCGACTGGCTTGCCCGCCTGCCCGAGCAGTTCGCCCGTGGCCTCGACCGCCAGCGTCACGGCGACCTGCCGGCCTGGGAGAAGGCGGTGGCCAAGCTGCCGGCGCTGCCCGACAAGCGCCATGTCCAGCTCGATCGCGACGAGGTCACGGTCGAGCTGGAGCTTGATGACAGCCGTCGTCGCCAGAGCGAGAACCTGCTGCGCGCGCTGATGCCGTGGCGCAAGGGCCCGTACCGGCTGGCAGGCATCGCGATCGATACCGAGTGGCGTTCGGACTGGAAGTGGCAGCGGCTGGCGCCGCACCTGTCGCCGCTGCGCGGTCGAAGGGTGCTCGACGTGGGTGGCGGCAACGGCTATCACGCCTGGCGCATGGCCGGCGCCGGTGCCGACTTCGTGCTGGTGATCGATCCCTCACCGCGCTTCTACTGGCAGTTCCAGGCGGTCAAGCACTTCGTCGGCGATGCCGACGGCGGGCGTACCCACTTCCTGCCGGTGGGCATCGACGATGTGCCCCAGGGCCTGGGCTTCTTCGACAGCGTGTTCTCCATGGGCGTGCTCTACCACCGCCCTTCCCCCCTCGACCACCTGATGCAGCTACGCGACGCCCTGCGTCGGGGCGGCGAACTGGTACTCGAGACGCTGGTGGTGGAAGGCGACGAGACCCGGGTGCTGGTGCCGGGCGATCGCTACGCGGCGATGCCCAATGTCTACTTCCTGCCGTCGTCGCGCGCCCTGGTGGGCTGGCTCGAGAAGGTCGGCTTTTGCGACGTTCGGGTGGTGGATGAAGCCCCCACCAGCCTGGAGGAGCAGCGCTCCACCGACTGGATGACCTTTCAGTCGCTGGGTGACTTCCTGGACCCTGAGCGCCCCCACCTGACCCGCGAGGGACACCCGGCCCCACGTCGGGCCGTCGTGATCGCGACGCGCCCAGCCTGATCCCGTACCCCCTGCCCCCCCTGCCCCCATAAGACGCGACGCCCCGCTGATCCGGTCAGCGGGGCGTCGTCGTCAGGGGCTGTGTCAGGGGCGGTGTCAGGGGCTATGTCAGTGGCGGATTCGCGTCAGACGAAGTCCAGCACCATGAAATGGGGGTTGTCGACCAGCACTTCCATGCGGGTAATGTCGTCGAGCACTATCATGCGCTCGCCGCGCTCTGTCTTCAGCGACAGACACTCCTCGCGATCCTCGTTGAAGGCGGTATCCAGTGCCTCGCCGTGCTTCTCGTCACCGTCTCGCAGCGACAGCTTGACCGGAAAATGGTACAGGCAGGCGATTTCGATATTGTCATAGAGATGGCAGGCCACCATGTTCGTGCCCTCCCTGCTTCCGTGGGGGAATGGAAGACGTCGTCATGACGTCACACGCGACGCATCCTGCCTTTGGTCTAGCCCAGGCACCAGCCCGCCACCATCTGTCTGCGCAGTTGGAGTTAAACCCATCGAAAAGCACTAGCATTCTGGTTCAACCAAGCCACTGAGACGCCGCTATTACTGTGCTCTTTCAGTGCTCATCTGACAGCGGCCCCTGCGCCGTAGCGCAGGGGCCGCTGTTGCAGCGAACCAACGATGGTGAAGCCGGTCCCGGACGTCAGCGCTTGAGCAGCTCGCGCACGTCCTTGGCCTCCCAGTGGGGGAAGTACTTGCGCACCAGGGCGTTGAGTTCCAGCTCGAAGCCGGCCCAGTCGACCTGCTCGGCAGCGCCGCCTTCGACACTGGCCGCACCGCGAATCATGCCGGCGCCCACGGTGACGTTGGTCAGCCGGTCGATGACGATAAAGCTGCCGGTGCCAGGCACCCGCGCGTAGTCATCGATGGGCACCTCGGCGGTCAGCGCCACCCGGCAGCGGGCGATGGCGTTGAGCTCGAGTCGCTCGGCGCCATGACGCTCCAGGCTGTTGACGTCGACCTGATAGTGGATGGCATCGACGTGGCCTGCCACCGCACGCCCGGCCATGCGGATATCGTACTGACGCCCAGGCTCGAGGGCGTCGTCGTGCATCCACACGATGTCGGCGTCGAAGGCACTGGACAGGGTGATGTCCGCGTCCGCCGCCACCAGCCAGTCGCCACGCGAGATATCGATCTCGTCTTCCAGGGTCACGGTGATGGCCTGGCCCGGGTAGGCATCGTCAAGATCGCCTTCGAAGGTGACGATACGCTCGACCCGGCTGAGCTTGTTGGACGGCAGCGCCTTGACCGCCTGGCCGGGACGCAGGATGCCCGCCTCGAGGGTGCCGGCGTATCCACGGAAGTCGAGATTGGGGCGATTGACGTACTGCACCGGGAAGCGCAGATCGCTCAGGTTCTGGTCGCGGCTGACCTCCACGGTCTCCAGCAACTCCAGCAGCGCCGGGCCCTGGTACCAGTCGAGGCGCTCGCCGCGATCAACCACGTTGTCGCCCTTGAGCGCCGACAGCGGCACGAAGTGGATGTCGCTGGCGTCGAGCTGCTCGGCGAAGGCGCGGTAGTCGGCGACGATCTCGTCGAAGCGCGCCTGGGAGTAGTCGACCAGGTCCATCTTGTTGACCGCGATGACCAGATGCTGGATGCCCAGCAGGTCGGCGATGAAGCTGTGACGACGGGTCTGGGTCTGCACGCCATAACGGGCGTCGATCAGGATCACCGCGAGGCCGGCGGTGGAGGCACCGGTGGCCATGTTGCGGGTGTACTGCTCGTGCCCCGGGGTGTCGGCGATGATGAACTTGCGCTTGTCGGTGGAGAAGAAGCGATAGGCCACATCGATGGTGATGCCCTGCTCGCGCTCCGACTGCAGACCGTCGACCAGCAGCGCCAGATCCACCTCTTCGCCGGTGGTGCCCTTGGTCTTGGAGGCCTGAGTGATGGCCGCCAGCTGGTCGTCGAAGATCATCTTGGAATCGTGCAGCAGGCGACCGATCAGGGTCGACTTGCCGTCATCGACGCTGCCGCAGGTGATGAACCGCAACAGGTCCTTGTTTTCGTGCTCGTGCAGATACTGCTCGATGTTGTCAGCAATCAGACTGGACTGGTGAGACATGCTGTACCCCTGATGGTGACCCGACGTCGTGCTGGACGCCGGGCCCTTGATCTGTCATCTGCGTCCTCGCTCCCGATCCCTGTCGGCTGGAGCAAGGCGCGTGGCTGCGTGCGGTCGGTGCCGGCGTCAGAAGTAGCCTTCGCGCTTCTTCTTCTCCATGGAACCGGCCTGGTCATGATCGATGGCACGGCCGGAGCGCTCGCTGGTACGGGTCAGCAGCATCTCCTGGATGATCTCCGGCAGGGTCTGAGCCTTAGACTCCACCGCACCGGTCAGCGGATAGCAGCCCAGGGTGCGGAAGCGCACCCACTTCTGCTCGGGCTCTTCGCCCTCGGCCAGGGGCAGGCGCTCGTCATCGACCATGATCTGCATGCCGTCGCGTTCCACCACCGGGCGCGGGGCGGAGAAGTAAAGCGGCACGATGTCGATGTTCTCGAGGTAGATGTACTGCCAGATATCCAGCTCGGTCCAGTTGGACAGCGGGAAGGCACGGATCGACTCGCCCTTGTTGATGCGGGCGTTGTACAGATTCCACAGTTCCGGACGCTGGTTCTTGGGGTCCCAGCGGTGGTGGCGGTCGCGGAAGGAGAACACCCGCTCCTTGGCACGGCTGGCCTCCTCGTCGCGGCGGGCGCCACCGAAGGCGGCGTCGAAGCCGTACTGGTCCAGCGCCTGCTTGAGGGCCTGGGTCTTCATCACGTCGGTATAGCCGCTGGAGCCGTGGTCGAAGGGGTTGATGCCGGCGGCACGACCTTCCTCGTTGGTGTGGACGATCAGCTCCATGCCCGCTTCCTTGGCCATGCGGTCGCGGAAGGCGATCATCTCGCGGAACTTCCAGGTGGTATCCACGTGCATCAGCGGGAACGGCGGCGGGCCAGGATGGAAGGCCTTGCGCGCCAGGTGAAGCATCACCGAGGAGTCCTTGCCGATGGAGTAGAGCATCACCGGGTTCGAGAACTCGGCGGCCACTTCACGGATGATATGGATGGACTCCGCCTCGAGCTGCTTGAGGTGGGTCAGTCGCTTCGGCGTGAGCGACGCCTGGGCGGCGCGCTCACGGGCTGGTGCGGAAAGGCTGGTCATGGCCGGACACCTCGCATGACGGGAAAAGTGGAGATGTCAGCGAGGATACTGCGGGGCGAGTAATAACGTAAAAGAATTAATAACTATCTTTTTAGAACCAAGCGTAAGACTCCTAGATATCGACGCGCTCCACCCAGGTCTGCCACTCTCCCTCTCGTTTCAACTCCACCACCCGGTAGCCGGGGCGCGACGCCTCGTCCACGGCGAAGTCCTCGCTGCCGGGCAGGAACTGGTCAGAGGTGGAGGGACAGGCATAGACGTCGACCCGTCCATGGGCCAGAGACATCACGCCATGGAAGGCCTGATGCACATGACCGCACAGCACCATCTTCACCTGGGGATAGCCGTCCAGCACCTCCCAGAAGCCGTCGGCATCTACCAGGCCCAGGGCGTCGATCCAGGCGCTGCCCACCGCCAGCGGCGGATGGTGCATGGCGATCAGGGTCGGGCGATCGTCCTCGGCCAGACGCGCGCCGAGCGCGGCCAGGGCCTCTTCTCCCAGCTGCCCGGAGGCCTCGCCGACAAGCTGGGTATCGAGCTGCAGAAGCCGCCAGTGGCCGGCCTCGACCTCGGGCAGGATGTCCCGCTCGGCGCCCATCAGCGCCACGTCATCGTGGTTGCCGGGAATCCAGAACCAGGGGCAGTCGAGCTCGCTCAATCGCTCGGTAGCGAGCCGGTAGGCGGCCTCGGACTCATCCTGACTGATGTCACCGGTGACCAGCACTAGGTCCGGGCGGTCGGCGTCCACCGCCTTGACCACCGCCTCCAGCTGATGGGCGGGCAGGCCTCGGCGCGAGCGCGCCATCGGGTCGGCGTACAGGTGGCAATCGCTAATCTGGATCAGGCGCATGGAGATCTCTCGACGGGCGGCAACGGCGAACCGGCTCAGGGCAACTGCGGCAGATCCAGCGAGTGGCCGTGGGCCAGCCCGTGATCGAGCCATTCGCCGAGGAAGCGATTGATCTGCAGCTTCTCGTCGGGCTGGTGCATATGCGCGTTGGGATAGCGGTAGCGGCCATCGAAGTGGCGCCGGCGCTGAAAGTCGGTGACCTCGGCCATGCGCACGTCGTGATACAGATGCACGCGCATGCGCGGGCTGTCGATGACGCCGTCGAGGATACCCTCCTGGCTGACGCGAATGATGCTGGTATAGGGCGCCAGCTCTTCGACATGCAGACGCAGGGCACCGAGTCGACGCTCGCCGTTGAGCAGTTCGACCTCGCGACTTTCGCCCTCTTCCAGCTCGCCCAGCAGGCGCGTCAGGCGGATGTAGTTGGCCGTGCACTCGCTCTGCAACGTGCGCAGATCGGTGACGTAGGCGCTGCGTTGGGTCACGCTACCTCCTTGCTCTCAAAGACGCCCGTTCGGCGGCCAGCCAGTAAAAGCCGATCAGGCACATGGCGTTATCGAGTCTCCCTTGATTGAGAAGTTCCCAGGCACGATGAAATGGCAACACATGGACGCGGATATCCTCGTGCTCTTCGTCCAGGCCATGCACCCCACCCAGTCCGCTGGTATCGACGAGACCGCAGAAAAGCGTCACACGTTCGTCGCAGGCACCCGGACTAGGATAGTAGCTATGCAGCAAGATGAGGTCCCCGACCTCGCAACCGGCCTCCTCGAGGGCCTCGCGACGGGCCACTTCCTCGGCAGACTCGTCCTTGTCGACCAGTCCGGCCACGCACTCGAGCTTCCACGGGGTGTGGGCGTCTTCCATTGCACCGGCACGGATCTGCTCCACCAGTACCACGCTGTCGCGCTCGGGGTCATAGAGCATGACGCCCACGGCGTCGTGCCGGCTATGCACCTCGCGCACCACCGCCTCGCTCCAGCCACCTTCGAACTTGCGATGGCGGAAGATCAGCTTGTCCAGACGAAAGAAGCCCTGGTGCAGGCAATCGCGTGACACCAGTTCGACGTCCTGGGCGGTAAAGGGGGCATCGATGTTGCTCGTTTCCGGCATGGGGACCTCCGCAGACAGATCGGCCCATTATCCGGATCGGTCAGGGGCCCCACAAGGCGAGTCCAGGTGGGGCCTCCTGTCAAGGCGGGAAACGACAGGGAAATCGGCGCGGGTCAGAGCTCGTCGAGCGCCTGATCAGAGCTCGTTGAGCGCCTGATCAGAGCTCGTTGAGCAGGGCGCGCGCCTCGGCCTTGAGCGCCTGGTCCGAGGCTTCGCGTCCGGCGCGAACCGCACCGGCGATGGCCTTCTCGGCGTGCTGGCGGGCCTCGGCATCGCGTCCTTCATCGGCCAGGTAGGCGGCGTAGTAGTAGTTGACGTCGATACCGCCGGGGCGAATCGTCAGCGCACGCTTGAACATTTCCTCGGCCTTGTCGTCATCACCGAAGGCCACCGGCCAGCCCGGAGCACGGTCATACAGCGCCCCCAGGGTCACGTAGGCCGAGCCATCGAGGCCATTGGCGTCCAGTGCGATGGCCCGCTCCAGCGCCCGCCGCGCGGCCTTGGCGTTGTCCAGCGCGCCGAGCCCGCCCTTGGCCTTGGCCAGGGACGCCTCGATGATGCCCTCCCACACCAGCAGCTCGCTGACGTTGGGATTGGCCGAGCTCAGCTCGTGGGCCTCGGCGGCCAGCGCCGTCAACGGGGCCTCCTGGGCCGACAAGGCGCTCGAGGTGGTGACGCTTTCCCAGCGGTTCTTTAGCTGGTCGAGCTCACCCTGCCAGGCCAGCGCCACGCTGCTGGCAAGGCAGGCGGACAGGGTGACAAGCGTCAGCGCCGTCGTGGCTAAGAGCCGACGCGGGCGTCGACGCAACGCGGTAGATGGAACATCAGGCGAGGCGGAAAACAGGGTTCGTGACATTTGGCGGCTCCGGATACTGTTATTGTGATGCACCCTGATGCTGGGTGGTCATGGTGGGCGGCCGTAGTGCGCAGTCAGGCTGAGCGATCGGGCTGAGCGATCAGGCCAAGCGATGCCGAGCACTGACCCAGGCGTTGTAACCCGATACGGAAAGCCACACGCGTTCTGGCCCCCTCCCCGAAATGTAACGAACGTTTGATTTATTCGCCAGTCGCATTCTTCGTCGACCGCTCACTGCATCGCTCCCCTGACCTTTCCCCCACCACCCAAAGCGCTTGCGACCTGACCCAAGTCGCGGCACCCTCGTGGACCTTGTCTGATTCAACGACTCACCGAGGATCGCCATGAAAGGCCGCAACATGACTCGCTGGCGTGACCCGGCGAAGGATCCCCGTCAGGAACCCAAGAGCAACCTGATCACCCTGGAAGGTGCCGAGCGCCTGAGGGGTATTCTCGACCACCTGAGCCGGGTCAAGCGACCGCAGCTATCGGCCAAGGTGGGCGAGGCGGCGGCCCTTGGCGACCGCAGCGAGAACGCCGATTACACCTACAACAAGAAGGAGCTCAACCGGGTCATCGGTCGCATTCGCTACCTGACCAAACGCCTGGATGAGTTGCAGGTGGTGGACCGCCTGCCGGCAGACACCGATCGGGTGTTCTTCGGCGCCTTCGTCACCCTGGAGGACGAAGACGGCGAAGAGATGTCAGTGCGCATCGTCGGCCACGACGAGACCGACACCAGCAAGCGCTGGATCAGCGTCGACGCGCCACTGGCCAAGGCGCTGCTGGGCAAGTCGCTGGAAGACGAAGTGACGGTGGCCGCCCCCGGCGGGGAGACCACCTGGCTGATCACCGAGATCCACTACCGCACGCCGGGTCAGAAGACGTAGCCCGGCAGACGCCTAGCCTGGCTGGCACCTAGCCCCTGGCGAGGCGGGCACGGTAGACCCGAAAACGGCCATTGTCGGCCAGGATCTCGAAGCCGCCGAAGGCCTTCTCCAGGGGATCTGCGTAGGGCAGGAAGGCGTTGGCCACCAGGATCAATTGCCCGCCCGGCGTCAGATGCTGCGGCGCCTCCTGGATCAGACGGGCCGCCGGGCCGTAGTCGATGGAGCGCTCCTGGTGAAACGGCGGATTCGAGACGATGGCGTCGAAGCGACGTCCCGCCAGCGCCGAGTAGACGTCGCTTTCCAGTGCCTCGCCGTTGAGCCCATTTGCCGCCAGCGAGCGCCGGGTCGCTTCCACCGCAAAGGCGCTGACATCCACCGCGGTGACATCACGCCGCTGCTGCGCCATCCAGGCCGCCAGAATGCCGTCACCGCAGCCCATGTCGAGCACCTGGCCCTGAGGCAAGGCAGTCTCTAGCTGCTCGATCAGCAGCCCCGTGCCCTCGTCGAACTTACCGTGTCCGAAGACGCCAGGGTGGCTTGCCAGCGTCAGGCCGGCGGCCTCGAAACGCGTCCACACCGCTTCCGGGTCGAGGGGCTGGGGCGCCGAGCGGGTCGCGAACAGCGAGCAGCGCCGGGCGCTGTCGAGCTTGCGACAGCCCATGCCCAGCGCCGCCAGCACCTTGAGTACCCGCTTGATGCCGCCCTGGTGCTCGCCCACCAGCTGCATCGGCGTGCCTTCGGGCAACACCTGACACAGCCACAACAGCCACCACTCCCCCAGGGCGTGGGACTTGGGCCAGAACAGCACCACACCGGGCGGCGGCGACGCCTCGGGCGAGAACGGCGACAGCGCCGGACGCCCCTGGGCCTGCCAGGCGGCGCGCACCGACACATCGGCGCTGATCAGGGTCCCTTCGCCCTGCTCGAGCCAGCTATCCCGGGGCGGCGCCACCCACCACCAGCCGCGATAGTCGGCGTCCTGACGCTCGAGCAGTTGGCACACCGGGGTTTCGGCACTCATGTCGGGGTCTCCTCACGGGTCTCAGCGCCGCCGTCGCGCGGCGATGGACGCCCCTCGGGGTCGGCCGGACGGCGGAAGGTATAGAGCAGATAGCGGCCCAGCCGCCAGTGGGGGTCCAGGCGGCAGTAGGCGTGCTCCAGCGCCACCAGCTTGTCGAGTTCCTTGTCGTTCTGGGGCGGGTGGCGCAGGTAATCGTGGAACACCCTGATCCCCGCCACGCCCTCGCAACGAAGCCCGGCGGCTTCGGTCCAGGCCATCACCTGGTCATGGGTCAGCGGCGAGATCGGTGTCAGCCGCTGGCGCTGCCCCTTGCCCTCGAGCCGATCCTCCAGCGCCTTGTCCAGGTTGCCCTTGACCACGTTGGACAGCCGCAGGGCGTCGCGGTTGAACACCATCAGCGACAGTTGAGCCCCCGGCGCCATCAGCGCGGCCAGGCGATCGATGGCCGCCCTGGGGTCGCCCAGCCATTCGAGCACCGCGTGGCACACCACCAGCGGCCAGGGCCCGGGGGCCTCGCCCGCCAGGTCCTGCAGCGGCGACGTCAGATAGCGGACCCGGGACGCCTCGACACCCTGGGCGTCGATCGCCTCCCGGGCCCGGTCGAGCATTTCGCCTGCGGGCTCGGCCAGCGTTACCGCATGCCCACGCTCGAGGAACCACTGGGCCTGCTGACCGAGCCCCGCGCCCACGTCCAGCACCGGCTGGCCTTCGAGATCGAGCATCTCCGGCAGCAGACGGTCCAGCAACGACAGGCGCAGCTCGCCGCGCAGGTGCCCGTAGAGCGACGCCGAGAACTTGTCCGCCAGTCCATCGAAGTGGCGATCGCCATGGACAGACAGCGGCGCGCCGCCGGACGCATGACCAGCAACAGAAGCGGCAGCATCAGAAGCAGCGACAGAACCAGCAGCGGGAGTGACGGCAGCGTCACTCGTGGGGTGTTGAGACATCGAAAACGCCAGACAGGTGTGGATAACAAAGAGCCGTGGCGCGCATTCTACCGAGCCAGGCCAGCGCTGACACCCGCCCGGATCACCTGCCCAGCCACCTTCCTCGCCACCGTCCCAGCCACCTTCCCTGCCAACTGCGGGTTTATCTTGGCGAGTCAGCCGCTTATAATGCCGCCCCAACGCCCTCTTAGCTCAGCAGGATAGAGCAGCCGCCTCCTAAGCGGCAGGTCGCAGGTTCGAATCCTGCAGAGGGCGCCATGTCAGATCTGCGATCCATGCCCCCTCCCCTGACATTCCGGCGCTTTTTTCCCCAATTATTGATCCTGGATATTGCTGCAAGCCCTTCCTGCCCGGGCTCAACCGTACTTTTGCACCTCATCAATCCTGCTACTTAAAGATGACCCACGCCTTGTCTATGGCTCAGCTCGGTGTTGGCACAAGATCGACACCGGCCACCAGATCGACAACGGCAAACGGCCCGTAGAGGAGCTTTCAGCGACCTCGACCGGCAGGAAACCCAACAGGTCGAACATGACATTGAGCAGAAAAACAGTTGGCCGCTATCGGTGCTCTCTTCCTCAAGCTGCTACCGCTACCTCACGCCAGTGACAAGTATTGAGTAGAGATCCCCGCGCTAAGCGGTGAAATACCGCGAGAGGCCATCCAAAGCGACATGGCGACAGCGAGACGCCTGAAGGAGCTGGAGGCAACTCTGGCAAGCGCCCTACCCATCAACCCCGCCATAGGGCGGAGTTGATCCGTTTTGAGCCCTATCTGACGCACAACTCTAGACGTCATCGACTAGAGCGCTCCCCTGGCTCACTAGCGCCCAGTTGCCACCATCCCCCCCTACCCCATCCGCCCCCCTGGCGCGCTGTCAACACCCATCCCCGCCTGCGCGCTATACCTGTCGGTTTTGATGCACTCGTGCGCTAAGGTCGGAGACGCGACACTGCGGGGCTCTGCCGGTGATAGGGGGTCGCCAGGACTCATGCGAAATCATGCGAATTTATGCTGAGCGTGCAAGGCGTTGGAGTAGCGTATGTGGAGAAATGGATGAATCTATGCCAAGTTCGAAACAAGCAAGATCTTAGGAGGGCCTATCTGGTCCTGAGGCAGCTTGCGACCCAAAGCCGACATGTTGGCAAAGGCAGCAGGCACGTTCATTGGGGATATGCAGTATGCACGATGATTGGCGCTATACTGCCGAGCTATACTTAATTTCTAGGATTTTCAATAGGATGAGATGAGATTGAGCGCGCAGCGTAACATCGTTGAACACGCGTGCGCGTTCAAGTGGAATATCAAGCATGCAGTATAATGCAACTGTTCGGCTTTACCACTCGGTACAAGCAGTCATTGTTTCAGCCATTACAAAGAGGTGTCACAATGAAGAGAATGCTAATTCCGATATTTGTTGTGCTGCTCACCACTTCTTCAATTACGTGGGGGCAGAGTTCAGACAGGTATCGCTACTTGGTAAATGCCACAAATGAAATGAGTAGGATCGTTGGTCAGTCTGTGGCTCCGGACCGGGAGGCCTTACTGCGCGTGACGGCTCAAGCCTGCAATGCGCTTTCTATGCTTCTTGAAGATGGGCAATTCTACGAAGACCTGTCTCAATTAGACGACCAAGCTCCTGCCTCACGCGAAGAGCGAGATCAACTCAAGCGTGAACTTGATATCTTTATCTCGTCCTTCATGCGCATCGAGGAGCACGCACTTCGAGAAGCTGGAGTTGAGGAACGTACAGCCAAAGAGATTCTATGGAGTGCGAGCATGTTTCGAAACAGTATTGATGCTGATGTCACGCCAGAATACCTTCTCGAAATAATCTCGAACCTACAAGCAGAAGTCTGCCAGGGGGCTCGTAGGTTGCAGAGTGAAGAGGACAGCGCGACACGATGGGCAACAGTAAGAAAGTGGTCGTTCAGGATTGGCGGAGTGACCTTGATTGCAGTAGATGTAGGTGGTGCAGCCATTTCGGCAGGTATCACGGCACCTGTCGCCGCGGGATCCGCCGCCATTGGTGGTGCAATCGCTGGCTGGAGCGAATGACCCAGGAGATGCCGAACCACGGGCTGCAGCGGATCCGCAACGGCGGCGCTGCACTTGCCGTCGCGGGCCGCTGAGCCCGATCGTTAGGCATGCGAGATATAGAGAACATGGACTGCAAGATTTAAATATTTGGCAGGTTGGTATAACAGATGGGAACTTCTATAGAGCTCTGTGTTGGTAAAGTATCCCTTTCATATTCCAAGAATTTTAAGGGAGAAGATTATGGATTCTTGTTTCAGGAAGGTGATCTTTTCCGCCGAAGGACGGACGCAATAAATTACGATTATTGTGAAAAGTGTCCCGAAGAAAAAGAGGAGCTTGCCGAGGCTGAGGAACTTTTTGCAAGGAAGCTTTCCCGTATCTTACCTCGTCTTGATATACTTGGCTTCACTCTTGAAACTGCGCGCGCTGAGTATCAGATGCTGGTCGCAGAAGCAGAAGAAATTTCAAGCTATATAAATGTAGAGGAGTCGAAGAAAGAATGTCTCACGTTTGAAGAATTCTGCAATTTGGCATGTCGCTATCCGCTGGGCGATTTGAAAAGCGACTATATTGAGTACGATACTCCAGATCGAGACACAATTTCTCAAGGACGTTTTGCCGCTGATGTCGACGTATTTGAGCGAATTCCTTGGTCTGGAATCTCTGATTCTTATTGGTCGGAAGCCAGCTTCTTTTCAGCCAGAGTTTGCATTCTCAGTGCGGAATCAATGCTTCAGGTCTTTGCCCTAAATACCGCGAATGCTGAGGTTGAGGTTACATGGGAGTTTGGCCCTATTGTCCATGCTGGCTGGGTTCAACGTGAAGCATTCCGTCCAGGTGCGCTGCAAAAGCAAAAAGTTCTGATTGCAACCGAGGGTACATCAGACGCACGCATCATTCGACGGTCACTCGATGTTCTACGTCCGGACGTGGCAGATTTTTTCAATTTCGTGGATATCGATGAGCGCCATCCTTTCTGGGGAACCGGCAATCTCGTAAAATTCGCAGAGGGGCTTTTACGAATTGAGGTTCTCAATCAGGTCTTATTCGTTTTTGACAACGACGCAGAGGGCGTTGATGCTTTTCGAAAGCTTGAAAAGTTAAACCCTCCTGCCAACATGAGGGCGATGCTTTTACCTGATCTTGAGGAGCTCAGGGAGTTTGCAACTCTCGGGCCTGAAGGCCTAAGTATTTCTGATATCAATGGACGGGCCGCCGCGATTGAGTGCTATCTTGATCTTCGTTTAGATCAATACCCCTCCGCCCAGGTCACCTGGAGTAACTTCAAAAAAGATATCGCCGCATGGCATGGAGTGCTAGATTTTAAAGAGTCTTATTCAAAACATTTCCATGAGCAGACCGACGATCAGCTGAGAAACGGTAATTACGATATCTCTAAGTTATTAAAATTGATGGATTCGATAACTCAGCAGGCAGCGTTGGTAAGTCCGGTGATTTAAGGGTCTGCCTTTGCTTTTTCCACTCGCACATCCGAACTTATTACCTAACAAACGGCTCCACGCAGACTCTGGAGTTTCCCCACTCCCAATCCTACGTGGTTTTTGTGTACTCGCTAACGCTCATTATTACACAAAAACCTCTCCGGCTTGTCCGCTGGCAAGCCGGGCGTTATACATCAGAAAAATCTCATTGACCGCTCATGGCCGAAAGCTGAACTTCAGGCTATGCTGAAGGAGGCTTGTACGGCACCTGACAACCCGAAATGGTCATTGAGGAAAATGCAACGCACGGGCTCCAGTATTATTCGGCACACGCGATAATTGGTGTTATGTGGCCAAGCTATAATGCTTTAATGCCCCATTTGGCTAGGTGGCAGCAGGCCCGCCGAATAAAATTCATGGACGAGCATGTGCTAGGTCAACATGTGATCGTGCAGTTTAATTCCTATTGAGTATCTGTATATATTTAAACAAAGGGAGGGTGGTGCGATGTTAGATGACTTAGAGAACTTCGCGAATAAGACTGTAGCTATGGTCGACAATCATCCAGAAATAGGAGCCTTACGGCATTCTGACAACTGGTTTGATGACCAAGTGAAACTCCTTGAAGATTCACTTTCAGCATAGTCAAGCGATGCCGTGATTCTAAAACAAGACAATTTGATCAAAATGATGGCTTGTTTTTATCTTTACAAATCCAGTCGGCCGAGGCAGCTACCTCTGCGCTACTTGGGTACACGCCCAGTGCTGCGTTGTCTCAAGCATCGAGTACAGTTTCTAACTGGATACAAGGCACTTTGATACCAAACCTAAAAGGGATTTCAGGAAAAATTTTAACAATACTCTCTACTTTGTTAACGCCTACAGGCTGGATCTTAAAGGGTAGCATTGGGGGCGGTGCGCTAGGACTTTCAAATCTTGAATTAGAGATTAAATTTGGGAGGTGAAGTTAATAATTTATCAAAAAAATACACTCTTGACGTCTCGCTTACTTATACGTGAGTAAAATCAGAAGTGCCTGATCGTCTGCTTCTTTCCGAAATTCGGCATTAAGTCTATGCTGATGTTGCTGATTTGGCTACTTGAGGTTGCGAAAAGCCGTTCAAACATCGTCATGCTCATCCATTTATATAACTAATAGTTTTTTGCTGCATATTCTAAAAATAACTTATGAATGGTTAGGTGGTTAATAATATTGCACATGATGATCTGTGCTCATAAAATATTTATTTAAAAGGCGGCACAATTATTATCCTGCGCAACACAAGTTATAGGTTTTGTGAAATAGAGGATTTGGGCGTGGCTAAAGGTACAGATGCGAGGTCAGATGAACTTCGAAGGATAGCTAGCTTGCAGCCACCGATGTGGTGTAGAGCGGCTGCACTGGTAGAGCGATTTATTATTCGGGGGCTTCGTTTTTCTGTGGCAGTTGGGACTTCATGTTTTTCATTTTGGTTATTTAATATTTCAATTGATACACTTGGTAAGCCATTTGCTTCACTTACTCCGCTTGGTTTGATCGGAGGATTGCTGGCCGGTTTTTGTGTAATTTTATTTGTTTGGGTTTCAATTAAAGTGGCGTTTGGAAGAAAAGGAGAATCTAGAACTGAACAAGCTTGGAGGAAGAGGCAGGCAAATGAAAGGCGCCTGCTCGGATACGAGGATTAGATAATATGGATATTGCTGTAATACGCAACTTATGATGACATCTATAGATTATATCAGGTTGTGCTGAATGGCTGCTCTTGGCCGGGAGGTGACATCATACATTCCTCTCTGTGTGGACAGTGGCATATAGCGGCTTATTGGGAATGTGATGGTATAGCCACTGGTATAAACATATTTTTCTATTCCGAAAAAATATATACAAATCAACATGTTGCTACTTATTATCAAATCCTGCAGAGGGCGCCATCGGCGCCCTGCCACCGTCTCGCTGGCCCCAATCTGCTCGCTTCGCTCCTCCACTGCCAGGGCCGGCGTTCTCCGACCGCATCCGCCTCTATCCCGCTTTTCCAGGCCCGCTCCCTCGACCAGGCCGACATCACGATACCCTCAGCCTGTCGTCTTCTTTTTATCGATGCCAGTGGGCCTCCTGACGCAATTGCTGTCCCGGGCCTATGTCGATGACGCATGAAACGGGGGTGGACCTGGATCAGGGGGAAGGTCACCCCACCTTCGCCCACGACGAGTGACGTGCCATGCACCGTCTACTTACCTTGGCGAGCCTTCCTTCTAGGGCTTGTCTGAAAAGTGCCTGCGCTCGGTAATACGGCGTTAAAAATCGGATCAAAATGCTCATTTACACCCCGTAAACTGCGCTTTCTCACCGATTTTTGCCTTGTCTAACCTTCGCTCGTCGACTTTTCGGACAGCGCCTAGCTTCCATCGAGCATTCGACTCGCCCAACCCAGGACCCAGGTCAGGTTCCGGGTTGCACCGGCTTGTCAGCATCAGACAAACCTAATAATTGCTAGAGAACCGGGCCGGGAGCTCGTCTCCACGTCGGCGGCGAGGACACGGGAAAGCGCGCCACACCCGCCTGTTCAGGTCGCTTGCTTCGACGTTCTCGAAGCCGCTGATATCTGCGACCTGTGCGGGTGGGCATCGATGCCTGTCCCGGGGTTTGGTCTCGATACCCGACCCCGCTTCCCCGCCCCTGACGAGAGCCAGATCACCGATATCGCCAAGACATGCCCCCATCACAAGAGGACTCACATGGATCGTCGACTCCCCATCTATCTGCTCATCGACTCTTCAGGCTCGATGCGCGGTGAACCCATTGAATCCGTGAACGTCGGCATCAGCGCCATGCTGTCCGCCCTGCGCCAAGATCCCTATGCCCTCGAAACGGTACATATCTCGATCATTACCTTCGACAACCAGGTGAAGGAACTGGTCCCCCTGCAGGCCCTGGAAACGGCGCACATCGATGATATCGAACTGCCTCGCTCGGGGGCGACGCACCTGGGAGAAGGTCTCCACTTCGTCTGCGATCGAATCGCCAGGGATGTCCGTACCTCGACAGACCACCAGAAGGGCGACTTTCGCCCGATGATGTTCGTCATGACCGATGGCTCACCGTCCGATCTCATGGATTTCAACAGTGCCGTCGAGCGCCTCAAGGGCGTGGAGTTCGCCCAGATCATCGCCTGCGCCGCCGGGCCAAAGGCCAGGACGCAGGAGCTGAAACGCTTCGCTACCCAGACGGTATCGCTGGAGCACATGGACAGTTCCAGCTTCGCCAACTACTTCCAGTGGGTGTCGGCTTCGATCGCGGCTTCCGCATCCGGCCAACAGCAGGACGATGACCAGGACATCGACCTGCCCCCGCCGCCCGATGAAGTCCAGGTCGTGATCTGAGGAATCGCCGATGCGTCGTCTACCGATCTATCTTGTTCTCGATGTCTCCGAATCCATGGCGGGTGACCCCCTGGCCGAACTCGGACACACGATGGAGTCCATCGTCGACTCGCTGCGCCAGGATCCCCACGCCCTGGAGTCGGTTCACCTGTCGGTCATCGCCTTCGCCGGCAAGGCCCAGCTGATCGTGCCGATGGTCGAACTGATGACGTTCTACCCGCCACGACTGCCGCTTGGCGGCGGAACAGCGCTAGGGGCGGCCCTCGACGAGCTGATGACCCGCATCGAAGTCGACGTCAAGAAGACGACCGCCGATCAGCGCGGGGACTGGGAGCCCATCGTCTACCTGTTGACCGACGGCCGTCCTACCGACAACACCGATCACGCGATAGCACGCTGGCAACGCCATTTCGCCAGCCGCGCCCACCTGATTGCCGTGACCCTGGGTCCGGCGGCGGACCTGGCGCTACTCAAGCGCCTCACCGATGACGTGGTCGCCATGGAATCCGCCAGCGCCGAGGCACTGGGACGGTTCGCAAAATGGGTCACCGCCTCCGTGGCCGCCCAGAGCCAGGCCATCGATATCGCAGAGGGGACTTCGTCGCGTCTGTCGATCGCCAAGGCAGAAGAAGCGGGAATCAACCTGATCAAGCAATCGGACGTCTCATCCTGGGCACCGATGGATGAACGGGTAGCGGTGTTCACCGGTCGATGCCACCGAACATCTCGCCCCTATCTGCTCAAGTACGCCAGTGTGGCCGTCCCCGGTGCGTTCAGCACGGGTGACTGGGACCACTTCTACGGTCTCGAAGGATGCTACCCACTGGATGAAAGCTACTTCGAGTGGTCATCTATCGTGCCTCTTCACGCGGCGCTTTCCACAAGCCAGATCGAGGGCGTTCCCCCCTGCCCCCATTGCGGTGCCCGCACCACCCTCGCCAAGTGCAGCTGTGGAAAATTGATGTGCTGCAACGGTCCCGGCGTCCAGCAATGTCCCTGGTGCGACCAGTCGGTCGAGTTCGTTGCCGAAAGCCATGGAGCCGGCTTTGATATGACCCGGGGGCTTGGATGAACGTGAAATACGATACCCCGCGACACAACGCTCGCATCATCCTCGCCACCCTGTACCCGGACCCGAATGTTCGGCCCAGACATCCCTCGCAACTGGATCGACTCGCCGAATCGCCGACGATCCAGCACCTGATCAAGCGCTTCAGGCAAGACCTCGGCGAGGCCATGCGCGCCTATGGCGAAGCCCAGTCAGCAGACGTTCGGACTTCCTTGCCGCAGGACCCGGCGGTACCCGACAAGGAGGCTGGCAGCGCTCCCCATGAGCCCGTCGACACTAGCCGTCCATCGAATACACCACAGGCGAGCGAAGAACTCCCGACGAGCATGACGCCACTCCCTGGCCATGAGCCAGCCATCACCACGCTGACGCTGAGCATACCCAACGGGCGCCTGGGTCAGCTTTACCGGGCAGACCTGACCCGCCTGTGTTCCGGCCTGCAAGCATGTGCCGAAGTAACCATGATGGAGGGGGACGATATCGGCCTGGTGCTCGAGCCTCCTGCATGCCTCAGCGGATACCCCTCCAGCACAGGCTCTCATCGCCTACGGGTACGCGGCGTGGGCCATGATGGCCAACCGCTGGTGGATGCTGTCCTGAAATTTGCCGTCATCCCCAATTCGCGTGATCTTTGGCAGAACATGCCTGCCGATCAGACCGCACCCTACGCGAAACCCGAAAGCGACATCGATCGATGCGCGTCCCACCCAGGCTGGCAGTTGACGGTGGGGTCACAACGAGGACGATCACACGCCCACCGTGGCAGTCACCGCGATGATCATGGCGTCATCACCCACCATGAAGGCGGCTGGGACCTGCTGGTCATCGGTGACGGAGCAGGCTCCTGTCACTTTTCGCGGGAAGGCAGCCGGCTGGCCACCACCCGTACCCTTGAGGTCCTTGGCGAATCACTGAACCGAGAAGGTGGCGCCCTGGAAAAGGCGCTGACCGAATGGTGGAGGTCGACGGATCGATCGACACTACCCCAGACAGCAATCACAGCGCTGAGCAGTACCGTCGTTTCCTCGATTCATGCCGGCTACCAGGCCATCGTCGAGGAAGCCGAGGCCTCCGGCCACCCCGTCAAGGCCTTCGCCACGACCCTGCTGCTGGCGGTCCATAAAGCGACCGAAGACGGTCACCTGATCATCAGCTTCGGCATCGGCGATGGCGCGGTCGCAGCGCTGACGACGCCAGATGACGTCCGTCTGATGAATACGCCCGATTGCGGTGACCACGCTGGCCAGACACGGTTCCTCGACAGGGCTCTGTTCCAGGAGGTCGATGATCTGTACCGGCGTATTCACGTTCAGGTGCTGCCTGACCTGGAGGCGCTCGTGCTGGCCACCGATGGGGTCACAGACCCGAAGTTCGACTCCGACAACGATCTGCACAATGGCCCCCTCTGGTGGTCGTTGTTCGAGGACATCAGACCGCACCTGGTGGCCCCGTCAACGACGGAGACCATGGATCCGCTACTGGAGTATCTCGATTTCTTCGTCGAGCGGCACCACGATGACCGCACGATCGCGCTGCTGCATCGTCGCGGTGGCGTCACCGACGCCGAAGCGGCATCAACCGTCGGTGGGGGACAGCATGACTGATGCCATCACCACGCTGACGGCCGCCAACGGCGAGACGATCAAGTTCCGTGACAGAATCATCGCCAGTGGCGGCATGAAGGATGTCTACGCAAGCCCGGAAAGGGACTATGTCGTGGCCTTCTACCGCAAGGCACCGGACGTGCATGCCATCGAGCGGCTCGACATGATCACCGGCCCCTACCGCGAGCGGATATTCGAAGGCGAGGCCGGGGACTACTGGAAACAACTGTTCTGCTGGCCCACCACAACGGTCCAGCATGGCGGGCGCATCGGTGTCGTGGCCCCGTTCTACCACGACCACTTTTTCTTCAAGCATGGTTCGTTCAACAACGACATGCTCAAGATTCGAGGCAAGGACAAGCAAGGCAAATGGTTTGCCTCTCCTCACCATCAGTTCAAGTTTCTGGATGCCAGAGAGCGCGGCAACTGGCTTGGCTACCTGCAGCTCTGCCTGAAACTGGCACGCGCTCTGCGACGCCTGCACGCAGCGGGCCTCGCCCACTCCGACCTCAGCTACAAGAACGTACTGCTGGCCCCCACCAGCGGCCGGGTCTGCATCATCGATGTCGATGGCCTGGTAGTCCCCGCTCGGTTTCCACCGGAGGTGGTCGGCACACCCGACTTCATCGCGCCAGAGGTCGTGATGAGCAGCTGCCTGCCGCGGGATGACCCTCGCCGCGTGCTGCCCAGCATCAGCACCGATAGCCACGCACTGGCCGTGATGATCTATAGCTTGCTGCTGCTGCGTCACCCTCTGCGTGGAAAGAAGATCCACGCCAAGGACCCGGTCGAGGACGAGCGGCTGGCCATGGGGGAAAAGGCCGTGTTCATCGAGCACCCTGTGGATAGCTCCAACCGCCTCAGCGTCGATGGGGCAAGACCCACGGAACTGCCCTGGGTGGACCCCGACAGCCTCCCCTACACCGCCACCGGCCCCTACCTCAAGGTGCTTTTCGACAGAGCCTTCATCGACGGACTGCACAACCCGGCGATGCGGCCCAGCGCGGACGAGTGGGAGTCGGCGCTGGTACGCACCGTCGACCTGATACAGCCCTGCCACAACAGCGCCTGTGAGCAGGGCTGGTTTGTCTTCGACAATGCCACGGCACCACGCTGCCCGTTCTGTGGCACGCACTACACGGGCCAATTGCCGATCATCAATCTGTACTCGAAGCGTGGCGAAAAATATCGACCGGACAACCATCGCCTGATGGTGTACTCCAACCTGAGCCTCTTTCCCTGGCACATCGACCGCACCATCACCCCGAATGAACGCCTGCCTGCGGCTCACAGGCGACGGGTCGGCTACTTCGTGCAGCACCAGGGACGCTGGTTTCTGGTGAACGAGGGCATGCCCGAGTTGAAAAATGCCGATACCGACGCCCCTTGTCCTGTCGGCGCCAGAGTCGAACTGCGTGCCAATCTCAAGCTTCTTGCCGGTACACGGCCTGGGCAGCGTCTGTTGCTGCTGCAAATGGTCGAGGGCGGCAGCGACTAGGGCTTTCCTTCACCGCCGCCTCAGACCTCCCCGCCAACGGCACGCCCCCTTGTCTACACCGGCCCCGTCGCCAAGGGGCCGCCGGGGGCCAGATGAAACGCCGCGATCAGTGTGGCTGACGCTATTGGCGTCGTCGTTTGACACCGTGTTGCCACTCGACAGATGACGATATCCAGAAACGGTCACCAGAACTCCCCTTCACAGTGATCCGAGCATGGCGTCGTCACCCAGCCCCTTTTCACCAGATTATGCCCAGTCCACAAACTTTACCCTCCCTGTAAAAAATGATCTCGATCATTCCTTGTCACCGACCTACCGAAATAGATTAGTCGACACTTATCGATAAAAGTCACGATGGGATACGCTGAGACAGGAATAAAAAACCACGAAAAAAACGGAGACAAACATGCTGAGCAGCTTCCTTGAAAAGACCAAGAAAGGGTTAAACGACCTTGCAACAAATGCAAAAAAATATCGCAATGCTGATTTTCTCGAATCGGCAATGGCCGCAAGTGCGATGATTACCGTTGCCGACGGAAGCATCACTCGGGAAGAGAAGGAAAAGGCGTTCAACTTTGTCAAAAACCTGGAAGCCCTTCAGATCTTCGATCCGATTGAGGTAGGAAAATGTTTCAAGAAGCATCTGGATCGCCTTGACCCGGACAACCCTGGCACCGACGTCGATATCGCGAGCATAACCTCAATGCAAATCATTGGAAAGATAAAGAAAAATGATGCACAAGCACGAATGGTGCTTCGCCTGGCTATCGCTATTGGCGGGGCCGACGGCAACTTCGATGACCAAGAGAAGGCCAAGGCATCACAGATCGCCAAGGAGTTGGGACTCTCCCCGTCAGAGTTTGACCTGCCCTCTTGATAAAGGAATGTCCCCATGGATTTTGGATTCCCCTCCGAGGCCGTAGTAATTCTGGGGGTAACCGTCGTCTCTTCGGTATGGCTAGATCTTTTTTCTCACCGAAACAGCGAAGAGGTCACCTTGAAGAATGCGACCGCCTGGTCCGTCTTCTGGATATCCCTGGCGTTAGCGTTCTACGGCTATCTTCATTTTAGATACTCCGAAGAGTTTGCCAGCCTCTTCCTGTCGGGATACGTGCTCGAGAAAGCGCTGTCGATAGACAATATGATGGTGTTCGTTGCCATCTTTTCCAGCTTCGGCATCAAGGGGATCTTGCAGCACCGTATCCTCTACTACGGCATCGTTGGTGCGCTGGTATTTCGTGCCGCCTTTGTTGCGGCCGGCACCGCTGTCTTTGGACTCTCCCACTGGATCGAACTATTGTTCGCCGCCATCGTCCTGTGGACGGGCATCAAGATGTTCAACGGCAGCGAGGATAACGATGAAACCGTCGACTATTCAAACCACTGGTCGGTGCGGTTGACCAAGAAGCTGCTGCCCGTCTTGCCCCGCCTGGTGGAAAACAAGTTCCTTGTGAAACGCTCAATAGCCGATGACGTTGCTAAAAAGGAAGGGTTTTCACTTCCTAGAAGCGCACCCTTATATGCGACACCTTTATTACTGTGTCTTCTTTGCATCGAAGTCTCGGACATCATCTTCAGCTTCGATAGCGTCCCGGCGATTATCGCAGTAACGAAGGAGCCATTCCTGGTCTATTCGGCTGTCATCTTCGCCATACTCGGACTCAGGAACCTTTACTTCATGCTGGCAGCTGCAGCGAAGTACCTGATCCACCTGGAGAAGGCCGTCGCACTCGTGCTGGTATTCATCGCTATCAAGCTCGGCAGCTCCGCCTTGGGTCTGTATCACATCCATCATGAGGTAAGTCTTATCGTGGTGCTTGGCCTTATTGCGCTTGGCGTGGTTGCAAGCCTTCTATTTCCCGAGAAGGAACAACATGCCTCTGATCCATAAGTCAGCCGATGCCTCCATTGAGGGGGCACTGGAAAGCCACTCAAGACTTTCCAGCGCCTCTTTACTGAGCGCTGCCACCAGCCAAGGAGAAGGCAAATCATGATTGATCTGAGTAAAGGTAGCCGCATCAACCTGTCAAAAGAAGCCCCCGGCGCCACCAAGTTTATTCTCGGCATGGGGTGGGACGCGCGCAAGACCGATGGTACCGACTTTGACCTGGATGCCTCGGCCCTGCTACTGGACGCCAGCGAGAAACCGGTCGGCGGGCCGAAGTCACTGGTGTTCTATGGACAGCAAACATCACCGTGTGGCGGTGTCGCATCCTCTGGGGACAACCTTACCGGGGAAGGAGACGGTGATGATGAAAGCATTATTGTCGATACCACTGCCATAGATAGCAACATCGAAAAAATCATTCTTCTGGTAACCATCCATGAAGCCGAAAGTCGTGGACAGAACTTCGGCATGGTCAGCAACGCCTATGTCCGCATCCTTCAGGATGGCAGTGAGGATGTCATCGCACGGTATGACCTTTCCGAAGACTACTCTACCGAGACGGCTGTCATCTTCGGCGAGCTTTACAAGAAAGATGGTGACTGGCGCTTCGCGGCAAAGGGAGATGGCTTCGCAGGAGGACTGGCTGCATTCCTCAAGGAATACGGACTTCAGTAACACCTCTTCCACTAGCCGACAAAAGAGCGAAAGCCACTAACGGAGGTCATCATGGCAATCTCACTTTCCAAAGGCGCCAACATCTCGTTGACCAAGGAAGCGCCTGGCATCAAGAAAATTCGGGTTGGCCTTGGCTGGGATGCTCGCATCACTACCGGGCATGACTTCGACCTGGATGCCAGCGTGTTCCTGGTTGATAAAAACGGAAAATGCCGTAACGAGAAAGATTTCATCTTCTACAACAACCTCAAATCTGCTGACGGGTCTGTCGAACACACTGGAGACAACACCACAGGCGACGGTGAAGGCGACGATGAAACCATCGTCATCGACCTGCCTCTTGTCCCTCGCGACATTGATCGCATTGCTATCACCGTCACCATCCATGAGTCAAAGAGCCGTGGGCAGAGTTTTGGACAGGTGGAGAATGCCTTTGCCCGGGTGGTGAACGCGGAAAACAACCAGGAAGTGGCTCGTTACGACTTGTCAGAGGATTACAGCACCGAAGACGCCATGATCTTCTGTGAACTGTATCGTCACGGCGAAGAGTGGAAGTTCCGCGCCATTGGCCAGGGCTTCGACGGCGGTCTGGCTGACCTTGTCAGCAAGTATGGCCTCAACGCTGCCTGAGGCTTGGCGGCCATGAGTCTGCATCGGGCATTACGACATGATGGATCGGCTCAATAGGTGCTCTTGCATCTGGTGAACTCAGGCTAGCTGCCGATCTTCTCATTGTCGCTTCATTGCTTGCAGACGTTTGGCCCCCAGCCAAAGCCCGAAACTGAGCAGCTACGGTGGGGCTTTTCGCCCCACCTTCATCCATCAAGCGTCCAGGAAAGCGCCAGATCCCGTCTTCATGGGCTTACCCTCGCTTGCACCAACGATAGGGGATTCCGTGCCTATCACGCAGCATAGTGCCACCATCTGTGCCGGCACTCTCGAGCTGACCCTCCACGAGCAGGGAGAGAGGCTGGAGGAACTGCTGGCCTTCGGCTCGCGCCTCAATCCGCGCCGTGGCTATCTGTTTATCTCCAGGGTTCTGGGCAAGCATGTCCCCGTCCGCCCGAGCGCGATGGATAGCATTCACGCAGAATTGGCGTCCGCGATCCAGCTGCTGGGGTCGACCGCCTATGTCGTAGGCATGGCGGAAACCGCCATCGGCCTCGGTGCCGGGGTTAGCCGTCACCTCGCCGCTACCCATGACGACAGCGTCTTCCATCACACCACACGTTTCACCGTCGCGACGCCCTGGATCCGTATCAGGGAGGCCCATTCCCATGCAGATACCATGCACCTGGCGAAGCTTGGCGTGGAGGCTCAAGCTGCGGTCAGCGAGGTGCAGGATCTGGTATTGGTCGACGATGAGATCACGACCGGTAGAACGCTGGCCCAGTTGGCAAGGGCGCTGATGATTCAACCCGAGCTTGCTCGGGTGAAGCGGCTCCATATCGTCTCTCTGGTGAGCTGGCTTTCGCCGACCGCTCGACAGGCGCTTCTCGATCAACTGCCTGAGATGCTGGAGGTACGCTTCGTCCAGTTGATGGCGGGAGAATTCACGTTCCACCCCCGCCCTGACTTTGCTCCATCCCTGCCCGACGACGTTGACACTGACTTCTCCCAGGCGATTGCGCATCGCCAACATCGACCGCTGCCGATCGAGAACGAAGGCCTCTACGGCAAGGTCATGAGCTCTCGCCAGCAGCCCCCGCAGGCATTGCTAGAGGCTATCGATATCACCCCCGACGTGCCTGTCGTGGTGTTCGGCATGGGTGAATATCTTGACGCCCCCTTTCGCCTGGCGCTTCAGCTGGAGCAGCGTGGACAAGAAGTGCTGTTTCAAAGCTCGACACGTTCGCCCATTGCCGTGGCCGACGCGGTGGCGTCCCGGATCGAGCACGCGGCGCCGGATGCCGGAGGCAAAAGGCACTACCTCTATAACGCTCCGGCTCGACACCTGCCACTGGCCTTTGACGGTATCGGATGGATCGACCTTAGCCGTGAACTGGAAGCCAACCATCTCCAATCCTTCAGCCGACAGGCCTGTCCATGACCAACCGCCTGATCGTTCTCAGCGACCTCGACGATACCTGGTTCAGCACCCATCGCGCAGAGCCCACCGAGGACAAGCGACTCCATCTTGCTGCAGTCGATCGCCAGGGAGCCCCCCTCTGCTTCCAGACAGCCCAGCAAAATGCGCTGTGGAAGCTGATCGAACGCACCGCCGATATCATCATTCCGGTGACCGGCCGCACCAGCTACGCGGTCGAACGAGTGACATTGCTGGCGCGAGGCGGCTACACCATCGCTAGCCACGGTGCCCTGGTGACACTGGATGGCACTATCGTCCCGGCCTGGGCAGAGCATCTGGCACCTCACCTGGATGAGGCCAAGACGGCCCTTGAACAGGCCAGAAATCATCTCGAACCGCTCGTCGCCAGACTCGCGCCAGGTGGAGACATCCATCTGCGCGTCCTGCATGACCTCGATGTTCCCGTCTATCTCTCCGTCAAGTCTTGCGCTGAACTGCCAGAGCGCCTTGTCGCGGCGCTTCGCGAGGCCTCCGCTCGGTTTGGACTGAGACTCCACGCCAACGCACGCAATGCAGCCTTGCGCCCTCACTACACCTGCAAGGCCAGCGCCGCCAGGTTTGTCCTCGAACAGCTGCTGGAACGCCACCCTGAAGACACTGTGCTCACCTTCGGTGACAGCCTGTCCGACATCGACTTCATGGGGACTGGCGACATGGCCGTGGCGCCGACCAACAGCCAGATCTGGCGCCAATTGCAGGAGTTTGCCCAATGACCTCGATGATCGGCCTTACTCCCATCCACGGATCCTACTGTCCCGACGACTGCCAGTTCCTGCTGACCCCGATCAGCCCACGATTTCTGTCCATCGAGGAGAAGGAAAGGCGAATTCAGACGGGACAAGCCCACTACAGCGAGATGATCCATCGCGAGGCGGCGCCCAGCGCTCGGTATCTGAGTCTCTTCGACGCCCTGAGTGACCGCTACGCCCAGCGTCTGGCCCAGGAAGTCTGCTCGCTCGCTGGCCGTCTGCTGGCCGACATCGGCCACAGTCAGGCACCGATCGGACTGGTCAGCCTCGCTCGGGCCGGGACGCCGGTGGGCGCACTGCTTCGGCGCGCCCTGGTGGGGCAGGGGCAACAGCCCTGCGAGCACTACAGTATTTCCATTATTCGCGACCGTGGCATCGACACCCAGGCACTGGACTATATTCTCGACACCGTCGGCCTGGCACCAGAGCGGCTGGTCTTCATCGATGCCTGGACCGCCAAAGGCGTCATCACGCGGGAGCTGCGTGCCAGTCTGGCGCGCTACAACGCTGAACGCAAAGCGGCTGGCAAGTCGCCGGTCCCGGTGCGCCTGGCCGTCATCTCGGACATCGGAGGCACCGCCGACTACTCGGCCACCTTCGACGACTACGCCATTCCTTCCGGCGTACTCAACGCGACCGTCTCGGGTCTCGTCTCCCGCTCGGTGGTCAATGACCAGGTGCCCGCCGGCGCCTTCCACGGCTGCGTGATCCATGATGACCTGGCCGAACACGACCGCTCTCATGCCTTTCTGGATCAGGTTTCAACGCACTTCACCGGCCTCGATAGCTCCCTTTCCCGCGCCACCGCCACCGCCGAGCGTGCCCGCCAGCGGCAATCGATGCTGACGATGCTGGATACCCTGGCCCGGGACTATCAGGTCAGTGACATCAATCACATCAAACCCGGCATTGCCGAGGCCACGCGCGTCATGCTGCGTCGCGTACCGGCCCTGCTGCTGGTGCGAGACAAGCGCCATCCTGATGTGGAACACCTGTTGCTGCTGGCTGGTGAGAAGGCCGTTGCGGTTGTGGAGCGTCCGGACATGCCCTTCCACGCCTGCTCGATCATCAAGACCCTGACCGCCGAGGCACGCCCATGAGCGTCTCCCGAGTCTACGCCGCGCTGGGCGCCTCGCTGTATGTTCCGGCAACCCATCCGCGTCTCGACCATATCCTTGCCCACGGCTGCCACGGGGCACGCTCGATCATCTTCTGCACCGAGGATGCGGTGGCACCCGATGCAGTCGCCTGGGCCGTGCAGCGCCTGATCAAGGCACTCAAGAGCACACCGAGAGATACCCGACATCTGCGATTCGTCAGGCCACGCTCGCCTTTGGTGCTACGCCAACTGGTCGAGTCAGCGGGAGCGCTGGACGCCCTGGACGGTATCGTGGTGCCGAAGTTCGACAGCCACAGCGCGGCGCGCTGGAAGTCGGTCCTCGACAGCGCCCCACAGTTGCCACTGATGCCCACTCTTGAGACAACCGCGCTGTTTCGCGATGCGACGGCGGATGCCATCGGCGAGTCTCTGGATGAACTGCGCAATCCCGTCATCACACTGCGCATCGGCGCCAACGATCTTCTGGGCACGCTCGGCATCAAGCGCGAACCGGGCATGACGATCTACGACACACCGCTACGCTCGACACTGGAGCGCATCGTGACCCTGTTCCGACCGGCCGGCTACGAGATAGCGGCGCCGGTCTGTGACCTGATCGGCGAGCCGGAGACACTGGCCCGTGAGGTCGCTCAGGACATCGCCTGGGGATTCTACGCCAAGACCTGCATCCACCCATCGCAGATCGATGTCATCGAGGCCCACCTGAAGCAGGCCATCCAGCGACAGCGCCAACAGGCCAACCAACTCCTGACACGTGGAGACGCCGTCTTCCAGGACAACGGGCAAATGCTCGAGCAGACCTGCCATGGCTCCTGGGCGCAGCGAATCCATTCCCTGCAAGCCGAGTATCAACATCAACAGTAAGGAAGCTGACGATGATCAACCTCAACAAAGTCGACGAAACCGCCACGATCGATCTCTCCAAGGGCACCACCGACCTGGTCGTCAAGGCCCAGTGGGTAGACAACGGCGATGCCTCAAGTGACAACGATGATCTGGACCTTCGCTGTTCGATTCTCTTTCCAGACGGGCAGATGTATCTGGTCGATGCCGAGTACCGCTGCGCGCTCGACCAGGCGCCTTATGCCCATCACCACGGCGATGTTCAGAATGCCAGCCAGGAAATGCCGGGAGAGGAAGTCATCACGGTAGCCAAGGACATCGCCAGGAGGGCCGGTGGGCCAGTGGCCATGGTGTTCAGCGTCTATTCGGCGCTTGGCAACGGCGCCGTCTCGGTCGCATCGCTGAAGCCTCAAATGAAAATGAGCTGCGGCACGGATGTCGTCGTCTGCTCCTACGACTTCTCCAAGGATATAAGCGCAGCCAACCCCAACATCTACACCTACGTCATCGGCTACGCCATCGTCACGGAGTCCGAGGTAATCCTCGCTCCATCTGGAAAGACCTCACGACCAGGTGAAGAAGAAACCGCCTGGATTTCCTGGCACGGAAGCTCAGTCGATGTTGATGTCAACGGCCCAGCGGTCTTCAAGGGAAAGCAGGCGTCAAAGGGCCCCTCTTACAACCGCCAGCGAAACATCACCAAGACGTTCGCCAATGTCGACCAGGCGAAGCTACAAAAGAAAGGCCTCTTCGGGCTCTTCGGCTAAAGGTGCAGCGTCATCACCTCTCGTCCTTGTCTCGGCCTATTTCAACCGGCCGATATCGTTTCGCAAGAGCCTAAATAGACATCACCAGGAAAATCTCATATGAGCATCAATCTCTCCAAGGGGCAGCGCATCAGTCTTGAAAAGGATGGCAGCTCCCTTTCCCGTATCGAAATCGGTGTAAACTGGGGCGCCATCAAAAAGACAACCAAAGGCTTTTTTGGCGGCGAAAAAACAAGGAATGTAGACGTTGACCTCGACGCCTCGGTAGGGCTTTTCGATGAGTCAGGCGAGGTCGTCGATATCGTCTATTTCGGTCAGCTGAAATCCAGGTGTGGAGCCATCCACCATAGCGGTGACGACCTGACCGGCGATATCGGCGGTGACGACGGCCGCGACAACGAGGTCATCTCTATCGACCTCAATCGGATCCCTGCCAACATCACCAGACTCGGCCTTGTCCTGAACTCATTTCGAAAGCAGGATTTCGCCGACATCCCTTATGCCAACATTCGTATTCATGACGGCAGTGGTTCGGTCTTTGGCACCTTCGATGTCGCCAATGACGCCAGCTTTTCGGGCAAGATCAGCATGATCATGGCCAGCGTCTACCGCCACGGTGAGAGCTGGAAGTTCCGCTCGATCGGTGAAGCGGTGGACGACAGGGACCTCAAGTCCACCCTCGTCACCTTCTCCCGGAAATTTGCCTGACCCCATCGGGTGTGAGCGGTCGCCTGGCGGCCGCTCACCATGACAACAGCCATCCCCATCTTCATTTCATGCCCGCCGCCAAGTAGCCACCTTCCCCCTGGGATCATCCGTCTGGAACATCGGACCTGGGCATGTCTGCCAACACCATAAACGGCGTGCCCCCGGACGCAAACAGGCCACGGCTCTCTTCCTGCCAGCCATCCCTGGTGTTTGCCCCAGCCATGCCTCGTCCGCTCCCTGACAGCTACGACTCGAAACGACACCAGGCAAGCCTGGATCCTGTCACATAGAAAGTATGCAGAATCACCATCAGCCCGAAGGTGGCTTAGTGGCGGGATCTCGGGCTCTGTGCCAGCTTTCTAAATCAGAAATATTTTGAAGACGATTCTCGAGCGGTGGCGAATCAGGCGCCGCGCCGGGCGGGCTTTGTTGCGTCCTGTCGATGCGCAGGGCCCCCACACGAGACTCGGACGCAACCAGGCACGACCGGATCGATAGCACGACGGCGCGGATTAGCGCGATGGAGGCGAACTCCGCCCGGCTCAGACCACCATCGATAACAGAAAGGGAGTTCGGGAAGATGCTTCGTCACATGACCACGGCCACCGTCGCCGGGGCGCTGCTCTGCGCTTCGGGGCTTGCGCAGGCGGCCGTTCCACTCGATCAGGCAACCCTCAAGGGCGACGAGGTGATCGAGACGCCCGCCGGCGAGATCGAACTGCAGGACAGCTACTTCGATGAACAGGCGTCGCAGCGACTGTTCGATACCATGGACGTACAACGGGCCGCCCAGGCCTATATCTGGTCGACGCCGCTGGTCAGCACGACGACCTGGCGGGACAACCAGGGCGAAGCCTTCGGTACCGATGAACCCGGTGCCTTTGCCGTCCTCGAGACGCTCAAGGAAAAACGCGGCATCGTCACCGCCAACCTGACGACCCCCTACATCTTCAACTTCACCGATCTTTCCGATGGACCGGTGCAGATCGACTACCCGCCCGGCCAGACCGCCGGCGGGGTGCTCGACATGTGGATGCGCCCGGTATTCGACCTCGGCCTGACCGGCCCCGACAAGGGCGAAGGCGCCACCTACATCGTGGTCGGCCCCGGTGACGATCCCGACGACTACAGCGAGGAAGATGCCCACGTCTACCAGAGCGAGACGAACAACGTGCTGGTGGGCATCCGTATCCTCGATCCCGACCCGGCCTACTACGACACCTATGTGTCCCAATACCAGATGGGGCCTGTGGGTGACACCTCGCCCAGCACCTTCGTCAAGGGCAAGGACGTCGAGTGGAGCGCCACCGCCCCACGGGGCCTCGCCTACTGGGCAAAGCTCGCCTCGATCATCGACGAAGAGCCGGTGCGCGAGATCGACAAGGCGTGGATGGCGATGCTCGCGCCGCTCGGCATCATCAAGGGCGAGGCCTTTGCACCGGACGAGCGCCAGCGAGAGATCCTGCTGCAGGGCGCGGCCCTGGGTGAGCTGATGACCCGCAACCTGCAGGTGAATCCGCGCTATGCGGATGTCTGGTGGGAGGGCACCTCCTGGTACAAGAGCTTCGACTTCGTCGTCGCCCAGGCCACCGATACGCTGCAGCAGATCGACGAACGTGCGACCTGGTTCTACGAGGCGGTCGGCTCCAGCGAGGGCATGGTCAACCCGACGCCCGGCGCGGGACAGGTCTACATGACCACCAAGCGTGACGCCAACGGCGACATGCTGCGCGCCGATCGCAACTACGTGCTGCATGTCCCGGCGGAGGTCCCGGTGGAGCAGTTCTGGTCGCTGACGCTCTACAGCGAAGACACTCGCCGCCCCTATGACAACGGAGGAACGGAGATTTCCGATGTCAGCCTCGACAGCCGCATGGAACAGCTCCAGTACAACGAAGACGGCTCCATCGATCTCTACATCGGTCCGGATGCCCCGGACGGCCTGGAAAGCAACCACATGAAGACGGTCGAGGATGACGGCTGGTTCGTGTACTTCCGCCTCTACGCACCAGGCCAGGCCTTCTTCGACAAGTCCTTCTCACTCCCGGACTTTGAACTCGTCGAGTAATCCCCTGTTCGACCCGCCGCCCTTGCCGGCGGGTCGCCCCTTTTTCACGCCGCGGGAGCCGATCATGAAATGCCGGTCCAGACCCCTTCTCTGTGCCGGTCTTGCCCTGACCCTGCCACTGGCCCTGACACCGGTCGCATTGGCCCAGGCCGAGCGCGCGACGGAACTTGCCAACCTGCCCTTTGAACAGAACCGTCCCACCGAGCAGACCGCCCAGCAGCTGATGGAGGAGCTGACCTTCCAGCGAGCGACACAGACCTATTTATGGGCGCTGCCACTGTTGAACACCATGGGAATGCGCGACGGCGCGGCGGAGGCCTTCGCCATCCTGCGCCTCTATGCCCCCGCCGAACCGGCGCTGGATGGTAGCTGGAAGCCAGGTGATATCGAGAAGGCGCAGTAACTACCGCTCCCACCCGAGAATGTGTGAGGGCACCTGGCCAGGTGGCAACGCCCTCACTCGCTATCGCCTTGATGGAGAAAAGCAGAAGGCCCGCCATAGGCGGGCCTTCGTCTTGATCAGCCATGCTGCAAGCCAAGTGGTTCGAGGGCCGTGCTTGGCTACTGAACTTGGCACTGCAGGGCTTGAGCTCCTGGCCTAGCTTTCGCAGTTCTCGCCGACCCAGTGACCTTCCTGCTCGATGGTGACCTGCTGGCCGTTGTCCATCTCGATCATGCTGTTGAAGTGCTCGTCACTGTGCGTCAGGTCGCGCGTCCTTCCTCTCGACTAGGCCAGGGCGAAGCCTGTGTAATCCGTCTGCGCATCTTCCTTTGGGCTATCGTGCAAGGGTGTCGACGCAGGGTCGATGTCTCTGCGCTCGTCTGTCTCGCTGGTCTGGCCCGTCAGCCGTCTCACCAGATCATCGACATAGGCGGCGACATCTTCCGGATCCAGGGCACGGTGAATGGTGCCAAGATATTCCGCCTGATCGGCTCCGTAGTCTCGGCTACCCAGCAAGGAACTCAGTCCACCGACCGGACCCACACGATTCTCGTGCCCGTAAGACTCGCCACGGGCCAGCAGCCCCGTCAAGCCGACCTCCATCGGTACGAATCTCGCAAGGCCTCTTGCGGCAATGCGTACGTCACACGCCATGACGAGCTCGTGGCCTCCATACCGGGCCATGCCTTCCACCTTGGCGATGGTGGTCTGCGGGAGGTCTTCGATTCGCGCAAGAAGACGCTTGAACTCACGTTTTCTGCTGTCGTCATCGCCGACCTGGGGGGATGAGGCACCCTTCAATGTCTTGTATCCCGCCAGGCGCGAGAACACTTCAGGGAACCGAGACTGAAAGACGATGGCATCGATTCTGGCATCGCGCTCGAGATAATCCAGCAGCTTGCTCATCTCGTCGAGAAAGATGGCACCACTCGGGTCCAGCGGGGCATCCAGGAAGGTCACCCAGGCGGCACCTCGGCGTACCGATACGTTAAAGGTGGTGAAATTTCTGTACTGCATGACAATCCCCTCGGACAGATTCGTGAATCCGTCGCCGGCCTGGCACTGCGGATGGTCGAGCCATTCTGCGCCTTGCACGCCGGCCTCCCGTGGCTACCATTCAGCTCGATGACACTCGGACCAACTTAGCCCAGTCGAGATGGCTTCAGAATGGCCGCTTTCCGGTTTCAGAATTCGCAAAATCCGTATAATGGGGACCAATTTTTGCCCTTTCAGGCACTTCCCTCACATTCTCTCCCCCGACAAGACGCCCGGCAGTGCCAGCTCTCTGTACCTAGAGTTCCCTCTGCTAGCTCTCTACCAGCTCTCTTTACCGGTTCTCTCTACCGGTTCTCTCTGCCAGCCCTGTAGGCCGTGACGGCCTGCTCTCTCACAGATAGCTCCTGGCAGAGCGCTTCGGCGAACGCCTTCACCCGCCGGGGTTGGTCGCGAGCGGGAGGAAACATCAGCTGCAAGGGCTTGGGGGGCGCTGCCACGTCCTCGAGCAGTGGCACCAGCCGTCCCTGTTCAAGGTCTTCCTGGACGTCTAGCTCGGACTTGAGGCAGATGCCATGACCTTCCACCGCCCACTGGCGCACCAGTGAGCCGTCGTTGGCGATCCGATTGCCCTTTACCGTCACCTGCTGCGGTGCGTCCTCAGGCCCAAAGCTCCAGACGTTGTCCAGCGCCGCACCAAAACGCATCACCAGGCAGTTGTGCTGTGCGAGTTCCGTGGGGATGCCAGGAACGCCATGGCGCTCCAGGTAGGTAGGGGCGGCACAGACGATCCGGCGAAACGATCCCGGCTGGCGAATGCGCAGGCTGCTGTCCAGCACTTGCCCGAACCGAAGCGCCAGATCAAAGCCCTGACCGACGATATCGGTGAAACCGTCCGACAGCGACAGTTCGAGCGATACATCCGGGTTTTCGCGGGCAAAGTTCGCCATCACCTGGGACACCACCCCGCGGCCCAAGTCGATGGGCACGCTGATGCGAATCGGCCCGGACAGGGTCTGGGCGCCATGACGAATGCGGGATTCCAGCTCCTCAAGCTCTGCCAGCACCTGCTTGGCGCCCTCGACCAGGGTACGGCCTTCTTCGGTGAGGCTGATGGAGCGGGTCGTGCGATTGATCAGCACCACGCCGAAGTACTGCTCCAGCGACGCCAGGCGCTCGGACACGGTGGTACTGGAAAGCCCCGTCTCTCTGGCCGCCGCCACCAGGCTGCCCTTTTCCACGATGGTCAGAAAGAGGCGCATGTTGTGGACGAGCATTATTCGGATTCTCCGGATTTATTTTTCGAATATAGGCGGTTTATCCCCCCAACCCCAGCCGATACCGTTCATCGCCTCACTGCTGGGCCGGTAACCATGCTCCTCCCTGCGGTGCCTTGAACGAGGCTTCGGTTGCCGACCCTTGCATTCCGAAGCTCCGGCCCCGCCGTCCAACCAGCGTCTTCTCAGGAGTGATCCCATGCGCTTGTCTGCTTTCCCCTTGCTTGCCACCGGCGTTGCGATGGCAACGCTCTCGATCGCCGGCCCGGCCACCGCCGCCACCGAGGTGGTGCTGCGCTCGGAGGTGACGCCACAGCCACTTAACCCTGCCAGAGGCGACGCCAGTCCCCAGGCCAGCGTGCTGTGGGGCGACATCACCAAAGATGTGCCCAGTGGCGCCATCATCGAGTTCAAGGAAGGCTTTGCCTCGCCCCCACATATTCACAACATCACCTACCGTGCGGTCGTCATCGAGGGTGCCGTGCACAATGATGACCCGGATGCCGCCACCATGTGGATGGGTCCGGGGTCGTTCTGGACACAGCCGGCTGGCGAGGACCACATTACCTCCGCCATCGCCGAAGAAGGCGCCACCATCTTTCTGGAAATTCTGAAAGGCCCCTACCTGGTCCAGCCCTCGGACCAGGCCTTCGACAATGGCGAGAAACCCGTCAACCTGGAAGCCGGCAATATGGTCTGGCTAGATGCCGATGCCATCAACTGGCTCGAGGTACCCGGCCAGTCGCAGGAAAAGGGCGCCGAAGTGGCCTTTCTCTGGGGAAGCACCGCGCCCGGAGAAGCCAACGGCTCCCTGCTGAAGATCCCGGCAGGAGCCTCGGGGACCATCAGCGGGGACGGTGATACCTTGCGCGCGGTTGTCATCCAGGGCGACGCCGAACTGAGCGGGGCCGATATTCAGGGCTCGTCACCGCTTCCCTCTGGCAGCTATTTCAGCGCGAATGACGACTCGGCTCCGCTCTTGACCTGCACCTCGGACGCCGAATGCCTGTTCTACTTGCGCACGGATGGCAGCTTCGACTTCGCCTCGCGCTGACCTGCTGACGCCTCGCGTTCGCCGTGCCCCCGGCCTCCCGGCCTCCTGGAAAAATTCGTGCAGGCTCGATACCGCGCCTCTGCCCCGGGGGCCGCTCGGTGCTGCCGCCCGGTCCGGCCAGGGGGCGCTGCGCATGGTGAAGGCATCGCCGAGGCATGGGTAAGGCATCGCCGAGGTGTGGTTAAGGCATCGCCGGAGCACCACCGCGCCGCGGTCCTTTCAAGCCCTTGCCTCGGCCCTGCAGCGAACCGCGCTATCTGCGGCGTGGCGCTTGCCTTAAGCTGGTGCCGGGGCCATCAACGTCATCGGGAGCCTAGTGAATGGACACAGATGGACTACGCCTGTTTGTACTGGCGGCCGAGACGCTGAATATCAGCGCAGCGGGACGCCAGCTCGGCATCGCGCCGGCGGTCGCCAGCGCTCGACTATCCAAGCTGGAACATCAGGTCGGTGCCGACCTGCTGCATCGCTCAACTCGCAAGGTATCACTGTCCCAGGAGGGCGCGGCCTTTCTCCCCTTCGCCAAGGAGATGCTGGCCCAGGAGGACGCCGGGCTCGCCGCCCTCGGCAAGGACAGCGAAGAGGCGACCGGGCGCCTGCGATTCGCCGCCTCCAGCACCTTCGCCCAGCTCTATGTCGCACCGATTCTGCCGGAATTTCTCGAACGCTATCCCAGCGTCAGCCTGGAGTTGCGACTGTCGGATACCCAGACCAACCTGATCGAGGGTGGGTTTGACCTGGCCTTGCGCAACTATCCGATCGAGGACAGCAACCTCAAGGCGCGCAAGCTGGCCGACGACAAGCGCGTACTGTGTGCCTCCCCCGACTACCTGAACCGCCACGGAGTGCCCAGGACGCCGCAGGACCTGCAAAGCCATCGGCTGGTGGCCTTTCAGGGTGGCACGCCGCGGGCGTTATCAAAGAACGGGATGCGCACCCCTCACACCTTTCCCCCGGCCGGGGCCAAGCCCCGCGTGACTTGCGACGATGGCGCCAGCATGAGGGTGGCCGCGGTGGCGGGCACCGGCATCACCATGCATGCGCTCTGGAGCATCCACAAGGACCTGGAACAGGGAACGCTGGTCAGGGTTCTGCCCGACCACGAGGTCGACGATCATTCCGCCATCTGGCTGGTTTACCCGAAAGCCAACGTGCTGACCGCCAAGGTGCGGGTGTTCATCGACTTCCTGCTGGAGAAGATCGGCACACCACCGACCTGGGACAGGCACTGACAGCACTACGCTCTACTAAGCCCTACTACGCCGTAGCCGGCGCGCACTGTCAGCGATTTCCATAAACTGATTCCCGGGTCATGGCGTTTTTTTCCAAGGCGGCATCGGCAATCCTGTAGGCATTGATCCACACCCCCTACAGGAGACCGACAATGTCCACCTCATCGATGTCCGCCATGGTCCTCAACCGCTACGGCGAGGACGCGCCGTTCGAATCCGCCACCCTGTCTCGCCCCCAGGTCAGCGCCGGTCAGGTGGTGGTGCGTATCGCCGCCACCAGCGTCAACACCATCGACACCATGATCCGTCAGCTGGGCCAGGAGGAGCTGCCGATCGCACCGGATCTGCCCGCCGTGCTCGGCATGGACTTTGCCGGCACCATCGAGGAAGTCGGCGAAGGCGTGACCGGCTTCGCCCCGGGCGATGAGGTCTACGGCTGCGCCGGCGGGCTCACCGACCTGCAGGGCAGTCTGGCCGAGTACATGCTCGCCGACGCCCGACTGATCGCGCACAAACCGCGTTCCCTGTCGATGCGTGACGCCGCGGCCCTGCCGCTGGTCGCCATCACCGCCTACGAGGGCCTGACCCGCGCAGGCGCAGGAACCGGCGATAAAGTACTGGTGCATGGCGGTGCCGGTGGCGTCGGCCATGTGGCGGTGCAGCTTGCCCGCCATCTGGGGTGTGAGGTCTACGCCACCGGTTCGGGAGAGCATCAGCGCGAACTGATCGAAGGCTTCGGTGCCACCGCCATCGACTTCAAGACCCAGAGCGTCGATGACTACGTCAACCAGCACACCGATGGTGCCGGCTTCGACGTCATCTTCGACAGCGTGGGCGGCCCCAACCTGATCAACTCCTTCAACGCGGTCAAGCTCAACGGCCAGGTGGCGACGACCATGTCGCTGGCCGAACTGGACATGACACCGGCGCACTTCAAGGGCGCCTCGCTGCACGTGATCTTCATGCTGATTCCGATGATCCACAACGTCGGCCGGGAAGTGCACGGCAACATCCTGTCGACGCTTGCCGAGATCATCGATTCGGGGGCACTGACGCCGCTGGTGGACGACAACCGCTTCGCCCTGGCCGACGTCGGCAAGGCCTACGCCCACCTCACCTCGGGCAAGGCCGTCGGCAAGGTGGTCGTGGACGTCGAGAGCTGATCAGGAAAACCAGCGCTTCAAGGTAGCGCTGGCCCTGTCCTTGTGCTCGTCCTTGACGTAGGCCGCCACGGTCATCAGCGCCACCGCCAGCATGCCCATGTCGTCGGTGTAGCCGACCAGCGGGGTTAGATCCGGCAGGGCGTCCAGCGGTGAGATGAAGTAGCCGAGCGCACCGTAGATGGTGGTCTTGGCCCACACGGGGGTGTCCTTGTCCCGGGCGGCGTAATAGAGCGTCAGCGCCCGGGACAGGGTGACCTCGCCGGCGGCCTTGGCGTAGCGCCCGACCTTGGCCCAGAAGCGCTCGTCGGAATAGTGGCCCTGGTGCTCTTCGATCGGCTCTCCGGCCAGGATGACCTGCTGGGTTGTCTCGTCTTTCATTGTTTCCTCCCGTTGCGCCGTGGCATCGCCCGCTGCCCTTCCCTGAGCCGGCCCCAGTCGGCGATACCTTTATCGCCGATATCTTTATCGCCGATACCATTGTCCTAGTGAAGCAGGACTCACCGTGTCGGTTCAATGGTGTCGCCCTGCCCCGTGCCTGCGCCAGCATCATCGGATGTTTCGTGTCGATTGTTGCCGCAAACGAAAAAGTGATTCCGCCGCGAGCCTCTTTTTCCCCGCCTCTGACGGCGCCACACTCCATTACAACGATTAGGGCTTGTCTGAAAAGTGCCTGCGCTCGGTAATACGGCGTTAAAAATCGGATCAAAATGCTCATTTACACCCCGTAAACTGCGCTTTCTCACCGATTTTTGCCTTGTCTAACCTTCGCTCGTCGACTTTTCGGACAGCGCCTAGCGTTCTATCGAACTGATACGCCTCCCCTCGAGGCAGGAGCCAAGATGAGCTTGCAACGACTGACCAGTGGCCCCTTGACCCTGGGCCTGGAGCTGGCGCTGGACAATGACTGGAGCCCCGCCGGTGAAGCCGCCCGCCTGCGCGATGGTCGCGCCTTCGGCGTCCCCGATCTGAGCGAACACCTTAACCGTGTCCAGCTGGCCGATCGCCTCGGCTTTCGTGCGCTGTGGCTGCGCGATGTACCGCTCTACGACCCGCACTTTGGCGACGCCGGTCAGGTGTTCGAGATGTTCACCTACCTGGGCTATCTGGCGGCGTCCACGCAGCGTGCACTGTTGGGCACCGCCGCTGCGGTGCTGCCGCTGCGTATGCCCTGGCTGGTCAGAAAGGCCGCCGCCAGCGTGCAACAGCTCAGCGGTGACCGGCTGCTGCTGGGTGTCGCCAGCGGTGACCGTCCGGTGGAATATCCGCTGTTCGGAATACCCTTCGAGCAGCGCGGTGAGGCCTTCCGCGACGCCGTCGCGGTGCTGAGGGGCGATCAGGATGCGCGGCTGGACGCCGGCCAGGCGCTGCTGCCGATGGCGACGCCACCGCCCCTGCTGGTGGCCGGCCTGGCCCAGCAGCGCCCGGACTGGGTCGGTCAGCACATGGATGCCTGGCTGGCCTACCCCGGCACGCCGGAGGACCACCGCCGCCGGGTCGGCCTGTGGCGCGAGGTGGCCGGCGACAAGCCCTACATCAGCTTCCTGCACCTGGACCTGGCCGAGCGCGCGGACGAGCCGCCTCGCCGCCACCGCTTCGGGCTGAGGGTCGGCAGCCAGGGATTGATCGCCGAGCTCGAGGCCATGCAGGCCGCCGGCGTCAATCACATCGGCCTGAACCTGCGCCGCAACCAGGCGCCGGTGGAAGAGACCCTGCATCGCCTGGCCGAGGAAGTGTTGCCGGCCTTCGATGCTGGCTAGGCTCACCGTGCAGCGACGTGTGACTAACAGCCGGCTCGTCACCCTTGCCACACTCAGGACGCCAGCCCCATCCCACCAGCGCCCTTGCCGTACATTTCGGCAAAGCCGGGGATGCGTGCCTCCCACTGGGGTGGCGAGCCGACCATCTCGCGCAGAATCTCGATAAAGCGCCGGGTACGCAGCGGCATCTCGCGGTGGGGATAGAGCAGCGTGATGACGCCGAACTCCGGCAGTGCCAGGTCGGTCATCAGCGGCACGATGCGTCCGTCGCTGACCTCGTTGTACATGGCGAAGGCCGGCAGTACCCCGATGCCCATGCCTTCCATCACCCCGCGCTTGATCACCTCGGCCTCGCTGGTGCGCACCTGGCTATTGAGCGGCAGCTTCTGCTCCCGCCCCTGGTCATCGAGGTAAGGCAGATAGTCGAGCTGGAACTGCTGTGAGCTGAAGGTCAACGCCGGCAGCCGAGCCAGGGTGGCGAGGTCTCGTGGCTCGCCATGGCGCTCGATAAAGGCGGGACTGGCGCCGATCAACAGATGATTGGGCGCCAGTGGCGAGGCCACCAGATTGGAGTCCTTCAGGTCGCCGACCCGCAGCACCAGGTCATAGCCTTCACCGATCACGTCGACCCGTCGTTCTTCCAACTGCAGGTCCACCTGCACATCGGGATAGTGCTGGCGAAAGCGTCGCATCGCCTCGAAGCCCAGGCAGCGGCCGAGGATGCCCGGGGCGCTCACCTTGAGCCGTCCGCTCGGCAGCTGCTGCAGGTTCTCCGCCAGCGCCTGGGTGTGGTACATCCAGTCACGCAGCTCACGCCCCTGCTGCACCATGGCCTGCCCCGCCTGGGTCAGTGACAGCGAGCGCGTGGAGCGATTGAGCAGGCGCACCCCCAGCTCCTGCTCGAGGCGCGCGATATGCTTGGACACCACCGAGCGATCCAATTCGCGGCGCTTGGCGGCCTCGGAAAAGCTGCCAAGCTCGGCCACATCCACCAGCAGCAGCAGACGACTCGGTTGGTCCATGAAGGTCTCCACAGAAGAAGGAAGCGCACAGATGCGTGCATATTTGGCATCAATAATGTGCGACCAACCGGTCTAATACAAGTCTCGATCGAGGATTACACTGGCGAACCTTTTGCTCAGGAGTCGCCAGATGTCCGACCAACGCCCCCCGTGCGACCCCCAGGTGGTGTCGCCTGCCCCCTCCCCTGCGCTTGCCGTATCGCCACCGCAGCCTGACGACCAGCCTGCTCGAGGGGGTGCCGATAGCGCTGGCCGCACTGGACATCGCAAGGCGAGTCGCACGGCACGTCGTACAGCACCGCGTAAGACACCTCGTGCAATACGTCGCCTGGCCCGTGGCCTGGGGCTCGCCGCCCTGGCGCTGTTGCTGGCAGCCTGCCAACCCGGCGAAGGTCAGGGAGGACAAGGTGACGCTGCCGATGGCGCGGGCTCTGCGCCCGCGCCTCGGGTCGAGGTGGTCCAGGCGGTGCGTCAGCCGGTCTCGAACTGGTATCGCTACACCACCCGCCTCGAGGCTCCCGAGCGTGTCACCCTGCGCCCCCGGGTCACCGGTCAGGTCGCCGAGATCCTGTTCGAGGAAGGCTCCCTGGTCGAACAGGGCCAACCGCTGGTTCGCCTGGACCTCGCGCCCTTCGAGGCGCGGGTGCGTGAGCTGGAGGCCGGGCTTGCCAGGGGCCGGGCCGAGCTGGCCCGCGTCAACGGTGAGGCCAACCGTGCCAATCAGCTGGTCGGGCGCAACCTGATGGCCCGCGAGGAAGCCGAAGCCCGGCGCGCCAGTGCCCAGGCCCAGAATGCCGAGGTCGCCTCGCTGCAGGCACAACTCGACAGTGCTCGTCTCGATCTGGCCCACGCCGAGGTCAGCGCGCCGATCAGCGGACGCGTCTCCCGCGCCGACCTGACGGTGGGCAACGTGGTCAGCGCCGGCCAGAGCGTGTGTACCACCATCGTCAGCACCGACCAGGTCGACGCCTACTTCGATATCGACGAGCGCAGCTGGAACCGCGACTTTGCCGAGATCACCGCCGATCAGGGCTGGCCGGTAGAACTGCAGCTCGCCGGCCAGGACGACTTCGCCTACCAGGGCGAGCTCGACTTTATCGACAACCGGGTCGATGAGGCCACCGGCACCCTGAGGGTGCGCGCTCGCTTCGACGCCGGGCATCCATCGCTGCGCCCCGGCGCCTTCGCCCGGGTGCGAATCGCTGCCGCCCGCCATCGCGATGGGGTGCTGGTGCCCGACCGCGCCATTGGCACCGACCTCGACGCCAACTTTGTACTGGTCGCCGACGAACAGGGCAAACTCGCCTACCGCAAGGTCACCACCGGCGCCCGCTTCGGGGCCTGGCGCGAGATCAGCGAAGGGCTCGAGGGCGGTGAGTCCGTGGTCGCCGCCGGTCCTTCGAAGTTCGGCCCCGGCATGGCGATCTCTCCTGCGCTGGTCGACGGCCCCGACCGCGCCCCGCTGGAGCAACTGCGAGAGCGTACCCGTCGCCTGGCCGAACGCCTCGACGCCAAGCACCTCGATCAGGAGCCTGCGCGCACATGAACCTGTCGAACTTCTTTATCCGACGCCCGGTGTTCGCTGCGGTGCTGTCGATCCTGATCGTGGTGGCCGGAAGCCTGGCGCTGTTCAAGCTGCCGGTCTCTGAATACCCCGAGGTGGTGCCGCCCACCGTGGTGGTCAAGGCCAACTACCCCGGCGCCAATCCGGAGGTCATCGCCAAGACCGTGGCCACCCCGCTGGAGCAGGAGATCACCGGGGTCGAAGGCATGCTGTACATGGACTCCCAGTCCACCGCCGACGGCAACCTGACGCTGACCGTGACCTTCGCCCTCGGCACCGACCTGGACCAGGCCCAGGTCAACGTCCAGAACCGGGTGGCCCGCGCCACGCCTCGCCTGCCCCAGGAGGTCCAGGCGCTGGGCGTAACCACCGAGAAGTCGTCGCCCAACCTGACCATGGTGGTCCACCTGACCTCGCCGGATGGGCGCTACGACCAGCTATGGCTGTCGAATTTCGCCCGGCTGAACCTGCAGGACGACATCGCGCGCCTCGAGGGTGTGGGTGACGTCGGCCTGTTCGGGGCCGGCGAGTACGCCATGCGGGTGTGGCTCGACCCGGACGCCATCGCCTCCCGGGGCCTCGGCGCCAGCGACGTGGTGGCGGCGCTGCGTGAGCAGAACCAGCAGGTCGCCGCCGGCAGCCTGGGCGCCCAGCCGGCCCCGCGCGAGAGCCAGTTCCAGCGTCTGCTCAACGTCAAGGGACGGTTGTCCTCGCCTGAAGAGTTTCGCCAGATCGTGATCCGGGTGGACGACGACGGCCGCATCACCCGCCTGGGCGACGTCGCCCGGGTGGAACTCGGCGCCGACCAGTACGCCCTGCGCGCCCAGCTCGACGGCAAGGACGCCGTGGCCTTGCCGGTGTTCCAGCGTCCGGGCTCCAACGCCATCGCCCTGTCCGACGGCGTGCGCGACTATATGGCCGAGGCCGCCGAGACCTTCCCCGACGGCGTCGACTACGACATCGTCTATGACCCCACCGTGTTCGTGCGTGGCTCCATCGAGGCGGTGGTGCATACGCTGCTGGAGGCGGTGCTGCTGGTGGTGGTCGTGGTAGTGCTGTTCCTGCAGACCTGGCGGGCCTCGCTGATTCCGCTGATCGCGGTGCCGGTCTCGCTGATCGGCACCTTCGCGGTGATGCAGCTGATCGGTGTGTCGATCAATACGCTGTCGCTGTTCGGCCTGGTGCTGGCCATCGGCATCGTGGTGGACGACGCCATCGTGGTGGTGGAGAACGTCGAGCGCAATATCGAACTCGGCCACTCGCCCTATGAGGCCACCCGCATCGCCATGAGCGAGGTCACCGGGCCGATCATCGCCATCGCCCTGGTACTGACCGCGGTATTCGTGCCGACCGCCTTCATCAGCGGCCTGACCGGCCAGTTCTACCAGCAGTTCGCGCTGACCATCACCATCTCGACGCTGATCTCGGCGTTCAACTCGCTGACCCTGTCACCGGCGCTGTCGGCGCTGTTGCTCAAGCCCCACGGGGCGAAGCCCGACTGGCTGACCCGGCTGATCGACGCCCTGTTCGGCCGCTGGCTGTTCAGCCCCTTCAACCGGGCCTTCGCTGCCATGTCGCGGGGCTACACCGGGCTGATTCGTCGCCTGCTGCGCTTCGGGCTGATCGTCGGCCTCGGCTATCTGGCGCTGCTGGGACTCACCGGCAAGCTGTTTCAGGAGGTCCCCGGCGGCTTCATTCCGTCCCAGGACAAGCAGTACCTGGTGGCCATGGCCCAGTTGCCCGACGCCGCGAGCCTCGAGCGCACCAGCGAGGTGCTCGCCGAGATGCAGGAGATCGCCCTGGCAACGCCGGGCGTGGCCAACACCGTGGCCTTCCCCGGTCTTTCGGTGAATGGCTTCGTCAATGCCTCCAACTCAGGCATCGTCTTTACCCCGCTTGCGCCCTTCGACGAGCGCCAGTCGCCGGAGCTTTCGGCCGGCGCCATCGCCGCCCGCCTCAATGCCCAGTTCGCCCAGATTGACGAGGCATACGTGGCGGTGTTCCCGCCTCCGCCGATCCTTGGCCTTGGCACCACCGGGGGCTTCAAGCTGCAGCTGCAGGACCGCGGCAACGTCGGCTTCGACGGGCTGTTCGAGGCGACCCAGGCGGTGGTCGGCGCCGCCAACCAGGACCCGCGGCTGGCCGGTGTCTACTCGAGCTACCGAATCCAGGTGCCGCAGTACGACGTGGAGGTGGACCGCGAGCAGGCGCTGGTGATGAATGTCTCGCTGGATGCGGTGTTCGACACCCTGCAGATCTACCTGGGGTCGCTCTACGTCAACGACATCAACCGCTTCGGGCGCACCTACCAGGTGCGCGCCCAGGCCGACGCCGAATACCGCCTGGACGCCGAGGCCATCCGCCAGCTCAAGGTGCGCAGCAACGACGGCCGGATGATCCCGCTGGGCAGCTTCGTCGAGATCAGCCCTACCACCGGGCCGGACCGGGTCATGCACTACAACACCTTCGTCAGCGCCGACATCAACGGCTCGCCGGCGCCGGGGATGTCCAGTGACCAGGCCAAGCAGGCGATCGAGGAGGTGCTGGCCACCACCCTGCCGGCCGGCGTGGCCTACGAGTGGACCGAGGTCACCTACCAGCAGGTACTGGCGGGCAACACCATGATCTATGTCTTCCCGCTGGTGGTGCTGCTGGTGTTCCTGGTGCTGGCGGCCCAGTACGAGAGCTGGTCGCTGCCGTTCTCGATCATCCTGATCGTGCCGATGACGCTGCTGTCGGCCATGGCCGGTGTGTGGCTGACCGGCGGCGACAACAACATCTTCACCCGCATCGGCTTGATCGTGCTGGTGGCGCTGGCCTGCAAGAACGCCATCCTGCTGGTGGAGTTCGCCCGCGAGCAGCAGAGCCAGGGACAGTCGCGACTGGACGCCGTGCTGACCGCCTGCCGCCTGCGCCTGCGGCCGATCCTGATGACCTCGGTGGCCTTCACCGCAGGCGTCATCCCGCTGATGCTGGCCTCCGGTGCGGGAAGCGAAATGCGTCAGGCGATGGGCGTGGCGGTGTTCTACGGGATGATCGGGGTGACCCTGTTCGGGCTCTTGCTGACCCCGCTATTCTATGTGGGCGTGCGTCGCCTGGTGGAACGTCGCCGGCCACGCTCAGGCGATAGCGATACCGATAGCGATAGCGATACCACGACAGTCGAGGCGACATCCCCCTCCGCCTCCTGACGCCCTGCCCGCTGCCGAGTCTGGCGTTACCTGCGTCGGACTCGGCAGGCGGCCCACCATTGGCGGACGTGCAGCGGACGTGCATCAGAACAGGCGGCCGCTATCAGGAAAGCCGCAGCGCTTCGATCGAGCGGGCCATATCGTCGGCCAGGGCGTGCACCGCCTGGCTATCGACCTCGCGCTGGGCGTAGGCGCGAAGGCCCATCACCTCGGCCTGTAGCCGCCGTCCCAGGCGCACCGGGTCGGCGCTCGGTTCAAGCTCGCCGGCGTCCTTGGCGGCGCGAAACTGATCGACGAAGCAGGCTTCCATGGCCTCGAGCAGGGCCTCGGCCTTGCCCAGCGCCGCCTGCTCTCGCTCGCCCAGCTCCAGCAGGCTCTTCACCAGCATGCAGGCCCGGCTGGGAAGCTCCTGGTCCCGCAGACAGCCCAGCTTGCGCAGGTAGGCGGCCAGCCCCGACAAGGGCGAGTCGTACTCGGCCAGGGTACGCTCGAGCTCGACCAGCCCGAGTCGGGCATAGCGTTCCAGCGCCTCCTGAAACAACGCATCCTTGCTGCCAAAGGCGGCATAGATGCTGCCCGGCCGCATATCGAGGGTGCGTTCCAGGTCCTTGAGCGAGGTAGCGTGGAACCCCTTCTGCCAGAACAGGTGCAGGGCACGTTCCAGCGAATCCTGACGGTTATGTAGTGTCGCGCGCGGCATGGATGGGTCCGGTGTCGTGGCCGGTACGGCCTTCAGAAAATTGAGCAACTGCTCAAATTTTAACTTGAGTGATCGCTCAGGTATAGCTAGAGTATGCCCGAACGGCTTTCAGCAGGGCCTGCTGGCGGCCAATTTTGAGCAATCGCTCAAAAAATTCGGAATCAATGGCGCGTGCAACGCCCCGGTCTGCAACGGTCTGCGGCCTTGCCACAGGCGCCATCACACAGGAGAACCCGATGACCGACTTTAGCCTCCACGACAAGCAAAGCGCCCCCGAAGAGAGCCAGGCACTGCTCGACAACTCGGTCAACGCCTTCGGCATGATCCCCAACCTGCACGCGGTCATGGCCGAGGCACCGGGCCTGCTGGAAGGCTACCAGCGCCTGCACCAGCTATTTCTGGATTCCTCCTTCGATGCCGAGGAAACCACCGTGGTGTGGCAGACCATCAACGTCGAGCACAACTGTCACTACTGCGTGCCGGCCCACACCGCCATCGCCAAGCAGATGGAAGTGGATGACGCCGTCTCCGACGCCCTGCGCAACGAAGACCCGCTGCCCAACGAGCGCCTCGAAGCGTTGCGTACCTTCACCCTGTCTGTCGTGCGCGAACGTGGCAACGTCGATGACGACGCCGTGCAGGCCTTCCTCGACGCCGGCTACACTAAGCGCCAGGTGCTCGAAGTGATCCTGGCCCTGTCCCAGAAGGTCATGAGCAACTACACCAATCACCTGGCCAACACCCCGGTGGACGAACCCTTCGCCAAGTTCGACTGGAAGAAGGCCGAGTAACGACCACCCTATCGACAGGACGCTACTGTGGCGTCCTGTCGTGGTGCCTGGTCGTGGTACCTGGCCGAGGCCACCGAAGGCCCCGTCGATCGCGACGGACTCTATCAAGGAGACGCCATGACTGCCCCAGAACGCCCCGACGTGCTGGTCTTCGACGTCAACGAGACGTTGCTCGACCTGACCCACCTTGAGCCGCTGTTCGATCGGCTGTTCGGCGACCCGGCGATGCTGCGCGAATGGTTCGCCCAGCTGATCCTCTACTCCCAGTCGATGACCCTGTCGGGACTTTATACGCCCTTCGGTCAGCTCGGCGCAGGCGCCCTGCGCATGACCGCCGAGATTCACGGGATCACCCTCGAGCAGAACGATCTCGACGAACTGGGTGAGCGCATCGGCTCCATGCCGGCGCACCCCGACGTGGCCCCGGCACTCGAGCGGCTTCGTCAGGCTGGCTTTCGCCTGGTCACCCTGACCAACTCGGCACCGGGCGCTGGCCCCACGCCGCTGGAAAAGGCAGGACTGGCCGAGTATTTCGAACGCTCATTCAGCGTCGACCAGGTCAAAAAGTTCAAGCCCGCGCCGGACACCTACGCCCAGGTCGCCGAGGCCATGCAGACACCGCCATCTAGACTGTGCCTGATTGCCTGCCACCTGTGGGATACCATCGGCGCCCAGGCCGCCGGCTGGCAGGGTGCACTGGTGCTCCGGCCCTACAACGCCATGCTGCCGGCGGATGGCGTCCCGGTACCGGACTACAGTGTCGACGATATCGGCAAGTTGGCGGATCGGTTGATTGGTTCCTGATCAAGCAGCTCCGCCACTTGATTCGGCGGCCAGTCCCGCAGGCCGGGCCTGGTACTGCCTCCCGAAGACACCTTGCGAAATCACATTCTTTGCTCTACCATGCGCAGCCTCTCGACGCCGCATCCCCTGCGGCATCTGCGCGCCCGTAGCTCAGCTGGATAGAGTACCTGACTACGAATCAGGTGGTCGGAGGTTCGAATCCTCCCGGGCGCGCCATCGATTGTCTTTCTTGTATCTTGTCTGTCTTTTCTTTCTGGCCTTTCTGTCTGGCTTTTCTGTCTAGCTTTTCTATCTGACCTTTCGTTCGACGCCCTTCCAATTTCTGTACCGACGTCGACCGCGTCATCAAAACACTTTTTTACAAAAATACGACAATCCAGCAACTCCTTGTATTTGTCGCGAAACGTCCGCCAACATCGGTCTTTCTCGCCGCGATGAAACGCTTTCTCTCCTTACCCTGATTATCCTCCCCCTCCTTACCTCTTCTGTTGCACTGAATCGTCAACAACTCCTCCTATACTCGAGCGATCGGGCTCCCTCGGAGCCTCTCATCGCGTCAAATCACTGGTCATCGTGGTACGTGACCGGGTCAGGGAGACAGACGGTGTTCGCATTCAGTCCTTATCGCAACAGAGCGCAACGCTGGAGCGGTTATCTAGCGGCCAGCCTTATCATGACGATGTCCACGTCGGTGCTTGCCCAGGAGAATGACTCCCAGCAGCAGGACAACGGAAACTCGTCCAAACCCAACATCCTGGTGCTGTGGGGCGACGATATCGGGCAGTCCAATATTTCGGCCTTCACCCACGGTCTGGTGGGCTACCAGACCCCCAATATTGACCGCATCGCCGACGAAGGCATGATGTTCACCGACTACTATGGTGAACAGTCCTGCACCGCCGGCCGCTCGTCCTTCATCACCGGCCAGAGCGTGTTTCGCACAGGGCTATCCAAGGTCGGCCTGCCGGGCGCCGCTCAGGGCATCAGCGAGAAGGACCCGACCATCGCCGCCCTGCTCAAGGCCGAAGGCTACGCCACCGGCCAGTTCGGCAAGAACCACCTGGGCGATCGCGACGAACACCTGCCGACCAATCACGGTTTCGACGAATTCTTCGGTAACCTCTATCACCTCAACGCCGAGGAAGAACCCGAGCACCCGGACTACCCTGCCGATATGGAAATGCCGGACGGGCGTACCTTCCGCGAGGCCTTCGGCCCCCGTGGGGTAATCAAGTCCAGCGCCGACGGGCAGATCGAGGACACCGGACCGCTGACAAGCCAGCGAATGGAGACCATCGACGAGGAATCCTCCGCCGCGGCGCTGGACTTCATCGAGCGCAAGACCGCCGAGGGCACCCCCTGGTTTGTCTGGTGGAACGCCACCCGCATGCACTTCCGTACCCACGTCAAGGACGAGCTGCGCGGTATCTCCGGTCAGAACGAATACGCCGATGGTATGGTCGAGCACGACATGCACGTCGGCCAGTTCCTCGACAAGCTTGACGAGCTGGGCATCGCCGACAACACCATCGTGTTCTACTCCACCGACAACGGGCCGCACATGAATACCTGGCCCGACGCTGGTATGACGCCATTCCGCGGTGAAAAGAACACCAACTGGGAAGGCGGCTGGCGGGTACCCGCCATGGTCCGCTGGCCAGGTCAGATCGAGGAAGGCTCCATCTCCAACGAGGTCATGCACCACATGGACTGGATGCCGACCTTCATGGCCGCCGTCGGCAACGATTCCATCAAGCAGGACCTGCTGGAGGGTGGCGTTCAGGCCATCGGTCGCGAGTACAACGTACATCTGGACGGCTACAACTTCCTGCCCCTGCTCACCGGGGAAAGTGAGGAAGGCCCCCGTCATGAGGTGTTCTACTTCTCCGATGACGGTGACCTGACCGCGCTGCGCTACGATGACTGGAAGCTGGTGTTCATGGAGCAGCGCATCGAGGGTACCTTCGAAGTGTGGGCGAACCCCTTCACCCCGCTGCGTGTCCCCTTGATGTTCAACCTTCGCCGCGATCCCTACGAGCGTGCTCAGCTGACCTCCAACACCTACTATGACTGGTTGCTGGATCACTCCTTCCTGGCCCTGCCCGCCCAGTCCTATGTGGCAAACTTCCTGGAGACCTTCAAGGAGTTTCCGCCACGCATGAAGGCAGCAAGTTTCAGTCTGGATCAGGTAATGGAAGCCCTGGAACAACCCGCCAGCGTTCACTGACGCCGGCTTGAACGCCACGAGCCGCTCCCCCGGGGGCGGCTCGTCGGTGAAAAAAGACGGGTCGAAGAGCCCCTTCCATTCTCTCAAGGAACCGAGTGCATGAATCCCCCTAATCCGAGCATCCTCCAACGACAGTCACTGGCAACGCTGCTGCCCGCGGTACTGTTGTCTCTGCTTCCTGCGATGGCACTGGCCGACCCGCTGCCTTCCTGGAATGCCGGTCACAGCAAGAGCACCATCGTCGACTTTGTCGAGACCACCAGCGATCCGGACAGCGAAGACTTCGTGCCACAGGAGCGACGCATCGCGGTGTTCGACAACGATGGCACCCTGTGGAGTGAACAGCCCGCCTACACCCAGTTGCTCTACGCCCTGGACCGCGCCAGCGAGGCCGACCCCGAGGCGCTCGACACGCCGCTCAAGAAGGCCGCCGCCGAAGGTGACATCGACACCCTGCTGGAGGCAGGCGAGGAAGGCATCCAGGCGCTGCTGTCGCTGTCCCACCAGGACCTGTCGCTGAGTGACTTCCAGCAGGACGTGAGCGACTGGCTGGCCAACGCCACCCACCCCGCGACCGGCCGCTTCTACACCGACATGGTCTACCAGCCGATGCTCGAACTGCTCGGCTATCTGCGCGACCACGGCTTCTCGACCTACATCGTCTCCGGTGGCGGGCTCGAGTTCATGCGCGTCTTCGCCAGCGACGTCTATGGCGTGCCGCCCCAGAACATCATCGGCAGTACCGGCGAGATGGAACTGGTCGATCTCGAGGACGATCCGCAGCTCTACAAGCGCGGCGGCGACATCTGGCTCGATGACGGCCCCGGCAAGGTGATATCGATCAACCGCCATCTGGGCCAGCGCCCTATTCTCGCCGTGGGCAACTCAGACGGCGACGTGCCGATGCTGATCTGGACCACCGAGGGCGAAGGCCCGCGCCTTGGCGTGCTGGTTCACCACACCGATGGCGAGCGCGAGGTCGCCTACGACAGCGACAGCCATATCGGACGCCTGGCCGATGGCCTGGAACAGGCTGAAGCGCGCGACTGGCAGTTGATCGACATGGCCCGCGACTGGCAACGCCTTTACCCGGAGAAACCATGAGCCTCAACGACGACATCAAGGGACTCGAGGCCGCCATCGGCGAGTCGATCATCGGCCAGCGCGACGTCATTCGGCGGCTGGTGATCGGCCTGCTGGCCGGCGGCAACCTGCTGATCGAAGGCCTGCCGGGACTGGCCAAGACCCGCGCGGTCAAGGCCATGGCGCGCCACCTGGAGGCCGACTTCAGTCGTATCCAGTTCACGCCCGACCTGCTGCCTTCCGACGTGACCGGCAGCGAGGTCTACCATCAGGGCGAGGAAGGCGCCGTATTCCGCTTTCACCCGGGCCCGCTGTTCGCCAATCTGGTGCTGGCCGACGAGATCAACCGCGCCCCGGCCAAGGTGCAGTCGGCCCTGCTCGAGGCCATGGAGGAGCGCCAGGTCACGGTGGGCGGCACGACCCACAAGATGCCGGCGCTGTTCATGGTGCTGGCTACCCAGAACCCGATCGAGCAGGAAGGCACCTACCCGCTGCCCGAGGCGCAGATGGACCGCTTCATGATGCATGTGCGGGTCGACTACCCCAGCCGCGAGGAAGAGGTCCAGGTGATTCGCCTGGTGCGTCAGGAAGAACAGGCCAACAATCGCGAGGCAAGCCCGGCCGCCGGCGACGCTCCTGCTCAGGTCCCCGTGGCCCTGGCCCAGGAGGCGATCTTCGCCGCCCGCCGCGAGATCGCCGCCCTGCACGTGGCCGAGCCGATGGAGCAGTACATGGCCACGCTGGTGGACGCCACCCGTCACCCGGCGGACTTCAGCGACGACCTGGCCCGCTACATCGAACTCGGCGCCAGCCCGCGCGCCTCGCTGGCGCTCGACCGTTGCGCCCGCGCCCACGCCTGGCTCGAAGGCCGCGACTACGTGGATCCGGTGGACGTCCAGCAGGTGGCACCGGAGGTGCTGCGCCACCGCATCGGGCTGAGCTTCGAGGCCCAGGGCCAGGGCTTCAGCGCCGACGACGCGGTCGCCACCCTGCTTGGCTGCGTGGCGCTCCCCTGAGGCCTGGTCTCGTGCAAACCCGGTCCGTACACGCCTTCTAGCCGCCAGACTTCGCCACGGCTTGAGCCTCGCCCCGGCAAGGGACGGATCCCTGGACAAGAGGTATCGATGCGCCTGCCATTCGCCAGACACCCGGCTTCCCGGACGGTGCCCGGCTCCACGGAGCGAACCACGCTGGATCCGCGCGTGCACCTGGACCTGGCCCAGCTGACGGCGCTGGAACCCCAGGGCCGCCGCCTGCGACTGCTGCCGCGCCAGCCGGCTCGCAGCGTGCTCAATGGCCGCCATGGCTCGCACCTCCGGGGGCGCGGCCTGGACTTCCTTGAATTACGCGATTATCAGCCATCGGACGACGTGCGCAACATCGACTGGCGGGTCACCGCGCGCACCGGCACTCCCCATGTACGGGTGTTCACCGAAGAGCGCGATCGCCCCGCCCTGTTGGTGGTCGACCAGCGCATGTCGATGTTCTTCGGCAGCCGCCACGCCATGAAGTCGGTCACCGCCGCCGAAGCCGCCGCGCTGCTGGGCTTCGCTGTGCTGGAGCAGGGCGACCGGGTGGGCGGCATCGTGGTCAGCGACGAGGCCGTCGAAGAGTTCCGACCGCGTCGCTCCCGGGCCCAGCTGATGCGCTACCTGAGCGCCCTGGCCCAGGCCAACCAGGCCTTGCATCCACAGCGCAAGGCACCCGCGCCGACCTCGCTGGATCAGGTACTGACGTCGGTGGCACGCCTGGCCAGCCGTGACCACCTGATCATCCTGCTCAGCGATTTCGACGTTCCGGGCCCGCGCACCGAAGCACTGCTCGGCGCCATCCGCCGCCACAATGACCTGATGCTGGTGGCGGTCAGCGACCCCTTGTCCGAGCGCTTGCCTGACGACCTCGCCTGCGTGGCCACCGACGGTCAACGCCACGCCCGCTTTGATACCTCCGACGCCGATCAGCGCCGGGCGTTGGAAAGCGTGGCCAGGGAGCGCCGCCAGCAGCTTGAGCGCTGGTCACGACAGCTTGGCGTAGGCCTGGCGTCGCTGTCCGCGGGCTCCCCCACCCTGCCCCAGCTGCGTACCTTACTGGGGCTGCCGTCCGAGGGTGCTGCTGGTTCAGACGCTGGCGATGACCCGGCGACAGGGGGGCCGCGATGAGTACCGCTGCGAGCAACGACGATATCGTGATGTTGCCCGACCTGATCGATCAGCTGTCCGAGGCACCGGTTCCCCCTGCGATCCCCTGGATACCCCAGACCTGGGGCTGGTCGCTGCTGGCCGTCGTGATAGTGGCGCTACTGGCGCTATGGGGCATCCGTCGGTATCTGCGCTGGCGTGCCGATGCCTATCGCCGCGCCGCCCTGATCGAGCTCGACCAGCGCCTGGATGACGAAGGAGCGATCGCCCTGGCGGAGATCCTCAGGCGGACCGCCCTCTCTGCCTATCCGCGAGAGCGTGTCGCCGGCCTGACCGGCCAGCGCTGGTGGCGCTTTCTCGATGCAAGCCTGGGCGACAGACGCACCCCGCATTTCGACGGCCCGCTGGGCCAGGAGCTGTCCACGGCGCCCTACCGGGCCACCCCGACAGACGGCACCAATCCCCCATCGGCGGAACTCGTGGCACTGAGCCGACGCTGGATCCGCCACCACCGTCGCGATATTCCCCAGGAGTCGGCGTCATGATCGAACTGGCGACGCCCTGGGCGCTGGCCCTGCTGCCGCTGCCGTTACTGGCCTACTGGCTGCTGCCAGCCCACCGCCAACGGCTGGCAGCGCTGCGCCTGCCGTTCTTTCAGCGACTGGTGGAGGCCGCCGGTGTCTCGGTTCCGCGCGGCCGCCAGCGCTCGCCGCTGGCTCGGCTGACACAGCCGCTGGTGTGGGGACTGATCGTGGTGGCCCTGGCCCGTCCGGAGAAACTCAGCGAACCCATCGTCTGGCAGAGCGCCGCCCGCGACCTGATCCTGGCGGTGGACATCTCCGGCAGCATGGATGAGTCCGACCTGATCGATGCCGAGGGTGAGCCCCGCCAGCGCCTGGCGGCGGTCAAGGAGGTCATCGCCGACTTCGTCGCCGATCGCGAGGGCGAGCGTCTGGCGCTGATCGTGTTTGGCTCGCGGGCCTACGTCCAGGCGCCGCTGACCGAGGACCTCAAGACGCTGACCACGCTGCTCGACCAGACCGAGGTCGGCATGGCCGGCCCGCATACCGCGCTGGGTGACGCCATGGGTCTGGCCATCCGCCAGTTCGAGGCAAGCGACGTGGAACAGCGGCTGTTGATCCTGCTGTCCGACGGCGCCGACACCGGCAGCCGCATGAGCCCCATCAACGCCGCCTCCATCGCCGCCGAGCGCGACGTGCGGGTGATCACCATCGCCATGGGTGATCCTCAGGGCAGCGGCGAAAACCGCGTCGATAGCGAAACCCTCGAGGCCATCGCCGAGACCACCGACGGCGCCTTCTTCACCGCCACCGACCAGCAGGCACTTGCCGCCATCTACGCGCGGATCGATGAACTGGCACCGCGTGAGGTCGCCACCCACAGCTATCGCGAGCACCGCTCGCTGAGTCACTGGCCGCTCGCTCTGGCGGCGGCGCTGGTGCTGCTGACCCTGGCGCTCGATCGCCGGCAGTTGGTCCGCTCGCGAACGGCTGGCGCTCCCTCTGGCGGGAAGGCAGATGCCCGGACAGACGTCGCCGAACACCCTGATACCAGCCGCGGTGACAACACGCAGGAGGGCACGCCATGAGCGAGTGGCTCGACGGTCTCTCCGCGCTGCACCTGCTGCGTCCACTATGGTGCCTGCTGCTGCCGCTGGTGGTGGTGCTGTGGTGGTGGCGCCGACGGATCCCCTCGGCGGACATCGGCGGTGACCATTTTGCCCCCCACCTGGCATCTGCCCTGCGTGCCGATGGGCACGACCGCCGCCGACTGCGGCCGCTGGACACCCTGGCGCTGCTGGCCATCCTGCTGATCCTGGGCGTTGCCGGTCCCGCCTGGACGCGCATGCCCAACCCGCTGATCGCCCAGAGCGCCCCGCTGGTGGTGGTGCTGGAGGTCAGCGCCAGCATGGACCAGAGCGACGTGCCACCAAGCCGCATGGAGCGCGCCAAGCACAAGATCCAGACCCTGCTCGAGCGTCGCGACGGCGCCCGTACCGCCTTGATCGCCTACGCCGGCAGTGCCCACCAGGTGGTGCCGCTGACCGACGACCCGGCGCTGGTCACGCCCTACCTCGAGGGGCTTTCCAGCGACGTCATGCCGGAAGAGGGCGACGCCGCCGGGCAAGCGCTGGCGCTTGCCGCCAGCGTGCTCGACGGGGCTCGACGCGACAACGCAGGGCTTCCCGGCGCGGTACTGCTGGTGAGCGACGGCGTCACCGCCCAGGGTTCCGTCACGGCCGGTCTCGGCGAGGATGACACCCTGCTGGTGCTGGACATGAACGCTCCCGGAAGCTCCGGGACAAGCACGGCGTCGGTGGCAGGCGCGACCCGCGTGGGGCTGAGCGTTGACGACGCCGACGTGGACGAGATCACCCGCCGTCTGGCCGCCACCTACCAGCAGGCGCTACGCGATGACGACCGCCTGGCCTGGGAGGATCGCGGCGTATGGCTGGCCTGGCCGGCGGCACTGCTCGCTCTACTGGGCTTTCGCCGCGGCTGGCAGCTCGGCCTGTCCGGCCTGGCGCTGCTGCCGGTGCTGTGGGCCGGGCCCGTCACGCCGGCCCTGGCCCAGGAGGCGTCCCGGGCCACCGAGACCCTCGACACCAGCCTGGCGGGAAGGCTGACCCAGGGCCTCGCGGACGCCTTTCTGACGCCGGATCAGCAGGGCCGATGGTGGGCCGAACGCAACGACTACGGCCGTGCGGCCCGCCACTTCGAGGATCCGGCCTGGCTCGGCTATGCGCTCTACCGCGATGGCCAGTACCAGGCGGCGGTCGAGGTGCTCGACCGGCTCGACAGCGCCGATGCCGCCTTCACCCAGGGGCTGGCGCTGATCAAGAATCGTCAGTACCGCCCCGCCATCGACGCCTTCGAGACGGTGCTCGCGCGCGACCCCGACTATCCCGAAGGTCAACGCAACCTGGAACTGGCCAGGGAGATTCTCGCTTACGTCGAGGACACCCGTGAGCAGTCCGATACCGGCGAGGAGCTCGGCATCGGCGCCGACGACGTGGTATTCGACAATGAAGAGGCCCGGGGTGAGGACACCGAACAGCCGGTGGAGGAACCTGGCCAGCAGATCACCGCCGAGCAGTGGATCGAGACCCTGGACACCGATACCAGCGACTTCCTGCGCCAGCGCTTCGCCATCGAGGCGCAGGCTCCCGCTAGCTCTGATAGTGATAGCGACAACGACAGGGAGACGGCGCCATGAACCCACGTCGAGTCAGCCGCGCCTCGCGCCCTGGCAAGAGTGCGCCGCGTCTGGCGGGGCTCATGCTGCTGTCGTTGCTGCTGTCGTCGCTGGCGCTGACGTCGACGCTTTGCTCGGCCGCAGCGACAGCGGCGGATACCAGCTCGTCCCCGGTCCGGCTCACGGTCGAGCTCGAGCCGCAGGAGCTGGCGCCCGGCGACAGCGCCGAGCTGCGTGTCCAGGTGCTGGTACCCACCTGGATGCCTGAGCCGGTGACCTTTCCGAGCCTGGACCAGCCGGGGCTCAGGGTGACCCTGGGCGATCGCGCCACCACCCCGACCAGCCAGCGCGTCGATGGAAAGACCTGGTCCGGTGTCTCGCGCCGCTATCGCCTGACGCCACTGTCCGCCGGACGCTTCGAACTGGGCAGCGGCAGCCTCGAGGTCACCTATGCCTCTCCCGAGGACAACTCCCCGACCCAGCAACGTCTCACCCTGCCACCCGTGACCCTGACGGCCCGGCTGCCCGAAGCCGCCGAGGGACTCGAGCCCTATCTGTCGGCCCGCGACATCGAGCTGACCCAGACGCTCGAGATCGTGCGAGCGGGCAAGCACGGAGAGAACGGCAAGAACGGAGAGAATGGCAAGAACGGTGAGCAGGCGCAGGGCCAGAAAGGAGACGATGGTGATGCTGACGACACCGAAAACGCGGGCGACGACCGACAGTCACCGGAGCAAGACGGTGCCGACGGTGACAGCGGCCCCATCGAGCTCGAGGCCGGCGACAGCGTCACCCGCACGGTCACCGCGCGACTGAGCGGCGGCAGCGCTCTGCTGCTGCCCGACCTGCTGTCTGCACCGGCCAAGGAGGCAGGCGACGAGACAGCGATGGCCCCGCTCGGGGTCTATCCCGAGACACCACGCCTTGAAGAGTCCAGCGATGGCGGCACCCGTACCGACCGCGTGACCTATGTGGCAGAAACCGGTGGCAAGAGTTCTCTGCCCGGAGTCTCGCTGCGCTGGTACGATCCCGAGAGCGACAGCCTGGAGCAGGCAGGGCTTGCGCCACTCGAGGTCAGCGTCTCGGCACCCCGCGCCGCTCGCAGCGCAGAGGACTGGTCGCGCCTCGTTCTCGGCGTCTTGCCCTGGCTGCTGGGACTGGTGCTGCTGGTGTCGCTCACCGCCTGGCTGTGGCGGCGCCTTGCCATCGGTGCCAAGGTGCGTGCGGATTGGCAATATCACCAGCAACAACAGCGCCAGCGTCGCGAGGCCAGCGGCGTGGCCGGGCTTCATCGCCTGAAGCGATCCCTCGATGCCCGCGACCTGGTCGCGGTGCGCCGACACTGGGAGGCCCTGGAACCCCATCTGGACAGCAATAGCGAGGCGCGCGCCCGCTTTGCCAACCAACTCGACGCCCTGTGTCGCGCCTGCCTCGGTCCCGACCGCGAGATCGCCAAGCCAGCGGCAGGTTTTCGCGATACTGGTGGCGATGGCGGCGGCGATGGGGATGGCGGCGGCGATGGCATAGACAATAAAGAATCCCTCTGGCAACGCCTGGCACAGGCCCTACCAAGTGCACGAGAGCTTGCATCATCGCGCCCTGCAAACCGACAGCTTGCCCACGACCGCCTGACGGCGTTGAACCCGACTGCACAAGTGACCCGACGTAATGCGTGAACCTGGCCGTTTATCCTTTCTTCGATGCCTGCGTGCTCGACTTGCGACGCTCCTTCCGAGCGTCGAGTCCACAGGGCCCGCACCAGCGCTTTGGTCGACGCTGGCACCAGCGCTTTCGATGGTATCGGCACCAGCGCTTGCCATGGCCCTGATGGCGGGGTTGCTGGCCGCACCGGAGAGCATTGCCCAGACGCCTCAGGGAACGCCCCCGACGACGGCCACCGAAGCCAAGGGCTACGCCCCCGAAGGAAGCTGCGCCTCCTGTCACGAGGCCGAGACCCAGGCATGGCAGGATTCCGACCACGCCTGGGCGCTGCGCGACGCCACCCCCGACAACGTACTGGGCGACTTCGACGAAGCCAGCTTCGAGGATGGCGAGGTCAAGGCACGCTTTCACCGCCGAGGCGATACCTTCCTGGCGACCCTGGAAGGCCCACAGGACCCCGCCGAGACCTTCGAGATCCGCCACACCTTCGGCGTACGCCCGCTGCAGCAGTATCTGGTGGAGCAGCCAGGGGGACGACTGCAGAGTTTGACCATCGCCTGGGACTCGCGCCCCGCCGACGAAGGTGGACAGCGCTGGTTCTCGCTCTACCCGGGCCAGGCGTTTACCCCCGATGACCCCCTGCACTGGCGCGGGCGCTACCAGAACTGGAACGCCATGTGCGCCGACTGCCACTCGACCAACCTCGAGAAGCACTACGATCTTGAAAGCGACAGCTTCGCCACCACCTGGCACGAGCAGAGTGTCGGCTGCCAGAGTTGCCACGGCCCCGCCCAGGATCACCTGGACTGGGCGGCCCGGTGGCAGGCCGACGAAGACGCTCCCGAATCCTCTCCCGCCTCAAGCGGCGATATGGGCCTTGCCCTGGATCTCGCCGAAATGGATGCCCCCGAGCTGGTCGAGCAGTGCGCTCGCTGCCACAGTCGTCGCCAGATGCTGGGCGCGGGCCCGGTGCATGGTGCTCCGCTGACCGATGCCGCCCTGCCGAGCCTGTTGGGCGAGGGCATGTACCACGCCGACGGCCAGATACAGGGCGAGGTCTACGTCTATGGCTCGTTCACCCAGAGCCGCATGTACCAGCAGGGTGTCGGCTGCGTGGACTGTCATGACCCGCATACCAGCGAGGTAAAGATCGAGGGCAACGGCCTGTGCCTGCAGTGCCACAACCCGGCGCCTCCGCCGCGTTTCCCGACCATGCAGCGCAACAACTACGACAGTCCCGAGCACCATCACCATACCCCCGGCAGCGAAGGCGCCCAGTGCGTGAGCTGCCATATGCCCGAGACCACCTACATGGTGGTGGACCCGCGTCGCGACCACAGCTTCCGGGTGCCCCGCCCGGATCTCGCCGAGGCCACCGGTAGCCCCGACGCCTGCACCGGCTGCCACCAGGACCTGTCGCCCGCCGACGCCGCGGCGCAGATTCGTGAGTGGTTCGGTGACGACAGCCGCAGCGCCAGTCGTTCCCACTACGGTGTGGCGCTTCAGTCGGCCCGCCTGGGCCGCCCTGAAGCGCCGGACTATCTGAAGGCGCTGATCGAGGATGACGATACTCCGGACATCGTGCGCGCCACCGCGGTGGACGAGCTCACCCCCTTTGCCGGCGACGCCCTGCCGACGCTTGAGCAGGCGTTAAAGGACGAGTCCCCACTGGTCCGCGCCGCCGCAGCGCCAGTATTCGCCCAGGCCCCCGAAGGCGCCAGGGTCGAGCTGCTGCTTCCACTGATCGATGACGAACGCCTGGCGGTCCGCGACGAGGCGGTCAAGGCGCTGGCCGGCACCTCGTTGATGGTCATGCCACAAGAGCGTCGTGCAGCCTTTCTGGAGGCACGTCGCGACTACGAGCGGCGCCTGGAGCAGAACGCCGACCTGCCCGGCAACCGCCTCAACCTGGCGGTACTGCTGGCGCGCACCGGACGCGAGGACGAAGCCGAGCGACAGTATCGTGCGGCGCTGGCGATGGACCCCTACTTCCTGCCGGCCCGCGCCAACCTGGTCACCCAGCTCAGCGCCGAAGGCCGCCAACAGGACGCCCGAGCACTGCTGAAGGACGGCATCGCCCTCGATGGCATGCCCGCGCCGGATCGAGGCCACCTGGCCTACCTGCTGGCGCTGTCGCTGGCAGAGGATGGAGGGATGCAGGAGGAGGGTGGGATGGAAGAGGCCCTGTCCTGGCTCGAGAAGGCCGCCGAATGGCGCCCGGACCACGCCCGCACCCACTACAACCGCGGACTGATGCTGGACCGCCTGGGACGCAAGGACGAGGCCCTGGCGGCGCTCGAGCAGGGACGCCGGCAGGCACCCGGTGATCCCGACCTGCTCTACGCCCTGGTCTACGTCAACGCCACCAGCGGGCGCATCCCCCAGGCGCTGTCGGCCCTGGCCGAGTTGCGCCGACTGCGCCCGGACGACCCACGGCTGGGACAGCTGGAGCGCCAGCTACGCGGCAATCAATAGCATCCCTGAAGATGCCCTGCCCCCTTCGGCCTGGATGAAAAAGTGCCTGGGGGTCATCGGTCGTCGACCGACGACGCCCAGGCGCTGATGCGACAGACTGAAAGTTGGCGGTGGGGACGTCGGTGGTGTCGTCGGTGCGGCCGGCCTTACGCCTCGCTCTCGTCCACCACCAGGCGATTGCGCCCCTGGCGCTTGGCCGCATAGCTGGCCGCATCAGCACGTTCGATGGGAGTGTGAATATCGGCATCGCCTTCACGAAACTCGGTGATGCCGAGGCTCGTGGTGACATGGTATTCACGCCCCTCGTGGACCACACAGGTGTCATTGATCGCTGTCAGGATGTCTTCGCCGATACGTTGCGCCTGGGCCAGCGTACAACTTGGCAGCAGCACCGCGAATTCATCGCCGCCCGGGCGAGCCACGTGATCGCTGCTACGAACACAGCGGCCGACTTCCCGAGCGATGCGACGCAGCATCTCGTCACCGAGCGGGTGGCCACCCTCATCGTTGATCGGCTTGAACCGATCCAGGTCGAACAGCATCAGAACGGAGGGCTTGGCCATCTTGCGCCAGTCCGCCATGGCCTCTTCGAGGCGACGCTCGAAGCCTCGTCGGTTCAAGAGGCCGGTAAGGGGATCGTGTTCGGCCTCCCACTGACGTATTGCCTCCTGCTGACGACGGGCGGTGATGTCCTTGACGGTACCGACGAAGCCAATCACCTCGGTATCGATGGCGACCTGGCTGGCGTGAACCTCCAGCCATAGAAGCTCGCCATCGGCCCGCCAGTAGCGGTATTGACGCAGAAAGTCCTTCCCTGAGGCCATGCTGTAGCGCCACAGCTCGATCGCCGCATCGCGATCCTCGGCATGGATCGCCTGGACCCAACCATAGCGGTCCTGCCCTTTCATGGTACGACCGGTCAACTGGGCCAGGGCGTCATTCATGTAGGTGATGCGACCCTGGGTGTCGGTCACGAACATGCCCACCGGCGAGGACGCCAGCACGCTGTCGAGGAACGCCTGACGTCCGCGCAAATCATTCAGCGCCCGTTCTCGCTCGACCTCCACGGCATTGAAAGCCTCGGCCACCTGGGTCAATTCCTTCATCTCGGTACCCAGCACGACGCGACCACGCAGCCCCTTGCCTACCTGGGCGATCTGCGACTGCAACTGGTAAAGCGGCCGCAGCAGCAGCCACACCATCCAGCCAAGAAGTGGCAGCAGCAATAGCGCGATACCCACCCCGACCCAGCTGAGGCGTTTCAGCAAGCCCCACAAGGGCGCCAATACCTGGCCTTCCGGCAAGAACACGCCGACGATCCAGTCCGCCGGCCACACCTGCCGGTATGCCTGAAAGGTCATTTCGCCATTTACCGTAGGTCCAAAACGCTCGCCCTCCCAGCCATCGAGGGCCAGGTCCAGGGCCGGGTTGTGGGAGAGGTCTCCCAGCGTCCCCATCACGCGCTGGCGGTCAGGGTGATAGAGCACCTGCCCTGAGGCGCTGAACACGGCTGCGTAGCCTTCGTTACCCAGCCGGACCCGGCTCAAGCGTCGGAAGATACCGCCCGAGTGAACTTCGACCACGCCTCCCAAAGCCCCCATGAAGCGACCATCGTCGCCCTTCAGCGGCACCAGTAACAGCACCAGCGGAAGCCCGGTAATACGCCCATAGATGGGGTCACTGACGTAGGGCCGCCCGACCTCGCGCAAAAAACTGAAGTACTCGCGATCGCTGATATCGAGCCCTTCGCGCCCCGGTGTCACCGGCCAATCGGTGACCACCCTGCCGTCGCCGTCGAATACCACCAGGCCGTCGAACAGCTCGAGCAATACGCTGTTTTCCTTCAACACCCCACCGCCGGGGTCGAGCAACGCGCCACTCGGGTGCCTGGACGCCACCCGCTCAAGCATCGCCAGGCGTGTCTCGATCTCTTCGGTCACCTCATCGGCGATTAGATGCGTCTCGTAACGCAGGTGAGAAAAGTTCACCTCACGCACCAGGTCCTTGCCGGTGTACCAGCCCCACGCCAGCAGGATCGTCACCACGACAACCCAGGTCATCGCCAGGCCAGTCATCATTCTCAGTTGCAGCGAGAGCGAAGCGACAAATCTGCACAGCTTGGGCACGAAGGCTTTCCTTCAGGGTCGAACCGCCGGTGGCGGTGGTGCGAAATACGTTACATGCATCGTGAATAGCATAAATAGTAACGCTAAACATCCATTTCCTATAAACGAAATAGAAAGGTTCGATTGTTCTTCGTCGACAGCGGTCTATACCTTATATCGGACCAGACCAAGAGCAGGAGACGCCACATGACCCGCAAGACAATGACCACCAGCGCCGGTGCCCCCATCGGTGACAACCAGAACAGCCTGAGTGCGGGCCCCCGTGGACCTCTGCTGCTCGAGGACTACCAGCTTCTCGAGAAACTCGCTCACCAGAACCGCGAGCGCATCCCCGAGCGCACCGTCCACGCCAAGGGCTGGGGCGCCCACGGCACCCTGACCATCACCCAGGACATCACCCGCTACTCCAAGGCCAAGGTCTTCACCCCGGGTAGCCAGACGCCGATGCTGGCCCGCTTCTCCACCGTGGCCGGCGAACAGGGTGCGGCGGACGCCGAGCGTGACGTGCGCGGCTTCGCCCTGAAGTTCTACACCGAGGAAGGCAACTGGGATGTGGTCGGCAACAATACGCCGGTGTTCTTTATCCGTGATCCGTCCAAGTTCCCGGACTTCATCCATACCCAGAAGCGCCACCCGCGCACCAACATGCGCTCGGCCACCGCGGCCTGGGACTTCTGGTCGCTGTCACCGGAGTCACTGCATCAGGTGACCATGCTGATGTCGGACCGCGGCCTGCCCACCGACGTTCGTCACATCAATGGCTACGGCTCCCACACCTATTCATTGATCAACGCCGACAACCAGCGGGTATGGTGCAAGTTCCACTTCCGCACCGCCCAGGGTCACAAGCACTTTACCGATGCCGAGGCCGAACAGGTGGTGGGCAAGAGCCGCGAGACCACCCAGGAAGACCTCTACAACGCCCTGGAAAACGGCGACTACCCGCGCTGGAACTTCTTTATCCAGGTGATGACCGAGGAACAGGCCAGGCAGGCGCCGTTCAATCCCTTCGACCTGACCAAGGTGTGGCCCCATGGCGACTACCCGCTGATCGAGGTCGGCTACTTCGAGCTCAACCGCAACGCCGACAACTACTTTGCCGAGATCGAGCAGGCTGCCTTCTCACCGTCCAACAAGGTGCCGGGCATCGGCTTCTCGCCGGACAAGATGCTGCAGGCACGGGTGTTCTCTTACGCCGACGCCCACCGCTACCGCCTCGGCACCCACTACGAGGCGCTGCCGGTCAACCAGCCGAAGTGTCCGGTCCACCACTACCACAAGGACGGCCCGATGCGCTTCTTCGCCAACGGAGAGCAAAACGGCGACGCCTACTACGAGCCCAACTCCTTCGATGGACCGACCGAGGACCCGAGCGTAGTGGAACCGCCGCTGCCGCTGGAAGGCGACGCCTGGCGCTACGACCACCGCGAAGGCAATGACGACTACGCACAGCCTCGCGCCCTGTTCGAATTGATGAGCCCGGAGCAGCGGGAGCGACTGTTCGGCAATATCGCCCGGCATATGCAGGGTGTCCCGGACTTTATCAAGGAGCGTCAGCTCGGCCACTTCGAGAAGTGCCACCCGGAGTACGCTGCCGGTGTGCGTGAGGCCATCGCCAGAATCGGTGACTGACCCATCTTGCCACCAGGCGAGAAGTGCCACCCGCTGACCAATCCCGTCACAGCACGTCCCCATGCCCCCGCCTAAAGGCGGGGGTATTTTTTTGTGTCCACCGTGGTGGCATCGTTCGGCTTGTCGGGCGACCCCACCGGCCAGAGACCAACGTCTTGCACAAAAAACGGGCCCCGAAGGGCCCGTCCTGTTGTCACCACTCGCGACGATACGTCGCTCGCGATATCAGTTGTCGAGCACGACCTTGAGCTCGTAGTTGTTGGGGCCGTCCTGGGCGTTGCCGAACTTCTGACCGGCGACCCGGATATGGTACATGCCCGGGTCCAGCTGGGTGGTCAGATCGACGTTGCCGTTGAAGCCCTGGCCTTCGCCCTCGGCGACGATACGCCCGGAGGAATCGGCCACCTCCATGGTCAGGCGATAGGTGTCTTCGTCGCCCGGCGGGAAGGTCGAGGTGGTGATACGCACGCTGCTCGGCTCGGCCACGTTGAAGCTCAGTACCTCACCACGAGCGCGAATCTTGACGTCGGTCTTGACGCTCTGCACCTGACGCTCATCCGGGTTATCGCTGCGCGCTGCACTACCGCTGACGCTGGCTGCCGCGCCTGCGCCGGCGGCTGCACCTGCTGTGGCACCGGCCGCCGAGGAGGAACCCGCCACCCCGGCCGTGGACGCCGTGGTGGCCGCCGAGGCACCTGCGCTTGAGGCCACTTCGCCTGCTGCCGCTGCGGAGGAGGCAGACGCAGAAGTCGCTGCTGCGCTGGAGGACTGGGCTGCGGCAGACTGAGTCGCGGCGGCCCCGGAGGCACCGGATTGACTACCCAGGGTGACCACTGCGTCACGACTGGTAACAAAGGCGCTCTGGCTTCCGTCACGATCCGAGCCCACGAACTGCAGACCCGTGCCATCATCCACCTCGATACGATTACCGCGATCATCGAGACCCACCACGGCGATGCTGTAGCCGTCGCCGGCGCGGCCGCGTCGGCCAAAGCGGGTGCCCTTGACCTGCAGCTCGTACATGCCAGGCGTCAGGCGACTCTCCAACTGGAGACCGCCGTCCTGGCCGTAGCCCTCGCCCCGAGCGATAACGTTGCCGGCATCGTCCATCAGCACCGCATCGATCTGGTAGCTGTCTTCATAGCCTGCGCTGACACGGCTCTCGAAACGATAGACCCCTTCTTCCTCTACCTCGAAGTCATGGGCATGGGGGGACCCGAACATGAAGCTCTGGCTGCGGGCGTCACTCTCCGGCTTGAAGAAGCCGGTCAGATCGAGCTGGCGGTTCTCCTCACGGAAGCGCTCGGTCATGGCACTGTCAGAAGCCTGTACGGTGGTACCTGCAAGGGCAACACCAAGCGCCAGCAGCGCCGCGGGTAGGGTGACGTCTTTCATGGATCCTCACATGCTTGCCGATTGAGAGCAGAAAAAAAGCCGATCCCGGAGGATCGGCTTTCGTTTATAGCGTTCCAACGCTAGGGGGTCAAACCTGTCGGATTAGAACAGGTAGGTCAGACCCACGGCGTAGCCGTCACCCTGGTCGTTGTCACGGTCACGCACGGCGCCTTCCACGTAGGTGTACATGGCGTCGGAGATGTTGTAGGTCACACCGGCAACCACTTCGTTGAAGTTGTCGTCGTCGTTCTCGTCATCGTTGGCGCTGTCGAAGTCGCTGAAGCCGCTGCCGCCGAGGTCGATGTACTGGTAGGAACCGTAGATGTCACCCATGCCGTTCAGGTAGCCGTAACGGGCACCGATGGCGTAGTAGTCAGCGTCCTTCAGGAAGTCGTTGTCAGACTCGAAGCGCTCGTACTTGACGGCGACGCGCAGGCTGTCCCACTGGTACTGCATGGTGACACCGTACTGATCACCCAGATCTTCGTCATCGATGGTGACGTTGTTCTGAGTGGTGGTGACGGTGCCGTCAGCAGCCACGTCAGTGGACAGGTAGCTGACAGACTGGTCTTCGATGTCGTAGATGCCCAGGTCGTCGTAGACACCGGCGACAGAGAAGCCGCCGATGGTGTACTTCAGACCACCGAAGATGGAGGCTTCGCCACCGTCGGTCAGGTTTTCGTTCTCGGCGTCACCCTTGTACTGGGTACCCAGAGCGAACTGGAAGCCGCCCCAGACCGGAGAGGTGTAGGTGATCTTGTCGCCTTCGGGATCGCCGGCAACAACGCTGGCGTCATCGGCGTCTTCACCCGGAGCACCCTTGAAGGTGTTGGAGTCGGAGACGTCGAAGTATTCGTTGTTGGAGATCGGATCCTGGATCCAGTCGTCCAGCAGGGAGTCATAGGAACCGATGCGCGCGTCACCGAAGTTGCCCTTCAGGCCGATGTAGGCGGTGTCGCCTGCATCACGACCAGCAACCTTCATTTCGTCGGCCTTGAAGTCGTCGATTTCGATCTTGGCGTAGCCGATCAGACCGTTGTAGATGACGTGCTCAGCGGCGAAGCCGAAGGTAGAACCGTTGTCGGCAATCTCGTCACGGGAGTGACCGTCTTCGTCCTTCACCCCGGCGTAGACAATCTGGACGTTGCCGTAGATGTCGAGTTTGGTGCCGTCCTGGTTGTAGACGGTGGCAGCCTGGGCGCCTGCAGCGGTAAAGGCGGCAGCACCGGCGATGGCAGTCGCTAACAGTGTCTTTTTCATTGCTGAGTTCCTTTTGACTAGCTTGCTGTTTCGATCGTTGCTGCGCTTGGCAGCCTTGGCTTGCCGGTCATTGCCGGCTCGTTTTTCTGGCCTTGTGGTTCCTGGCAGGGAACCGAGGCAGCGAGCCTGACAGCGGCGAAGCCTTGTTATAGTCCAATGCTCGCAAGGGCAACCATATACCGGGATTCTCAGGAGCGCAACAAGAAAAAAACACTGTTTTCGTTCCCGCTGCCCCTCGATTCGACACCGATCCCTGCGAAGGCGCCGCCAGCGCTGGAACCGGAAAACCGACTTAACGAACATTGTTCGCTAACCTCGTACCGATTCTGCATAGAATGCTGCGCCGGGCATAGCGACTACATCATGCCCCGCTGATGTGACGCTTTCAAGTCAGCTGGGTTGAACACTGTCGACAGTCGTCAACGGCGGCGGCGGCCCATAAGGACCGCACAATTGATGACCGCATATGAGGACCATGCATAAAGCGCCCAGACAACGACCACACCCAAGGAGCGCGGTCAGTGACTACTATTGTGGCGGGCCATCAGGGCGTCGAGTTTGCGCTGCAGACGCGATTCCTCGCTGTCGTGGCCATGAGGCTGGTGCCTGGACTCGTTCTGCGGCTGGTGGAGATGCGGGGGACGCCCCTGTGACATCGCCGTGCGGCTGCTCTGTTCACTCTCGACTTCCCGATGGGGCTGCGGGTCGGCATTTGATGCCCCCTGGGGTTGTTTGCCCTTGCCAGCGCCAGCGCGCCGCCGGCCCTGGCCGCTGCGCCGCTGCGACACCTTGCCGCGCCCTTGCTGCTCCGCCTGCAGGCGGTCCAGCTTGCGCTTGGCGTGTTCGGCGGCCTGGGCATCGACCGCCCCGACCAGCGCGCCCTGGAGGTCGATACGCTCGGCGCCTTCCCTGACCGACTTGAGATACCGCGGCAGGTTGACGTAGCAGGCCAGGGCCCGCCGCACCAGCTTCTCGGGCCAGGGCTCGCTGGCCGCCAGGTCCTCGTGGATGCCCACCTTCAAGGGACGGGTGTGGCCCTTGAAGAAGGTCTTGTCATAGCGCTGGTACCACTCACCCAACAGCGCCTGGGGAGACGGCGCCTTGTCGATGGCCAGATCCCCCTGGCGGCCAGCCTCGTCGGAGGCCGTCGCTTCGGATGTATCACCCTGGAGGTCAGCGTTCCTGGAAGGCGCCCCTTGGCTTTGTTGGCTTGGCTTCGACCGAGAGGCGTCGGATGACACCGTCGCGTCAGTGGACGGTTCCGGGGACGCCTCGCTCGCCATAGTTGCCGGAGCGACTTCGCCGGCAGGCCCGCCCACTCGCCCAGCATCCTGGTCAGGAGTTTGCTCGGGGGCTTGGTCAGCGGCCTGGACAGGGGCTTGCTCACCGCTGTGCTCAGCGGAGGTCTTGTCGGCTTGCTCGGCTTGCTCGGCTTGCTCGGCTTGCTCGGCTTGCTCACCGGCTGTGGAAGCCGCTGTCTGGTCAGACGCCTGGTCGGCTGCTTGTTCAGTCGTCCGATCGTCTGTCTCGTCGGCTGACTGATCACCACTGGCATGACGCGGGCGATGCTGCATCAATGCAGCCAGGCCCTGGGCGCGTCGCTTGGGACGAACAAAGGCGGGGGACTGAGGCTCGGCTTCGGGATGTTCGACGCGCTCACGCAGCCTGGCGTTGTGGGCCTCGAGTTCACGATTCTGTTCATCGAGTTCGCGATTTTCCTCGGTCAGTTCGCTGTTTTCTTCAAACAGCGCCTGGCGCTCGGCGCGCAGTGCCTCAAGCTCCGTCTCGAGCTGACCGCTGCGTTCGACGGCGCTGCCAAGTTGCGACTCGAGCTCACGCTGACGTTCTCGGGCGGCGGTCAATTCGGCGTTCAGCTCAGCGCTCAACCGCTCTCGTTCGGACGCCAGCCGTTCGCACTCCTCCATCAAGCGCTGGCGCTCGTCGGCCATACGCTGGTGCTCGCTGGACAGCTGCCGCTCGCGCCGACGCCCCTCACGCAGTCCGTCCAATAGCGTCGCCGTGCGTTGCTCGAGCGCCTCCAACGGGTGTTCTGCGTGTGTCTCGATCACGTCGACTCCTCCAGGCTCAGCAAAATGCCGCGTTGCAGGGGTGACTCCGGTCACGCCCCGCTGTTGTCAGGGTTGTCGCCACAGTCTGTGCCAGGGCTTGCGATGTCGCAATTGTCGCCGCTCGGCGACGCTCATTGTGTCACCAGCAAGACGCCAATTTCGTCCCGTGGCGACTACCGCAAATCCGCAACCACGCAATAGGCGCTTCAGCTCTCGGCTGAACGCTCGTAGCGAACGAAGCGGTAGGCGGGCTGGCCTTCGCTCGGCGAGCCGGCTTCGCTGGCGACTTCCTGCCAGTCGCCCTCAAGCGCCGGGAAGTGGGCGTCACCTTCGATATCGACATCCACCTCGGTGAGATAGAGCCGCGATGCGATCGGCATGGCCTGGGCGTAGATCTGAGCCCCGCCCATGACCATGATCTCTTCGGCGGCCTCGATGGTGGCCTGACGGTCGGCCAGTTCGATCGCGCTGGCCAGGTCGTGACAGACCCTGACGCCGTCGTGATGAAAGGAGGTGTCACGGGTGACCACGATATTCAGCCGGTTAGGCAGCGGACGGCCGATGGACTCGAAGGTCTTGCGTCCCATCACCAGGGGCTTGGCCTGGGTCATGCGCTTGAAGAACTTGAGGTCCTCCGGCAGGTACCAGGGCAGCTGGTTGTCGACCCCGATGACCCGGTTACGCGACATGGCGGCGATCATCGCCACCGGCACGAAGGTGTCGAGCCTCGCCAGGTCCTGGCCTTCGCTCGAGTGCTGGGCATTGTCGGCGCTGCTCATACCGCTACCTCGGCCTTGATATGGGGATGGGGTTCATAATCGTGGATGCTGATGTGCTCGAAACGGAAGTCGAACAGGTTATCCACCGACGGCTCCAGCTCCAGGCGAGGCGCCCGGGTGGGCGTTCGACTCAGCTGCAGCTCGGCCTGCTCGAGATGATTCAGATAAAGGTGGGCATCCCCCAGGGTGTGAACGAAATCACCGGGTGCAAGACCCGCCACCTGGGCGATCATCCGAGTGAGCAGCGCGTAGCTTGCGATATTGAAGGGAACGCCAAGGAAGATGTCGGCACTGCGCTGATAGAGCTGGCAGGACAGCTTGCCGTCGGCCACGTAGAACTGGAACAGGCAGTGACAGGGAGGCAGTGCCATCTCGTCCACCAGCGCCGGGTTCCAGGCGGACACGATCAGCCGCCGTGAGCGCGGGTTGGTGGCAAGCTGGTCGAGCAGTGTCTCGATCTGATCGACGCTGCCACCGCGAGGATCAGGCCAGCTACGCCACTGGTAGCCATAGACAGGGCCGAGGTCGCCGTTCTCGTCGGCCCATTCGTCCCAGATACGCACGCCGTTTTCCTTGAGGTAGGCGATATTGGTGTCGCCCTTCAGAAACCACAGAAGCTCATGGATGATCGAACGCAGATGCAGCTTCTTGGTGGTCACCAGCGGAAAGCCACGGGACAGATCAAAGCGCATCTGATGACCAAAGATCGAGCGTGTGCCCACGCCGGTGCGGTCGTCACGCTCGATACCTTCGTCCAGCACCTTGCGCATCAAATCCAGATACGGCTGCTCCAGGGCGGGAAGGTCGGTGGCTTCGGCAGCGCTATCAACAGGCATCGGGATTCACTCGCTTGGTCGTGACGGATTCGGGACGGTTTCTCGAAACCAGAAAAACCGGCAATTGTACTGCCCGGCATGCTTCGATGCCAGACGCGGCCAGCTTGGCGCGGCCAGCTTGGCGCGGCCACCGGGGCCCGGTCTGCGTGACGCAGCCTCTTGGGCGTGTCCAACCGGGCGCGGCCAAGGCGGCTGCATCATGCATCGGCGGCTCGTCAGCGCCTAGCCGGCCGCAGGCGCGGTACTGGCATCCACCGGCTGGCGGCGAGACCAGGCCACCAACAGCACGCCGAACAGGATCATCGGCAGGCTAAGCAGCATGCCCATGGTGACCCAGCCCAGGGCAATGAAGCCAAGCTGCGGGTCTGGCTGACGCACGAACTCCACGGCGAAACGGCTCAAGCCGTAGATCAACAGGAACAGACCAGAGACCAGGCCGCGACGTCGCGGTGTGCTCGACACCCACCACAGCACCACGAACAGTACCAGGCCTTCGAGCAGCGCCTCGTACAGCGAGGAAGGATGACGCGGCTCGGGGCCGTAGCCAGGGAACGGCATACCCCAGGGAAGGTCAGTGACGCGGCCCGGCAGCTCGTGATTGATGAAGTTGCCGATACGCCCGGCCCCCAGGCCGATCGGCACCAGCGGCGCGACGAAGTCGGTCAGAGTGAAGAACGCCAGGTGCTTGCGCCGGGCGAACAGCAAGGCCGCCAGCAACACCCCGAGCAGGCCGCCATGGAAACTCATGCCGCCGTCCCACACCTTGACGATCCACAGCGGGTCCGCGAGCCACTGATCCAGCCCGTAGAACAGCGCGTAACCAAGGCGTCCACCGAGCACCACGCCGAGGGCGGCGTAGAACAGCAGGTCGCCCACGTCGTCCCGGGTCAGGCCGATGCGGTGGGCGCGTCGACAGCCCAACCACCAGGCAGCGACAAAGCCCACCACGTACATCAGTCCATACCAGTGGACCTGGAGCGGACCCAGCGAGATGGCAACGGGATCGATCTGGGGATAAGACAGCATAGTCGGTAGATTTCCTGAAAGTGACCGAGGTGACCAGAGAGTAACGTAGCGCTATACGAGCGGATGACCGCCAGAAAAACGCCACAGCGGCAATAGGACAGCAAGCGGCGGCGACGGTTCGCTACAGCAGGAAGCCGAGCCCCACCACCGTCAGCAACAGCGCGAACGACAGCTTGAGCACCCGAGCAGGCAACCGATGCGCCAGTCGCACACCAAGCCGCGCACAGGGAACGCTGGTCAGGGCAATCCCCAAAAGCGCCGGCAGCATGACAAAACCGAAGGCGCCATCGGGCAGTCGCGGATCACCAAGGCCCACGGCGATGAAGGTCACCGCACCGACCAGGGCGATGGGCAGTCCGCAGGCCGCCGAGGTACCGACCGCCTGGGTCATGCTGGCACCGCAGCGAATCAGCCAGGGAACGCTCAGTGTCCCCCCACCGATACCGAACAGGGCAGAGACACCACCGATGACACCGCCGGCGACGACCATGCTGCCACGCCCGGGTGCCTGACGCCCCGCCTTGGGCGAGCGCCCCAGCACCAGCTTGGCGGCGACCAGCAGCAGAAAGACACCGAACAGCGTGCCGAGCAGGCCACCCGACAGGGCGCCGGCGACGAACACCCCGAGCACGGCGCCCATCACCAGCCCCGGCAGCAGCGCTACCAGCCAGTCACGCCGAATGCTGCCGCGGCGAAAGTGGCCCCAGGCGGACGAGGCGCCGGTGATCACGATGGTCGCAAGCGAGGTCCCCACCGCCAGGTGCATGGCCACCTCGCCGGACACCTGTTGCAGCGCGAATACCGTCATCAGGCTGGGCACGATGATCAGCCCGCCACCCACGCCGTAGAGACCGGCCAGGAAGCCCGCCGCGGTGCCGAGCGCCAGATAGGAGACCAGGGACGCCAGCATCAGACCGACCTCGTCGGCAGCGGCAACCAGTGATCGAGCAGTTCGAGCAGCGCCTGGGGACGATAGGGCTTGGCCAGCCAGGCGTCCATGCCGGCCTGCTGAAAGCGCGCCTGGTCCTGGTCGCTGGCATTGGCGGTCAGGGCGATCACCACCGCACGCGGGCGGCCCGAATCCGCCGCCTCCATCGCGCGCAGACGACGGCAGGTCTCGACGCCGTCGATATCCGGCAGCACGATATCCATCAGCACCAGATCGACGGCAACCGCCGCCAGCCGCTCCAACGCTTCCTCTCCGCGGGTCGCGGTCACCACCTCGACGCCTCGGCGCTCGAGAACCTCCCGCGCCAGCATCAGGTTGACCGGACCGTCGTCGACGATCAGCACCCTGGGTGTCGCTTCGTCGGCCGATGACTCGGAAGGCTCTGCCACAGGCGCCGTGTCGGTGCCGTCCTCGAGGTTGTCGAGCAACAACCGTATATCGCTCAGTCGGCGTAACGCCTCGGGCTCGGCGCCGTCGCCGGCCCGGTTGATCAGCTGATCGAGCTCGGCGATCAAGGGCGCCAGTGCCTTGCCGACGTGGCTCAGGTAGCTCGACTTCAGACGCGACTCTTCTCTGGCGCGGGACAGCGCGGCTGCCAGGCGCCGGCTTTCGTGCTCCCAGTCGCTGGGCTCGCCCAGCGAATCCGGCGTGTTCTCTGCTCGGCAATCTACTCCGATATCTGCTCTGACTTCCCCCTGGCTTTCGAGCCAAACCGCATCACCGCTCTCGACGTCAGGCGAACTGCCACGCCGTCTTTGGCCTGCCTTCGGTCGAGCGTCGATGGCCTCGAGCAGCCACCTGACTCGCTCCATCAGCGAGTCTTCCTGCGAGGGGGCTTCGTGCCGGCCATCGAGTTGTGGCGACAACTGGCTCTCGACCCGTTCGAGCAGGCTGTCGAAGTCACGCTGAGCGCGGGATAGGCGATGCTTGAGCAGCACCAGGAAGACGAGGATGTTGAGCGTGGTGCCCACCAGCAGACCCATGACGATCCACAGGGTGGTGCTCCAGCCGGCGGCGGCGGGCATCAGCCAGTGCAGCGAGGCGCCCAGCACCAGACACAGCGCCAGCAGCACCCCCTGGGCGGCTACCACCGGCCACAGGATGGGAATCACCAGCCTGCGCCAAAAGCGATCCCTGCTATCGTCGCCTTCCATCTTCCATCCTGTTGAATGAAGAAGCCAAGAGTGTACGTTGCCGGCCGCAGCCTGTCATGGTGGCACAGTTGCAGGCTCTCCCCGGATTCCCCTGGGCAGAAAATCCGGCTACGCTGCGCCCATGTGCCTGATTGCCTTTCACTTCGCCCCGGACAGTGCGCGGCCGATCACCTTGATCGCCAACCGCGACGAGGTCCACTCGCGCCCCACCGCGCCCCTGGCCGCCTGGCCGGACGCCCCGGGACTGGTCGCCGGTCGCGACCTCGAGGCCGGCGGGACCTGGCTCGGCATCCATCGTCGCGGCCGCTTCGCCGCCATCACCAATGTTCGCGACCCCGAACTGATACCACCGCAACCGAGCGAAAGCCGCGGCCTGCTGGTGCGCCGTGGCCTCGAAACCGATGACCTCGAGGCCTGGCTCGAATGCCAGAGTGCGGGCGAGGCATTGCGCTACGGTGGCTTCAATCTGCTGATCGGCGACGGCAAGCGGCTTTGGCACCTCGAGCGGCATCGCCACGGCTGCGCACTGCAGGCGGTCGAGGCCGGAGTGCACGGCCTGTCCAACGCCTCTCTGGATACCCCCTGGCCCAAGCTGGTCCAGGTGCGCAACGCCCTGGCCGAAGACATCGCCGAGGCCAGACACGCCTCCCTGGCAAACGCCCGCCAGGGCTTCCTCGACCGCCACCCGGCGCCGGACGCTAGCCTGCCGGACACCGGCGTGGGGCTGGAGCTCGAACGCTTCCTGTCACCGGCCTTTATCGTCGGCGACGACTACGGCACCCGTGCCACCAGCGAGTTGACGCTGCACCGCGACGTGAACGGCGAGCGTTTCGACATCTCTGAACGGCGCTTCGGCCCGGGCGGGCGGCCTCAGGGCGAGACTCGGCTGGCGCTGACCATCGAACGAGACGGCTGAAGCGTCGCTGGCCACGCTGCGAGATGCCAAGGCGCGCGGCCTTCCTTGACGGCCGCTGCCTCGCTCAATCCCTGGGCGGCAGCAGATGGGCCAGCTGCCAGGCCTGCATGCGGTTCGCCAGGTGGGCGCGCACCTCCGCTGGCGTATCCAGCGCAAGGGTCTGCTCCACCAGCTCGGCTGCCGCCTCCCGCGATACCCGGCGAATGGCCGCCCGCACACGGGGCAGGTTGGGGCCATTCATCGACAGCACCCGGAAGCCCATGCCCATCAGCAGCAGCGCGCCAGCCGGGTCGCCGGCGAGTTCGCCACACACCGAGGTCGGCACGTTCAGCTCGCTGCTCTCGGCGGCCAGGCGATGCAGCGCCGACAGCACCGCCGGGTGACAGGAATCGTAGAGGTCGGCGACCCGCGGGTTGTTGCGATCCACCGCCAGAAGGTACTGGGTCAGGTCGTTGCTGCCCACGGAGAAAAAGTCGACCCGCGCCGCCAGTGCCTTGAGCTGGTAGAGCGTCGCCGGCACCTCGAGCATCACCCCGAGGCGCGGCCGGCGCACGTCCACCCCCTCTTCACCCAGCTCGATGATCGCCCGCTCGATCAGCTTCAGGGTGTCATCGACTTCATCGACATTGGTCACCATGGGCAGCAGCAGCTCGAGGTTGTCGAGCCCCTGGGAGGCCCGGAGCATGGCGCGCAGCTGTACCATCAGCACTTCGGGGTGGTCCAGGGTGACGCGAATACCGCGCCAGCCGAGGAAGGGGTTGGCCTCTTCGATGGGGAAGTACGGCAGGTCCTTGTCGCCACCGATATCCAGGGTCCGCATCACCACCGGAAGCGGGGCAAAGCTCTCGAGCTGCTCCCTGTACAGCCGGGTCTGCTCCTGCTCGCCGGGGAAACGTTCGGTGATCATGAACGGCACTTCGGTGCGATACAGGCCAACCCCGCCGATACGCGTCTTGAGCGATGCGACCGTATCGACGGTCAGTCCGGTATTGACCATCAGCGTCATGGCGTGACCGTCCGGGGTCACGCTGGGCAGGTCCTGCTCGTGTTCGAGCAGCGCCGCCAGGGCCTTCTCCTCGTCGATCTGGCTCTGGTAATGGGCCACCAGCTCCGGGCCAGGACGCACGAACACGCGCCCTCGGTGACCATCCAGCACCAGCGGGGCGCCGTCGAGTCGCGGCAATGGCAGGTCGATCATCCCCGACACCAGCGGAATCCCCATGGCACGGGCGATGATGGCCACATGGGAGTTGCTCGACCCTCGTACCGAGATCAGTCCGCCAAGTCGGTCCCGGGGCACCTCGCCAAGCAGCGCGACGCTGATCTCGTCACCGATCAGGATGGCCCCCTGGGGGTAGTGTTCGGGCAACCGCGGCGACTCTTCCTGCAGATGGGCCAGCACTCGGCGTCCGAGATCGCGCACGTCGGCGGCACGCTCTCTCAGGTAATCGTCGTCCACACGCTCAAGATACTGCACATGGCGGCGCACCACGTCGGCCAGGGCGCCGGGCGCCCACTGGCCCTCGCGGATACGCTTTTCGACTTCCTGGGACAGCGCCGCCTCGCCGAGCATCTGCTGATAGACGTCGAACAGCGCCAGTTCCTGGGCCGAGATACGATTGGCCAGCCGCTCGCCGGCGGCACGAATCTCCTCGCGCACCCGAGCGATGGCGTCCTTGAGCCGCGCGATCTCGAACTCGACGTCGGTGGGCACCAGATCCGGCACGCTGTCGAGATCGGCCGGCGGTGACAGCACCACCGCCTCGCCGATGGCCATGCCGGGTGAGGCGGCGACCCCGATGAAGGTCGCCTGGACGCCGGGAAAGGCCGGGCAGGTCAACCCACCGGTAGCCAGCGCATGGGCCAGCACGCCGGCAAGCTGGGCGCCCATGGTGACCAGGAAGGCCTCGTCGGATTCATCGTAACGACGACGCTCTGCCTGTTGCACCACCAGTACACCGAGCATGCGGCGCTGATGGATGATGGGCACACCGAGAAAGCTCGAGTAGCGCTCTTCACCGGTGGCCTCGAAGTAACGGAAACTGGGGTGAGCCTGGGCGTCCTCCAGGTTGAGCGGTTCCTCGCGGCGGGCCACGGTGCCGACCAGCCCCTCCCCTACCGGCAGCGCCACCTGGCCCACCGCCTGGGTTCTCAGGCCGATGGTCTCCATCAGCACCAGCGCATCGCGTTCGCCGTCAAACAGGTAGAACGAACAGACATCGGTCTGCATCGCCTTGCGTGTCCGGCGCACCAGGGTCGCCAGCGCCGCGTCCAGGCTGCGCGCGCTGTTGACCTCCTGAATGATTCGTTGCAGGACCTTGAGCATGGAAAGGTCTCACCCCTGTTCTTGTACTGGTCCGGCCATGGGGCGACCGAACGATAAGTGGGAGGCAGCAACGCCACCGGCCTCTCGCCGACGTGGCTGATGTGCTGCCGCGGGCGCTGGATTCATCCCTTCTCCAGCGCCAGGCTCTGGGCGCGAGGCAATAGCTCACGTAGTGCTCGGCGGTAGACCTCCCTCTTGAACGGGACCACCTGCCCCAGCGGATACCAGTAACTGACCCAACGCCAGCCATCGAACTCGGGCTTGGGGGTGCCATCCACACAGATGCGGCTTTCCTGGCAGCGGATCCGCAGCAGGAACCACTTCTGTTTCTGTCCTATGCACACTGGGCGCGAATGTGTGCGAACCATGCGTCGCGGCAGGCGGTAGCGTAGCCACCCCCTGGTGCAGGCCAGTACCTCCACATCCTCGGCGGTCAGGCCGATTTCTTCGTGGAGCTCTCTGAACAAAGCCTGCTGGGGCGTCTCATCTGACTTGATGCCTCCCTGGGGAAATTGCCACGCGTTCTGCCCTACCCGACGCGCCCATAGCAGCTGCCCCTGGTCGTTGACGATGATGATGCCAACGTTGGGGCGAAAGCCGTCTGCGTCGATCACGGGCTTCACCTTTCCAATCGGTATTGACTGCATTCTTCCACAATGGCTCGAAGCGCATCAATACGACATCTCGAACCCCTGCCGAGGTTCTGACATAATCGCCCCCTTTGTGGCCTTCCCGGGCCAGGGGCCCATGGGCATGACGTACGCCTGTTGCTGGCCACTCCGACACAGATCGCCGGGCCGGGAGGTCGCCTCACCCAAGCGCCGGGAGACACACCTTGAGTCTGGCCATCTTCGATTTGGACAATACCCTGCTGTCGATCGACAGCGACCATGCCTGGGGCGAATTCCTGCTCGAGCAGGGCGCCGTGGACGCGGTGGCCTATCGCGAGGCCAATGACCGTTTCAAGGCCGACTACGACGCCGGTCGTCTCGACATGATGGCCTTCCTGGAGGTGGCCCTGAAGCCACTGGCGGACAATTCCATGGAACAGCTCGCCGCCTGGCACCAGCAGTTCATGGCCAGCAAGATCGAGCCCGCCATCCTGCCCCAGGCCGAGGAACTGATCGCCCGCCACCGCGCACGGGGCGACACCCTTCTGATCATCACCGCTACCAATCGCTTCATCACTGGCCCCATCGCCGAACGCCTGGGCATCGATGACCTGATCGCCGTGGAACCGGAGCTCGTCGATGGCCGCTACACCGGCCGGGTCAGCGGCGTGCCGAGCTTTCAGCAGGGCAAGGTGACCCGCCTGGAACAGTGGCTTTCTGAGCGCGACGACACCCTCGACGGCGCCTGGTTCTACAGCGACTCCCACAACGACCTGCCGCTGCTCGAGCAGGTCGATCATCCGGTCGCGGTGGACCCGGACCCGGCCCTGCGCGAAGTCGCCGAGGCCAAGGGCTGGAAGATCATCTCCCTGCGCGGTTGAGCCAAGCGCGGTTGAGACAAGCCCCTCGCACGACACCGACGCCATCCACAAAAGAACCCCGCCACATTGTGGCGGGGTTCTTCGTTGGCACGATGACCACTGGTCGACGTGCCGGCGATGCTGTGCAAGGCCCTGTCGGGCCTTGCGAGACCGATATCAGCCCAGCAGGTGCTCGACCGCAGCGCGCTCTTCGCGCAGCTCGTCTTCGGTCGCCTTCATCTTGGTGCGGCTGAACTCGTCGACCTCGAGACCCTGGACGATCTCGTACTTGCCGTCCTTGCACACCACCGGGTAGGAATACATGATGCCCGGCTCGACGCCGTAGCTGCCGTCGGCGGGAATGCCCATGCTGACGATGCCGTCGCTGCCCAGCGCCCAATCACGCATGTGATCGATGGCGGCGGATGCGGCGGATGCAGCGGAGGATGCACCACGGGCCTTGATGATGGCGGCGCCACGCTGCTGCACGGTCGGGATGAAGTCGTTTTCGTACCAGTCGCGCTCGACCAGGTCGAAGGCCGGCTTGCCGTCCACCTTGCAGTGGGACAGATCCGGGTACTGGGTCGCGCTGTGGTTGCCCCAGACGATCATGCTGTCGACGTCGGTGACGTGCTTGCCGGCCTTCTGCGCCAGCTGAGTCTTGGCCCGGTTGTGGTCCAGACGCATCATCGCGGTGAACTGGCCGGCGTCGAGGTCCGGCGCGTTGCAGGAGGCGATCAGGGCGTTGGTGTTGGCCGGGTTGCCCACCACCAGCACGCGAATGTCACGGCTGGCGTTGTCGTTGATGGCCTTGCCCTGGGCGGAGAAGATGGCGGCGTTGGCCTCGAGCAGGTCCTTGCGCTCCATGCCCGGACCGCGCGGACGAGCACCCACCAGCAGGGCGAAGTCGGCGTCCTTGAAGGCCACGTTGGCATCGTCGGTGGCGACGATGTCCTGAACCAGCGGGAAGGCGCAGTCGTTGAGCTCCATCACCACGCCATTCAGCGCTTCCATGGCCGGAGTGATCTCGAGCAGCTGCAGGATGACCGGCTGGTCCGGGCCCAGCATATCGCCGGCGGCGATACGGAAGGCGAGAGAGTAGCTGATCTGACCGGCGGCACCGGTGATGGCAATACGTACGGGGTCTTTCATCATGGCTCCTTGGGATTGTCGCCGTGAAGGGGCCCGGGCGGCATCATGCAGACGTCGGCCGACACCTTGGCTGCCTCGGGCGGCGTTCAGGACGCGGAAAATCTTATGCTTGCAGTGCACAAAACTCAATTGGCCCGACGCAATTGACCTGGCCTCGCACCGCCGACCTGGGTTGTCGCCAGACACGTCCGCCTGGACGACCTGACGTGGCGGCCCTCAAGAGCCAGATCCAGAAGTGTCGGATCCTCTGAGTATCGGGAGCGGGCGAAATCGGCGGCCTGGTGCGAACGACGCCACCAAAGCCTTCGGTGTTATCGAAAGCGATCAAGGCGCCGCGTTGGACTTGCGCGCTCACTCACCCTCTCACTCACTGTCCGCCCTCACGGTCCGCCCTCACTACCCTCCTTCACCGCCGGCACCCCCTGTCAGGAGATGCCTTCGGCGGGGGCGTGCTCGTCGTGGAGCCGTGCAATCAGCTGATCTTCCAGGCCGAAGCGCTCCGACAGGCCCTTCTTCAGACGCTCGAGCCAGGCCGGCAAACGCGGCAGAAAGCGTTGGCAGCGCACCGGAGTAGAGTAGTCCTCGTCAAAGGACAGCACCAGTTCGGTGGACATCTCGAGGCGTTCCAGCAGACGATCGGCGATATTCAGTGCCGACGTGTCATCGAAGGCACGCGCCTCTTCCCTCAGTTGCGGATAGACCTCGAAATGGCCGGCGCTGATGTAGTCCATCAGCGTCTCGCTGAAGGTGTCGATGCGTTCCTTGGTGATGGTTTCCAGATCCGCATCGCATGACTGTTCGAGCTCATTCAAGACAACGAGCAAACCCTCGCGCTGCTCGAGCCAGCGGTCGATCAGTCGATGGACGCCTCCCCAGCGTTCGCGAGCGGTCTTGCAATCTTCCAACATGGCGGCCTCCCTAGCACTGCCTCACCCCGAATCCAGGCGGATGAACAGACTCCCTCGTGCCGCCGCCCCTGTCAACGAATGCATGCCAAGTACCTGATTGGCCGTCATCACCGACAGCAAAACGGCGCAGAGAACGCCTCTACCGCCAAGCTTCAGCCGTTCCAGCGATAGCCGCTGGTCGTGGCCCGCAGCGTCGTGAGCATGCCCACCGGCACCGCCAGCAGTACCACAAAGCCGATCATCGTCCAGCCTGGCAGCGACAGCCCGAGCAGGGTAGCGCCGACCTCGGCGCACTCGCCGGAGCCGGACAACACCGAGGCGATGACCTTCTGCAGCGGCAGCACATCGATCATGTAGTCAAGACCGGGGCCACAGCTCGGCACCTGATCCGCCGGCAGCGACTGCAGCCACAGATGACGCCCGGCGACAGCGATCCCGGAGAACACCGCCAGGGCCGCCAGACCGCTGTAGGCCACTGTGGCGAATGCACCACGAGGTCCATGCAGCGCGGCCACGGCAAACACCAGCCCCGCCGCGATCACCGCCACCCGCTGAAACACACAAAGCGGACAGGGCTCGAGCCCGACCAGGTGTTCAAGCCCCAGGGCCACGGCCATCATTGCCACGCAAAAGCCCAGTCCCGCCAGGCTCCACTGCCGCAGGCTCCACTCGCTCATTTCAGGCTCTCTCCGCTATGGGTCGGTTGATCCGTGGGTGCCAACGCCCGGGTCTCCCGGGCTCGGCTGAAATAGTCGCTCAGGAATTGAGCAAAATCGCTGGTGTCGGATGCCTCGATCTCCCGCTGCTGCTGATGAGAGGTCTCGACCAGGTCTTCCAGCATGGACGCACGACACCGATTGAGCGGCTCGTCAGCCAGCGCAGCGGCCTGCTCACGGGCGATGGCGACCATGGCCTCGACAAACTCCTCACCGTTGTCCTCGAGGCGCGCCAGCACGCGAGCAGAAGGCGTCAGCGACGGATCATCGATGCGCGGCGCGATCGCGTCCACCGCCTGCTGGTGGGGACTGCCATCCTCGAGCTGGTCGAGCAGCGCGGCGACCTCGCGCATCTCGGCGACGATGGCACGACTCCAGTCGACCAGACCGCGGCGGTTGCCTCGGTCATTGAGCTCGAGCCCGGGCTCGCGACCGCGCTCCACCACCAGGCGCCGATTGTCGTCCAGGTGGTCACACTCCTCGTCGGAGATCCAGGGACTGTCGGACAGCAGGCACCACACCAGGAAGGTGTCGAGAAAGCGGGTCTGGGCGGCATCGATCCCCAGGGTAGCGAAGGGATCGATATCCAGACAGCGGACCTCGATGTACTCGACACCACGGGCCTCGAGGGCCTGGCTCGGTGTCTCGTCGTGACGGGTGACCCGCTTGGGACGAATATCGCTGTAGTACTCGTTCTCGATCTGCAGGATGTTGGCGTTGAGCTGACGCCAGCTATCGCCATCACGCACACCCAACGCCTCGTAGTCCGGCCAGCCGGTGGCGATGGCATGGCGCAGGGTGTTGACGTAATTCGACAACGAATTGAAGCAGATCTTGAGCTGATCCTGCACCTTGTTCTGGTAGCCCAGATCGGACATCCGCAAGCTGGTCGCATAGCGAGATACCAGGGTGCGCTCGCCGAGACGTTCCAGACCCTCGGGAATCTCGCCGTCATCCAGAAAGCTGTCATCGATGGCCGGAGAGGCACCGAACAGATACAGCAGTAGCCAGCTATGACGCCGGAAGTTGCGGATCAGTCCGAAGTAGCGCGACGAGCGGTACTCGCCCATGGACACCTGCTCCTGCTCGTCCAGGGTCTGCAGCAGCGTCCACAGGTCGTCTGGCAGCGACACGTTGTAGTGGATGCCGGCGATCGACTGCATGATCCGCCCGTAGCGAGCGTCCAGGCCGCGACGATAGACATGCTTCATGGTGCCGACATTGGAGCTCCCGTAGTCGGCAATGGGCACGCTGTCGTTGCCATTGAGCCGGGAAGGCATGCTGGCCGGCCAGATCCACTCTCCGTCCAGATGGCGATAGGTGTAGCGATGGAGATCGGCCAGAAATTCCAGCGCCTCGTCGGGACGGCTGTAGACCGGCGTGATGTACTCCAGCAGCGCCTCGGAGTAGTCCGTGGTGATATGGGGATGGGTCAGTTTGGAGCCCAGCGCCCGGGGATGGAAGGTCGCCGCGATCACGCCGCGGTCGTCGACCCGAAGCCCCTCCTTTTCAATGCCGCGGCGCAGGCGGCCGAAGCGTCGTGCGGCCGCCGGGCCGCGCAGGCGTTCGAGGAGCGAAGAAAGCTGAGTGGACAAGGTGAACACCCCGTGTCGTGGAAGGGCCCGGGGGCCTGCTTCGAATGGCGGCGACGGCAACGGGCGCTCAGGCGCCCGTTGTTTCAGTCGACAGATACGGTCGACAGCGAAGGTCGACAGTCGAGATCGCTGGATAAGGTCGACAGATTATGGCGTTCCATTGGCAGGTTTCAAGAACGACCCTGCTTCGCCTTGAGCAGAGCGGCACCCAGAGCGCCCATGGGAGCGGCCTCGTCGCGCCCTCCCTTGCCTGCCTGACCGCGACCCTGCTGGCTCCGAGGGCCCTTGCCCTTGCCACCGCCTTCGCGACGTCTGGGGGCCTGGCGAGCGTCACCTCCGTCGGCGCTGTCGGGAGTATCGTCCATGCGCATGGACAGCCCGATACGCGAGCGCTGCAGATCCACGTTCATCACCTTGACCTTGACGATGTCGCCCGCCTTGACCACGGTGCGTGGATCCTCGACGAAGCGGTCCGACAGCGCTGAAATGTGCACAAGACCGTCCTGATGCACACCGATATCGACGAAGGCACCGAAATGGGTGACGTTGGTCACGGTACCTTCCAGCACCATGCCCGGCTCGAGGTCCTTGAGCGTCTCGACGCCCTCGCGGAACTGCGCTGCACGGAACTCGGGACGAGGGTCGCGGCCAGGCTTGTCGAGCTCGGCGATGATATCGCTGACGGTGGGCACCCCGAAGCGCTCGTCGGCAAACTCGCTGGGCTTGAGCGCCTTCAGCGTGGCGCTGTCGCCAATCAGCCCGGACAGCTCGCGCCCGCTGCGCTCGGCGATACGCTCGACCAGCGGATAGGCCTCCGGGTGCACGGCGCTGGCATCCAGCGGATTGGCGCCGTTCATGATGCGCAGGAAGCCGGCGCACTGCTCGAACGTCTTGGGCCCCAGCCGGGACACCTCGAGCAGATCACGGCGATCACGGAAGGCGCCCTTGGCGTTGCGCTGGGTGACGATGTTCTCGGCCAGCCCCGGATTGAGCCCCGCCACCCGCGACAGCAGCGCCGAGGAGGCGGTATTGAGGTCGACCCCCACCGCGTTGACGCAGTCCTCGATGACCACCTCGAGGCTGCGTGACAGCTGGACCTGGGAGACGTCGTGCTGGTACTGGCCGACGCCGATGGACTTGGGTTCGATCTTGACCAGCTCGGCCAGGGGGTCCTGCAGGCGGCGCGCGATCGACACCGCGCCACGAATGGTCACGTCGAGATCAGGCAGCTCGCGGGAGGCATACTCGGAGGCAGAGTACACCGAGGCCCCCGCCTCCGAGACCATGACCTTCGACAACCGGGGATCCTTCATCGCCTTGAGCAGATCCCCGGCCAGCCGATCGGTCTCCCGGCTAGCGGTGCCGTTGCCCACGGCGATCAGCTCGACGCCGTGTTTCTTGACCAGTTTCGCCAGTTCGGCAAGCGATGCATCCCACTGATTGCGCGGGGCGTGGGGAAAGATGGTGGCCTGCTCGAGGAACTGCCCGGTGGCATCGACCACCGCCACCTTGCAGCCGGTGCGCAGGCCGGGGTCGATGGCCAGCGTGGTCTTGGGGCCGGCCGGCGCCGCCAACAGCAGATCCTTGAGGTTGGCGGCGAAGACGTCGATGGCCTCGCCTTCTGCCCGCTCACGCAGACGCCCCATCAGCTCGGTCTCGAGATGGGTGTAGAGCTTGACCCGCCAGGTCCAGCGCACCACCTCGGCCAGCCAGCGGTCGGCCTTGCGCCCCTCATCGCGAATCTCGAAGTGACGCGCGATGGCGACCTGGGCTGGGTGCACCGGCGCCTCGTCTTCGCCAGGCAGGCGCAACGCCAGCGCCAGCACACCCTCGTTGCGGCCACGGAACATCGCCAGGGCGCGGTGAGAAGGCACCTTGGCAAGCCGTTCGTCGTGTTCGAAGTAGTCGGAGAACTTGGCGCCTTCCTGCTCCTTGCCGGCTATCACGCGGCTGGACAGCTCGCCCTCGCTCCACAGTCTCTCGCGCAGGCGTCCGACCAGCTCGGGGTCCTCGGCGAAGCGCTCCATCAGGATCTGCTTGGCGCCATCGAGCGCCGCCTTGGCGTCTTCGATCGCCGGCGTCTCGCCTTCGGCAGGCCGCAGGTAGCCCGCGGCTTCGGTCTCGGGGTCGAGGGTTGGATCGGCCAGCAGCGCGTCGGCCAGCGGCTCGAGACCCGCTTCCCGGGCGATCTGTGCCTTGGTCCGGCGCTTCTTGCGATAGGGCAGGTAGAGGTCTTCCAGGCGCTGCTTGGTATCGGCGGCCTGGATGCTGGCGGCCAGCGAATCGCTGAGCTTGCCCTGCTCGTCGATGGCCGCAAGCACTGTGGTGCGGCGCTCTTCCAGTTCACGCAGATAGCCCAGGCGCTCTTCCAGGTTGCGCAGCTGGGTATCGTCGAGTCCTCCGGTCACTTCCTTGCGATATCGCGCAATGAACGGCACCGTCGCGCCGCCATCCAGCAGCTCGACGGTCGCGGAGATCTGAGGGGCATTGACCGCCAGTTCTTCGGCCAGGCGGGCAATGATCTTGGCTGTAGCGTCCATGAAATCCTTGGCAATACGACGTCTGTGATCCGGCCAAGGTATCACAAAGCGCCCTTTTGCGCCGCCGCCACCCGCTGCCCGGCGTCATACCCCGGGCAGCTTTTCGTTCAGGCCGGGACGAACTTGAGCGCGACCCCGTTGTTGCACCAGCGCAGACCGGTGGGATCGGGCCCATCCTCGAACACGTGCCCCTGATGACCACCACAGCGAGCGCAGTGGTACTCGGTACGCGGCCACAGGATCTTGTAGTCCACACTGGTCAGCAGGTGGCCCTCCACGTGCTCGTAGAAGCTCGGCCAGCCGGTGCCGGAGTCGTACTTCATGGCGCTGGTGAACAACAACAGATCACAACCTGCACAGCGAAATTCACCTTCACGCTTCTCGCCGTCGAGCGGACTGGAGCCTGCTGGCTCGGTCCCTGCCTCGCGCAGCACATCGTACTGGGCCGGGCTCAGGCGCTCACGCCACTCGCTCTCGCTCAATTCCAGCGGCTCGATATCGGGACTTGGCGAAAGCTCCAGCTCCGGGCGGGCATTGGCCACCGCCGGCACCATGCTGGCGAGGCCGCCGAGCCCGAGCAGCGCGAGGAAGTTGCGTCGTTTCATTGTAGAGTCTCCTGCGTCAAGGATTGTGCTGGGTCGGTCTGCCCCTCCCCTTCCTTACACTCAATCGTCGCTGTCCGTCCGGACCTTCGCCAACTATCGACGGCAAGGCGCTGGAACAAGAGCAAAAAAAGAGGAGAAGGCCATCGCCTTCTCCTCTTCTCGACCCCTGCCTCGCGGCAAGGTTCATCGCACCTTCAATCTAGTTCCTAGACCAGACTCGGGCCTGCCTTGACGATGGAGTCGCTGACGCCGTCGAACTTCTTGAAGTTCTCGACAAACTTGCCCGCCAGTTCGCTGCGCTTGCGATCGTAGGCTGCCTGGTCTTCCCAGGTCTGACGCGGGTCCAGCAGGCTGGAATCGACGCCGGGCACGGACACCGGCACCGACAGGTTCAGGCCGTCGATGTGGCGGGTTTCCACGTCACGCAGCACGCCGGTCTGGATCGCGTGAATGATGGCGCGGGTGGTCGGGATGGAGAAGCGTGAGCCGCCCTCGCCGTAGGCACCGCCGGTCCAGCCGGTGTTGACCAGGTAGACCTGGGCGTCCTTCTCGGCCACGCGCTTGATCAGCAGATCCGCGTACTCGCGGGCCGGGCGCGGGAAGAACGGCGCACCGAAGCAGGTGGAGAAGGTCGCTTCCAGACCGCTGGAAGAGCCCATCTCGGTGGAGCCCACCTTGGCGGTGTAGCCGGACAGGAAGTGATAGGCGGCGGCTTCCTTGGACAGCACCGACACCGGCGGCAGCACGCCACTCATGTCACAGGTCAGAAAGACGATGGCGTTGGGCTCGCCGGCGCGGTTCTCGGCCACACGCTTGTCGACGTGCTCGAGTGGATAGGCGGCGCGGGAATTCTGGGTCAGGCTGTCGTCGGCGTAGTTCGGCTCACGACGATCGTTGAGCACCACGTTCTCGAGCACGGTACCGAACTTGATGGCGTTCCAGATGACCGGCTCGTTCTTTTCCGACAGGTCGATGCACTTGGCGTAGCAGCCACCCTCGAAGTTGAACACGGTACCGACGCCCCAGCCGTGCTCGTCGTCGCCGATCAGGTAGCGACCCGGGTCCGCTGACAGGGTGGTCTTGCCGGTGCCGGACAGGCCGAAGAACAGGGTGGTCTCGCCGTCTTCGCCGACGTTGGCGCTGCAGTGCATGGGCAGCACGTCGGCCTCGGGCAGCAGGAAGTTCTGCACCGAGAACATGGCCTTCTTCATCTCGCCGGCGTAACGCATGCCGGCGATCAGCACCCGGCGCTTGGCGAAGTTGATGATCACGCAGCCATCGGAGTTGGTGCCGTCACGGCTCGGCTCACACACGAAGTGCGGGGCATTCTGGATTTCCCACTCGTCCTTGCGTGACGCATTGTAGGCCTCGGGACGCACGAACATGGTGCGGCCAAAGAGGTTGTGCCAGGCGGTCTCGGTGGTCACACGAACCGGCAGGTAGTGGGTCGGATCGCTGCCCACGTGAAGCTCGCTGACATAGCTGTCCTTCTCGCCCAGGTAGCCTTCCACTCGCTCCCACAGTGCATCGAAACGCTCGGCGTCGAAGGGACGGTTGACGCTGCCCCAGTCGATCTGGGCACTGGTGGACGGTTCGTCGACGATGAACCGGTCCTTGGGGGAGCGCCCGGTACGTTCACCCGTCTTGACCACGAGGGCGCCGTGGGAGGCCAGTCGGCCCTCGCCCTGGGCCACCGCACGCTCGATGAGTTCGGCAGTGCTGAGGTTGACGTGAACGGTAGAAGACTGCGTGGTGGTGGTCATAGGATTCCTGGGCCTTCGGCTTCTCTCTCGTGGACTGGCGCCATCCGACAGGGCGAACGGCGCAAGGGATCCGGCGAGTCGACTACGCGGTTCGACCGTCTTCTTCGACTGACGACGCGTCCGGGATCGGCGGGGATTATGGCAAAAAACCCCGAGACAGGAAATGCCCATTTTTCAAGACGTTATTGTAGTTTAATTACAACATTTCGGCTTTTTTGGTGCATTTCCTGTCATTCCACTACAAACCTGCAACCGCCACCGCAGTTCCGATAACCTCGAGCCTGCCATTCATGCCAGCGAAACGGCTCGGGCCTGGACGCTGCAACCGCTCAATGCACCGTTGGGCTGCCGTCGCTGGGGTCCTCGATCAAGGCTTCGACATCGGCCGCGGTGAAGGCGTAGCGGGTGTTGCAGAAGTGACACTGGGTCTCGATCGTACCTTGCTCCGCGACGATCTGACGCAATTCCTCGTGCCCCAGCGACATCAGTCCCCCGGCGATGCGCGAACGAGAACAAGTACAACCAAAACGCAACGCCTTGGATTCGAAGGTACGCAATGGCTCCTCATGGAACAGCCGCACCAGCAAAGTTGCCGCATCCAGTTCCAGCAATTCCTGTTCGCTGAGGGTGGCAGCCAAGTGATAGGCGCGATCCCAGGCGTCGTCATCCTGATTGAGCGACTCGTCGGGCAGTCGCTGCAGCAGCAGGCCACCGGCGCTGACACCGTCCGCCGCCAGCCACAGCCGCGTGGGCAGCTGCTCGGACTGGGTGAAGTAGGCTTCCAGGCAGCCGGCCAGGCGATCGTGCTCGATGCCGACGATACCCTGATAGCGCCGCCCTTCCTTGGGGTCGAGGGTGATCACGATCTGGCCTTCTCCCACCAGCTCGCGAAAGCCGGCCTCATCGCCGGGCAGTGCCGCATCTTCGGCGAGGCGGGCGATGGCGCGAAGCTCACCGCCAGGATTGGACTCCGCCATCATCAGGGAGACGTCACCACTGCCGCGCACCTCGAGGGTCATGGTGCCGTCAAGCTTCACGGTGTCGGTCAACAGAGCCACCGCCGCCAGCAGTTCACCGAGCTGACGATTGACGGCGGCCGGATACTCGTGACGCTTGAGCACCTCGTCGTAGGCCTCGGACAGGCGGGTGACTTCGCCGCGGACGTTGGTGTCATCGATAATGAATCGCTGGATCTGATCAGCCATGAAAAACGATCTCTGCTGGGCGCGCCCCGGCGGGCGCGCGTCTGACGAAAAGAAGGGTGTTCGACGAGGGCGCTGGGATGAGCGCGACGCGCGCCGTCAGGAGCCGCCCTCGCGCTGGAAGCGCTTGATATCGCGGCGCGCCCGCTTGTCGGGGCGCTTGAGCGGATGCTTGAAGACCTCGTTGGCCTGGCGGCGCTGATCGGCCTCGCGCTCGCGACGTTCGCGACTCTGCTCGGTCTCCTGGTACAGCCGCCGCGCCTCCGGCGCCCCACGACGCTGCTCGCTGACCTCGAGCACCTCGACCTCCCACACATCCCAGCCCTGAGGCGCACGTATCAACATGCCGGGGCTCACCGACTTGCTGGTCTTGGCCCTGGCCCCGTCGACCTCGACCTTGCCACCCTCGATGGCCTTCTTGGCCAGGGCGCGGGTCTTGAAGAATCGTGCCGCCCACAGCCACTTGTCGAGTCTGACGCTATCCACGGGGGGCCTCCGGAGTCTGCGGCGCCGAGGGCATGATATCGGCGAAACGGTCCAGCGCGATAAAGTCCTTGAGCGACTTCTCCGGCCGCCGGCTGTCCGGCTGGCGGATCCCCAGCAGATGGCGAATACCGTACTCGCGGGCGCTTTCGAGCACCGCCGCGTTGTCGTCGATGAACAGGGTCCGCTCGCGGTCGAAGGGCTCGATCTCGTTGAGCGCATGCCAGAACGCCTGTTCTTCCTTGGGCTCGCCGATATCGGCAGACGACACGATGGCGTCCAGGTAGTCGTCGAGGCCCGTCAGCGGCAGTTTCAGCGCCAGACTCTCGCGATCGGCGTTGGTCGCCAGCACTACTCGCGGATGGGCGCTCTTGAGCCAGCCCAGAAAGTCCAGAGCATCGCCGCGCAGGCCGATCAGATGCTGGACCTCGCGCTTGAGCTCGACGATATCCACGTCGAGCTCGCGGCTCCAGTAGGCCAGGCTGTACCAGTTGAGAGTGCCCTGCTCCCGGATGATCCGCGCGCGCACCACTTCCTGGGTGGCCTCATCCAGCTTATGCAGTTCTACGTAGCGGCGAGGCAGATGCTCCAGCCAGAAATGACTGTCGAAGTGCAAGTCCAGCAAGGTGCCGTCCATGTCCAGCAGCACGGTATCGATGGTGTCCCAATCGAGCATTACCTCATCTCCCGCCATCACCAGCTCAATGCTTGTTCCACTGCGCCGGCGAACGTCCGCCGACACCTGAGTAACGTGTTAGTGTACCTCAAAGGCATTCGGGCTCGCAGCCCGGGCGCTTGCGCCTGGTCTCGGCCCGGTGCGGACGGCGGATGTCCCGCGACGCCGCCAACCCCGCCTGCCCCCTGTTCATTACGCTAGTCATTGCGCTATTCGTTGCGTTATTCATTACGCGATCCACCAGCCCATCCCACCGCCCAGGAGCTCCCATGGACGACAGTTCCCCGGAAAAACCCCGCATCCTCTCACGCAAGACCGTCGCCGAGAGCCGTCTGTTCCGGGTCGAGGAACTCGAACTGCGCTTTTCCAACGGCGCCGAGCGTCACTTCGAACGGCTGCTTGGCAACGGCAAGGGCATCGGCGCGGTCATGATCGTCGCCATGCCCGACCCCGACCATGTGCTGCTCATCCGAGAGTACGCCGCCGGTTTCGAGGACTATGTACTGACCCTGCCCAAGGGCGTCGTGGACCCCGGCGAGGATATCGTCACCGCCGCCAACCGCGAGCTGATGGAAGAGTGTGGTGTGGGCGCCCGGCGTATCGAACCGCTGGTCGAGCTTTCCCTGTCGCCCAACTATATGCGCCAGCGTATGCAGGTCATGCTGGCGAGCGACCTCTACCCCAAGCGCCTGGAGGGCGATGAGCCGGAGCCGCTGGTGGTGGAGACCCATGCGCTGGACAGCATAACCGCGCTGCTCGCCCGGGAGGACTTCCACGAGGCCCGCGCCATCGCCGCGCTGTACATCGCCCGGGACAAGCTCAAGGGCGAGCAGGCCGATACCTCGCTTTGGTAAGACCCACCCTACCAATACGACCAGGGGGCCCTGACGGCCCCCTGGTCAACGTGCCTTGGTCGAATTTGCCTTGGCCAAGCTTCCTTGGCCAAGGCCCTCTTGTCGTGCCTGGCTGATTCGCCTCAGCGACGGGCGTGCAGCCGGCGGAGGTTGCTGTTGCCTTCCTTCAGGCGCACCCAGCGCCCCTGGCGGTAGCTGTCGAGCCCCGCTTCCAGCAAGGTCATCACGTCCACCGCCTGCTCGCCGGACACCGGCGGCGGGTCGCCATGCAGCAGGGTCTGAGCGACGGCAGTGTAAAAGGCGGGATAATTGCCCGGTTCCGACAGCCACTCTTCGGTGACCAGGTCCGGCTCCTCGGCGCTGCCCCGGTTGAGGGTCAGTTGTCCCGGCGCATCGTCGACGCCCCAGTCTTCACTCGGCATCAGTCCCTGCTTGAGCCAGCCTTCCTGGGGGTCGAGCCCGTAGATCGAATAGCTACCCTCGGTGCCGTGCACCACGAAGCGCGGGCTGGGCTCGGCTACCAGCGAACTGGCCTGCAGGGTCACCCTGAGGCGGTCGTACTCGAGCAGCGCCAGAAAGTCGTCATCCACCTCGGCGCCGTCTCTGGCGGAGGCCAGTTCCAGCAGAATCGCCCGAGGCATGCCGAACAGCTCTATGGCCTGATCGAGCAGATGCGGGCCGAGGTCGTACCAGATGCCGCCACCGGGCTTGTGCTGCTCTCGCCAGCGGTTGTTCACCGCCGGTCGATAGCGATCGAAACGCGAGGTAAAGGACGTCACTCGCCCCAGCCGGCCCTGCTCCAGAAGCTTGCGCACCGTCAGGAAGTCGCAGTCCCAGCGACGATTGTGAAAGACGCTGAGCAGCAATTCCGAGCGGTCCGCCTGGGCGCGGAGCTGACGCGCCTCCGAGGCCGACACCGTGATCGGCTTGTCCACCACCACGTGCTTGCCTGCCACAAGGGCCGCCTTGGCCATGGCATAGTGCTGCTCGTTGGGTGTAGCAATCACGATCAGGTCAACGTGGCGCACCTCGAGCAGCTCGTTGAGCTTGGCGTGCACCGTCACGTCCGGAAGGTCACGCAAGACCTTGTCGGCGTCGGAGCTGACCACCGAGGTCAGCTCGAGCCCTGGCGCGGCCTGGATCAAGGGGGCATGGAAGGTCTTGGCAGCCATGCCGTAACCCACCAGGCCCACATTGAGAGTCTGTGTTTTCATAGCGGTCCCCGTGCCTGCATCTCGCCCATCTTGTCGAGGGCTTCTTTGATCTGTCGATCCCCTGTCACGTCAGAATGACCAAATCCCCGGAAATTATCGAGTTCCGGCGTACACGCAAGCTGTTTCATTTCGCTGATCGGTCGCTCATTTCTTCAAGCGAGTCGCCTGAGCGCTGGACGCCATCAACGATGAAGGCCGGCGTATGCCGGCCTTCATCGAGCTACTCTGTGCTAAAAAGCGCAGATATTAGTCGTCAAGCTTTTCCAGATCGCGCACCGCGCCCATGTCTGCCGAGGTGGCCAACAAGGCATAGGCCTTCAGCGCAGGAGTCACCTTGCGCAGACGCTGAATGCTCGGCTTCCAGGCATCCTTGCCGCGCTCCTGCTGGCGCTGGCGGCGCTCGGCAAGCTCGGCGTCGTCCAGCAGGACATTGATGCTCCGAGCGGGGATGTCGATGCGGATACGGTCGCCGTTTTCCACCAGAGCGATGGCGCCGCCGGCGGCGGCCTCCGGCGAGACGTGGCCGATCGACAGCCCTGAGGTGCCGCCGGAAAAGCGTCCGTCGGTGAGCAGGGCGCAGCCCTTGCCCAGCCCCTTGGACTTGAGATAGGACGTCGGGTAGAGCATCTCCTGCATGCCCGGGCCGCCCTTGGGGCCTTCGTAGCGGATCACCACCACGTCGCCTTCCTTCACCTTGTCGCCAAGGATATGTTCCACCGCCTGATCCTGAGACTCGACCACGTGGGCCGGCCCTTCGAACACCAGGATGCTGTCGTCGACGCCGGCGGTCTTCACCACACAGCCGTTCTCAGCGATGTTGCCCTTCAGCACGGCGAGCCCGCCCTCCTTGGAGAAGGCGTGTTCGTAGTCGCGGATACAACCGGTGGCGCGGTCACCGTCCAGGCTCGGCCAGCGGGCGCTCTGGGAAAACGCCGTCTGGGTCGGGATACCACCGGGGCCGGCCTTGAAGAAGTTGACCACCTCCGCCGACGGATTGCGCATGATGTCCCACTCGTCGAGGGCCAGCTTGAGGCTGTCGCCGTAGACCGTGGGCACCGAGGTATCCAGCACTCCGGCGCGATCCAGCTCGCCGAGGATCGCCATGATGCCGCCGGCCCGGTGCACATCCTCGATGTGATACTTCTGGGTATTGGGCGCCACCTTGCACAGCTGAGGGACTTCGCGGCTCAGCCGGTCGATGTCCATCATGTTGAAGTCGACGCCTGCCTCCTGGGCCGCGGCCAGCAGGTGCAGGATGGTGTTGGTGGAGCCGCCCATGGCGATGTCCAGGGTCATGGCGTTCTTGAACGCCGCCTTGGAGCCGATGGCACGGGGCAGCAGGTGCGCTTCGTCACCTTCGTAGTAGCGCCTGGCCAGCTCGACGATGCGCTCGCCCGCCGTCTCGAACAGGCGGCGGCGATCGGCGTGGGTGGCCAGCACCGTGCCGTTGCCCGGCAGCGCCAGGCCCAGCGCCTCGGTCAGGCAGTTCATGGAGTTGGCGGTGAACATGCCGGAGCAGCTGCCACAGGTGGGGCAGGCGCTGCGCTCGACCTCGTTCAGGGTTTCCTCGTCCACCGAATCGTCGGCGGCCATGACCATGGCGTCCACCAGGTCCAGGCCGTGATCCAGCAGCTTGGTCTTGCCGGCTTCCATGGGGCCGCCGGAGACGAAGATCACCGGCACGTTGAGGCGCATGGCGGCCATCAACATTCCAGGCGTGATCTTGTCGCAATTGGAGATGCACACCAGGGCGTCGGCGCAGTGGGCGTTGACCATGTACTCGACGCTGTCGGCGATCAGATCGCGACTCGGCAGCGAATAGAGCATACCGTCGTGGCCCATGGCGATACCGTCGTCCACGGCGATGGTGTTGAATTCCTTGGCCACACCGCCGGCCTTTTCGATTTCACGGGCGACCAGCTGGCCCATGTCCTTCAGGTGAACGTGGCCCGGCACGAACTGGGTGAAGGAGTTCGCCACCGCGATGATCGGCTTCTGGAAGTCGCCATCCTTCATGCCGGTGGCGCGCCACAGGGCGCGAGCGCCGGCCATGTTGCGACCGGCGGTGGTGGTACGGGAGCGATACTCAGGCATGGAATCCTCGTCATTTTTCGTCCACCCGTGATGCAGAAGGCAACCGGGCGGTGTCGCGTGTCCAGACTGTCGATTCTGTCACGCACAGACGGCACTGACTAGCCTTGCACAGGCCATCACGCCACGGGCCCAAGAACCGCGTCATGCGGCCTCGGGCCCGATCCGGGACGGCTTGCCGGCTCACTGTCGGCGAAATGCGCCGTCATATTGCCGCTAGCCAAATACCACCTTGGCGACGTCCCTGCAGTAGCCGACGAGAGCGGTCGGCGAAATGCACCGTCATATTGCCGTTAGCCGAACACCACCTTGGCGACGTCCTTATAGCGATTGGCGAAATGCACGGTCATGCCGTCCTTGAGGTACTCCGGCAGTTCGTCATAATCGCGCCGATTGGCCTCGGGCAGGATCACCTCGAAGATATCGCTGCGGCGCGCGGCGATGACCTTCTCGCGGATCCCGCCCACCGGCAGCACCTGTCCGGTCAGCGTCAGCTCCCCGGTCATCGCCAGGTTGCGCTCGATGGACTGATGACGCGCCAGTGACAGCAGCGCCGTGGTCATGGTCACCCCCGCCGAGGGGCCATCCTTGGGGGTGGCGCCTTCCGGCACGTGCAGGTGAACAAAGGAGGCATCGAAGAAGCCGGCATCGGCGCCGTACTCGGTCAGGTGCCCCTGAACATAGCTGTAGGCGATGTTGGCCGACTCCTTCATCACGTCGCCCAATTGGCCTGTTAGCTTGAAGCCGCGATCCAGCCCGTGCACCTTGCCGGCCTCGATGGACAGGGTGGCACCGCCCATGGAGGTCCAGGCCAGGCCGGTGACCACGCCCTGCCCTTTCATCACCTTTTCCTTGCGGAACAGCGGGGCACCGAGGAATTCCTCGAGGTTCTTGAGCGAGACCTTGACCGTCGCCTGGTCGTTTTCCAGAAGCTTGACGGCGGCCTTGCGCACGATCCGGTGCAGCTGTTTCTCCAGTTGCCTGACACCGGCCTCCCTGGCGTAGCCCTCGACCACCTGGCGCAGGGCTGCGGCGGTCAGATTGATACGCTTTTTGGGGATATTGTCGCGCTTGAGCAGCTTGGGCCAGAGGTGGTTCCTGGCGATGGCCTGCTTCTCTTCGGCGATATAGCCCGACAGGCGAATCTGCTCCATACGGTCGAGCAACGCCGGCGGGATGGAATCCAGGGTATTGGCGGTGCACACGAACAGCACCTTGGACAGATCCAGACGAACGTCCAGGTAGTGGTCGAGGAAGTCGACGTTCTGCTCCGGGTCCAGCACCTCGAGCAAGGCCGAGGCCGGATCGCCCTGGAAGGACTGGCCCATCTTGTCGATCTCGTCGAGCATGATCACCGGGTTCTCGACCTCGACCTCCTTGAGCGCCTGGACCAGCTTGCCGGGCATGGCGCCGACGTAGGTGCGCCGGTGGCCCTTGATCTCGGCCTCGTCGCGCATGCCACCCACCGAGAAGCGATAGAACTCACGGCCGAGCGCCTCGGCGATGGAGCGACCGATGGAGGTCTTGCCGACACCTGGTGGTCCCACCAGCAGCACGATGGAGCCCCCCACGTCACCCTTGAAGGTGCCCTCGGCGAGGAACTCGACGATCCGCTCCTTGACGTCGGTGAGTCCGTCATGGTCGCGGTCGAGTACCTGTCTGGCGTGGGCCAGGTCCAGCTGGTCCTGGCTGCGCTGGCCCCAGGGCATGGCCGTCAGCCAGTCCAGATAGTTGCGGGTGGTGCCATATTCGGGCGAACCGGTCTCGAGCACCGACAGCTTGGCCAGCTCGTCGTCGATGCGTTCCTGCACCCGCTCGGGCACCTCGCGGCCCTCGAGGCGCGCGCGGAAGGTGTCGACGTCGTTTTCACGGTCGTCCTTGGAGATGCCCAGCTCACGCTGGATCACCTTGAGCTGCTCGCGCAGGAAGAATTCGCGCTGACGCTCCTGCATCTGGGCGTTGACCTGCTCGCTGATCTCGCTCTGCAGCTGCGCCACCTCGATCTCCTTGCGCAGCAGCGGCAGCACCTTCTGCATCCGCGGCACCACCGGCAGCGTGGCGAGCACGTCCTGCAGCTCCTGCCCCTGGGCGGAGGTGATGGCGGCGGCGAAGTCGGTCAACGGGCCCGGCTCGTGGGGACTGAAGCGATTGAGGTAGTGCTTGAGTTCCTCGCCGTACAGCGGATTGATCGGCAACAGTTCCTTGATGCCGTTGATCAGCGCCATGGCGTAGGCGCGGGTCTCGTCTTCCTCCGCGTCCACCGGCTCGCGAGGGTAGGACACCTCGACCAGAAACGGCGGGGTGCGCGACAGCCAGCGCTCGATCTTGAAGCGTCGCACGCCCTGGGCGATGAACTGGATCTGGTTGTCCTCGCCCTGCAGCTTGTGGGCCTTGACCGCGGTGCCGATGGTCGGAAAGTCCTCGTAGGACAGCTCCTCGACACCGGCCTCTCCGACGAAGGCGAGACCGACGGTGTCATGGGGCGTATTGGCGACCCGCTCGATGGTCTCGGACCAGCGTTCGCGGTTGATCACCAGCGGCTGCACCTGGGCGGGAAAGAAGGGACGATTGTGAATCGGCAACAGGTAAAGCCGTTCCGGCAGCGAGGCGCTGGCAGGAATCACCGCATGGCCCTGGACCTGCTCGCCATCGGCCAGGCCGTCCGCGGTTCCGTCTTCGGCGTCGCCACTCATGGGAATCCAGTCCAGATCGTCGGACCGGGGATCGCGATCATCGCTCATGGTGTCCTCATCCTGAAGTAGGGGGCGTCTTGCCCGTCTGGGTATCAGCAATGCGGGCGACCACGACCAAGTTCAAGGCGTGACAGGAGGATAGCAGCAGAGTGCCGCCATCGGGGACGCTGCCGGGCCCGGCCGGGAGGGACTTCAGGGGACAGGAATCTGGTGGCTCTTCTGACGTCTGACGGTGTGAGCGGAGTCCGCTCAACCACCCAGCAGCGGTGGTACCGGACGTCCGTTGACCCGCAGTCGCCCCTTGACCACGTCGATGCCCAGCATCGAGGTATCCAGCGGCAACCCCAGCCACAGCGCGACCACGGCCGGCGGCTCACGCCATTCGAAGTCTCCGTCCAGGCGCTGGCGAAAGCGCTCACGCATCTCGGGGCGATCCAGCGACAGCAGGCTCAGCGACGCAAGCTCTCGGGGGTCCAGCACCAGCACGCCCTCGCCCTTGAGACTCAGTCCCAGCATGGGGCTGTCGAGATCCACGTCCTTCAGATCCAGACGCGGAGAGTCCTTGAGCAACTGGGCCAGGGCGCGATCCATCGCCGAGTAGGCCTCGGCGTCCTCGAGCGAGACGGTGCCTAGCGCGGTCTTGTGACGCGCCAGGGCCACCACCGAACGCAGCGCCTCGGCGTTGATGCGAGACAGCTCCAGACTGACCTCGCCGTCCACCAGCATGTCGTCGCCGGAGCGCACCTCACCGATGGTCAAGGTGCTCTGCAGCCTCAGCTCGCTGTCATCCAGCAGGGTGCGGGCCTCGAGCACCAGTTCGGTGCCATCCAGGTTGACCTGAGGGTGACGCAGACTGACGGCGTCCAGGGTCAGCTTGTCCTGCTGGGTGAAGTGCAGGGCCCCGGGGGTATAGGCGTAACGGCTTTCGTGATGGAGCGGGCCGATTTCCAGCACCGCGTCTCCATCGCGCAACTCGATCGCCTCCAGCAGCACCTGGGTGCGCCAGTCGCCATAGACTCCGTCAAAGGCGATACGTCCACCGGAGAATTGCAGCGAGCGAGGCGCTTCACCGGACGGAGACTCACTGATGAGAAATGGTGCCAGCCGCAACTCCCCCTGCAGGGTGCCCCCCAGGGTGCGGTAGTGAGCTTCCCAGCGGGGCGGGCTTGCCGGCATGGCATCACCGAACAGGCGCCGGTCGGCGTCGCCGACGTGTACGTCGAGCCGGCCAAAGACGCTGGTATCGAGTACGCCGTGGCGTGCCTCATAGGGAATCGCAAGATGCCAGGCGTGACCGATCAGGGGAGCTACATGCAACACGCCGGAGGAACGCAGCCAGCCCTGCTCCACGTCGTCGCGCGAGATTCGCAGGTCACCGCGCGCCTCGAGATCGGCAAGCGCCCTCTCCAGTTCGCGCTCGAACAGCAGACTGGCGAGATATTGGGCCACCGCCCAGGCCAGCGCCAGCACCACCACCACCGGTACGATCCATCGTTCCTTGCGCATTCCTTGCCCTCTCTGCCGATAGGAGCCTCCCTGCCCCCGTCGGCGTGACGATACGCTGTTCAGTGTAGCCAGAACCACAGGTGCATGGTGCACCAGGAGTAAACGCCGGCCATGACATCATCGACCATGATGCCGAAGCCGCCGGCCACGCGACGATCGGCCCAGCGGATGGGCCAGGGCTTGATCACGTCGAATACGCGAAAGACAACGAAGCCCCACAGCGCCGCTTCCCACGAAAAGGGCACCGCCGCCATGGTCAGCCAGTAGCCGACAAACTCGTCCCAGACGATACCGGAGTGGTCGTGCACGCCGAGGTCCCGGGACGTCTTGTCGCACAGCCAGACACCCCAGACGAAGGTGATGGCGATCATCACCAGGTACCAGCCCAGGGTCAGCTCGGACAACAGCCAGTAGAAGGGAATGGCCGCCAGGGTCCCGAAGGTCCCCGGGGCAAAGGGCGCCGCCCCGCTGCCCAGCCCGAAGGCAAGAAAATGGGTCGGTCGACGCCACACGCTAGCCGGTGCTTTGTTCACGATGTCCCTCCGTGGAAATGTTGCCACCCCGGCAGCGAAGAGGCATTCACCCCTTGTATCCCCGGCGACGCGGTGACCTGGCCGATGGCAACGAAGGCGAGCCCCAGTTCTGCCAGTGCCAGGCGGGCCCGATCGAACGCCGCCGACGGCAGCGCCACGACCAGCTCGTAGTCGTCGCCGCCGGTCAGGGCGGCCTCTCGGGCCGCCTCGGTGCCGAGGGCCTCTACGAGCCCTTCGGCCAGAGGCAGCGCTTCGGCGTCAAGACGCGCCCCGACACCGCTGGCTTTCAGCAGGTGACCAAGGTCGGCAAGCAAGCCGTCGGAGACGTCGATGGCCGCGCTGGCCAGTCCCCGCAGCGCCAGACCTGCCTGCCAGCGCGCCTGGGGCAACAGGTAGCGGGCAAGCAGCGGTGACTCAAGATCTCGCTGACCCTCGTACCAGGCCGCCAGCCCCCCGGCGCCGCCACCCAGCGCACCGGTGACCGCCAGCACGTCGCCGGCGCGGGCGCCGTCGCGACGCAGCGCCTCGCCCGTGGGTACCTCACCCATCACGGTGACGCTGACGGCGCGTTGGCCCCGGGTGACGTCGCCCCCGACCAGGGTCATGTCCGCCTCGTCGCACACAGCATGGAAGCCCTGGGCGAACTTTGCCACCCACTGCTCTTCCACCTCGGGCAACGTCAGCGCCATCAGACACCAGCGCGGCTGCGCGCCCATGGCGGCCAGATCACTCAGGCTCACCGCCAGGGCGCGATGCCCCAGCGCCTGCGGCGGTGCGTCTTCGGGAAAATGCTGGCCTTCCACCGAGGTGTCGACGCTGACCACCAGTTCGTGCCCTGGCGCAGGGCGCATCAGGCAGGCATCGTCACCCACCCCGAGCGAGACGCCGGAGGCCTTGCCGGGCTCGCCCGTCGTGGGCGCCAGCCAGCGCTCGATGAGTTCGAATTCTCCGTACATCAGGCGCGACCTTCAGCGGCGACGGGCACTGACCTCGGCGCTTCTGAGCTTGATGGCCAGCTTGTCGAGAATGCTGTTGATGTACTTGTGGCCATCGGTGGCGCCAAAGGACTTGGCCAGCTCGACCCCTTCGTTGATCACCGCCCGATAAGGGACCTCCAGACGCTTGGACAGCTCATAGGCCCCAAGGCGCAGGATCGCCAGCTCGATCGGATCGATGTCCTCGAGGCGGCGGTCCAGCAGCGGCGAGATCGAGGCGTCGAGCTCCTTGCGGTAGCGTGCAACGTTATGCAGCAGCTCATGGAACAGCGCCAGATCGGCAATTTCCATGACCTTGAGCCAGTTCTCGTGCACCTCCAGGTCGTCATCGGGCACCTGGCTGCGAAATTCGGCCTCGACCGCGGTGATGGACTTGTCCGTCATCTGCCACTGATAAAGTCCCTGCACCGCCAGCTCGCGAGCCGCACGGCGAGACTGCTGGGCCTTGCTGGGCGCACGCTGTTCGCGGCTCATGCGGGGGTCTCCTCGGCATCGTCACCAAAATGACGCAGCAGCGACACCATCTCCATGGCAGCCATGGCGGCTTCGACGCCCTTGTTACCGGCCTTGGTGCCGGCCCGCTCGATGGCCTGCTCGATGGAGTTGACCGTCAGCACACCGTTGGCCACCGGGGTATCGAACTCCAGCTGCAGCCGCGACAGCGCGGAATTGCACTCGCCGGCCACGTGCTCGAAGTGCGGGGTACCGCCGCGAATGACCGCGCCGAGCGCGACCACGGCGTCGGGACGCGCCACCGCGAGCACACGCTTGACCGCCAGCGGCAGTTCCCAGGCGCCCGGGACGTGGACGATGTCGATCATCTCCATGTCCACCCCGTGGCGCACCAGGCTGTCCACCGCGCCCTCGACCAGGCTATCTACCACATGGTGATTGAAGCGGCCCACGACGATCACGTAGCGGCCCTGGACGTCGACGAAGCTGCCTTCGACTTGGGAAATAGGTTGCATCTTGAATCTTCCTGAATGTACCGGCCTGGGGCCGGTAGTCGGGGTGACCCTGTCAAAGGGCCTGTCCCCTGGTAAAAACCGAAACACCGGACGCCAGCATTACTGCCTCGCCCGGCGTGAATCAACCGCTGATATCACCTGGCGAGACGATGTCCACCACCTCGAGATCAAAACCCGACAGCGCGGAGAACTTCCACGGTGAGCTCAGCAGACGCATCCTGCCGACACCGAGCTCGCGCAGGATCTGGGAGCCGGTTCCGATGGTCAGGTAGTTGCCGGCGCCGTCGGACTCGCTGCCGCGAGCGGTGCGGCGGCGCTCCAGGAACACCTGCAGCATATCGTTGAGGTCCTGATGCGGACGCATGTCATCGAGCAGCACGAAGACACCCTGCTCGGCCCGCGCCACCTCTTCCAGCGCCTGGTGGGCGCGCCAGGAGGCGTCCTCGCCCTTGACCAGGCACATCAGGTCACGCATCTCGTTGGCCAGATGCACCCGCACCGTGGTCACGCTGTCCGGACTCGGCGAGCCCTTCACCAGCGCCAGGTGGTGCACCTTGTGGGTGCGGTCGAGAAAGACGTGGGCGGTCAGCTCACCGTAGGCGGTGGTCACCGGCAGTCGCTCGACCTCTTCTACCGTCTGCTCGTTGTGGATCCGGTAGTGGATCAGGTCGGCGATGGTGCCCATCTTGATCCCGTGGGTCTCGGCGAAGCGCTCGAGCTCAGGACGTCGGGCCATGCTGCCATCGTCGTTCATGATCTCGCAGATCACACCGCTGGGATCACAACCGGCCAGGGCGGCCAGATCGCAGGCCGCCTCGGTGTGGCCGGCGCGCCTGAGCACGCCGCCGGGCTCGGCCATCAGCGGAAAGATGTGGCCGGGCTGGACGATGTCTTCTGCCTTGGCATTGCGCGCGCTGGCGGCCTGCACCGTGCGTGCGCGGTCAGCAGCGGAGATGCCGGTGCTGACGCCTTCGGCGGCCTCGATGGACAGGGTGAACTTGGTACCGAAACCGGAGCCATTGTCCTGCACCATCAGCGGCAGCTTGAGCTGTTCGCAGCGCTCCCGGGTCATCGGCATGCAGATCAGACCACGGGCGTGAACCGCCATGAAGTTGATGTGCCAGGCCTCGACCTTCTCGGCGGCCATGATGATGTCACCTTCGTTTTCCCGATCCTCGTCGTCCATCAGGATCACCATACGGCCCTGGCGGATATCCTCGACGAGTTCGGCAATAGGGGCCAGGCCCCCGCTGGAAGACTGCGACATGTATGCTCCCTGGATCTAAAATGGCCACTCGCGACGGCGGCCAGAAACCGCGTCAGGGTACCGTGGCGCGGCGTCGGGCGCCAGTCAAAGACAAAGACCAGACAGGGCGTCGGGCGCCGCTTATATCAAGATCGGCCACTGCGACTCCGCGTCGGGCGCCGCTTATATGAAGCCCCGCTACTACGATCCCGGGCCCCGGTGACTTTCGTCGGGTCAGTGCTCGGCGCAGGCGGCCAGCGCCGGGCGCGCCAGAATACGCCAGTCCTTGCCGAGGGCACGGATATCGAGAATTTCCAGAGGCCGCTGCTCGGCCATGCGTTCGATGCCCGACAACGCCATCAGCCCGCGCGCGTCGGAGCCGAGCAGGGTCGGCGCCATGTAAAGACGCAACTCGTCCACCAGACAGGCATCCATCAAGGCACCTGCCAGGGTCGCGCCGGTCTCCACCAACAGCTCGTTGCAGCCGCCCTCGTCACCGAGCCACTTGAGCAGCGCGCCAAGATCGACGCGGCCGTCGTCGCCTGCAGGCATCTCCAGCACCCGCGCGCCGGAGCGCATCAGCGCGTCTCTGCGAGGGGATTCGCTGCCCTCGACGCAGACCACCAGCGTCTCCCCTGGCTCGCTCAGGCAGGCCGCGGCCAGCGGCATGCGCAGGCGCGAGTCCACCACGACCCTAAGCGGCTGGCGTCGGGCGATGACTTCGGCGTCATCGAGCCCGAGCTGATCGGCACGCACCGTCAGCCGCGAGTTGTCGAAGATGATCGAATCCACCCCGGTGAGGATGGCGCAGCTCTGAGCCCGCAGCCGCTGGACGTCACGCCGAGCCTCGGCACCGGTGATCCACTGGGACTCGCCGGAGGCCATGGCGGTACGGCCGTCGAGGCTCATGGCGAGCTTGAGGCTGACCCGTGGACGCCCCCGGGTCATGCGCGACACGAAGCCGGCGTTCAATACCTGGGCGTCCGCCTCGAGGCAACCGAGCCTTACCTCGACCCCGGCGTCACGCAGGCGTGCGATACCGCGTCCCGCCACCTGAGGATTGGGATCCTGCATGGCTACCACCACCCTGGCGACACCGGCCTTGATCAAGGCATCGCAGCAAGGCCCTGTGCGCCCCTGGTGAGAGCAGGGTTCCAGCGTCACGTAAGCGGTGGCGCCTCGGGCGTGCTCACCGGCAGCCTCGAGTGCATGGACCTCGGCGTGGGGCTCCCCGGCGCGCTGATGGTAGCCGTCGGCCAGATGCTTGCCGTGCTTGACCAGTACGCAACCGACCCTCGGATTGGGCATGGTGGTGTAGCGACCGCGTTCGGCCAGCTTCAATGCCCTGGCCATCCAGGCTTCATCCTGGCCTGCCGTGATGTCCGTCGGATTCATGTGCTCTCCCCGGTGTCGGGCGAGAAACTCGGCTCCTGGGCCAGGCGGTCGATCTCGGCGCGAAATTCGTCGATATCCTGAAACCGTCGATAGACTGAAGCAAAGCGGATATAGGCCACCTGATCGAGGCGCTTCAGGGCATTCATCACCTCTTCACCGACCACCCGCGCCTGGACCTCGCGCTCGCCCCGTGCGCGCAGGTTCTGGCGGATACGTTCCACCGCCGCCTCGATCGACTCGGCGCTGACGGGGCGTTTTTCCAGCGCCCGCAGCATGCCGGCCCGCAGCTTGATCTCGTCGAACACCTCCCGCGAGCCATCGGCCTTGATGATCCGTGGCATGATAAGTTCAGCGGTCTCGTAGGTGGTGAAGCGCTCACCGCAGCCAGCACACTGCCGCCGTCGGCGCACCTGATCACCTTCGGCGACCAGCCGGGAGTCAGTCACTCGGGTCTCTTGGGCGCCACAGAAGGGGCAATGCATAGCGGACAGTCCGGCAGGAAAAATATGTCGCCATAGTGTAACGGCTGAGGCCTGCCCCGCCCAGCGCAATGGCCCAGGTCATCCGCGATTTCAGCTGAGTTGGCACGCCCTGTGCTTGATACTTTCTTTCTAGCCGTCAATGAAATGGCGAGCGCTCACGGGGCAAGGCGCCCCCACGCCTGCGGAGGACACCATGGCAAGCCACCTCTCCCCCCTGGAACCCGACGACTTTCGCCAGCGTGCCGCAGAGCTGCTCGCGCCTCTCTATGGTGCACGCAGCGAAGAGGTCCTGCGCCGTCTGCTGCGCCTGATCGAAGCGCAGGGGGCCGGGTTGAGGCACCGTCATGGTGCACGCCAGACGCTGTGGAGCGAGCAGGACCAGTGGCTGATCGTCTATGGCGACTCGCTGCTGGATGCCGACAAGCCCCCCCTGGCGGTACTCGATGAGTTCCTGAGCAAGCGCCTGAAGACCGTCTTCAGCGGTGTCCATGTGCTGCCCTTCTTCCCCTGGAGCAGCGACGACGGCTTCTCGGTGATCCACTATCGCGAGGTCGACCCGAAACTGGGCGACTGGCGCGATATCCGGCGCCTGGCCAGCCACCATGATCTGATGGTGGACCTGGTGCTCAACCATGTCTCGCGGGAATCGCTGTGGTTCGCCGACTATCTCGGCGGCAACCTGCCCGGGCGCGACTACTTCATCGAGATGGACCCCGATACCGATCTCAGCGAGGTGGTGCGTCCGCGCAGCTCACCGCTGCTGGTCCCCGTCAGCACCCGCCGTGGCGTTCGCCACCTGTGGGCGACCTTCTCCGAGGACCAGATCGACCTCAACTTCGCCAACCCCGACGTCTTGATCGAATTCGTCGGCATCCTGCTGTTCTACCTGCAGCAGGGCGCCCGCATCGTCCGTCTGGACGCCGTCGCCTTCCTGTGGAAACGCCCCGGCACCCGCTGTATCCACCTTCCCGAGACCCACGCGGTGGTGCGGCTGTTGCGGGCGGTGGTCGACCACGTCGCCCCCGGCACCCTGATCATCACCGAGACCAATGTGCCCCACGCCGAGAACATCAGCTACTTCGGCCTTGAGCGACAGGACACGCCGCCCGACGAGGCCCATCTGGTCTACCAGTTTCCGCTGCCACCTCTGTTGCTGCACACCTTGACCAGTGGCGAGGCCGGCACCCTGGCGCGCTGGCTCGACAGCCTGCCCGAGCTCCCCGCCGGCTGCAGCTATCTGAACTTCACCGCCAGCCACGATGGCATTGGCGTGCGCCCGCTGGAAGGCTGGCTGGAAGGCCACGAGATCGACGCCCTGGTCTCCTTGATGCAGCGCTTCGGTGGCTTCGTCAGCATGCGCCGGCAGGCCGACGGCAGCGACAGCCCCTACGAGCTCAATATCACCTGGTTCGACGCCATGAGCGGCACCCGGCGCGGCCCCGACCCGTGGCAGGTCGAGCGCTTCCTGTTGAGCCAGCACCTGATGCTGGTGCTGAAGGGTATCCCCGGCGTCTACCTGCACTGCCTGACCGCCACCCAGAACGACCACGACGGGGTCGAACGCAGCGGGCGCCTGCGTTCGATCAATCGCAAGCGCTGGGACCGCCAGGAGCTGGAACCTCTGCTGGACAGCCGTCACACGCCGACCCGCGAGGTGTTCTTCGCCCTCACCCGACGCCTCGAGATCCGTCGCAGGGAACCCTGCTTCCACCCCGATGCGGCCCAGACGGTCATCCCCACACCACCGGAACTGCTGGCGATACAGCGCGGCCCCCTGGACGATGGCCGTCGACTGTTGGCCATTCACAACGTCACCGATCGGCCTCAGCCACTGGTACTGGACGGCCTCGACCAGTCCGGCTGGCAGGACCTGCTGGAAGGAGGCGCCTGGCGGCCCGTCGACACCCTGGCCCCCTATCGTTCACTGTGGCTGGTGCGCACCGACAGATAAGCCACCGCGCGCTCGGTGTATCACACAACAGCGCGGCCCTGGCGCTTTCACTGCCCGGCGACGTCAGCGGTCGAACCGATGGCGTTTGCTGCTGTCCTAGTGCGAGTGATTCTCGCTTGTCGCGGGATTCGTCCTACAAGATGCCGGAGAGTAACGACATGCCCCGCCGCCCCCGACTGCCCGACCTGCCCCGCCATCAGCGTTCCTTCATGACCCTGGCGGCGGTGGCCTTCGGCCTGATGCCACTGTCCAGCGTCGAGGCCGAGGACCACCCCGCCCCCATCGAGGCGCTGGAAGAGGAAGGTCTTGAGGTGCACGGTGAATTCGACGCGCCGGGTGGGCTCAGCGGCTTCGCCGCCAGCCATCGCGGACAGCCGATGACCATCTTCGTCACCGAGGATGGCGAGCACGCCATCGTCGGCAATCTGATCGATGCCGACGCCAACAATCTGTCGGAGGCGCCGCTGGAGCGCCTGGTGCGCGGCCCCCAGGACGAGACCACCTGGCAGAGCCTTGAGGACAGCGCCTGGATCGCCGACGGCGATCCCGACGCCGAGCGCATCGTCTATGTGTTCACCGATCCCAACTGCCCCTACTGCACCCGCCTGTGGCAGCAGAGCCGGCCCTTCGTCGAAAGCGGCCAGGTCCAGCTACGCCACGTGATGGTCGGTATCCTCGACCCCGAAAGTCCGCGCCAGGCGGTCACGATGCTGGCCGCCGATGACCCTCAGGCCGCCCTCCGCGCCCATGAGAGCGGCGATCCGATTGAGCCCATGCGCCAACTGCCCAGAGACCTGGAGCAGCGCCTGCAGAGCAACCACGAACTGTTTCGCAGCTTCGGCATGGTGGCGACCCCGGGCATCGTCTATCGCAACGATGGCAAGCTCGAGATGAGCCAAGGCCTGCCGAGCGAAGAACTGTTCCATACCATCATGGGGCCGGAGCCCGACTGACAGGGTTCATCAAGGCGCTGGCACCAGGCCCCGGGCGGGGCCTGGTGCCAGCGCGATTTAGGCTTTAAACGAAAAGTCGACGAGCGATGGTTAGACAAGGCAAAAATCGGTGAGAAAGCGCAGTTTACGTGGTGTAAATGAGCATTTTGACCTGATTTTTAACGCCGTATTACCGAGCGCAGACACTTTTCGTCAAAGCCTTAGACATCCCCCGCGTTATCGGCCTCCACCGCGCTATAAAGTTGTTCGGGCAGGTCCGGCAAGGCCGCCCGCACACGGTTCCAGCTCGGGATAAAGGGCTTCTCCCTGGGGTTGTCGAGAAAGGCGTTACCGGCCTCGATCAGATTGGCGGCAAACAACTCCACCGCCTGCTCCTCGGCGTGACGGTCCAGGCTCAACCCGTTCATGGTGGCGTCGTGGTCGTAGGCCTCGATCAGATCGAGGGCCAGGCGATAGTAGGTGGCCTTGAGGGTACGAAAGCCTTCCGACGAGAACCCCACACCCTGGGTGGCCAGCTTGCGATAGAGCGCCTTGGCAATATCCAGGCTCATGCGGTTGAGCCCGGTGGCCGCGTCATCGGCGGACACCGGTTGATGCTTGTGGTCGTAGACGTCGGCGATATCCACCTGACACAGCCGATTGGTGGAGTGGTCGCGGTGGACCTCGGACAGCACCCCGATCTCCAGCCCCCAGTCGGCGGGGATACGGATGTTGTCCAGCACCTCGGTACGCATCGAGAACTCCCCCGACAGCGGGTAGCGATAGCTGTCCAGGTAGTCCAGGTAAGGCAAGGGCCCGTGCATGATCTTTAGCGCCCGCAGCAGCGGGGTCACCATCAGCCGGGAGACCCGGCCGTTGAGCTTGCCCTCGGCGATACGCGGGTAGTAGCCCTTGCAGAAGGCGTAGTTGAAGCGTGGGTGGGCCACCGGATACATCAGCCGTGCCAGCAGGCCGCGGTCGTAGGTCAGGATATCGCAGTCATGCAGCCCCACCGCGGCGGTGCGCCCGGATGCCTGCACATAGCCCGCACAGAACCACACATTGCGGCCCTTGCCCGGCTGCTGTGGCGCCAGGCCTTCCTCGGCCAGCTGCGCGTCCAGCGCGCTCAGGCGCGGGCCGTCATTCCACAGGATGCGATGGTGCTGGGGCAGGCGCGAAAAGAACTCGCGTGCCCGCAGAAACTGGTCCCGGTCGGCACGATCGAGGCCGATCACGATCTCCGACAGATAGCTCGCCTGGGCCAGCGACTCGACGATGGCGTCCAGCGCCGGTCCTTCCAGCTCCGAGTACAATGACGGCAGGATCAGCCCGAGCGGGCGCTGGCGGCCGAAGCGCTCCAGATCCGCCTCCAGGTCTTCGACCTTGCGCCGGGTCAGGTTGTGAAAGTCGGTGATGATGCCGTTCTGGTGGAAATCGCTCATGCCTCACCCTCCTCGCCCAGCTTGTGATGATCCTTGTCGTCGGCGCCGCCGGCATCGGTGCTGCCGGCCTCGGCGCTGCTGGAAGGCCCCGCCGCTTCCTGCTCCCCCCAGAAGTGCGCAACCCCCTCGGCCCAGCCCCTGGGGCCCAGCGCCTCGCTGCGATACAAGCGCGGCTGGCACGGGGACACGTCGAGGCCATGGCGGGCACGAATCACCACCGCCGCATCGGTGGCCTCGAGCATGGCAACGTCGTTGGGGCCATCGCCCAACGACAGGGTCTCGGGGCGTCGGCCCTTGAGCGCCTCGAAGCGGGCGCACAGCCATTGCACCGCCTGGCCCTTGTCGGTGTCGCCGAGCACGTGCCAGAAGCGCCCACCCCTCGTCATGCGCAGGCCATCACTGGCCAGGCCCTCGCGAAAGCGCTGCAGCAGCGCTTCGTCGTCTTCCCACAACAGCGGCTCGCTGCCCTCGCGCAGGCGTGCCAGTCGAGCCTCCTGTTCATCCAACCCGGTGAAGGCCACCACGTCTTCCAGCGCCATCTCGCTCATGGTCAGAAAGCGAGCGGACAGCCGCTCACGCCAGATCGCCACCCGCCGGCGAATCAGCCCGATATCCACCCCGAGGGTGCGGATCACCAGGCCATCCGGGCCCGGCTGTCCCTCACGTCGGGCGTGACACCAGCTGGGGGGCAGCGCGATCACCGCGCCGTTCTCGGCGATAAAGGGGCGATCGGCGAGGCCGAGCTGCTGGCGCAGGCCGAGCAGTTCACTGCGGGTCTTGCTGGTCACCGGGATCACCGCGACGCCGGCCTCACGCAGGGCATCGAGCCAGGGCTCGGCGGGCTTCCAGCCATAGTCATGGTGGTCGAGCAGCGAGCCATCCAGGTCGGTGAACAGCAGCCTGGGCCCGTCGAAGGCACCGATTCGGGGAGTCGTGCTGGCGTGCATGGTGGGACCTTCGCATCAAAAGGGTTCACCGAGATACAAAGCAAGGGCTGCGCCAGCGCTCAACAGAGCAACGGGAAAACAAGCAGATGACGGGAAGGTAGACGTCAGCGCAACGAGGCCCCGTCAGGTCCGGGGCGGCCGCGGCCGTGTCCGGTGCAGGATAAGGCACCACAATGGTGCATCGACTGCCGACGCCCCGCTGCAAGCACACAGCCCCAGAACGACGACACCCCCGAGAGCGGGGCTCTCGGGGGTGTCTTTGGTGGCCTCAGGCGGACGGGTCACCCCGCCGGGCTCTCAGCCATAGACCGGCAGGCGGGCGCAGACTTCTTCCACCTTGGCCTTGACCTCGGCCTCGATGGCCTCGGTGGACTCGCCCTTGGCCATGGCGTCGAGGATGTCGCAAATCCAGCCAGCCAGATCACCGCACTCGCTCTCGCCGAAACCACGGGTGGTGACCGCCGGGGTGCCGATACGCAGGCCAGAGGTCACGAAGGGGCTCTGCGGATCACCGGGCACGGCGTTCTTGTTGACGGTGATGTGGGCACGACCCAGGGCCGCGTCCGCGTCCTTGCCGGTCAGGCCCTGCTTGATCAGCGACAGCAGGAAGAGGTGATCCTCGGTGCCGCCGGAGACCACGTCGTAGCCACGCTCGATAAATACCTTGGCCATGGTCTGGGCGTTCTTGACCACCTGCTGCTGGTAGGTCTTGAACTCGGGCGCCATGGCCTCCTTGAAGCAGATCGCCTTGGCCGCGATGACGTGCTCGAGCGGGCCGCCCTGGCCACCGGGGAAGACCGCAGACTGCAGCTTCTTCTCGATGTCGGCGTCGTTCTCGGCGGACAGGATCAGACCACCACGCGGACCGCGCAGGGTCTTATGGGTGGTGGTGGTGACCACATGGGCGTGGGGCAGCGGATTCGGGTAGACACCGGCGGCAACCAGGCCGGCCACGTGGGCCATGTCCACCAGCAGGAAGGCACCCACCTCGTCGGCGATCTCGCGGAAGCGTGCCCAGTCGATGATCTGGGAGTAGGCGGAGAAACCGGCGATGATCATCTTCGGCTGGTGCTCGCGGGCCAGGCGGGCCACCTCGTCGTAGTCGATGCGGCCGGACTCGTCGATGCCGTACTGCACGGCATTGTAGTGCTTGCCGGAGAAGTTCGGGCGGGCGCCGTGGGTCAGGTGACCGCCGGCGTCGAGGCTCATGCCCAGCACGGTGTCACCGGGCTTGACCAGGGCCTGGAAGACCGCGCCGTTGGCCTGGGAGCCGGAGTGCGGCTGGACGTTGGCGTAGCTCGCGCCAAACAGCTCCTTGGCATAGTCGATGGCCAGCTGCTCGACCACGTCGACGTACTCGCAGCCACCGTAGTAACGCTTGCCGGGATAGCCTTCCGCGTACTTGTTGGTCAGCTGGCTACCCTGGGCTTCCATCACCCGGGGGCTGGCGTAGTTTTCGGAGGCAATCAGCTCGATGTGAGCCTCCTGACGGGCGACTTCCTTCTGCATCGCATCGAACAGGGCATCATCGAAACCGGCAATCTGCATATCACGGCTGAACATCGGCGGCATAACCTCGCAGCGGGGGATTCAAGGGGCAATCGCGAAAAGCGGGCCGCCATCATAGCGCAGCCCATGACCGCTTTCACATGAAAGACCGTCATGGGCTGCTGCATGATTTCTCATCTTGGCTTCAGTCAGACTGAAGCGTGGTCCACCGGGCGCTCTTTTCCAGGCTCAGCCCGAAACGCCGGCGGGCGCCACGACCCTTCGGCCAAGCCCTAGTCCATCGTGACTTCCATGGACAACGCCTGGGGCAGCCCCAGCGGGTCCTGGGCCAGCTTCTGGAGCTGTCGGCTGGGTGGCAGGCTGAGGTCGATCGACATCTCGCTGGCCTCGCCGGCCATCATCTGCACCAGCCCCGTGAGCACCGCGCCGATCTGCGGTCCCATCATGATGCCGAAGCCTTCGGACTGGGTCCTGAGCTGTTCGAGCAGGGCGTCTTCGGACACCCCCTGGGTCGCTGCCACCACCGGTGCGATACGCCCGAACACGCCCAGATCGCTGAGCCTGAGCGAGACGTCGCCGCCCTGGGTGTCCAGCTCGGTCCAGTCCTCGAGGCCGGCAAAGTAGGCCGCAGGGTCCTGGCCCTTGGGCAGGTTTACCGGCAGGTCACTGTCGAAGCCGAGGCGGAAGGCATCGGCTGCGGTCATCTCGAAACGGCTGGCCACCTGGCCATTGGCACCGCTGGCCTCCCAGGTACCGTCCATGTCGGCGTCCAGGGTGAGCTGTCCGGAGCCATCGGTCAGCACGTTGCTGACCAGGCGTAGCTGGGTGCGCTCGTCCACCGGCGCCAGCTCGATCATCCTGGCCAGATCCACCGTCAGGTTGTCCATGCGCCCGCTGTACTCGCCGTCGTTCATGTCGCCGTCGGCCACCAGATGCTCAAGGCTTGCCACCAGGCGATCGGTGGCGATCTCGAGGTCCTCGAGCTCGAGGGCGTCCACCGTGGGCGCGTCGCTCGCAAGCCCCTTGAGGCCGGTCAGACTGAGTGACGGCAGCGAGAAGGTTCCGGCCCCGAGCTCCTCGAAGTTGTCGCTGGAGCCGCTCATCCCGGTCAGCGTCAGGCTGCCGATGGCATCGGCGCTGACGTCGCTGGCGCCCAGGCTCTGGATCTCGATGCGTCCGGGATAGTCGCCCCAGGGAAGGTCAGCCCCCACCTTGCCCTGGCGCTGATCCATCACCAGTCCTTCCAGGCTAATCCCGGCCAGCGGGTTGTCTTCATCCCAGGGCAGATCACGCAGATCGAGCACAGGCTGGCCGGGCTCCTCGAACACCAGCCGCTCAAGCAGCATGCTGGCGCCCCGGTCGACCAGCTCGATGTCCTCGAGCACCACTTCTTCCGGCGCGTCGTAGTCGCCCTCGACCAGGTAGCGCGCGATGGTCAGGCGTTCGCCGCTGTCGCCGGTCAGGGTCAGGTTCTCGGCACTGGTGGTGCTGCCGAGCAGCTCATCGGATACCTCGCCGATCTCGAGGGTACCTTCACGCTCCAGGGCCGCACGCAGGTCAGCCTCGAGACGTTCGGCGTCGGCCTGGGCGACGCTCGCCCCCAGAGAAAGCAGCGCCACGAAAGGGACGGCGTGGCGGGAAGACAGACGGCACTTCATGAACTTTCACCTCCGGTGTGAAAATAGAACCTGGCAAACGCCAACGATCTTTGCCGATACGGCAGTTGTGTCAGCCTTCACTGTAGCGCCTGAACGAACCCGTCGACAGGCCTTCAGCAGTGTTGACAGGACATCGGTCACTCAATCCAGCGGCAGGCGCGCCGACAACCGCCGACTCACCTCCTCGATCACCGCCAGGCGCGCCCGACGCTTGTCGTTGGCGTCGATCAGCACCCACTCGCCGCCAGGGGCATGAGTTTCCGCGAACATCTCGTCGATGGCCTGCTGGTAGTCGTCCCAGCGCTCGCGGTTGCGCCAATCCTCGTCGGTGAGCTTGTGCCGCTTGTGAGGAGTCTCGGCCCGGGCTTCGAAACGCTCGAGCTGCTCGTCCTTGTCGATGGCCAGGAACAGCTTGACCAGCACGGTGCCGTGCTCGAGCAGGCGCGCCTCGAACTGGCGAATCTCTTCAAAGCCGCGTCGCCAGTCCCGCTCATCGGCGAGGCCTTCGACCCGTTCCACCAGCACCCGGCCATACCAGGAGCGGTCGAAGATCGCCACCCGGCCATCGCGGGGCAGACGATGCCAGAAGCGCCACTGCCACGGGTGCAGGCGCTCCTCCTCGGTGGGCGCAGCGATCTGATGCACACGGTACTGACGTGCATCCATCGCCGAGGTCAGGCGATGGATGCCGCCGCCCTTGCCGGCAGCGTCATGGCCCTCGAACACCACCACCAACGGCACTCCCTGGCGCGCGGCACTGCGCGCCAGCTGGGCCAGCCTGGCCTGGGCGTCGGCCAGGCGCTCGCTGTAGTCGCGCTTCTTGAGTCGGGGGGGCGGGTCGTCATGCTCGAGGGCGTCGAGCCGAGGGGGAGCGATGGCATTCAGTGGGGGAGTCTCGGGGCGCTCGAGGGCCGGGACAGGGCTTGCCATGACCTTCTCGAGGACTTCGGCCACCTGGGGCAGCAGGTCGTTGCCGGGGCTCGCGTCGAGCTCGATCCAGGGACTGTGGCGACAGTGGGTGCGCGCACGCAGGTCGCGGGCAAGCTCATCGAGCAGGCCATGCTGGGCGTGGCGGCGCCACTTTTCGTCGGTGACCTGCCAGCGACTGGCCGGGTCGGCGGCCCAGGCCTCGAGTCGTTGTCGCTGGGTGTCTGCATCGATCTGCAGCCACAGCTTGACCAGGCGAACTCCGTCGGCGGCAAGCTCCGCCTCGAACTGACGCATCTGTTCGATGCGGTCATTGTAGGCGCCCTCACCCAAGGCGCGGGAGGCCCGCGCCAGCACCGCATCGCCGACCCAGCCATGGACGAACACCCCGAGCCGGCCACGCCCTGGAAGACGCCGCCAGAATCGCCACCAGTAAGGTCGTCGGCGCTCCTCGTCGCCGGGCACCAGGGCGTGCACCTCGGTCAACCGGTTCTCCAGCCAGTGGTTGAGCAGGTTGATCAGCTCGCCCTTGCCGGTGGCGGCGTGGCCGGCCACCAGCACTACCACTGCCCGATCCGCTCGCTGGGCCAATTCCAGCTGGGCCGACAGCAGGCGAAACCGCTGACACTCCTCGGCGGACATGGTCTTGCCGGAGGCGCTCTTGCGAGAGGCGTTGCTGGTTGAGCCCCGCTTCTTTCCCTTTGCCACCTTGGTCCTGGTCATCGTCGCTCCTTCATGACGCACTTCCCTGTTCATAAGGCGCTTCGCTTTGCATAAGGCGCATCGCTTTGCATGAGGCGCATCGCTTTGCATGAGGCGCTTCGCGTTTCGTGAGGCGATTCACCCTTTCATGCCATGATTCGCCTTTCAGGCCTCGCCCAGCAGCCCCAGGCTCGCCGCCGGCGCCTGGCGCCGAATGCCCCGGGACAACAGATGCCCTACCAAGCCCAGTACCACAGCGCCGAGCGTCGGGACCAGCAGCCAGACCCAGGGATGCACCCGCGGCGGCAGATCCAGCCACAGCAGATATAACGCGGCCGTGGCGACCTCCGCCAGCAGCGCCGCCATCAGGCCGCTGGCCAGTCCCAGAACGGCAAATTCAGCCCACTGCACCCGCGCGAGCAGACGGGAACCTGCGCCAAAGACGCGCAACAAGCCGCTTTCGTGGGCACGTACCGGCTGACTGGCGATCAACGCGGCGTAGAGCACACTGACCCCGGCCAGCAGCACGAAGGCCAGCACCACTTCCACCGCCCGGGTCACGTGCCCCAGCACCTCACGGACCTGCCCCAGCAGGGCATCCACGTCGAGCAGCGTCACCCCCGGGAAGGCCTGGACCAGGCTCCCCAGTTCGCGCTTCTGCTGCTGCTCCAGATAGAAGGCGGTGATGTAGCTATGGCCGTAGCGTTCCAGCACACCAGGCGGGAAGATCACGTAAAAGTTGGGCTTGAAGCTGTCCCAATCGAGGTCGCGGAGACTGGTGATCTCACCGACCAGGGTGTCGGCGCCGATGGTGAAACTTAAACGATCCCCCAGCGCCAGCCCCAGACGTTCTGCCAGTTCTCGTTCCATGGAGATCGGCGCCGTCTCGGCGACGTCATCGCCTGCGGGCGCCGAGGACGGCTGGGCGTCCACCTCGTCGAGCCAGCCGCCGGCCTCGGCGCGCGAGGTAAACCATTCGCCGGCCACCAGACGATTGCCGCTCGGCAGGTCCTCCCGCCAGGTCAGGTTGAGCTCCCGGCGCAGGGCGTTTTCTCCCCTCGCCTCGGGGGGCACGGCCTGCCTCGGCGGCTGGCCGTTGATCGCGGTGATACGCCCGCGGACCATGGGGTAGAGATCACTGCTGGCCTCGGCGATGGCCTCGAGCCGCTGCTCGAAGTCGTCGCGCTCGCCGGGCTGGATATTGATCGCGAAGTGATTGGGTGTGTCCTCGGGTAACTGCGCCTGCCAGGTGGTCAACAGATCGCCCCGCACCAGGGCGATCATGGTCATGGCGAAGAAGGTCACCGCGAACGCCAGCATCTGCCCCAGGCTGGCGTTGCGACGGCGCGCCAGTTGCCGCGCTCCCAGACGCAACGACCCGCGCAGGCCCGCGGGAGCGCCACCGTCGAGCCGCGCGGCCAGACGCAACAGTCCATCGAGGATCAAGCCCGCCAGGCCCCACAGTACGCCCAGCGCCACCATGCCGCCGGCCAAGAGCCCCGCCGCCAGCCCCAGGCTGCCGGAGTACAGCCAAAGCAGAGCACCGAAGGCCAGCGCCGCCGCCAGCAGCAGCGACCAGCCGGAGGCGGGCAAAGGGTCCAGCTCCCGGCGCAGTACCTTGAGTGCGCTAACCCGCTTCAAGCGCAGCAGGGTCGGCCCGGCAAAGCCGGCCAGCACGGCCAGTGCCGTCAGCACGCCGAGCCACAACGGCAAGGCTCCGGGGGGCGGCAGCTCCAGCGGCAGAAAACGCTGCATCAAGCCCAGCAGCAACGCCTGCCCCGCCAGCCCCAGAAGCGCGCCGATCAGCGAGGCCACCAGCGCCAGACCGGCCAGCTGGAAGGTAAAGATACGCGCCAGGTCCCGCTGGGACGCGCCGAAGCAGCGCAGTAGCGCGGCGGTATCCAGATGGCGATCGACGTAGCGCCGCGTCGCCATGGCCACCGCCACCCCGGCCAGCAGCACGGCGGCTAGACCGGCCAGGCTCAGGTAGGTCTCGGCTCGCTCCAGCGCCGAGCCCAGCCGCGGCCGGTCCTCGCGCACGTCACGTACTTCGACGCCGTCGGCGCGCAGGCGGGCGAGCCAGGGCGACAGCGTCTCCACCGCCTGGGGCGAGCCGGCCGCAAGGATCTCGAACTCGATGCGCGAACCGGGCTGGATCAGCCCGGTCGCCTCGACGTCGTCGACGTGCATCATCACCCGCGGGTTGAAGCTGCCGAAGCCGGCTGACTGGTCGGCCTCCCGCTCGATCCAGCCGGTCACCTGGAACTCGCCCCTGCCGAGCGTCAGACTATCGCCGAGTTCGATGTCCAGCAGCGTCTCGAGCCTCGGCGCCAGCCACACCTCGCCTGGCGCAGGGCCACTGGCGAGCTCCTCGACACCGGCGCCCTGGTCGACCCGGGACACGCCGTAGAGTGGATAGTCTTCATCCACCGCCTTGATGCTGACCGGCTGAAAGGCGCCATCGCGACTGGCCATGGAGACCAGGTCGACCTGGTCGCTCAGGCGCATGCCGGCGCCTTCCAGACGCTCCCGGATCTCCTGAGCGAAGGGATCGGACTGCTCCAGCACCACATCGCCGCCCATCATCTGACTGGCCTGACGGGTCAGGCCACGTTCCAGCCGGTCGAGAAAGAACCCCATCATGGTCGAGGCGGCCACCGCCAGGGTCAGCGCCACCAGCAAGGCGCGTACATCACCCGCACGAAGATCGCGCCGCAGAGAGCGCGCCGCCATCACCAGCTGACGTCCCAATTGGCCCTTCGCCGTGGAGCTTCGCTCACTCATGCCGAGGCCTCCCGCTGGGCGTCTGGCGCCTCGGCTGGAAGCTTGGATGTCACCTCGGTGAGCTGGCCGTCGGCCAGGCGCAGACACCGATCGCAGCGCCTCGCCAGGGCGTGGTCGTGGGTAACCAGCACCAGGGTGGTGCCCTCGGAACGGTTGAGCTCGAACAGGGTCTGAATGATGCGCTCCCCGGTGTCCGGGTCGAGATTGCCGGTCGGTTCATCGGCAAACACCAGCTCGGGGCCTGTGACAAAGGCCCGCGCCAGCGCCACCCGTTGCTGTTCACCGCCGGACAGCTGCTTGGGCAGGTGATCCAGGCGCTCGCCCAACCCCACTCGACCGAGCCAGTCGGTGGCACGGGCCTCACGGTTGGCAAGGGTCGACAGCTCGGTCGGCAGCAGCACGTTTTCCAGCGCCGTCAGGGTCGGCAGCAACTGGAAGTTCTGAAACACGAAGCCCACTCGGGTGTTTCTCAGCGCCGCGCGACCGTCCTCGTCTAGCTCGGCAAGCGATGTACCGAACATCGCAAGCTCGCCGGCGCTCGGCGTATCGAGACCGGCCAGCAGCGCCAGCAGGGTCGACTTGCCGGCACCGCTCTGGCCGAGGATGGCGACGCTCTCGCCGGACTGTACGTCGAGCTCAAGCTCGCGCAGGATGGTCAGTTCCCGCGTTCCGCTGGCGACCCGCTTGGACAGGCCTCGCGCGCGCAGCACGGTGGTCGGGACGGTATTCTCGGAAGGAGACAGCGACATGGTGATGGCATTCCCTGGGACTTGGACGTTTGGGGCGGCACGGCGGTTTTTTTCTGGAGCCTCGCGCTTCGGCGCTGCTGATGCCACGACGTCAGGAAGACGAGCGCAGGATCGCCGGGCAACGCCCGCCAGGCGGATGCTGAAGACGCTGATGATGGCCTGCGTCTTGACCGCCCTTGTGCCGGGGTCGGTCTGGGCCCAGTCTGACACAGCCCCGCCGACCTTGCTGGTAGTGGGCGACAGCTTGAGCGCCGCTTACGGCATCGAACGGGACGCCGGCTGGGTGGCGTTGCTGGCCGAGCGAGTGGCGCACCGCGCCGAGGTGGTCAATGCCAGCATCAGCGGCGAAACCACTGGCGGGGGCGCCACCCGTCTCCCTGAACTCCTCCGACAGCACGACCCGGACATCGTTCTGCTGGAGCTGGGCGGCAATGATGGACTCAGGGGCCTTCCGCCGAGCCAGATGTCGGCAAACCTCGAAGGCATGATCGAAAAGAGCCAGGCCGCCGGCGCCCAGGTGCTGCTGCTGGGTATCGATATTCCCCCGAATTACGGCGACGCCTACCGTCAGGCCTTCACCGGGGTCTTTCGAGAACTGGCCGACACCCATGAGGTGCCGCTGGTGCCCTTCCTGCTCGAAGGCGTGGCGCTGGACCCGGAGCTGATGCAGGACGACGGCATCCACCCCACCGCCGAAGCCCAGCCGAGGCTGCTCGACAACGTCTGGCCGAGCCTTGCGCCCCTGCTGGACGAGACCGAAGAATCAGAGGGAACCGAAGCTGCCTCGACCAGCAGCGCGAGCGAAGAAAGCAGCGAGCAAGCGAGCGCCTCCTGAGGCGCTCCGCGGGCCCCTACGAGGAGGATGGCTCGACGTGAGCCGGCGCCTTCTGCCACTGCTGCAGCCCAAGCCCCAGCAGGATCAGCACCAATCCGATCAGGGTCGAGGGGAGTATCGGCTCGCCCACCACTAGGTAGAGCAGCATCAGCGACACCGGTGGTGACAGAAAGATAAGGTTGGAGACCTTGGCGGTGCGCGACACCCGCTGCATCGCCGCCTGCCATAGCACAAAAGCGACGCCCATCTCGAACAGTCCGACATAGATGCCCGCGCCCAGGGCGGCACTTCCGTGCCACTGAAAGCCTGGACCCAGCACCATCAGCAGCGTCAGCACCGGCACCCCGACGCTGAAGTTCTGCCACTGGGCGACCAGCGGCGGACGCCGGTCGCGGGCATTGAACAGCCAGTACAACGCCCAGATCAGCGTCGACACCAGCGCCAGTGCGACGCCCAGAGGATCGGCGAAGGCCACGTCAAAAACCTGGCCACGGGTGGCGATGACCCAGACCCCGGCGTAGGCCACCAGGCCGGCCACCACGTCCATCGGCGTCAACCGCTGCTTGAGGATCGGCACCGCCAGCAGGGCCATGGCCAGCGCCCAGGTGTAGTTGAGCGCCATGGCCTCCTGTCCGGGCAACCGGTCATAGGCCGCAAACAGCACAAGGTAGTAGGCCACCGGGTTCATCAGCCCGGCCCACACAGCGGTGCGCCAGCCGCGACGAAGTGCCTGATGCAGCTGTCCGCGCCGCAGCATCAGCACGCTCATCAGCGCCCAGGACACCAGCGCCGCCAGCCACATCAGCTCCAGCGGGCTCATATGGGCAAGCGCCAGCTTGAAGGCGGTGGCCACCGTGGACCACAACGCCACGGCGCCAAGGCCGAAGGCCATGGCCTGTTGATCAGTTGTCATGACATTCCCTGGGGTAAAGATGAGGGCAAGGAGCAGCGGGCCATGGCCACGCCAATCAGCGACGCGGCCAATCAGGATGACGCCATCGCGCCCACGTTCAGACCGTCAACACAGGATGACCATCGGCGCTGTTCAACGGTCCAGATGGCCCAGATCGCGCTCGGGAGCGATGCCGTCGCGGACCCGTTGCTTGAGCGTCTTGACGTCGGGAAAGCCGCCATCTCGCTTGCGCTCCCACAGCGTCTCGTCATCCAGCCGGATCTCGAAATGTCCGCCGTGGGAAGGCACCAGCGTCACCTCCTCGAGATCCTCGCCGAAGGTCGAGAGCAGCTCCTGGGCATACCAGCCACTACGCAAGAGCCACTGACATTGCGTACAGTAGATAATCCGAATGCGTGCCACGTTCAGCCTCCCTGTTCCAGCACGTAGGTGGAAACACCGGCGACGCACTGCAAGGCAGCGTGTACACCGTATTCCCTCAAACCTCGATCATAACAGTCAGGACAGCCTCCATGGCCAGTGGCGAAACCCAGACGCGACTTTACGAGTGGCTCACCGGCGACGAGGACAGTCGCCTGTGCAAGGACATCCCGGACAGCGCCTGCGATGAGCAGCCGCGCAACTTCTTCCTGCATCTGCTGGCGTCGCTCGGCAACAAGCTCGCCGACGAACTCTCCAGCGCCCGTCTGGTCCTGCCCTGGCTACTGGGCGCCATCGGCGCGCCGACCTGGATGGTCGGCCTGCTGGTGCCGATTCGGGAGGCCGGCGCCCTGCTGCCCCAACTGTTCGTGGCCGGATTTATCCGCCTGAAACCCCGGCGCAAGGGCGTCTGGGTGGTCGGTGGATTGCTTCAGGCGCTGGCCGCCGCGGCGCTGTCGGTTCTTGCCCTGATCGGTTCCGGCGGTGTTGGCGGCGGCCTGGTACTGCTGGCCCTGGTCGCCCTGTCGCTGGCCCGGGGGCTGTCGTCCATCGCCACCAAGGACGTGCTCGGCAAGACCATCTCCAAGCAACGTCGCGGGACCCTGATGGGCTGGAGCGGCAGCGTGGCGGGCGCCGTGACCCTGGCCGCCGGTGCGGTGCTGGTGCTGTTCGACGACCGCCCCGGCGAGCTCGCCCTGGCGGTGCTGCTTGGCGTGGCGGCGCTGGGATGGACCCTCAATGCGCTATGCGCCGCCGCCATCGAAGAAGCGGAAGGCGCCACCGACGGCGGCGCCAACGCCTGGGATTCGGTCAAGACCGGCCTCGCCCTGATGCGCGACGACGCCGCCTTTCGTAACTTCAATCTGACCCGCGCCCTGTTGCTGTCCAGCGCCCTGGCGTTGCCCTATGTCGCGCTGATGGCCCAGGACAACGGCGGCACCGAACTTGGCGGACTGGGACTTCTGATCGTGGTGTCCGGGGTCGCCGGCATGGTCGCCAGCCCCATCTGGGGCAAGCGTTCGGATGCCTCCAGCAAAACGGTGATGCGCGACGGTGCCATCGGTACCACCCTGTGCTGCCTGCTGGGGGCATCGCTGGCCTGGTTGCCCGAGTCGATGAGCGCAAGTGTCTGGCCCTACGCCCTGGTCTACGCGCTGCTGGTCATCGTCCACTCGGGCATTCGCCTCGGTCGCAAGACCTACATCGTCGACATGGCCGGCGCCGACAATCGTGCCCTCTATGTGGCCCTGTCCAACACCATCACTGGCGTGCTGATGCTGATCGTCGGCGCCGTGATCGGTGCTCTGGCGCAATGGCTCGGCGCCGGCCCGCTGTTGCTGGTGCTGGCCGCCACCGCCGCCCTGGCCGCCCTCAGCGCGCTGCGCCTGCCGGAGGTAGAGTGACGCAAGGGCAGCCTCAGCGTCCGCTCCACACTACCGCCACAGCAAAGACGACAGGAAGCGCTGAAGAAATGTCGCGAGCGATGACAGGTCGGTTACCGCCGGAACGCAAGGTTTCGAGTTTACATGGGTTAAATGAGGAGCCTGAGTACCGCCGGCGGTCGAGATGTCGAGCGCAGCAATTTATGCAGCGTTTCCTTAGCGGACCATTGATTTAATCTCGCCCTCTGGCCATGCTTAGCATCAAATTTTGCCGATTAGAGCCATCATTACATCCCGAGGTTGCGCACAAACCGTCTACGAGAGACTACCGGTTTGGTGCACATCCTGGCCCCTGAATCCCCGGCCCCTGATTACCAGGCAACAAGGGTGTAACGCCAAGCCCGCAACAGGACGTCCCATGACACGACCGAACATGATCGCCCCGGAACTGCTCGAACGCATCGTCAACGCCTCGGAAGACGGGATCGTGGTGGCAGAGAAGGAAGGCGACGAGCATATCCTGATCTACGTGAATCAGGGCTTCGAGCGCCTGACCGGCTACAGCGCGGACGAGATCCTCTACCGCGACTGCCGCTTTCTGCAGAACGACGATACCGACCAGCCGGCCCTCGACGTCGTACGCAAGGCCTTGAAGGAGTTGCGCCCCTGCCGCGAAGTTCTGCGCAACTACAAGAAGGACGGCACCCTGTTCTACAACGAGCTGTCACTGACCCCGGTGTTGGACGAGAGTGACGAGCTGGTCTACTTCATCGGCGTCCAGAAGGACGTCAGCGAACGTGTGGCCAACCTGGCCGAGATCGATCGCCTGCGTGACGGCGCCGACAGCGCCTGAGCCAGTCCACGCCTCCCTCTTGCACTTTTCTCGATTCCCGCTTATATAGCCAACAGAGTCCTCGGATTCTGTTGGCGCTTCCCGCCGTCGGAAGCATGGTGTGACAAGACGCGCTTCGGCGCTCTGGCCATGGGAGATTTCACATGAGCCGTGATTCCCTTCTCGATGATGCCTACCTCGACCTCTCTGATCAGGAGGCGGTCAACGACGAGGACTATTCCCGCAGTCGTCCTTCCAACCGTGCTGACACCCTGCGCGCCCGCCGACGAGTGGAAGCCCTGCTCGAGGAACGTCGCCTGCGCCAGGCCATCGATGACGACTGGGGCTATGACGAGGAAGAGGAAGAAGAAGAGGAATAGCACCCAGCGCCACCTGTCTTTCCCGGGGCGGTCGGTGCATCGCCCCCGCCCTTCGCTCTCGCCTGGCGAATCCCCTCACCTTGTGTGAGGCGACCCTCGATCTCGCCACACGGCTGGCGTTTGCGCGCCTCCGGCTCTATCATCTGTGACCAGCTTTTTTTCCGCGAACCCCAGTGGAAACGCGGCATCGTCCACGTCTGGCTATGCTGTCGACGCCCAGGGCGTCCGTCAGCGCCGGTGGTGATCGTTTCCCCAACACTAGCGAGTTCCCATGGCGCAATACGTCTACACCATGAACCGGGTGGGCAAGGTCGTGCCCCCCAAGAAGCAGATCCTCAAGGACATCTCCCTGTCCTTCTTCCCCGGGGCCAAGATCGGCGTGCTCGGTCTCAACGGCGCCGGCAAGTCCACCCTTCTGCGGATCATGGCCGGCGTGGACACCGAGATCGAAGGCGAGGCACGGCCGATGCCGGGCCTCAACGTGGGCTACCTGCCCCAGGAGCCCGAGCTCGACGACACCAAGAACGTGCGCGAGACCGTCGAGGAGGCACTGGGCGAGATCAAGGAAGCCCAGGCCAAGCTGGACGCCGTCTATGCGGCCTACGCCGAACCGGACGCCGACTTCGACGCGCTGGCCGCCGAACAGGCCAAGCTCGAGAACCTGATCGAGGCCGCCGACGCCCACAACCTGGAGCGCAAGCTGGAAGTCGCCGCCGAGGCACTGCGGCTGCCGCCCTGGGAGGCCAATGTCGGCCACCTGTCCGGTGGCGAACGTCGCCGCGTGGCGCTGTGCCGCCTGCTGCTGTCCAACCCGGACATGCTGCTGCTGGACGAGCCGACCAACCACCTGGACGCCGAGTCCGTGGCCTGGCTCGAGCGCTTCCTCCACGACTATTCCGGTACCGTGGTGGCCATCACCCACGACCGCTACTTCCTCGACAACGTGGCCGGCTGGATCCTCGAGCTCGACCGCGGCCAGGGCATCCCCTTCGAAGGCAACTACTCCCAGTGGCTGGAAGCCAAGGAGAAGCGCCTGGAGCAGGAAGCCAAGGCCGAGGCCTCGCGTCAGAAGGCGATCAAGCACGAGCTCGAGTGGGTTCGCTCCAACGCCAAGGGCCGTCAGGCCAAGAGCAAGGCACGCCTCAACCGCTTCGAGGAGATGCAGTCCGGCGACTTCCAGAAGCGCAACGAGACCAACGAGATCTACATTCCGCCGGGTCCGCGTCTGGGCGACAAGGTCATCGAATTCCACGGGGTGTCCAAGCGCTTCGACGACAAGCTGCTCTACGAGGACCTGAGCTTCACCATCCCCCAGGGTGCCATCGTCGGTATCGTCGGCGGCAACGGTGCCGGCAAGTCCACCCTGTTCAAGCTGATCCAGGGCAGCGAGAAGCCGGACGCCGGCGAAGTGGTGCTCGGCGAGACGGTGGACATCGCCTACGTCGAGCAGATGCGCGACGCCCTCGACGACAAGCAGACGGTGTGGGAAGCGGTGTCCGATGGACAGGATATCCTCAACATCAACGGCTACGAGGTCTCCTCACGAGCCTACGTCGGGCGTTTCAACTTCAAGGGCAATGACCAGCAGAAGTTCCTCAGGGACCTCTCCGGTGGTGAGCGCGGCCGCCTGCAGCTGGCCCAGACCCTGAAGCAGGGCGCCAACGTGCTGCTGCTCGACGAACCGTCCAACGACCTGGATATCGAGACCCTGCGTGCGCTGGAAGAGGCTCTGCTGGCCTTCCCCGGCTGCGCCATGGTGATCTCCCACGATCGCTGGTTCCTGGACCGCATCGCGACCCATATCCTGGCCTTCGAGGGCGAGTCCCACGTCGAGTTCTTCGCCGGCAACTACACCGAGTACGAAGCCGACCACAAGAAGCGCGTCGGTGACGACACGCCGCATCGGATGAAGTACAAGCGTATCGACGCCTGATACGACAAGCACTGCGCACTGCAACGACGCCACCGGCCCACGCCGGTGGCGTCGTCGTTTGTGCAGTTCCAGTCTTTCCGCTGCCGCCAGCGTTTACCGGCGTACTTGCATGACAGCACGCTTGAAGCGATAAGAGCCACATGCGACGCATCTTGTCGTCGACATCGACCTATCCCATCCACCGCTACCTGTCAGGGTCCCTGCCATGTCATCGCTGACCTTCCATCCGGTGCGGTTGATTCGCGCCTTTTATACCAGCATCGCCTACCTGCCGACCCTGGCAGCCCTGGTCTACGGTCTGCTCGGCCTGCTGGCGCTGGCCCCACCGATCAGCGACACCTCGCTGCCGGAGGTGATCCAGAAGCTCAGTCTCACCGCCCCGGGCAGCGCCCAGTCACTGCTGGCGGCGATGCTCGGCGGCATGATCTCGCTGATGGTGTTCAGCTTTTCCATGGTGATGTCGGTGCTGTCCCAGGCCGGCGGCAACTTTTCCCACAAGCTGGTATTCGGGCTGGTATCGGAGCGCGCCAATCAGTGGGTGCTCGGCCACTACCTGGGCACCATCCTGTTCATCCTGATTCTATTGATCGTGCCGGAGGTCGACGACGGCGAAGCCGCCTGGCGTTCGCTCGCCATCTATCTGGCCTGTGCCATGGTGCTGCACTGCCTGGCGCTGTTCGTCTATTTCATCCACAACGCCTCCCAGTCGATCCAGATCGACGCCGTGATCTCCGGGCTCCATGACACCACCCTGGCCAGCATGCAGCGTCTGCACGACAAGGAAACCGATGACCATTGGCGCTACCTGCCCTCGGCTGCACCGCCGAGCGCCCAGTGTCACGAGATCCATGCGCGCATGGCGGGCTATGTGCAGAACGCCAACCTCGAGCGACTGGCGGAGCTTGCCGAGCGCATCGGTGGCGTGCTGCATCTGCAGTTTCGCTTCGGCGACTACGTGGTGGAGGGGCTGCCCATCGCTATCCTGGAATGCGAGGACACGCCCAACGAGGAGTGGTGCGACGAGGTGCTCTCCACCCTCACCTATCTCGACGGTGAATCCATCGACGAGCACTTCGTCCACGGACTGACCCAGATGATGGAAGTGGCGATCAAGGCGCTGTCGCCGGGGATCAACGACCCCGGCACCGCCAGGCTGTGCCTGCACCGGATGACCGATCTGCTGTGCCGCTACCTCAAGTGGCAGCCGGCCAACACCATGGTCGACGGTGACGGCAAGCGCCGTGTGACCTGGCCGGTGGAACGCTACGACAGCCTGCTGCACCGCCTGTTCGTGCCGATCCTGTCCTACGGCGCCGAGGACCAGAGCACCCTGCTGGGTTTGCTCAAGTCGCTCAAGACCCAGTCACTGTTCGCCGGGGAACACCAGCTCCCCAGCATTCAGCGGATGGCTCAGCGGGTCGGCCAGGCGCTGGCGGACGGCGCCAGCGACCCGATGGATCAGGCCTTTATCGTGGAACGACTGGAAAGAGGCGCGCACCGCCTCGACCTGACCCCCATGCGAGAACGCCTGGCGGCGCGCCTCGAGCAGATCGGTTGACGCCTGGACCGACGAGGCGCCCACGGCCAAGCCGGCAAGCCCCGCCAGGCCAGTCCATCAGTAGATCTTGGCCTCGCCCCTGGGGCGGGTCTTGAAGCGCCGGTGCATCCACAGATACTGCTCGGGATGGCGGCGAATCGCGGCCTCGATCACCGCGTTGATACGGGCAGCGTCGGCGACCTCGTCACCGCTGGGGAAGTTGTCCAGGGCGGGCAGGTATTCGAGGCTGTAGGTGCGATTGTCGGGATTGCGATGAAAGATCAGCGGCATCACCGGCGCGCCGGTCATCTTGGCGATCTTGGCCGTCAGCTTGATCGACGCCGCCTCGACTCCGAAGAAGGGCGCAAACACGCTGGCGTCACGGCCGAAGTCCTGGTCCGGACTGTACCAGACGTGGTGACCGGCCTTGATCCGTCGCACCACGCCACGCAGGTCATGACGATCGATGGCGGTACCGAAGATGCCGTTGCGGGCACAGGTCATGAAACGCTCGAACACCGGATTGTCGTGGGGGCGATAGACCACGTCGGCGGGAAAGAACAGCGAGTGCAGGGCGCCGCCGAGATCCAGGGTGGAGAAGTGGATGCCGATGATCAGCGCGCCCTTGCCTTCGGCCTGGACCCTCGCCATATGCTCCTGGCCCTTGAAGGTGACCCGGTGGCGCAGATGTTCGGGATCCCGGCACCAGCCGGTGGCGGTCTCGAAGATGCCGATGCCGTTGGCCAGAAAGCTCTGCTTGACCAGGCGGGCCTGGGCCGCCGGGTCAAGTTCGGGAAAGCAAAGGCGAATATTGGTCTCGGTGATATGACGGCGACGCCCGGCGAAACGCCAGGCGGCCAGTCCGATCAATCGGCCCAGCGCCAGCTTGCAGCGCCAAGGCAACCAGGCGCTGGCGCGCATGGCGGTGATGGCAAGGTAGGTCGGCCAGTAGCGTGGCTGGGTCCAGTAACGTGGCGCGGTCGTTGTGTCCTTGGACATGCGATCCCTCGTCGGTCGATCAGGACGACCGACGAGCCAGGCCGTCAGTCGCTAACGGCGCCATTGTACCGCCTGGGCACCCGTGGCAGCACCCCGGTCAACAGGGTATAGCTGATGGTGTCGCAGAATCGGGCCACTTCATCCACCGACAGTACGCCACCGTGACGGCTGCGGCCCCACAGCACCACCTCGCTGCCGATGCCTGCCTCGGGCAGTTCGCTCAGGTCCACCGTCATCATGTCCATCGACACCTTGCCGGCCACATGGGTGCGCTTGCCATCGACCAGCACCGGGGTGCCGTCCACGGCGTGGCGGTCATAGCCGTCGCCGTAGCCACAGGCCACCACCCCGATACGCGAGGGCCGAGAGGTGACGAAGCGCCCCCCGTAGCCCACCGGCTCCCCCGCGGGAAGCTCGCGCACGGCGATGATCTCGCTGCGCAGGCTCATCACCGGTGCAAGCTCTTGGCTTGCGCTGTTGGCGACCTCCAGAGGGTCGGACCCGTAGAGCATCACTCCTGGGCGGTTGATGGCACCGTGGGCCGAGGGCTGGGCAAGAATGCTTGGCGAGTTGGCCAGGCAGGTGGGCGCGTCGAGGCGCTCGGCCAGCGCCACAATGCACTCGCGCTGACGTTGAAAGTAGCCAGCATCGGTACTGTCGGCGGTGGCGAAGTGGCTCATCAGGTGAAGATCACAGACACACTCGGGGGCCGCCTCGAGTGCCCGCCAGGCCGCTTCGGCCCGCTCGGGCGGGAATCCCAGCCGATGCATGCCGGAGTCCACCTTCAGCCACACCGGGATGGGCCGGGCCGGACACCGTGCCAGGGCGGCCTCGAGCTGCCATTCGCTGTGAATCGCCATGCCCAGGCCAAGCGCCTCCACCTGGGCCAGCTCATCGGCGCTGAAGATCCCCTCGAGCAGCACGATGGGCTCCTCGATGCCGGCCTCGCGCAGGGCGACCGCCTCCTCGATCGCTGCCACCGCAAACATCGGCGCCTCGCCGGACAAGGCCCTGGCGCAGGCGACGGCGCCATGGCCGTAGGCGTCCGCCTTGAGCACCGCGACGCTGAGGCTGCCAGGGGCCAGGCCCGCGGCAAGCCGGTAGTTGTGGCGCAGGGCATCCAGGTCGATATCGGCGATCAGGGGGCGAGACATGGGGACTCCGAGGTCAGGGGTAACGGGCTAGCGATATCGCAATATTATGCTCGATAGAAATGGTCATTTCATGGCATATAGAACCATAAATTCCTTGCAACATAGTCGGTTACCCCATAACCATGATGACCCACAGACATAACCACTAAAAAAGCGCCAGGCTTGGCCTGGCGCTTAGGGATACGTCTCACGGGGTCAGTCTTGAAGGCCGGGCACATGCCTCTGTCCAAGCGCCCCAGCATGCGCTGATATCATCTACTTGCGGGCACCGCCACCGACAGCACTCTGGTCACGCCAGGCTGACGGGGCTACTCGAAGATCGCGTCCAGCGACAGGCCCTGCTTGTCGAGCATCCGGCGCAGCTTCTTGAGCGCCTCGACCTGGATCTGGCGCACCCGCTCGCGGGTCAGGCCGATCTCCTCGCCGACCTGCTCCAGGGTGGCGGCCTCGTGGCCACGAAGGCCAAAGCGTCGCACCACCACCTCGCACTGTTTCTCGGTAAGCTCGGCCAGCCAGTGATTGACGTGGGCCTTGACGTCACCATCGACCAGCGTCGACTCGGGCCCCTGCTCGTTGTCGTCGGTGAGGGTCTCGATCAACGGCTTGTCGCTCTCGCCGCCCATGGGGTAGTCGACCGAAGACACCCGCTCGTTGAGCCCCATCATCTTCTTGACGGTCTCGACGGGCTTGTCCAGATGTTCGGCGATCTCTTCGGCGGTGGCCTCGTGATCGAGCTTCTGGGTCAGCTCACGGGCGGCGCGCAGGTAGATGTTGAGTTCCTTGACCACGTGGATCGGCAGGCGAATCGTGCGGGTCTGATTCATCAGCGCCCGTTCGATGGTCTGGCGAATCCACCAGGTGGCGTAGGTCGAGAAGCGAAAGCCGCGCTCCGGATCGAACTTCTCCACCGCACGAATCAGGCCGAGGTTGCCCTCTTCGATCAGGTCCAGCAGGGTCAGGCCACGATTGAGGTAGCGGCGCGCGATCTTCACCACCAGGCGCAGGTTGGACTCGATCATCCGAGCCCGCCCCTGGGGGTCGCCCTTGCGCGCCAGACGGCCGAAATAGACCTCTTCCTCCGGCGTCAGCAATGGCGAGAAGCCGATCTCGTTCAAGTAGATCTGGGTGGCGTCGAGGCTCTGGCGCGCATAGCGATCCTCGCGACCCAGCGCCTTCTCGAACGCCTGAGTCTCGTCCTCGGCTTCCTCGACCTCTTCGACCTCGTCCGTCACGTCCTCGACGGCGTCCTCGTCAGCCTCGTCTACCGTTTCGAGATTCACATCCTGAAGATCCCGTTCAAGCATGCTCATCGTATAGCTACCCCGTGGTTGCGACCCGGCGTTGTCGTCACCCACTACGATCAACGCCAAAGATTATTATTGTGTGACGCTCATCCTGGAGAAACTGCCGTTTCTCAACGGGAAGGAAGATATTTCGTCGGATCCTGCGGCTGACCGTCCTTGCGCACCTCGAAATGCAGGCGAACGTCCTCGGCGTCGGAATCGCCCATGGTGGCGATGACCTGGCCTGCCTCGACGACATCGTTCTCGCTGACCTTGAGACTGTCGTTATGGGCGTAGGCACTCAGGTATTCATCGTTATGCTTGAGCAGGATGAGCTTGCCGTAGCCCCTCACACCGCTGCCCGCGTAGACCACCTTGCCCGGCCCCGCCGCTCTGACAGGTTGCCCCTTTTGACCGCCGATATCAATGCCGGCGGTGATGCTCGAACTCTCGCCGAACTGGCTGACAATCTGGCCGTCGGCCGGCCACTGCCAGGGGACCTCATCGACCGGCGTATAGGTCCGGGACCCGCCGCTTGAAGCGCTTTCGCCGCCACTGGAAGACGTCGCCTGGCTGCTGCTGCCGCTGTCCTGCGAAGCGTTGGCGGCCACGGTTTCTGACTGTGCAGAATCGCTAGCCTCGGCCTGCTGCTGTTGCTGTGCCCTGGCCTCTTCCTCGGCGGCCGCCACCACCGATTCCTCGGCTTCGCGCTGGGCGCGTTCGGCCTCATCCTGACTGCTCAGGCTGCCATCGGCGCCGGGGGTGTCGTAGTCGTACACCGGTCCCGGAGCGGTCGCGCTGACACCGGCCACGGCGGCCGCGCCCTGGGCCGCGGTACCGCTGATCTGCTCGGTACTCGCGCTCACGGTCTCGGTGCTACCGTCCGGCAACAGCCACTCGAGATCCTCGGAGGAGGGCTGAGCGTTCTGACTTTCCTGGCCGAGGGGCGTTGCCACCGCCCCGCCCTGGCCTGCCTGCGCGCCCGCTACCTGCTGGCCGCCGGCGCCCGACGACGGGGCTTGACCGTTGGCCGACAGGCTCAGCGTCTGGCCGACGTCGATGCGGTAGGGAGGCTGGATATTGTTGATCCGGGCCAGTTCGCGAAAGTCCATATCGTGGCGCCAGGCGATGCCGTACAGCGTATCGCCGGACTCGACTGTGTACTGCGCAGGCACCTGTGCGGCACGGGCCGACGACAGGTCCTGAACCTGGACCGGCTGGCTCGGGCCCTGCTGATTGACACAGCCGGCCAGGACCAGCGCCAGGCTGGAGATGACGAGAGTCTTATGCATCGTGTGGTGTCTCCTTGTCGGCTGACCGCGTCGAGCGGCTAGCGTTGGCGTCTTCGCGGGCGGCGGACGAAGCGCCAACCCTGGCAACGATGAGGACCACCAGCATGCCGAGGATGGCGAGCAGCGTCACCCCCACCAGCTGCGCGGCCTCTCCGGTCACCGCAGAATAATCCCAGGGGGCCAGATAACGATAGTCCAGCGGGATGACTTGATTGTCACTGCCTAGCTGATAGCGCGTCAGCTCCCGCCAGGGCCAGAGGATCGGCAGCGAGCCCACGATGAAGCCGACCAGCAGCTGCAGGGTGGCGGTGTGATGCCGCCGCAGCAGCCACGACAGCAGACGCGAAAAGGTGAAAAGGCCAACCAGGCACCCCAGGGCAAACAGCCCCAGCAGCGGTACATCAAAACCGCGGATCCCCTGCATTACCACGTCGTAGAGGCCCATGCTCAACAAAAGAAAGCTGCCCGAGACGCCGGGCAACAGCATCGCGCTGATGGCGATGGCGCCACCGACGACCAGTACCAGCGAGGGGCTGCCGAGGGCGTTGACCAGCGGCATCAGCGACGGCAGCGCCTGGGCCAGCACCAGTCCCAGCGCCAGCGGCAGCATGTGCCACCAGCGCCAGTCGGCCGGGTGCTTGCCGACCACCAGCGCCGACGCCGCCACCAGGCCAAAGAAGAAGCCGTTGAGCAGCAGCGGATGGCTATCCAGCAGCCACACCACCAGGTGAGCCACGGTGATAAGGCTGGTCAGGATGCCGGCCATCAGCGGAAGCAGGAAGCGCAGGTTCAGGTGAGCGACGAGCCCCCTGACGCCGCCCTGTTTCAGCGCCCCGAAGGCACTGGGACCGAAGCGCTTGATGGTGTGGATCAGCTCCTCGTAGATGCCGGTGACGAAGGCAATGGTGCCCCCGGAGACTCCCGGGACGGCATCCGCCGCCCCCATGCCCGCACCCCGGAGGTAGAGGCCTAGCGAATGTTTCAACGAATTACTCCTTCAAGTAACGGCACGAAGCGTACCGGCTCCAGCCGTTCGAATTCAAAGCGCTCTCCCTCGCGCCGTACACGGGTCAGCCACTGGCGTCCATCGTGGCCTTCCAGCGGCGCGATCAGCACGCCGCCGTCCACCAGCTGGGACAGCAGAGGTTCGGGCAGTTCGCTGGCACAGGCGGTCAGCAGGATGGCGTCGAAGGGGGCGGCCTCGGGCCACCCGTGCCCGCCGTCGGCCAGCCTCAAGCGCGCGTTGTAGGTCTTCAACAGGCGCAGGCGTGAGGCGGCGATACGATGCAGAGCATTAATCCTCTCCACCGACCAGAGTTCCGTCACCAGACGTGCCAGGATCAGCGTCTGGTAGCCTGACCCGGTGCCCACCTCCAGCACTCGCTCGGGCGCCTGCTCGAGGATCAGCTCGCTCATGCGTCCGACGATCCAGGGCTGCGACAGGGTCTGGCCATGGCCGATCGGCAGCGCGGTATCTTCGTAGGCACGATGCGCCAGGGCCTCGTCAAGGAACAGATGGCGAGGTTCCCGCGCCATCACCTCGAGCACGCGAGACGAGCGAATGCCCTGCTCGCGCATGCGGCTGACCATGCGGTCCCGGGTTCGCTGGGACGTCATGCCGACGCCTCTGAGATCAGGTGAGCGCATCAAGCCAGTCCTGCACATCATCGCGTGCGGCGTGTCGGGTCAGATCGGTCTGCAGCGGGGTGATGGAGACGTAACCCTCCGCCACCGCGGCGAAGTCCGTGTCCGGCGCATCGTCGGCATTTTCCCCCACCGGGGCGATCCAGTAGCGCAACCGTCCACGGGGATCGCGCGTCTCGATGGGGCGTTCGGCGGGGCCACGATAGCCCATGCGAGTGACGCGAAAGCCGCGCAGCTCCTCCCACGGCACATCCGGCACATTGACGTTGAGCAGGCTGCGCGGCGGCAGCGAAAGCTGCTCCAGTGCCCCTACCAGGCTCGCCGCCACCCGGCCAGCGGTCTCGAAGTAGCGGTGCCCGACTAGTGACACGGCGATGGCCGTCATGCCCAGATTGCGCCCTTCCATGGCCGCCGCCACGGTGCCCGAGTAGAGCACGTCGTCGCCCAGGTTGCCGCCATGGTTGATACCCGAGATCACCAGATCCGGCGTCTCGTCCCAGACGCCGTTGACGCCAAGATAGACACAGTCGGCGGGGGTACCGTCGACGCTGTAGAAGCCGCTGTCCATGGGGCTGAGCGACAGCGGACGCGACAGGGTAAGGGAGTTGCTGGCACCGCTGCGATCACGATCGGGGGCGACCACCCTGAGCTTGGCATAGGGGCTGAGGGCGTCATGCAAGGCCTTCAAGCCAGGCGCGTTGACGCCGTCGTCGTTGGATAGCAGCAGTCTCCTCATGGTGTATCTCCCTGGTGTTGCTCGGCCACTGGTTGCGCGTCCCCGGTCAGCTCTTCCCCAGGCTGCCTGGCCACAGGCTCCTTCACTAAAGGCTCGTCGACGGACGGCGCGTTGCGAAAGCTCAAGGTGGGGTGATCCATCAGCTCACGCAGCACGGCGGTGGCAAAGGCCCCGGCGGGCAAGCGGAACTCGAGCCACACCGCGTCGCCCTGACGCCATAGACGGGCCTCGGTGGGCATGACTCTCAACGCCCGTCGGGACGCCTTGACCCTGGCCTTCTCGAGTCCGGCGCAAAGCGCCGGCGCCTCGGCCAGGACGTCTTGCTCCAGCGCCTCGGCTCGCTCCCGGGCGCGACTGCCACCGGTCCCCCAGAGTACCCCGGCGGGATGGATGTCGCCTTGCTCGAGGCGCGCCTTCAAGGCGTCATCGGGGCTTTCCACGTCGAACAGGCTGTGGGTACCTTCCAGCATCATCACATCGCCGGCCAGCACCTCTCGCCAGCAGCCCCTGCGCAGACGCTCGGCCAACTGGGCGTTGAACAGGTAGCTGCGAGCGGCGGACAACAGCATGCCCTCGCGGTCATCACGCTTGCGCCAGCCGCGCTCGAGCACCGCACAGGCCTTGCTCAGGTTGCGCCCCTCGTGACCGAACCGCTGGGGCCCGAAATAGTTGGGCACCCCGTCGCTCACCAAGGCCTCGAAGCGCTGTTCGAGCCCAGGGTCCCGAGCCACCTCGCCGGTCAGCTTCAGACGAAAGCGGTTGCCGCGATGGACCCCACGCTTGAGCTTGCGCGGATGACGGCTGGCGGCCTCGACCACATAGCCCTCCGCCGCCAGTCGTGCGTCGAGATCTTTCGGCGCCTCACGCCCCGCAAGATGCACCGAGAACCACTGACGCGTTACCGCCGTGCGGTCCTTCATGCCGGCATAACCGACGTCGCGGCGACTTACCTGACACTGGTGGGCCAGGGTCGAGGCGACCCTGGCGGTGGTGGTGTCACGCTTGGCGATCCACAGCCACAGGTGCTCGCCCTGGCCCTCAGGAGCGAACCCAAGGTCCTCCTCGACCTGGAAATCCTCGGGGGTTTCCCGGTAACGCCCAGCCATCGGGGCGCCGAAACGCTCGTCCAGATAGCGCGGCCAGTCCGGGGGCCAGACGATGGCATCGCTCATGTCGATTCGGCCCTCGTGACACTGGCGCCAGGGTCCCCGGCGGCGCTGGTGGCATCATTGTCAATGGCCGCCATCAGCACCACCGCCTCGGCGGCGATGCCCTCGCCACGCCCGGTGAAGCCGAGACGCTCTGTCGTGGTGGCCTTGACGTTGATGGCGCCCCTGTCGATGCCCAGGTCCTCGGCCAGGGCGTCGCGCATGGCACCGAGATGCGGTGCCATCTTCGGCGCCTGGGCCATCAGGGTGGCGTCCAGGTTGGCCACCCGGTAGCCGGCCTGCGCCACCCGTGCCACCACCCGCCGCAGCAGGTCGCGACTGTCGGCGCCCTTCCACTCAGGGTCGGTATCCGGAAACAGGTGACCGATATCACCGAGGGCGCAGGCGCCCAGCAGCGCATCACTGATGGCATGCAACAGAACGTCGCCATCGGAGTGCGCCACGAACCCCCGATCGAAGGGCAGTCGCACGCCCCCGATCATCAGGTGGTCACCCTCGCCGAAGCGATGGACGTCGAAGCCGTGGCCTATGCGCAGGGGCAGCAGCATGTTCATGAACTCTCGTGCAGATCCCGGAGCACCGCGTCGCCGGCCAGGATCAACTCGGCCAGGCGCAGGTCCTCGGGGTGGGTGATCTTGATATTGTCGCGGCGACCGGCGACCAGTCGGGGCGCGCGGCCCAGGGCCTCCACCGCCGACGCCTCGTCGGTGATCCGGCCGACACCGATGCCGTCCGGCGCCAGCGCCCGGGCCAGAGCTTCCTGAAGCAGAGCAAAGCGAAATGCCTGGGGCGTCTGGGCCTGCCACAGACCCCGTCGGTCCTCGGTGTTCGCCACCGCCCCCTGGCCATCGTCACGCTTGATGGTATCCGCCACCGGCGAGGCCAGCAGCGCCCCGTCAGGGCTCGCGAGGGCAGCGTTGTAGAGCCGTGACAGGTCATCGGCGCTGACACAGGGGCGCGCCACGTCGTGCACCAGCACCAGGTCATCGGGGGCGCCTTGGGCGGCGACCGCCGCCAGGGCATTGACCACGCTGTGCACGCGCTCGGCGCCGCCGGCCACCCGCTGCCAGTCGGTAAAGGGGACCAGCGCCGGGTCGAACCAGTCGTCATCGGGCGCCAGGCACAGGCACAGCCGCGCCTCGGGAAAGCTCTGATGCAGCCGCGCCAGGGTATGCGCCAGCACCGGTCGCCCCGCCACTTCGAGATACTGCTTGGGGCAGGTCCCGCCGACCCGCTTGCCGACGCCCGCCGCCGGCACGATCAGCCACAGTCGGCTCATTCACTGGCCCCCTGGGCAGATCCCGGTGTCGGTTGGGCCACCGGGGCGACGTCGGTCTCGACCCCGGGCACCCAGAAGAACTGCTCGTCGGTGCGCACCATGCCCACATCGCTGCGAGCGCGTTCCTCGATGGCATCGAGACCGGTCTTGAGGTCCACCACCTCGGCGCTAAGGCGAGCATTGCGATCGCGCAGGGGCTGGTTTTCCGCCTCCAGCGCCGCCACCCGCCCGCTGACTTCATTCATTTCCATGACACCGCCCTGGCCCAGCCACAGTCGATACTGAAGCAGGGCGAGCAGTGCCAGCAGCACTATCGCCAAGGTCTTGAGCATGCAGGTACCGTCGACATTCGATTCGGCGCCTAGTATGCCATCGCCGCCCGGTCGGGGGCGAGTCGCGGGTCGGCCCATGTCACGATGGCCAGGAGAGCGCATCAAGACCAGAGGCACCAACGCAATCGGCCGACCCCGAGGGTCGGCCGACTCACTGGCGAGCGTTCTTGCGCTGGTTAAATGCCAACCGCTCTATAGCTGGAACGGCATACGGAAGGTCAGGCTGATATCCGAGGCGTCATCGGTCATGCCGATGCCCAGGTTGGTGACCACCGAGGTGGAATCGGTCATGGCGTAGGTGCCACCGATATTGAACACCCCGATAGTGGCGTCACTGCCGATAACCTCGGTCTCATTGCCACCTTCCGGAGTAATCTCGGTCTTGCGGATATATTCGTGGGAGTAGGACAACGCCAGACTCAGCCGCTCATTCAAGGCAAAGGCGGTACCGAAGCCTGCGCTGATGCTGTCACCCAGATCCACATCGGCGCGCTGATCACCCTCACCCGCCGAAATATCGTCGAAATCTTCCTCGATATTGTAGGTGTAGCCCAGGTTGGCGAAGACGATGGCCGGGTCCAGAGTCTTGAGTACCGACACCCCGGCAGTCACGCCCCAGACGCCGTTGCCGGTGGGCAATTCCTTGGGAACCGACAGGTTACCGGCGGTATCGGATTGCTCGATTTCGATGCCGTAGGGGTCCTTGCCGGTGGGCGCACGCACCCCCAGACTGACCACCACGTCGGGCCTCTCCACGGTCTCCGGCAGCAGCCGGTAGGACAGGCTCGCCGAGATATCACCTAGCCCGGCTTCATCGACGTCATCCTCCACATTGCGTTCTGTGGAGAACTCACCACCGATGGACTGGATGGTGGTGGTGCGATAGACGAAGGGCACATTGATGCTGGCTTCCAGCCGATCGGTCAGGCCATAACGGGTATTGATATCCAGGGTGGTAATGTGGGTCTCGACATTGTCGAGATTCAGCTCGCCGAGAAAGATGGCGTCCAGTGCCAGAAAGCCGCGTAGTGCCAGGCTATCCCGATCCGAGTAGGTGTAGGTGATCCCGGGTTCGATGGTCAGGCGATCGGAAAACAGCGCGTGCTCCTCGCGGAAAATATCCTGCACGCTGCGCGAGGCCTCCTGGGATTCCAGCGCTTCTTGCTGTTCGGCTCCGACGGTCTGTTGTGCAAGAGCAGGCGCCGCAGCACCGGCCAGTAAAAGGCCCGCCAACGGCGGGCAGAGCGTCCTGTTGATGACGATATTCACGTCGATCTCCTTGTCCCCGAATGAAATCGTTTGTACTTCTTGTCGAGCGTCTACTGCGCCCTTCTGCTCCCCTTCCAGCAGGGTCCCCCGACACTCCTGGTAAAGTGTAGTCAAATTGTGCGTTTACGACGGCCAAATCCTTCATAGCTGTCAACGCAGTGCCGCCGCGGACTTGATGCCGCTGAGCATGCCGGGTACCGCCCTGTCTCCCACCCCGGCCTGGTTACCCATATACAGCTGCAGCCGGGTCAGGTTGCGCACCTGCTGCATGTTGCTGGAGAGCTGGATCGCCTGATTCAGCCCGCCGCCGGGTACAATGGCCTGACTGATGCTGCCCATACCCGGAATGTCCACGGATACGCTCATGTTGTTGCCGACGGCGGATACCGCGATGGTACTGCCGGCGATGGAGCGGGTCAGATTGCCGCTGGTGTCCGGGCTCACTCCACCGAAGCTCGAGGCGTCCATGACATCGATGACCAGGTCATTGGCGGCGACGTTGAAGTCCCCCCCCGCCTGGATCGACTGCACCACGCCGGAGGCGTTGGCGGTGCCCCGATCGACTATCGTTGCACCGTTGCCAAGACTTGCCAGACCCGCGGCGCTCTCCACCACGGTAATGGTGGGCTGGAAGCTCACCGTGGGTTGGCCTCGACTCAGATCACCCAGCATCTGCGCCCCGGCAGATAGATGATCCCCCGCCGCGGTGCGCCATTCGCTGACCATCTGCACCCCGAAAAACATCAGGCGCCCCTTATCGGCGAAGCGCCCGCGCTGTTGTCCCAGTTCACTGTCGGATAGCTGACGCGCCTCGCTGAAACCCTCGAAGCGGTCAAAGTCGGTGGTGGCAGCCAACGCTGCCGGTGCGCCCAGAGCCAACGACAATGCCAACAGCATTGCCCAGTATTTCAGCCCTGGTCCCCTGTCATGTCCCATCATGGTGTTGCCCCCTGATCGACGGCGCCTTCCTGCTCGCCGCTGAGCCTTGCCGAAAGAGCGTTATCGTTATCAGAACAGTTCAGCGTGACGGAAACCGAAGTCGATCATCTGCTCGCGTGAGACGGGCGAAAACACGTCCTTCATTCGATGCGCCGTCAAAGGCTGGCGCGGATCGAGCAAGGCGGTATAGCGATCGAAGCCGTCGCCCACCACCGCGAAGATGATATTGTTCCAGGCGGCCATGAATTCGTCCCGGGACATCACCCGGTTGCCCAACGCCGGATCACCGATATAGACGCGATCTGCGCTGGCCTTCTTCATGACCACGAAGTGTTTGTAGCCGTTGAGGTCCAGTAGGACGATCACCGGAATCGAGACGTCATCCAGGGTCTCGGCGTCGACTTCATAGCCGCGCCCGCGTAGGCCCAGGGTCTCGACATAGTTCTTCAGATCCAGCAGGGAGAAGCCCTGCTGCTGTACCAGCTCCAGGTCGGCTACCTCCAGCATCCCCGCCAGCACGTCGTGCTCGGTGGTGTCGGGACGTTGGTAGGCGTACTTGAGCAGGGTGGCCAGCGAAGCGGCACCACAGGAAAAGTCGGTGCGCTGCTCGACCAGATTCTCGTAGCGACGCTCACGGATGGACTGCACGTCCTTGTTGATCACCGTCCCCGGCACGATCCCTCCCAGGCGAATGGTGGCAGCCTGGGTGTTGCCGAGTGGTAGTGCGAGGCCGATGGCCAGTGCCGCGGCCAGCGGCCAGCGTGGCAGTGTCATGACCTGTCCCCCGTATCCAGATGGTGAGTGTCGTATTGGCCAGCTTCTTGGTGAGCTTTGGCGGTCGTGTCTTGTTGGAAAAATCCCCGACCCAGATGGGCCGGGGAAGTACCGATTGGATCGAACGGATTACTGCGCTTCGCCCGCGCCACCGCCGGTGGCTGCGCCGCCCATGCTGGAAGCAATCGACAGCGAGTTGCGCTGCATGTTGCCGGTGCCGGAGGCGATGTTGACGCCGATGTTGCCGGTGGCGCCGCGCAGGGCATTGCCGCTCAGAGTGGCAGTATTTTCCTGGTAGACCAGCACTTCATTGAAGGAGCTGCTGGAACCGGAAGCGGTGCCGGCCAGGCCAATCAGACCAGCCTCGACGAAGCCGAGAGAACCGCCTTCTTCACCCTCGAAACGACCGTCGTTGCCATCCGGGCCCTGGTCGTCGAAGTCAGCATGGCCCCACAGGGACTCGCCGCCGGGGTGGCTGTCGCCGCCCTGCCAGATTTCCGGATAGACGTCGTTGGTCTGCTCCCAGTTGCCCTCGTAGCTACCGACACCGCCACCGATGTAGCCACCGCCCAGTACCACGCCGGCGCTGAACTCGGAGCCGCTTTCCAGGGTCACGACCTGTCCTGCGGTGGTGGTGCTGTTGTTGTAGCTGGCCTGGACGCCGCCGGTGGTGGCGTCGGCGCTGCCGCTGGCGGTGTTGACGGCTGCCGCCAGGCTGTTGTGCTGGGCGTTGCCGATACCGGCCGCGACGTTGACGCCGATGTTGCCGCTGGCGTTACGCAGGGCGTTGCCACCCATCAGGGCAGTGTTCGGGCTGCCGGTGATGCCAGTCATGTTGTTGGAGGTGGACTGGAAGGAGAAGGAGGCCGCCTGGCCGAACACGGTGGCCGCGTCGGAAGATGACAGCGCGGCGTCGTTGGCCTGCTGGTTGTTGTCACCGGCGGCCACGTTGGCACCGATATTACCGGCAGCACCCTGCAGGGCATTGCCGCCCAGGGTCGCGTCATTGGTGGTCAGGTCTTGCGTGGCATAGTTGTTGTCGCTGAACTGCTTGCTGTCCACGGTGGCGCCGGAGTAGTTGTCATCTGTAACCAGGGCTCCACCGAGCGCACCCAGCCGCTTGTAGGTGTGGGAATCGTTCTTGATATGAACGTCGTAGCGGTTGTTGACGTCGGAATCCATGTAGGAATCGGTGTCAAAGCTGTTGTCCGCCAGTGCCGCCGGTGCGACCAGAAGTGCAGAGATGGCCAGAGCGAGCGGTGCTTTTTCGAAAGTTTTCATGATCGTTCTCCTGAATGAACCGTACTGTCTTTTCACTGCTTTTATTGACGTCACTCGTTGTCTTCCACGCTTGCTCTATTGGTTGAAGCGATAGCTGAAGCTGTTGCGAGTGGCGTTCCCCGTGCCGGCTGACTGGTTGACCTGAATCACTCCTCTGGCGCCCCCGAAGGTACTCTCATCGATCTCGAGATTCCGGATGGCGCTGTCGGAGCCATTGCTGCTCGACCCATTCAGCCCCTGCCTTGGTGCCAGCACCTGTTGCAGACTGTCGTCGCTCAGGCCGCTGACCGTGCTCCCCAGAGCCATGCCGAAGCTGTTGCTCTGAAGGTTGCCTATCCCCGCCGCCTGGTTGACGGACATCCACCCGGAGGCTCCACTAAAGGCGCCCTCCCTGATGGCGGTGCCCACCTCCATGCCGGCGAGTCGTTCGTCGATGCGCACCTGCTGCACCAGACGATTGTTGATGGTGGCGCCATCACCGATGGCCAGGGCGCCGCTGTTGGACTGCAGATTCTGGTTGCCCGCGGCCTGGTTGGCCGCCGCGACACCACTGACACCGCTGAGCGCCTGTCCGCTGATCACGCTGCTGCTGCGCAGGCCGCTCAGGTCCTGGCCCTGGGCCGGGTCCGGGCTCACCATCACCAGCCCGAAGGCGGCGGTAAGCACCAGGCTGCGAGTCAGCCGTACCGGCACGAATGAAGGCTTGAAGATCCGCATGATCAGCGCCTCCCGGCGGTCAGGGGCGCCAGCGCGCCAGTCACGGTATTGGCGATACCCGAGGTCGCCCCGATCACGCTGCCACCGGCTGCCGATCCGCCACCGACCGAGGTCGCTACCCGATTGCTGCTGCCCAGGGGGCCGGTGCCGAGATTGGCGCCGGTACCCAGGGCGCGGTGCATCTGACTCATGCCGCGGCCTACGCCGGCGGAGATACTGGCCGCCCGGGTGTCATCGAGCATGATCGCGGAGACCCCACCCATGCGGGTGTGAACGCTGCCGGTGGCGCTGCGCGCCATGTTGCTGCTGTGCATCAGGTCGGCACGGCCACGAATCGGCCCGCTTTCGCGATTGACGTAGCCGAATGGCGCAGTCTCGACCTCTCGCAGCATGATGATCTCGCCGGGCTGGACGCCGGGGCGAAGATCGGCGCCGAGGCTCTGGTCGGTCCCCACACCGACCAGGCCCACCGCTACTACCGCTGCGGCCAGGGCCAGACGCCACTGGCACGTCACGGCGTTCCCGCTTCCCCCTTGCCCTTCTTTGTGCTTCAGGTGTCCCATGGTGATCACCAGTCCCGTTGCGTAGTGACGTTGGCGCTCTGACGGTTGTTCAGCCCGTTGGCTGCGCGATGGCTGCTGTCGTCGCCCCCGCCTCCGGCACCTCGTCCCGGCCGTTCGTCCCAGAGGATGACGCCGTCGGCGTCGATTCCCTGCTCCGGCACGAAGCGGCCTCGAATTGTGTCCAGCGCCCCGTCATTGACGAGGTGCTGCTCCCCGGGAGCGCCGAACACCTGCTGCTCGTCGAGCATCGCGGTGTCCGATCGGGCCGACATGGATCCGGTGGCGGCCAGCGCCACACCGATCGCGATGGACGCGCCAAGGACTAGGGTCCGGCTGTTTGCGATCGTCTGGTTCATGTCGGCGTCTCCTCGGGTCCTGTTCCCGTTGCAGTGTTTCTCCTGCACAAAGAACAGAGCAATCGCCGTGCCAACTTATAACCTGTTGATTTATAGGCATTTTTATTTTTGTGCGAAATGAAGAGTGTTAAGCGGATGAAACAACGCACCTTCAGCCGATGAGAAAAAACAGCACAAAACATCGTCAACTATCTGTTTTGTCGGTGGTTTTCCAAAAAGTACCGTTACTGGTACAGCACAGAACTGAGCGATAGCGACAAACAGGCAAAGCGACGCTGCCAGCCTGGCACTATCGTGCTGAAGGGCCCGCGAGGCGGGGGTTTCAGAAGAAACAGCAAAAAAATGTGGCAGGGTGTGTTCAAGGACGACATTCGCGTTACGAGGGAAGCCGGCACCTTGTACGGATGGGGGAGAAATGTCAGAAATCGCATGATTGAGCACAGTTAAAACTGACCCATCAACAAGCAATATACTGATATAAAAGGTATTTTTTAGACATTCACCACTTCAACACTGTCCTTCTGGCCAATGTTTCAACAAAGCAACACTTTTGCGCCAGGCCCATTTTTCGGGAGTACGAAGCATCAGCTTCGTCCGCATAGCGTCGACATCTTGCCGCGATCTCTCAACGTCGATAATCGGATCCGGATGTCAGAGCGCAGATACAAGGGTGATAGAAGGACCCAGATGCCAGGGCGATAGAAAGCCCCCAGATAGCAGAGCACTGGAACCTGGATGCAAAAAGCCCCGCTTGCAGCGGGGCTATTAAAGAGTGGTTTGCCGAGAGGTCATATAGCCGAGATGTCATATAGAGAGAAGAGAGCGCTGCGAGGAGAGACCTGCCGATAACGCCTCTTCACTATCGCTCGAACAGAATCAATGACACCAGGCCGTCAGGAAAAGGCGGCCTCCTGGGGAGGCGTACGTGAAATACCGTGCTTGTCGAGCAACCGATAGATGGTCACCCGGGAGACGCCAAGTTCCTTGGCGGCGGCGTTGACCCGGTACTTGTTGCGCCCCAGCGCCGAGAGCAGCGCATCACGCTCGGCTTCCTCGCGAACCTCTTCAAGCGTTATCTGGTGGCGGTTCAAGCCACGCCGTTCGATGCCGAGGTCCTCGGGCTGGATCAGGCGGTTTTCGCACATCACCATGGCCCGGCGAACCCGGTTGATCAGCTCGCGGACGTTGCCGGGCCAATGGTAGCGCTGCATCACCGACAGCGCCTCTCGGGAAAAGCCTTTCAGACAGGAGGCCTTCTCGCAGGAGAAGCGCTCGAAGAAGAAACGCGCCAGGATCTCGATATCTTCCGAGTGCTCGCGCAAGGCAGGTACCTGCACCTGGAGCACATTGAGCCGGTGATAGAGATCCTCCCGAAAGCGTCCCTCCTTCACCGCCAGCTCGAGATTGACGTGGGTCGCGGCGACGATACGTACGTCCACCGGAATATCCTCGAGCCCACCGACGCGCTGGATACAGCGCATTTCCAGAAAGCGCAGCAGGTTGACCTGAAGCTCCAGCGGCAGGTCGCCGATCTCGTCGAGGAACAGGGTGCCACCGTCGGCCGCCTCGATACGACCGATCTTGCGTTGCGAGGCACCGGTGAAGGCGCCCTTCTCGTGGCCGAACAGCTCTGACTGAATCAAATGCTCGGGCAGGGCGCCGCAGTTGATGGCGTGAAAGGGCTGGCGCGAACGCGTGGAGCGCTCGTGGATGGCCTGAGCCGTCAGCTCCTTGCCGGTACCGGACTCACCGCTGATGAACACCGGGGCATCGACCACCGCCACCTTGCGGATGGTCTTGAACAGGTTCCACATCACCGGCGTCGTACCGACGAACTCGTACTCGCTGTCTTCGGCGGCGGCCGACATGCGCTGTTCTTCACGGTCGCGCTGCTGCAGCATCGACAGTTCCGCAGCGTGCTCCATCAGAATCGACAGGCGTAGCAGATCCACCTGGGGCGACACCAGGGAGTGGCTCAGGTGGGCCATGATGCGACGCATCTCGGGGTCGTCACACTGATCCGAGGTGCCGACCGCGATCCAGGGCCTTTCGCTTTTCAGGATCAGCGGTTCCAGATGGCGCAGGTCCTGACAGGACAGGTCCTCCAGTACCATGATGCCGACCCGGCAAGGGTCATCAGGCTGCAAGCGGCAATCCGACAGCGGCGACACCAGCGGATGCATCTGCCAGCCACTCGACTGCAATCCCTCCAGCAGGTGGCCGGCACGACCACCGGGGTCGCCGATCCACCAACTGCAACGTTGCTTGACGTCCATCGCCTGTCCCCTGAACCCAACCGCCCGCAGACACCAGCAACGATCGGACTGTCGCGCCAGCGCGACTACGAACCCGACCGCCCTCGATCCATCTGCGCCTGCGTAATGTAATCGTTATCTCACATGAGTATCGGTTGAATCATAGCACCGTATTACGCTCTACCTCGAAACGGTAGTCCACGGTGGGCCGCCGCCACATACAGTTCGAGCTGTCGGGCTTCCTCTTGACAAAATCGCGCTACCGCATCGTTGAGGCGGGGATCATTGACATGATGCAAGGACGTCAGCCGGCGGGGGACGAAGCCCCGGGAGACCTTGTGCTCACCCTGGGTTCCGGGGTCAAAGCAGTCGAGGCCTCGCGCAAGGCAGTGCTCGATACCCTGGTAGTAACAGGCCTCGAAGTGCAAACAGTCGGCCAGCACCTCGCTGCCCCAGTAGCGACCGTAGAGGGTTCGAGTTCCCTGAAGGCAGAGCGCGGCGGCCACCGGGCGGCCTTCAACAAAAGCTTGAACAAGCACAAGGTTTTCCGGCATATGACGGCGAAGCCGCTGAAAAAATACCTCGCTTAGATATCCTGTCGTACCTCTGTCGAGATAGGTGATGCGATAGCAGCGAAAGAAGTGGCGGATCGCCGCTTCGTCGATCTCGCTGCCCTCGAGGCGCCGCAGTTCGATGCCCTGGTCGGCGACACGGCGACGCTCGCGTCTTACTTCCTTGCGCCGTTTCGATGTCATCGCCGCCAGGAATCCCTCGAAGTCGCCGAAGCCCTCGTCTCGCCATTGAAACTGCACGCCGCTTCGGGCGATCAGGCCCGGACAGGCCTGTCGCCAGGCGGCCACCTCCGAGTCCTCGGCAAACAGCAGATGCCAGCCCGATAGCCCGGGGTCGTCTTGCCACTGGCTCGCCAGCATGGCCATGACGGTCTGCTCGTCTTCACCTTCTGCCAGTGCCAGGCGCGGGCCTGGCGCCGGGGTGAAGGGGATCGCGCTCACCGCCTTGGGGTAGTAGCGCCCCCCGGCACGCTCCCAGGCATCCGCCCAGCTCCAGTCGAACACGTACTCGCCCCAGGAGTGCTCCTTGAGGTAGTAAGGCAGCAGGCCTACCAGTCGCGCCCCTCGCCACAGCGTCAGATGTCGAGGCTGCCAACCGGTGCCCTCCCCCACCGCACCGGTGGCCTCCAGCGCATCGAGAAATTCGTGACGGGCAAAGGGGTGGTCCGGGTCCACCAGGGCGTTCCAGTGCTCGGCCGGCACCTCGGCGACGGTCTCCAGGCACTTGACCGAAAGACCTTCCTCGGCGTGGCCGCCCTGTTCTTGCTGCGGGGATGATGGCGTCACAACCCACTCCTTGCACTTTGCGATTCAGCCACAGAGTGCCAGACTTTGGAGGTGCTCGTCGCCGAGATCGTCGAAGGCGGCGACCACCGGCCACTCCCTGTAAAAAAACTACATATTCGACCAAAGCACTCGGTCAAGGGGGAGGAAATTGGCTTTTTATTTGGTAAAGTTACGTACCTGACCCGCATCAACACGTCTGAGGTTGACCATGGCTAGCCAGCAAGCTTCTTCGCTCGATCCCACCGTCGCCCGCGTCACCGAGCGCATCCGTGAGCGCTCTCGGCAAAGGCGCGCCCTCTACGAAGAGCGCATGGAGGCCCAGCATCGTCGCGGCGTCCATCGCTCCGAACTGTCCTGCGGCAACCTGGCCCACGGTTTTGCCGCGTGCGGCAGCGAGGACAAGAATCAGCTCAAGCTGATGAATAGCGCCAACCTCGGCATCATCTCGTCGTACAACGATATGCTGTCGGCGCACCAGCCGTTCGAGACCTTTCCCGAGGTGATTCGCGAAAGCGCCCGCCAGATGGGCTCTACCGCCCAGTTCGCCGGCGGAGTGCCGGCCATGTGCGACGGCGTCACCCAGGGCCAGCCGGGCATGGAGCTGTCGCTGTTCTCCCGCGACGTCATCGCCATGGCCACCGCCGTGGGCCTGTCGCACAACATGTTCGACGCCGCCCTCTATCTTGGCGTGTGCGACAAGATCGTGCCGGGCTTGTTCATCGGCGCGGCGCGCTTCGGCCACCTGCCGACTACCTTCATCCCGGCCGGGCCCATGCCCAGCGGCCTGCCCAACAAGGAAAAGGCCCGCGTCCGTCAGCTGTTCGCCGAGGGCAAGGTCGGCCGTGACGAGCTGCTGGAAGCCGAGTCCGAGAGCTACCACAGCCCCGGTACCTGCACCTTCTACGGCACCGCCAACTCCAACCAGCTGATGATGGAGTTCATGGGGCTGCACCTGCCGGGCGCTTCCTTCGTCAACCCCGGTACCGACATGCGCGAAGCGCTGACTCGTTTCGCCACCGAACAGACGATCCGCAATACCGAGCCCGGCGGCGACTACCGCCCGTTCTATCGCCAGATCGACGAGCGTGCCATCGTCAACGCCATGGTCGGCCTCTTGGCCTCCGGCGGCTCCACCAACCACACCATGCACCTGGTGGCCATGGCCGCGGCGGCGGGTATCACCATCAACTGGGATGACTTCTCGGAGCTGTCCTCCGCGGTGCCCAGCCTGACCCGGGTCTATCCCAACGGCCAGGCCGATATCAACCACTTCCAGGCCGCCGGCGGCATGAGCCTGCTTATCCGGGAGCTGCTCGGTGCGGGCCTGATCCACGGCGACATCCCGACGATCTTCGGCACCGACCTGACCGCCTACACCCAGGAGCCCTTCCTCGAGGATGGCAAGCTGGTATGGCGCGAAGGCCCCCTGGAGAGCCTCGACCCGGACGTGCTGCGCCCGGTATCCAACGCCTTTGCCGCCACCGGTGGCCTCAACGTGCTCGAGGGTAATCTCGGCCGTGGCGTCATCAAGGTGTCGGCGGTAGAGGCTCAGCACCGGGTCGTCGAGGCGCCGATCAAGATCTTCGAGGAACAGAACGACCTCAAGGCCGCCTTCGACGCCGGCGATCTCGACCGTGACGTCATCGTGGTGGTGCGCTTCCAGGGCCCCAAGGCCAATGGCATGCCCGAACTGCACAAGCTGACCCCCTACCTGGGCGTCCTGCAGGATCGCGGCTACAAGGTTGCCCTGGTCACCGACGGGCGCATGTCCGGTGCCTCGGGCAAGGTACCTGCGGCCATCCACATGACCCCGGAGGCGCTGGACGGTGGCCCGCTGGCCAGGCTGCGTGATGGCGATGTGGTGCGCCTGGACGCCGACAAGGGCGAGCTGTCTGTCGTGCTCAGCGACGCCGAATGGCGGGATCGTCCCAAGCGCGTGGCCGAACTGGACCACTACCATGTGGGTCTGGGTCGCGAGCTGTTCGGCGGCTACCGTCACCTGGCCATGGGCGCCGAGGAAGGCGCCGGCGTCTTCGGTGGCTTCGAGGCCGACGACCTCGAGCGCCAGCAGGGACAGATCCACGACGAGGACGCCTGAGTTCGCCCATGACACGCCAAGCGCTGATCGGGGACATCGGCGGCACCAACGCACGCTTCGCGCTGGTGTCGCCGGGCAAGACTGCCCCCCACGACATCCTGACCCTGCCCTGTGCCGACTATCCCGGCGTGGTGGAAGCTGCCCGTGACTACCTCGAGCGGGTGGGCGCCAGCGGCGAGAAGGCCCCGCGGGAGGCGTGCCTGGCGTTCGCCTGTCCGGTGCACGCCGAACGGGTCAGCATGTCCAACAATCACTGGAGCTTCCTGAAGGGCGAGGTCAAGCGTGACCTTGCCCTGGATGACTTCAAGGTCATCAACGACTTCATGGCTCAGGCGCTCGGCGTCCCCCACGTCGATTCGCATGATCTGGTCAGCATCCAGACCGGCGAGGCCGAAGGGCACGCCGCTCGACTGGTCATCGGACCGGGCACTGGCCTCGGCATGGCTGGCCTCTTCCCGGCACGGCGCGCCTGGGTGCCACTGCCCAACGAGGGTGGCCATGCCAGCTTCGCGCCCACCGACGAACAGGAGCTCGAGATCTATCGACGCCTCCACCGTCGCTATGGCCGGGTCAGTGTGGAACGCATCCTGTGCGGCCAGGGCCTGCTCGACCTTTACCGAGTACTGGCCGAGATCGATGGTCTGGAGGCCAGCGCCAGCACGCCGGCTCAAGTCACCGAGGCCGCCAACCGCGGCGACCCGCTGGGGCGTGATACCATTCTGCGCTTTCTCAAGATCCTCGGCGACGTGGCGGGCGACGCTGCGCTGACCCTGGGTGCGAGAGGCGGCGTCTACCTGTGTGGTGGCATCGTGCCACGGCTGATCGACTGGCTGCCTCACAGTGGGTTTCTCAGCGCCTTCTGCAACAAGGGAAGGATGCGCCCTTACAACGAAGCCATCTCCATCCAGGTGGTCACGGCCCCGTGGACGGGGCTGCTGGGCGCCGCCGAGGCGCTCCACAACGAGGAGGTCGAATGATTCCGGCAACGCTCAAGACACGTATCGACGAGGTAGAGGGCCAGGGGCACATCCACTGGGCCGGCCGCGACATCTGGGTGGCCAACGAGAGCTGGGGCCAGCTGGCGATCTCGTTGCAGGGCGCCCAGGTGCTTCACTTTCAACCTGCGCCCGACGCCACGCGAGCCGCAGGCGCATCTCCCGCGCCCGACCCCACGCGAGCCGCAGGCGCTTCTCCCGCCAAAGCCACCGTCGACAGCGGTGCGGATGATCCTCTGGTGCCCGCTGGCTGGCTGTGGGTGACCCCCACGCCCCAGGACGTGCCGGGTGCGATTCGTGGCGGCATCCCCCTGTGCTGGCCGTGGTTCGCCGACGAGAACACCGCCGACGAGTCCCCCGACCGCTCCGGCCCGATGCACGGCCCGGCGCGCAAGGCCGACTGGCAACTGGACGCGGTGGACGAGCACGAAGACGGCGTCGAGGTGCACCTGTCACTGCCACAGCGCCTGCACAGCCAGTTGCATCCCCGTGCGGTGGTCCAGGCCAACGCCCAGCGTCTGCACGTGGAGCTGATCACCGAGCACCTGGGCGAGACGCCGGTGAAGATGACCGCCGCCCTGCACAGCTATCTGGCGGTGGATCAGGTCTTCGCCTGTCGCGTCGAAGGCCTCGTCGGGGCCCGCTACCTGGACAAGCTCAAGGGCTTCGCCGAGAGCGAGCAGGTGGGTGAGCTCGGGGTCCGTGAAGGCGTCGATCGTATCTATCATTCCAACGCCGAGGTGGTGCTCGATGACGGCCAGCGCCGCCTGCGAGTGGCTCGCCAGAACAGCGACTCGGTGGTGGTGTGGAATCCCGGCGAGACACCCAACCCGGACACCCCGCTGGACGCCGCCCGCCGTTTTCTGTGCGTCGAGTCCGCCAACACCCGCCTCGATCCGGTGTGGCTGGTACCCGGCGCCCAGCATATGCTCGGCACCACCCTGTCGCTGGCCGACAACCACTGATCGACGAGGAATCCCGCCATGACCCCCGTGATCGCCTTTGGTGAAGCCCTGGTCGACATGCTCTCCAGTCGTCTCGGTGATGCCGCCGAGGGACCAGAGACCTTCACCCCCTACGCCGGTGGCGCGCCGGCCAACGTGGCCGTGGCCTGTGCGCGACTGGGACTGACCAGTCGCTTTCTCGGCATGCTGGGCGACGACCACTTCGGCGACTTCCTGGCCCGTGAGCTCGAGCACCACGGCGTCGACGTCTCCGGCGTATCGCGCACCCGCGAGGCCCGCACCGCCCTGGCCTTCGTCTCCCGCGACGCAGACGGCGAGCGCACCTTCGACTTCTATCGTCCTCCCGCCGCCGACCTGTTGTATCGCACCGAGCATCTGCCCCATGGAGTGTTCAGCGAGCCCGCCATCGTCCACCTGTGCAGCAACAGCCTTACGGACGATGCCATCGCCGCCACCTCCCTGGCGATCACCGAGATGGCCTCCCGGGCTGGCTGTCTGGTCAGCGTCGATGCCAACCTGCGTCACAACCTCTGGCCCGAGCACAGCATCGACGTCGGCCTGGTCACCCGCCTGCTCGACCAGGCCGACCTGATCAAGCTGTCCACCGATGAACTCGACGCCCTGCGGGGTGATCACCCACGTGACGACTGGCTGGCCGAACGCCTGGCCGCCGGTGCTCGCCTGATCGTGATCACCGATGGTCCCGGTGCAGTCGCCGCCCACACCACCCAGGGCGTCAAGCGCATGACACCGCCGCCGGTCAAGGCGGTCGATACCACCGCCGGTGGCGATGCCTTTATCGGCGGTCTGCTGGCGGCTCTGGCCGACCACGACTGGCAGCGCCCCAACTGGCAGCACGACGAGGCCTTCCTCGAACGCGCCCTGACCCTGGCCTGTCGCTGCGGCGCCCACGCGGTGACGCGCCCCGGCGCCTACGCGGCCCTGCCGCGCCGCGAAGACGTGATCGACAGCTGACATCACGACAACCTCGGGTGACCCGAAAGTCCCCCGCCGCCATGCCAGGGCCTATCGCCTCCCCGCCCTGGCATGGCGCCAGCGATTGACCAGCCTGTGGACGATCAGCGGCAGAAAGATGGCAGCCACCGCGCAGCCCTGGAACCAGGCCAGACGATAAGGGTGCGCCCATGCGCCCGAGTATCCAGTCAGGATCCCCGTGCAGGTCAGCACGATGGCCGCGGTGATCGTTGCCGCCAACCACTCGAGCCTGACCCAGCGCCGCGACCAGCGGTACACCACGACTCCTTCGACCAGCGACAGCAACACAACCCCCCACGAGTGGTAGCCCAGGGTCATCCCCCAGGACACACCACCCCGATACTCCCTGCCCAGGTAATCGGCGATCTCATGACCGACGCTGTACCCCACCACCAGTAGCAGAAAGCGCAGTCCTGGTAGTCCAAGCACGCGGTAAAGCAATCCTAGCTTCATTGACGGCCTATTCCATCACTGCGTTGACGGCTTGGGTCAGGCCAGGTCCCTGGCCTGCACCAGATGCCTTCCGGCTGGCGCGCTGATGGCGCCCTGCACCAGCGCCTCGGCGATGCGGGCCACCGGACTGGGTCGCCACTGGCGCGGCAGCAGCGGACGCAGACCGCGAGAAAGCGCGAGCCCCAGGCGCTCGGCGTGGCGCACCTCGGCTCGCTCACCGTCGATCAGGCCCGGCCTGACCAAGGTCAGGCTGGGGTAGTCGAGGTCGAGCAACTCGGCTTCCAGTTCGCCCTTGACCCGGGAGTAGAAGAAGCGCGAGCCACGATCGGCGCCTAGCGCCGAGTTCAAGGCAAAGCGTTCGGCACCGGCGGCTCTGGCGCGGCGCGCAAACCACAGCGGCAACTCGAGATCCACACGTCGAAAGGCCTCTCGCGAGCCGGCGGCCTTGAGGGTGGTGCCCAGTGCGCAGATCACGCCATCCGCCTTCCACCACTCGTCATTCCCCGCCAGCGCCTGTGCATCACCTCGTCCAGTCTTGTCCGGTCGCAGTGACTCCAGATCGGCGAAATCGACGACCGGGGCGGCTAGCCTTGGGTGCTCCAGCGTCAGCGGTCGGCGTACCGGTGCCCGCACCTCGGTGACGTCGGGATGGGCCAATGCCTGGCGCAGCGCCTCGCTACCCACCAACCCCGTCGCGCCCAGTATCAACAGTTTCATAGGTTTTCTCCGCTCGCTCAGGCAACCATCATCCCATGGCGGCGGACAAAAAAAATCCGGCCAGAGGCCGGATCAAGGACAGCACCAGCTGTCGAGAGAGCACATGGATAGGCATGACGCCCTTCCGGTGCAGAGAGCTCAGGAATCATGACGAAGCGGCCAGCGCCGCTTCGTCATCGAGCATTCGGTGATGGCTTCAGTGATGGAAACGATCCGCGGCTTCCTTGGCCAGGGCGCGGATGGCGTCCCAGTCACCGGCGTCGACCAGCGACTTCGGGGTCAGCCAGGAGCCGCCCACGCACATGACGTTAGGCAGCGCCAGGTACTCGGAGGCGTTGCCCAGGTTGATGCCGCCGGTGGGGCAGAAGCGAGCCTCGCCAATGGGGCCGGCGAAGGCCTTGAGCGCCTTGACGCCACCGCTGGCTTCGGCCGGGAAGAACTTGAAGCGACGATAGCCGTACTGCCAGCCGGTCATCAGCTCGGAGATGGTGGCCACCCCCGGCAGCATCGGCACCGGGCTCTCGACGCCATAGCGGTAAAGCGCCTCGGTGGCGCCCGGGGTCACCACGAAGTCGGCACCAGCCTGCTCGACCTGACGATACTGGGCAGGTGTCAGCACGGTACCGGCGGCGATGCTGGCCTGGGGCAGCTCCTTCTTCAGCCGGGCGATGGCCTCGATCGCGCAGTCGGTGCGCAGGGTCACCTCGAGCACGCTGAGACCGCCTTCGACCAGGGCGCGGCCCATGGGCACGGCGTCCTCGATGCGATCGATGACGATCACCGGGATCACCTCGGCCTTCAGGCAGATGCTGTCGAGCTCGGTGGTGCGGGTAGACGGAAGCTGTTTTTCAATGGTCATGAGCGTGGCTCCAGGAAATCAGGGCGCCCAGTAGACGGCCAGCGGGCAGCTAAGAAAGGCACGAATGGGCAGTTCACGTACGTTGTCACCGGCCATGGCGCTTCCCAGCACGGCGCGCTTGTCGTCACCGGTCAGGTGCAGGTAATGGCGGCGGGCATGGTGCAGGCGCTCGGCGCTCAGGGTAATGCGCGCCTGGGGCTGGCTCGGTGTGCGCACCGCCACCACATGGGCATCGGTGCTCAGTGCCAGGTCCAGTTCGCGACTGTCAGGAAAAAGTGAGGCGGTATGGCCATCGCCGCCCATCCCCAGGATGACTACCGATGCCGGCCAGGAGAGGCCCGTCAGTCGCTGGGCGACCTCGTCGGTGCCTTCCTCGGGGGTATCGTGTTCGGTGGTGAGCGGGACAAAGGTGGCCGCCTCGGCCCGGTTGATCAGCAGGTGCTTCCTGACCAGCCGGGCGTTGGAATCGTCGGCCTCGGCAGCGACCCAGCGCTCGTCGGCCAGGGTCACGTCGACCCGATCCCAGGGCAGAGTTTCCTGGGACAGTGCCTCGAAGAACGGCACCGGGGTGGAGCCGCCGGACACGATCAGCAGGGCGCGATCCTGGGACGACAGATCCTCGCGCAGCGCCGTGGCCACGGTCTGGGCCAACTGGTGCGCCAGTTGCTCGCGGGGAGACGGAGAAAGTTGCTCGCTGCTCATGTCAGTAGTCCTCGTACCAGCTACGTCCGTCCTGGGTGATCATGGCGATGGAGGCCACCGGCCCCCAGGAGCCTGCCGGATAGCGGCGCGGCGGCTCGTCACGATCCTGCCAGGTAGCGATCAGCTCGTCGCACCAGTGCCAGGCATGCTCGACCTCGTCACGCCGAACGAACAGGTACTGCTGGCCCTTCATGACTTCGAGCAGCAGACGCTCGTAGGCGTCGGGGATACGTGCCTTGGGGAAGGCGCTGTTGAAGTCCAGGTGCAGCGGGCCACGGCGCAGGCGCATGCCCTTGTCGAGACCACTGTCCTTGGTCAGCACCTCGAGGCGGATACCTTCCTCCGGCTGCAGCCGGATGATCAACTTGTTGGCGGCCAGCGCCCGCTGATCCGGGTCGAAGATATAGTGCGGCTGCTGACGGAAGTGGATCACGATCTGTGACAGCTTCTCGGGCATGCGCTTGCCGGTACGCAGGTAGAAGGGCACGCCGGCCCAGCGCCAGTTGGACACCTCGGTCTTCATCGCCACGAAGGTCTCGGTATGGCTGCGGGTATTGGCGCCTTCTTCCTCGAGATAGCCGGGTACACTGGTGCCGTCGCTGGTGCCGGCGGTGTACTGTCCGCGCACCACGTCACGTCCGATCATGTCGTCGGTGAATGGCTTGAGCGCCTTGAGCACCTTGACCTTCTCGTCGCGGATGGCGTCGGCGTCGAGGTTGGCCGGCGGGTCCATGGCGATCAGGCAGACCAGCTGCAGCAGGTGGTTCTGGACCATGTCCCTGAGCTGGCCAGCCTCGTCGAAGTAGCCCCAGCGGCCCTCGATGCCGACCTTCTCGGCCACCGTGATCTCCACGTGGGAAATATGGTTCTGGTTCCACTGGGTTCCGAACAGCGGATTGGCAAAGCGCAGCGCGATCAGGTTCTGCACCGTCTCCTTGCCCAGGTAGTGGTCGATACGATAGACCCGCGACTCGGGGAACACCGCCCCCACCGCATCGTTGACCTCCCGCGACGACTCCAGGTCGTAGCCGATCGGCTTCTCCACCACCACGCGGCTTTGCTCGTCCAGGCTGCCACTGGCCTCGAGGTGGCGGCAGATATCGCCATACAGGCTCGCCCCCACCGCCAGATAGACCACCAACGGGCGCTGCTGACCGCCCTGCTCACGCCACTCGGCGATGGCGCCATAGCCTTCCACCGTGGTGAAGTCCACCGACAGGAAGGACAGGCGATCGAGGAAACGGGCGACCACCTTGTCATCGAGCTCGCTCGACTTGACGTATTCCTTCAAGGAGCCATGGATGCGCTCGCGGAAGGCCTCCTGGTCGATGTCCTGACGCGCCAGGCCAAGAAGCCGGGTGTCGTCATGCAAGAGTCCCTCGCGGTCCAGCTGGTAGAGCGCCGGGAACAGCTTGCGGCGAGACAGGTCGCCCAGGGCGCCGAACAACGCCAGATCGATGTCGGTACGCTCGGCGTCACCGGATCGGGTGTGTCGTGTCATAACCGTCCTCGTTTGGTGGTAGACCCCTGGATATCGCAGAAGGCTATCGAGCGAGATGTGTCCTGCTTACCGTCAGGGTATCTAAGTTTACAAAAAAATGGTCAACTTTCGACGGCCAGATTGAAAAATATTTTGTAAACTTACACAAAATATCCCGCTGGCGCGCTTATACGTTGGATGTAGATCGGTGGAGCGCTAGGATAGCCGCCAATACGTAGTTAAATCACCACATCCCCAGAGAGAATTGTCTCGGGTACCCCAATAAATGCGCCGCTGCCCGCGCACCACCGCGCAGTTGCCCGCGCCTTTCGTCACGGAGCCGACCTCGACCATGGTTCGCCACGACCTTATCGAACGCATTCGCACCCGCCTCGACGAGCTCAACCGCTCCGAGCGCAAGGTCGCCGACGTCATTCTGGCCGACCCCGCCGCCGCAACCGGCATGAGTATCGCCAGTTTGGCTCAAGCTGCCTCGGTCAGCGAACCTACCGTCAATCGCTTCTGCCGAAATTTCGAGGCCAAGGGCTATCCCGACTTCAAGATCCAGCTGGCCCAGAGCCTGGCCGGCGGCACCCCCTATGTCAGCCAGGCGGTGGAACCCGATGACGGTGCCGAGGCCTACAGCGGCAAAATCTTCGGCGCCACCATCGCGGCGCTGGACCTCGCCAGTCGGGAGGTCGCTCCCGAGCGCATCGAGCGCATGGTCGACTACCTGATCCAGGCCAAGCAGATCCACTTCTTCGGCCTCGGTGCCTCCGGCGCGGTGGCCCAGGACGCCCAGCACAAGTTCTTTCGCTTCAACCTGCCGGTCAGCGCCTACATCGACGTACTGATGCAACGCATGGTCGCCTCGGCCTGCCACACCGGCGACGTGGTGGTGGTGCTGTCCTATACCGGGCGCACCCGGGAACTGGTCGACATCGCCGCCCTGGCCCGTGAAAACGGTGCCGTGGTGCTCGGTATCACCGCGCCGGACTCACCTTTGTCGCGCCAGTGCACCGAAACCCTTGCGGTCAGCGCGCCCGAAGACACCGACCACTACATGCCGATGACCTCTCGCATGGTACAGCTTGCGCTGATCGACGTGCTGGCCACCGGCGTCACCCTGCGTCGCGGCGAGGACTTCCTGCACCACCTCAAGAAGATCAAGGACAGCCTGCGCAGCACAAGGTACAGCGTCGACGAGTGACAACAACGTCAGGCCCGCTCCTCGGCTTGCCTCCTTAGCGTATTGGCACAACAATAGCGGCCTGTCTTGTGTCCCTGTCCGCACGCCGCCATCCATACCATTGCCAGGAAGCCTCATGCGATCGCTGCCATCCCTGACCTCCGTTCTGACCGTCTTGAGCCTGGGGCTGTTCAGCCTGCCGACGCTGGCCGAGCAGACCGAGACCTTCCGCTTCACCGCCATCCCCGACGAGGACGAATCGCGTCTGGTGGAGCGCTTCTCGCGGGTGGCCGACTATCTGTCCGAGACGCTCGAGGTCGAGGTCGAGTACGTGCCGGTGAAGTCCTACGGTGCGGCGGTCACCGCCTTCCGCAATGACCAGGTCCAGCTGGCCTGGTTCGGCGGTCTGTCCGGTGTGCAGGCCCGTCGTCTGGTGCCCGGTTCCCAGGCACTGGCCCAGGGGGTCGAGGACGCGGCTTTCGAGAGCTACTTCATCGCCCACTCCAGCACCGGACTCGAGGCCGCCGACCAGCTGCCCGAAGAGATCGAGGGCAAGACCTTCACCTTTGGCGCCAAGACCTCCACTTCCGGTCGCCTGATGCCGGAGCACTACCTGCGCGAGCGCTTCGACGCCGCGCCGGAAGAGCTGTTCTCACGGGTCGGCTTCTCCGGTGATCACTCACGCACCATCGCCCTGGTCGAGGCCGGCACCTACGAGCTGGGCGCGGTCAACTTCAAGGTGTGGGACGCGGCGCTGGAAAATGGCGATGTCGACACCGACAAGGTCAGCGTGATCTGGTCTACCCCGAGCTACCCGGACTACCAGTGGACCCTGCGCGGCGACGCCGATGAGGCCTTCGGCGAAGGCTTTACCGACAGGGTTCGCCAGGCACTGCTCGAGATGGAAGATCCCGAACTGCTGGAGAGCTTCCCGCGTTCCGGCTTCATTCCCGCCGACAACAGCATGTACGCCCCCATCGAGACGGTCGCCGAGAGCCTCGGCCTGCTGCGCTGATGGACGATGGCCAACGTCAGGTCACCGGCGGCCGGGACAACGGCCACGGTGACTTCCCGACACTGATCCTCGACGGGGTCGACCTGGGCTACGCCGACCATACGGTGCTGCATGACGTCCACCTTCGCCTTGCGCCCGGCGAGCGCGTCGCCCTGCTCGGGGAAAGCGGCGTCGGCAAGTCCACCCTGCTGGCGGAGCTGCGCCGCCGTCTTGGCCGCCACGCCGCCTGGTGTCCCCAGTACCACGGCCTGGTGCCTCAGCTATCGGTCTACCATAACGTCTACATGGGCAGGCTGGAGCGCCACTCGGCGCTGGTCAACCTGTGGAACCTGGTCAGGCCGCTGCGCCAGGCCTGGGAAGATGTCGCAAGTCTGTGCGCTGAACTAGGGCTCGAAGGCGCCATCAGGCGCCCGGTAGGTCGGCTGTCGGGTGGCCAGCGCCAGCGGGTCGCCATCGCCCGTGCACTCTATCAGCGCCGCCAGGTCTTTCTCGGTGACGAGCCGGTCGCCAGCGTCGACCCCCACCAGGCCATGGCGCTGCTCGATCGAATCGATGCCCAGCACGCTACCACGGTGATGGCGCTGCACCAGCGCGAGCTGGCGCTGAGCCACTTCGATCGCGTCTGGGGGCTGGCCGGCGGTCGCGTGGTGCTCGACGCGCCCAGCCAAGATCTAAGCCTTGATGATCTCGACGCGCTCTACCCAAGTGCGTCACGCACGGCCTCCTCTCCCGCTGCTCCCAGCCCTGCTCGCGACGACAACAGCGATTCGCCGGCCGAGGCCAGCGCTCGCCACGCCTTGCACCAGGCCGGCGAGGAGCAGGCACGACCGTGAGCGCCGCGCAAGCGACACGCCCAGGCCTGTTGGCCGGCGACGGTATCGGTGCCCGCCTGGCACGCCACAGCCTGTGGCTGGTGGTGCTGGCTGCCCTGGCGATTCCGCTGGCCGACCTCGAAGTATTGAGCCGCGATCCCTGGGGCGAACTCGGACGCATGGCAATGGGCCTGGCGCTGCCTGACTTCGGCGCCATCGAGACGCCCCTGCAGGCCATCGGCCTGACCATCGCGGTGGCCTTCTGGGGCACCCTGGCCGGCGTGGTGCTGGGCCTGCCCCTGGCGCTGGTCTACGCCCGCTCACGCCTGGTGCGCGCGGCCAGTGCCGCGGTGCGGGCGGTGCATGAGCTGTTCTGGGCGCTGCTGTTCCTGCAGGTGTTCGGGTTGTCCGCGCTGACCGCCCTGGCGGCCCTGGCGATTCCCTACGCCGGCATCTTCGCCAAGGTCTACGCCGAGATCCTCGAGCAGACGCCCCAGGCGCCCCAGGCTGCGCTGCCCGAGGGTACCGGGCGCCTTGCCCGGCTGGCCTATACCGAGCTGCCCCAGGCCTTCGCCCAACTGGCCGCCTACACCCGCTACCGCTTCGAGTGCGCGCTCAGAAGCAGCGTGCTGTTGGGTTTTGTCGGTCTGCCGACACTGGGCTACCAGCTCGAGAGCGCCTTTCGCGAGGGTCGCTACTTCGAGGCCGGCGCCCTGCTGTGGGCCTTTTACCTGCTGATCGCCACCCTGCCCTGGTGGGCCCATCGGCGCCTGCTGCTGCCGCTGGGGCTGGCCAGCGTGTGGTTGCTGGGTCCCTGGCCCGAGATCGACCCAGGCCTGTTATGGCGTTTCGTCAGCGTAGACATCTGGCCCCGCGCCCTGCTCCAGGGCGACATCGGCGGTGTGCTCCGCTGGCTGGCCGAACTGCCCGACCTCGTCGGCGCGGTGGCCAATACCCTGCTGCTGGGGCTGCTCGGCACCGTCGGCGCCCTGCTGCTCGCCCTGGTGCTGTGGCCCCTGGCCTCGCGCCACTTCGGCAATCGCGTCAGCCAGGGCATCGGCCAGGGTCTGCTGATCTTTCTGCGCTCGACCCCGGAGCTGATGCTGGCCTTCGTCTTCCTGTTGCTGCTGGGGCCATCGCTGCTGCCGGCCTGGCTGGCCCTGGCGCTGCATAACGGCGCCCTGATCGCCTTTCTGGTATGTCGCCACGCCCAGGCCATCGAGCCCGGCATGCCGGGACTCCCGGCCTCGGGACGGCTGGCCTACGAGCTGTTGCCCCGGCTGTACCCGGGCATGCTGGCGCTGGTCTATTACCGCGCCGAGGTGATCCTGCGTGAAAGCGCCCTGCTCGGCATGCTCGGGGTCGCCACCCTCGGTGACAATATCGATGACGCCTTCCAGACCTTGATGTTCGATGTGGCCTTCGCCCTGCTGGTGATCACCGCCCTGCTCAATATCGCCGTCGACGCCCTGGCCCGCCGTCTGAGGCCCTGTGAGCCACCTATGGAAGACCCCTGCCTGCGCTGAAGACAAGACGTCTTCAAGGGCGGCACAGGCGTTTTATCCGGCGCACCCTGACGCCAGGACCAATGCCTCAAAAACAACACAAACGACAACGCCGGCCACGGGGCCGGCGTTGTCGTTCGAGCGGACGGCTATGTCAACGGCTATGTCACTGGGGCTCTGTTACAGGCCCTTGACGGCGGCGGTGACGGTGATCTCGACCTTCAGCTCCTTGGCCGGCATCGGCGCGCACACGCAGGTACGGGCGGGGGCGTGGCCTTCCGGCACCCAGGCGTCCCATACCGCGTTCATGGCGGCAAAGTCCTCGCCGTTCTGCAGGTAGATGGTGGCGCTCAGCAGATGCTCGCGGTCGCTGCCCACCTCGGCCAGCAGCTCATCGACACGCTCCAGCATGCTGGTGGTCTGGGCGGTGATATCCCCCTGACGGGCGTCCGGTCCGGCGACCTGACCACACAGGTAGGCAACACCGTGGTGGATGACGGCGCGGCTCATGCGGGTCTTGGTGTCGTGACGCTGAATGCTCATCGCTCTCTCCAAAAAAGTCGGTATTTCTAAAAAATCTCGAAAAGACAGCCGATTCGACCACCTCTTCACCAGTGTCTTCTCTGCAACGTTAGACAGCCGCCCAATATAGCCAACTTCTCCCTGCGCCAGATAGTCTGTTGTCGCGCTTTTGCCTCTTTTGCGATGTCAGGTATCCCTCACCCCGGCGACATAGTCACGACAGTCCTGCTGTCGCCCAACCGTTTATATGAGGGTTTGCAAATGAAACGTTCCGTCATGATGGCCGCCGTGCTGTCCACCGCCCTGGCGCAAGCCGGCGCCATTGCCACCGTCCAGGCCGCCGATGGCGACATGGAAAAGTGTTACGGCGTCGCCCTGGCCGGAGAGAACGACTGCAAGGCAGGGCCAGGCACCACCTGCGCCGGCACCTCTACCGTCGACTACCAGGGCAACGCCTGGACCCTGGTCCCGGAAGGCACCTGTACCGATATCGAAACGCCCCACGGCAATGGCAGCCTGAGCGAGGTCGAGCGCCCCTGAGCCAGAGCACTGGCGCCACGGGGAGGCTACGGCCTTCCCGTGACGTTCACACGCCAAGCCTCAAGCCATAGCGAATCGCCCATGCCCTCTTCCCTGTCATCCAGCCATCCACGCGAGTCGCTCGAGACGCCCGTCTCGGCGTCCTTGCCAGCGCCACAGCCAATGGCGGCCAACGCGGTCGGTATCGGCCTCAAGTTTCAGCATATGCAGGCGCTGGTCCATCTGGCGCACTCGGCTCACTCGGCTCACGCGCCCCAGGCCCCGGACTTTCTCGAACTGCACGCCGAGAACTACATGAACGCCGGCGGGCCCCTTCAGGATCGACTCGATGAACTGGCACGCTGCTACCCGCTCTCGGTCCACGGCGTCGGCCTGTCGCTGGGTAGTGCCAAGGGGATCGACCCGGCCCACCTGGAGCGTCTTGCACGCCTGGTCGATCACCTGAACCCCGCGCTGGTCTCCGAGCACCTGGCCTGGAGCCGTCTCGACGGCCACAGCTACAACGACCTGCTGCCGGTGCCGCTGACCGAGGAATCGCTACGGGTTCTCGGCGACAATATCGCACGCACCCAGGACCGTCTCGGCCGGCGCCTGCTGGTGGAGAACCCGAGCCTCTACGTCAGCCTCGACAATCGCTTCAGCGAGACCGAGTTCCTCCAGCGGCTGGTGGACACGACCGGCTGTGGGCTGCTGTTCGACGTCAACAACGCCTATATCAGCGCCGCCAATCTGGGACGCGACCTGGATGCCTATCTGGACGAAGTGCCCTGGGCCGCCGTCGGCGAATGGCACCTGGCCGGCCACAGCCTCGATGCCGCCGGCGAGCTGTACATCGACGACCATGGCAGCGCCGTCAGTGAGCCGGTGTGGCAACGCTACCGTCAGGTGCTCGCCCGGCGTCCCGGCCTGCCCACCCTGATCGAGTGGGACAATCGGGTGCCGACGCTAGAGCGCTGGATGCAGGAGGTCGGCCTGGCACGGCGGCATCAGCATGCAGCCCATGGCCCCGACGCCGATGCGAGCACCACCCTGGCAGCCAGCGCCTCGGCGCAAGCCACAGGGAGAGCGCCATGAGCGGCCTGCTCGATTGGCAGCGCAGCTTCATCGATGCCATGCATCGCCCCCAGGCGACGCCACCACAGCTTGGTCACAAGGCCGGGCTCGACGTCTACCGCAACAATATTCGCTCAAGCCTGATCGAGGCCCTGAAGGAAGCCTTTCCCCATACCCTGACCCTGCTGGGCGAGGGCTGCTTCAGTGCCGAGGCCGCAAGCTACGCGGCCACAAGCCCCCCGCAGGACCCTCGACTCAGCCGCTATGGCCAGGGCTTTGCCGACGCTCTGGCGCGCGCACCGGCGCTTGCGCCCTATCGCTTCGTCGCCGATATCGCGCGACTCGAGCACGCCCGGCTTCAGGTCAGTCACGCAGCCGAGGCGGTGCCGCTGGAGGCGTCCAATATCGGCGCCGTCCTTGACGACCAGCGGCTCGTCCAGGCCCGTCCGGCCAGCCGGACCATCCGTTGCCAACATGACGTCGAAGCCCTGTGGCAGGCGCTGGAGCGCGGAGAGGGTGGCGCCCCCCTGGGCGAGCGAGGCGCCGGCCACTGGCTGGTGATCCGCTCGGGTCGCCAGGTCAGGCTTAGGCCACTCGATGCGGCAAGCGCAGTGTTGTACGGCTTGCTGGACACACCGACCTCGCTGTCCCAGGCGCTGGGCGAACTGGCCGACAGCGGCGTGGCAGAGGATGCGCTCGGCCACGCTCTGGGCACCCTGGTCGGCCATGGCGCGCTCGCGGTACCGGACCCCGCCCCCACTTTGTTACGAGGCACCCCATGACACCGATGACAAACCTGCTGGACACCTACTACGGGCGACTCTGCCCCTGGCTCGAGCGTCGTTCGCTGGACCTGGTGCTGGCGTTGATGCGCCTGGTACTCGGCGCCGTGTTCTTTCTGTCGGCGCTGACCAAGGTGGAGGGGTTCGGTATCGCCGACAGCACCTTCTTCCTGTTCGAGCACGAATACGCCCTGCCGTTGATTTCACCGGTGCTGGCCGCCTACCTGGCAACACTCGCCGAGTTCTCGTTGTCGCTGCTGCTGTGGGCGGGGCTTGCCACACGACTGGCGGCCTTCGGGCTGTTGATCATGACCCTGGTGATCCAGACCTTCGTCTATCCCGAGGCCTGGGTCACCCACGGACTCTGGGCGGCGAGCCTCGCCACCCTGATCCTGCGCGGCGGCGGCTGTCTCTCGCTGGAGTGGCTGCTATGCAGGATGAAAGGCAAAGGTCGCGAACCGGTGACGCGGCAGCAGGACCGCGCCGACGACGCATAGACGCATAGACGCAAAAAAGAAACGACCCGCCGCCGAACAGGATTCGGCGGCGGGTCGATGTCGATGTCGGCTCAGCCTCGTCAGCGCAGCAGCAGCACCGGCAGCGAGGTGCGCCTGAGCACACTGGTGGTGGTGCTGCCCACCAGCAGATGGCGAATCCGCGAGTGGCCATAGGCTCCCATCACCACCATCTCGATGGCGTGGTCCTTCTGGTAGGCGCGCAGGGTCTCCTCGACCTCTCCGGCGCGAATCTCGCCCTGGGCCTCGTGACCGGCGCCCTTGAGGCTGTCCAGCGCCCACTCCAGCTGGGTGCGGTTATCACCGGTATCGGCGCCGACCATCACCACGTGACAGGCGATCCCCTTGAACAGCGGGCTCCTGGCCAGCAGCTCGACGCCCTTGCGGGTGGTCTTGCTGCCATCGAAGGCGATCATCACCCGAGTCGGCGGCGTGAAGCTCTCCGGTACCATCAGAATCGGCCGATGCAGACCGCGGACCACCCGCTCGAGATTCGAGCCCAGGTGCTCGCTGGCCTGCTGGGCGCTCTCGCCCCGCTTGCCGATCACCAGCAGGCGGATCTCGTCTTCCAGCTCCAGCAGTGTCTCCACCAGGGTGCCGTTGCGCTGTCGGCAATGCAGGTCATCGACACCACTGGCGCTGGCGCGATCCTTGGCCGCCTTGAGCATCAGGCGGCCGTGCTCCTGGGCGACCTTGGCCCGCCGCTCATCGAGACTGGCCAGCTCCTCGAGCAGGTGCTCCCTGGCGCCGAGTCCCAGGTTACCGGACAGATCGGCCTCGGCGGTCTGGGGGTGGTTATCCACCACGTGAAGAAACGTCAGCGGCGCATCGAGGGCCTGACTGGCCCAGGCGGCAGAGTCGCAGACCCCTTCGGAAAACGGGGACCCGTCGATGGCGGCCATCACCTGTTCTGTCATGAAATCGTCCTGCCTGGCGTTGGGGGCGAACGCGCGTCCTCGGACGTCGCATTCCATCGATTGTGGCCTTGTCGTCGCGCCCGAGCGGGGCGCGACCCTCAGACCTGTTGTCTAGCCCGATCCGGGTGTTACCTCCAGTTCTACACCAACTGGCACACACCCGTCACATCTTCGGCGCCTGCCTCAGTGACCACCCATCAGCTTTTCCACCGCCGCCGGGTTATCGTGGATGGCGTAGCGATCGACGATGGTGGCGCTGGCCTCGTTGAGCCCGATCAGCTCGACGTCGGTGCCCTCACGGCGGAACTTGATCACCACCATGTCCAGCGCCTGGACCGCGGTGATGTCCCAGAAGTGGGCACGTGACAGGTCGATGACCACCTTCTCGACGCTTTCCTTGAAGTCGAAGGCGGCGGAGAAACGCTGAGACGAGGCGAAGAACACCTGGCCGACCACGCGGTAGCGCCGTCCCTTGCCAAGCTCCTCTTGCTGTTCCAGCTCGTCACTGGCGATGTACAGGAAGTTGCCGACCTTGTTGGCGAAGTTGAGCGCGGCGATCAGCACACCGACGAACACACCGATCGCCAGGTTGTGGGTCCACACCACTACCGCCACGGTGGCGATCATCACCACATTGGTGGACATCGGGTGCTTCTTGAGGTCGCGCAGCGAGCTCCAGCTGAAGGTACCGATGGACACCATGATCATCACCGCCACCAGCGCCGCCATGGGGATGCGCGAGACCCAGTCCGACAGGAACACCACCATCAGCAGCAGGAAGATCCCCGCCAGCAGGGTAGACAGGCGTCCACGACCACCGGACTTGATGTTGATCACCGACTGGCCAATCATCGCGCAGCCCGCCATGCCGCCGAGCAGACCGGTACCGATGTTGGCCAGGCCCTGGCCCTTGCACTCGCGGTTCTTGTCGCTGGAGGTATCGGTCAGATCGTCGACGATGGTGGCGGTCATCATCGATTCGAGCAGACCAACCACGGTCAGCATGACCGCATAGGGGAAGATGATGCCGAGGGTCTCGAGGTTCAGCGGCACGTCGGGCCACAGGAACATCGGCAGGGTATCGGGCAGCTCGCCCATGTCACCGACGGTGCGGATGTCCATGCCGGTCGCCAGGTAGACGCCGGTCAGCACCAGGATGCACACCAGCGGGGACGGCAGCAGCTTGCCGATCCTGGGCACGTAGGGGAACAGATAGATGATGCCGAGACCCGCCGCGGTCATCGCGTAGACGTGCCAGCTGACGTTGGTCAGCTCGGGCAGCTGAGCCATGAAGATCAGGATCGCCAGGGCGTTGACGAAGCCGGTCACCACCGAGCGCGAGACGAAACGCATCAGGTCGGCCAGGCGCAGATAGCCGGCGATGATCTGCAGTACCCCGGTCAGCAGGGTCGCGGCCAGCAGATATTGAAGTCCGTGCTCCTTGACCAGGGTCACCATCAACAGTGCCATGGCGCCGGTGGCGGCAGAGATCATCCCCGGCCGGCCCCCGGCGAAGGCAATGATCACCGCCATGGAGAAGGAGGCGTAGAGGCCAATCTTGGGATCGACACCTGCGATGATGGAGAAGGCGATGGCCTCCGGAATCAACGCCAGGGCCACGACGATGCCGGACAGCACGTCGCCCCTAATATTGGAAAACCAGTCTTGCTTGATCGATCGCATCATGAGGCGGTCCAGGGGGAGTGGTTGTGAGATATCGCGACAAGCGGCCCAGGGCCGACCGTTTCTCCACGACAGCAGCGCACCGGGAGGCGTTAGCCTGGCGCTGTCATGATGTAGTGGAGACACGGGAAGGGGCGCAGTTTACCAGAACCACCTGAGCAAGGCGACGCTGCTACCCAGCCTGTCTTTGCCTTGTCGCCGCATTGTCGCCGCCTTGTCGCCACCCCAGTCTCGATTCGGCCAAGTCCGCCCGGTGGCATCTTCTGAAAAAAATGTGTAAGGATCGTTGCCCCCTGCCGACTCAGCTGACTACGTCCAAGGAACGCGACATGGAGCGATGCGCCTCGACGCCACCGTCATCGCGAACGGAGAGCCCATCGCCGGGCCCGCCGCTGATAGCGCTCGAGCATAGTCTCGCGCGCCATGGGTGGCCTCTGTCCGGGCATCGACTGGAACCGCTGGCCGATACCGGCCTGGCCCACTGGCATGTGCGCCTGGCCGGCGGCAGTGACAAGGGCGGCTGGCTGGCGCGGTTGCCCAAGCAGAGCCAGATGGGGCTGGACGCGGCGTCCAACCTGGCCTATCAGGTCGCCTGCTTCGATCGCGCCCAGGCCAGTGGCCATACACCCAGGCTCGATGACTGGCTGCCCTGCGACGACCTGCTGCCCAGAGGCGCGCTGGTGGTGGAGGCCATCGATGGCCATCCCGCCAGCCTGCCCTCGGACCTGCCGGCCCTGACCTCGGCCCTGGCCAGCCTGCACCGGCTGCCGCTGCCCGATCACCGTGCCCCCCTGGCGTCACCGGTGGATCCCTGGCGAGAGATGCTCGACGAGATCGCCACCCAGGCCCGCTTTCTCCCCGGGGCCGGGCTGTCTCGCACCAGCACTGCCCTGATCGAACAGGCGCTGGCACAGCTCCCGCAGAGACTTCGCATCGCCGACGACGAGATTCGCCTAATCAGCTTCGATGCTCACCCCGGCAACTTTCTGATCACGCCTCACGGACGCGCCGTACTGGTGGATCTGGAAAAGTGCCGCTATTCGCTACCCGGCTTCGACCTGGCCCACCTGAGCCTTTACACCTCCACCACCTGGGACCTCAACAGCCGCGCGGTGCTGTTCGTCGAGGATCTGGTGGCGCTGTATCGGCGCTGGCAGGAACTGATGGCCGAAGACAGTAATCACAGCGACTGGTCGACGCTGATCACCTGTCGTCGCGCCATGTGGCTATGGTCGCTGACCTGGTGTGCCAAATGGCGTGCCCAGCAGCGCCGCCAGGTCGACAGGCAGCACAGTGGTGAAGACTGGTCGGCACAGCTAAGCGACCATGCCTTGATCGCCCATGTGGCCGACCGCGTCGATCACTACCTCTCGGCCCCCATCATCAGGCGTGTCGCCGACGAACTCGAGGAACTCGCCCGTGCCGGCTGACGCTCCCGGCTCTGTCCGGCCCTGCCCGGTTCTATCCAACCCTGTCCGGCTCTATCCGACCCTGCCTATCCATCGTCACAAGGACGCGACCATGACCACACCTTTTTCCTGTAGACGCCCGTTGTCCGACCTCCGCTTGACCTGGCCTCCCGGTGGCGCCTTCGTCCTCACCGCCCTGGCTGCCCTGGGGCTAGGCTCGCCCGCCTGGGCCCAGGATACGTCCACGCCGCTGAACCAGCCGTGGCAGGAGATCGAGCAGCAGGCCAGGGGGCAGACGGTCTACTTCAACGCCTGGGGCGGTGACCCCAACGTCAATGGCTATCTCGACTGGGTCGCCGACGAGCTCGAACAGCGCCACGACATCGATCTGGTCCACGTCAAGCTCGACGACACCGCCGCTGCGGTCTCCCGGGTACTGGCCGAGAAGTCCGCCGGCAACGTCGACGAGGGCGCCATCGACCTGATCTGGATCAACGGCGAGAACTTCGCCGCGATGAAGGCCAATGATCTGCTGCTCGGGCCCTTTGCCCAGCGGCTGCCGAACTTCGCGCTGACCTCGCCGGACGCCAATCCCGAGATGACCACCGACTTCACCGTGCCCACCGAGGGTTTCGAGTCACCCTGGGGCAAGGCCCAGCTGACCTTCTACTACGACAGCGAGCGTGTCGAGGCGCCGCCGACCAGCATGGCCGCCCTGCTCGACTGGACCGAGCAGCATCCCGGGCGCTTCACCTATCCACTGGTCCCGGACTTCCACGGTTCCACCTTTCTCAAGCAGGCGCTTATCGCACTGATCGACGACCCGGCGGTGCTTGCCCGCCCCGTCGGCGAAGCCGACGCCGAAGCGGCCATGGCACCGCTGTGGGACTATCTCGACGCCCTGCATCCCCATCTGTGGCGCCAGGGGCGGGACTTCCCCGCTTCAGGGCCTGCGCTCAGAAGCCTGATGGGTGACGGCGAACTGTCGCTGGCCTTTACCTTCAACCCCGCCGAGCCTGCCGCTGCGGTCAACAACTACCAACTGCCTCCCTCGATTCGCAGCTATGTGCTCGACGGCGGGACCATCGGCAACGTTCACTTTGTCACCATCCCGTTCAACGCCAGCCACCAGGCCGGCGCCATGGTCACCGCCAACTTCCTGCTCTCGCCCGAGGCCCAGGCGCGCAAGCAGCGCCTGGACGTCTGGGGCGACCCCAGCGTACTCGATCTCGCGCGCCTGAATGAGGCCGAGCGTCAGGCATTGACGCCCATGGATGACCAGCCAGCGCGACTGGCGCCACAGGCCCTGCAACAGACCCTGCCCGAGCCGCACCCGAGCTGGATGGAAGCGGTAGAGGCGGCCTGGCTCGAGCGCTATGGCAGCCGCTGATACCTCGACCTTCTCCCGCCTGGTGGGGCTGGCGCCGGCGCTGACGGTGCTGCTGCTGGTGGCCCCGGTGGTGGCCGGCCTGGCAGGCGCTGCGGCGCCGGCCTTCGGCTGGCTGCCGGTGCTCGGCGGAGAGCAGCTGAGCCTGGCGCCCTGGGTGAGTCTGGCGAACACCCCCGGGCTTTTCGAGATGCTGGTGCTCAGCTTCACCACTGGCCTGATCAGCACCGCCCTGGCCCTGACCATCGTGGTGCTGTTTCTCGGTGCCTTCGCCGACAGCGCCGCCTTTGTCTGGCTCAAGCGCCTGCTGTCGCCGCTGCTGGCGGTGCCCCACGCCGCCGCCGCCATCGGACTGGCCTTTCTGCTGGCGCCCTCGGGCCTGGCCATGCGCCTGGTCTCCCCGGCCTTGAGCAGTCACGCCACGCCTCCTGACTACCTGTTTCCCGGTGATCCCTTTGGCCTTGCGCTGGTCGCCGGACTGGTGGTCAAGGAAGTCCCCTTTCTGCTGCTGATGAGTCTATCGGCGCTGCCTCAGTGCCAGGCCGACGATCGTCGGCACCTGGCACTGTCGCTGGGTTATTCGCCGGTGACCGCCTTTCTCAAGGCGGTACTGCCGAGCCTGTACCCGCTGATTCGGCTACCGGTCTATGCGGTCATCGCCTTTGCCTCGTCCAATGTCGATGTGGCCATGATCCTGGGCCCGTCCACCCCACCGACCCTGGCGGTCAGCGTGGTCCGCTGGCTTGGCGATCCCGACCTGTCGATGCGCTTCATGGCCTCCGCCGCAGCGCTGAGCCAGCTCGGCATCACGCTGCTGGCACTAGCCTGCTGGTGGTGCCTGGAACAGGCCGTACGCTGGTGCGCCACGCCACGCCTGACCGACGGCCGACGCAACTGCGGTCAACGCCTCGGCAGCCTGCTGGGCGGCGGTCTGACCTGGCTCAGCGTCACCCTGCTCGGTGCCAGTCTGCTGGGGCTGACGCTGTGGTCGCTGGCGGCCTTCTGGCCCTTTCCCTCGGCCTGGCCCACGCCCCTGACCCTGGCCAACTGGGGTCGTGCGCTGCCAGGCCTGCTGCCGGCCGCCCTCGACACCCTGTGGCTGGCGCTGGCCGCCACCGCTCTCGCGACCATCCTGGTGATCGGCTGCCTCGAGAGCGAAGCGCTCAATCACCGCAGCATGGGAGCGAGCGCCACCCTGGTGCTCTACCTGCCGCTGCTGGTGCCACCGGTCGCCTTTCTCTACGGTCTGGTGCAGCTTCAGGCGCAGCTGTCGGTGGCACCGGGCTTCATGGTGGTGGTACTGGGACACTGCCTGTTCGTGCTGCCCTACGTCTTTCTGTCACTGGCAGAGAGCTACCGGCGGCTTGACCCCCGCTGGGCCCAGGTCGCCGCAGGGCTCGGCCATGGCCCGGCCGCCGCCTTTGTACGCGTTCGCCTGCCGCTGCTGCTGGCCCCCATCGCCACCGCCGCCGCCGTGGGGGTCGCCGTCAGCGTCGGCCAGTATCTGCCGACGTTGCTGCTGGGGGCCGGACGCCTGACCACCCTGACCACCGAGGCGGTATCGCTTGCCTCCGGGGGGGATCGTCGCCTGACAGCGGTCTATGCCCTGGCCCAGCTACTCTTGCCGGCACTCGGTTTCGCCCTCGCCATCGGCTTGCCGCGCGTACTGCATCGCCACCGACGCGCCCTGCTGACCTGAACCGCCTCAACGCCATCCGAGCCCACCATGTCACAGACACCAGACACACGATGCCACCTTCCCCCCACGTCTCCAGCGAACCCGACGGGCGCACTGGTCTTCGATCGGGTCGTGATCTCGCTGGACGGTGCCCCCCTGGTATCACTGAATGCTCAGGTCGCCCCCGGCGAGGTGGTCAGCGTCATGGGGCCTTCCGGTGTCGGCAAGTCCACCCTGCTGGCCTACGCTGCGGGCTTTCTCGCCCCTGCCTTTGACGCCCAGGGCGAGGTCCGCCTCGGCGACAGGCGAGTCACCGACCTGCCTGCCTCGGCCCGCCGACTCGGTCTGCTGTTCCAGGATGCGCTGCTGTTTCCCCACCTCAGCGTCGCCGGCAACCTGGCCTTCGGCATGCCGTCGTCTGCCAGCCGTCGCGAGCGTCGCGAGGCCATCGAAGAGGCCCTGGCGGATATCGGTCTTGCCGGATTCGGTGAGCGTGATCCGGCAACACTGTCCGGCGGCCAGCGCGCTCGCGTCGCGCTGATGCGCACCCTGCTGTCGCGTCCCCAGGCGATGCTGCTGGACGAGCCCTTCTCCAAGCTCGACGCCGCGCTCCGCCAGGAGATGCGTGACCTGGTCTTCCAGCGCATCCGCGACCATCGTCTTCCGGCGCTGCTGGTCACCCACGACAGGGCAGACGCCGAGGCAGCGGCGGGTCCGATCGTCGAACTGGCGGCCGCCACCGAAGCCCCCGCCGGGGCCGCCTGGCAGGGTGCCCGCCGTGCCTCTCGCTGAACCAGGGTCCGAGGTCGTCGCACCACGTCTGTGTGTGGTCATTCCCGTCCTCGATGAGGCAGCGACCATCGTCGCGGGTCTTGAGCCGCTATCCGAGTGGCGCCAGCAGGGGGTCGAGGTGATCGTCGTCGATGGTGGCAGCGAAGACGATACCCAGGCGCTTGCCCGTCCCCTGGCCGACCGGGTCATCGACGGCCCCCGCGGCAGGGCGCGCCAGATGAACCAGGGCGCCGCTGCGGCGAGTGCGCCGTCCTTGCTGTTTCTGCACGCCGACACTCGACTGCCCCCGGCGGCCATGCCGGCGATACTGAAGGCGCTGGAGAAACGCCACTGGGGGCGCTTCGACGTGCGCATCCAGGGCCGCTCACGCTGGTTATCATTGATCGCCGCCTGCATGAACCTGCGCTCACGCCTGACCGGCATCGCCACCGGCGATCAGGCGATGTTCATGCGTCGCAGCGCCTTCGACGCCGTCGGTGGCTTCCCCGACCAGCCGTTGATGGAAGACATCGAAGTGTCCAGGCGCCTCAAGCGACTGTCGCCGCCCGCCTGCCTTGGCTTCAAGGTGCTCACCGACGGTCGCCGCTGGGAGCAGGGCGGCGTGCTGACGACGATATTGCTGATGTGGCGACTGCGCTTTCGCTATTGGCGTGGGGCCGATCCCGTTCGCCTGGCCGAGGAGTATCGCCATGTGCGCTGACCACGATAGCGACGGGATGGCAGCCAGCCCGGATCTGGCGAATAGCCAGTCGCATAGCCAGGCGTGCGGCCAGGGGCTCGGCGATCAGCACCGTGTTCACCACGAGGATGGCCTGAAGCTGGCCATCCTGGCCAAGGCGCCGATCCCCGGCCAGGCCAAGACGCGGATGATTCCCGCCCTCGGCGCCGAAGGCGCCGCTCGTCTCCAGCACAGACTGATCGAACACACCCTGAAGACGGCGCTGGAGACGACGTCCGCGCGCAACATCACGCTGTGGACGGCGCTTGAGCACGACCATCCGTGCTTTCTCGATATCTGCCAGCGGTTCGGCGTGACGCTGAGACCACAGCCTGAAGGCGACCTGGGGGTGCGCATGCACGCGGCGCTGTGCTCGGCAGGTGGCCCGAGCCTTCTAATCGGCACAGATTGCCCGATATTGGATAAGACATTACTAAAAACTTGTCATAAACGGCTTAAAGACGCAGATAGCGTCTTTCTTCCGGCCGAGGACGGCGGCTATGCTCTGGTTGGAGTTCGTCGCCCCGATCCCCGTCTCTTCCGAGGAATCGACTGGGGCACGTCCAGCGTCATGTCCCAGACGCGCACACGTCTTGCGGAGCTTTTGTGGACGCTGGAGTGTCCAACGACCGTATGGGACCTGGATACGCCCCAGGACCTGGCTCGCCTCGCCGACATGGAAGCCCTCGCCCTGGAGATTCTGCCGTGACCCAAGAAACGCTCACCGACCGCCACAAGAAACTCGCCGCCGTGCGCCCCCGGCTGGTGTCCTTCGCCCGCATGCACCTGCGCGATCATGCCGCCGCCGAGGACGCCGTGCAGGAAGCCATGATCGCCGCCATCGAGAAGAACGACAGCTTTTCGGGGCGCTCCGGCTACGAAACCTGGGTATTCGGTATCCTCAAGTACAAGCTGCTCGACCAGATGCGCCAGCAGAAGCGTCATGGTCGCTGGGAGCCCTTCGATGAAGAGCACAGCGACGACGCCATCGACCGCATGTTTCAGCAGGATGGGCACTGGGCCGCCGACGCCAAGCCCCAGGCATGGAGCACCCCGGAGCAAGCGTTCGAGAACGAAAATTTCTGGAAAGTATTCGACGCTTGTATGCTGAGTCTTCCAGAAAACGTGGCTCGCGTTTTCTCCCTGCGCGAATTGATGGGCCTTTCCACCGACGATATTTGTAAGGAAGTGGGCATCAAGGAAAACAACGCTTGGGTGATCCTGCATCGGGCTCGCCTCAAGCTTCGCGCTTGCATTGAAAAGGGATGGAAGGAGGACGCGGCATGATGATGTGCAAGGCCGCTACGCGGCTGATGTCAAAGCAGTTGGATGCCCCCCTGACGGCCAGGGAGCGTATTTCGCTGCGGTTTCACTTGATGTTGTGCTCGGCCTGTCGCAACTGCGAAAAGCAGTTCAGCATGCTGCACCGGGTCGGCAATGCCTATAACGGCACAATTGATAAACCCCAGGACGGTACGTCCCCTGGCGCGACTACCGACAACGTCGCCAGTGATCAGGACCTGCTGAAGGTAAAGGAAGCGATGGCCGAGGCGGAGACCCGTCGCCAGAACTGAAGGACTCGGCTGACGGACTTGGCGCAAGGACCTCGACTGCCCTACCTCGACTGCCCTACCTCGAGGGAAGCATCTCGCTGGTCGACCCACCATTCTGCCTCCCCCTGGCGGGCCACCAAGGCAGCCCGCCGACGGGGCGCCAGTTACCCCCCACCTGAGTCAGCCTCAAGCGATTGCGTGCCAGATCCCCGGTAAAGAGGTCCCGAGCCGGACCCGGTGAGCAAGGCTCGGGAGATGCCTGGGCAAGACCAGGCCATCATTGCTGGCCCGCTGCCTCCCGCGCCAGCCCGGTCAGGGCCTCGGCGATCTTGTCCACGGGCAGCTCGCAGTCCTGCAGGCCGTGGCGCTCCACCAGGTAATGAGGGTCGTTCCACTCGATCACCAGGTGATCTTCCTGCTGGCGAACCAGCATCTTCTGGGGAAGATCCAGCGCGACACTACCCTCGCACTGCATCAGTCGAGTGCCCACCTCGGGCTTGCCGAAGATGTAGGTGCGTGTCGCTGGCAATTCCAGCTCCACCCCGGCGGCGTTGGCCTGGTGGTCCACGCTTGCCATCAGTCCCATTCCCCGTTTTTCCAGCCCCTCCTTGAAGCGAGATTCCACCGCCTCCAGGCTATCGGTCGACGTCAGACTGGCGATACCGCTGTCGCTCACCTCGACCTCGCCCTGCGCCCAGGCCATGGTCGCCATCGATCCTGCCAGCACGCTGCCCAGGCACAGGGTGAACATCTTGCGATAGCACTGCTTCATGATGGAGCTTCCTTTCCAGGTCAATGTGCCTACAGCATGGTCGCCGGTCCCCGACCACCACAAGGGGAAATCTCTCACAATCCGGGTTGACGCTGTGTAAGGTTCAACGCCGGGGCGACGACCCAGCACCCATAGCCGACGCGACTGGGCATAGTGCGCACAACTGCAGCTACACGATGTGCGCACAGGCGATGGTCGCCCACACGAGTTGCAGCTGGTGGTTTACATAGCTCATATCATTCACGTCGTTTCAGCCACTTTCCCGATTGCCGATTGCCGATTGCCGATAACAGGAGCCTGCATGGCCCGGATTCTGCCCCTTCGCCACCTCGCTGCCCCACCGCCGCGTACCCTGACCTGCGCCCTTGTCTCGGCTGCGGTCCTGATGGCCTCCTGCGCCCAGGCCCAGACCTTCAGCCCGCGCGCCATGCTCGACTGGCCAACCAAGTCCTTCGCCGGCGAAACGGCCTACCGACTGGTCGAGCGCGATGGCGTCAGCGTGCTCGAAGCGCGCTCCCGGGGGCAGGCCTCGGCCCGCTATCTGGAGCGCGACATCGACCTCGGCGAGACGCCCTACCTGCGCTGGTGCTGGCAGGTATCCGGGGTCTATTCCGGGGTCGACGAACGCACAGAGAGTGGCGACGACTATCCCGCCCGGGTCTACGTGGCCAGACGCACCGGCCTCCTGCCCTGGCAGGTGGAGTCGGTCAACTATGTGTGGTCATCGAATCAGCCGGCAGGCACCAGCTGGCCCAACGCCTTTACCGATCGTGCCGTCCTGCTGGCGCTGCAAAGCGGAGGTGCCAAGGCTGGTCAGTGGGTCGGCGAGGTGCGCGACGTGGCCGCCGACTACCGTCGACTGTTCGGCGCGAGCCCCGACGGCGTCGATGGCCTGGCGCTGATGAGCGATGGCGACAACGCCGGAGGCGACGCCACCGCCTGGTTCAGCAAGATGGAGTTCAGCGCCTCGTCGTCGCCGCCTGTCTGTCCCTGACGTCAGCGCTGGAAGACCACCGTGCGCGAGCCGTTGAGAAACACCCGACGCTGCAGGTGCAGGGTGACGGCCCGGGCCAGGGTGATGCACTCGATATCACGCCCTCGGGCCACCAGGTCCTCGGCGGTATCGGCGTGGGTGACCGGCTCCACCCCCTGGGTAATGATCGGGCCTTCGTCCAGGTCATCGTTGATGTAGTGGGCGGTCGCCCCAACCAGCTTGACGCCCTTCTCGAAGGCCTGGTGGTAGGGCTTGGCGCCCTTGAAGCCAGGCAGCAGCGAGTGATGGATATTGATCGCTCGACCGGCCAGGCGTTCGCTCATCTCGCTCGACAGCACCTGCATGTAGCGCGCCAGGATCACCAGCTCTGCGCCACTGTCCTCGACGATCCGCCACACCTCGGCCTCCTGCTCGGCCTTGGTCTCGGCGCTGATCGGCAGATGGTGATAAGGCAGCCCGTGCCACTCGGCCAGCAGCGCCAGATCGGGGTGGTTGGACACCACCGCCTTGATGGCCACCGGAAGCTGGCCGGTACGATAGCGATAGAGCAGGTCATTGAGGCAGTGATCCGCCTTGGAAACCATGATCACCACCGGAGTGAGGCGCTCTGGTGAGGTCAGCTCGAACGCCATGGAGAACGGCGCCGCGCGCTCGGCAAAGGCCGCCTCGAAGGTGCCTGCATCGAACTCGCCCTCCTCGGGAGGGCGAAACTCGGTGCGGATGAAGAAACGACAGGAACTGCTGTCGTCAAAGGACTGCTGCTCGGTGATGTAGCAGCCCTGCTCGCGCAGAAAGCGGGTAACCACGTCCACGGTGCCAAGACGACTAGGGCACTGGGCGGTCAGGATCCAGTGGGTCGTGCGCACGGCGCTCACGCTGATCGTCATGTCGTCTCCCCGGCGGTGACGTCACGCTCGACGCCGATGGAGAACTCCTCACCGGCATCGAGCAACCAACGATAAACGTAGTCGGCGAAACTGCGCCGCACCACCAGCTCCCAGCGTCGCTCGTCGGGGCGACGCAGGATAACGCTGGTCTTGGCCAGCACCGTGGTCACCCCCTTGCCCACCGCAAAGTGGCGCGGGTGGACGTCGTAGACCACCGACTTCATCAGCAGCTCGCGCAGGGCCTGGTCATCACCGGTCAGCTCGATCACCGTCTGACCGGCGCTGACGTCGGAGAAGGCCACGCTGGCGTCACCCAGGGCGCTGCGCAGCGCCGTCTCCACGCGGAAGGCGTCACCCTGGGGCAGCACGGCAAGCCACTCGTCGGGACTTAGCCACTGCAGCGAAGCCCTCTCTCCCTGACTGAGTTCCAGCGGACGCGCCGGCAACGACAGCCCCAGCACCGCGCGCACCGCCTCGTCGAGCACGATGGCACCACCGCGCAGGATCAGATGGTCGTGCTGGCGTTCGCGCATCACTACCCGCGAGTGGGTGCCGGGCGCCGGGCAGCCGACGTGCTCAAACGACCAGGCCAGCGGCGACTCCAGGGGGATGCCTTCGTCCGGGAAGGCATCAAAGGTACGGGCACGTTCTATAGCTTCAGACATTCTGGCGCTCTCCCTTGGGGTCGAGAAAAAAGGGGGGTGGAGACGATCTCGGCCTCGTAAACCTTGCCGCTCAAGAGGCGGGAAGCTGGTACATGCCTAGACATTCTGGCGCTCCCCCTTGGGGTCGAGGAAGATGGTGGAAACGATTTCGGCCTCGTGGACCTTGCCGTCGACACAGGGTAGATAGACGGTCTCGCCCATCCGCTGGTGGCCACCCTTGACCACCGCCAGGGCGAAGCCGGTTTCCAGCGTCGGGCTGTAGTAGCTCGAGGTCACGTGGCCGACCATCGGCATGGGAATCGGATGGTCAGGGTCGAGCACGATCTGGGCGCCCTCCTCCAGCACCACCGACGGATCCCTGGGTTTCAGCCCCACCAGCTGCTTGCGGTCCTGGCGCGCGGTGTCGCTGCGGGTCAGCGCCCGCTGGCCGACCCAGGAGAATGGCTTGTCGTAGCCCACCGCCCACTGCATGCCTAGATCCTCCGGGGTCACCGAACCGTCGGTGTCCTGGCCTGCGATGATGAAGCCCTTCTCGGCACGCAGCACGTGCATGGTCTCGGTACCGTAGGGTGTCAGGTCGTACTTCTCGCCGTGGGTGAACAGCACCTTCCACACGTGCATGGCAGCGTGGGCCTGGACGTTGATCTCGTAGGCCAGCTCGCCGGTGAAGGAGATCCGGAACACCCGTGCCGGCACCCCGGCCACCTTGCCCTCACGCCAGTCCATGAAGCGAAACGCCTCGCGATCCAGATCGATGCCCTCGGTAAGCTCGCTCATCAACTCCCGCGCCCTGGGGCCGGTGACGGTCATGGTGGCCCAGTGGTCGGTGACCGAGGTAAAGCTCACGTCGAGCTCGGGCCACTCGGTCTGGTGCCACAGCTCCAGCCACTCGAGCACTCCCGCGGCGCCACCGGTGGTGGTGGTCATCAGGAAGTGATCCTCGGCCAGACAACTGGTGGTGCCGTCATCCATGACCATACCGTCGTCCTTGCACATCAAGCCGTAGCGCACCTTGCCCACGCCAAGCTTGGCCCACTTGTTGGTGTAGATGCGGCCGAGAAACTCGCGGGCGTCCGGCCCCTGGATATCGATCTTTCCCAGGGTCGAAGCGTCGAGGATGCCGACGCCTTCGCGCACCGCGCGGCACTCACGCATCACCGCCTCGTGCAGGGTCTCGCGCTTGCCGTTGACGGTCCTGGGGAAGTACCAGGGCCGCTTCCACTGGCCCACGTCCTCGAACTCGGCGCCCTGCCCGACGTGCCACTGGTGCAGCGCACTGTAGCGCTCGGGATCGAACAGCGCTCCGCAATGGCGACCGACGATGGCTCCGAAGGTGACCGGGGTATAGTTGGGCCGGAACACGGTGGTGCCGACCTCGGGAATCGAGCGCCCCAGGCAGCGCGCGGCGATGGCCATGCCATTGATGTTGCCAAGCTTGCCCTGATCGGTACCGAAGCCCATGGCGGTGTAGCGCTTGACGTGCTCGATGGACTCGAAGCCTTCCCGGGTGGCAAGCTCGATCCCGGCGGCGGTGACGTCATTCTGCAGGTCGACGAACTGCTTGGGCGCCCGCAGGGTCGGCTTTTCGTGGGGCACCTGGAACAGCGCCACCGCCGCACCGTCGCGCCGCGAGGCTACCGCCGGCAGTATAAGCTCGGCACCCTCGAAGCCGGCCTGGCTCACCGCCTCGAGGCCTGCGTCGCGACCTTCCGCCAGCGCCTCGGCCAGGCCAAAGGTGCCGCCGGCTGCACCGGCCGCCAACATGCCCCTGGGCAGGTTGGGCACGAAGGCGATCAGGTCGTCGCGCCAGCTCGGCCGCGTTCCGGTGTGAGAGGCCAGGTGAATCACCGGACTGAAGCCGCCGGAACTGGCCAGCGTGTCGCAGTCGAGCGTCTCGCTGGCGCCGGTGACGCGAAAGGCCTCGATATCGATGGCGGCGACCCGCACCGAGGTGACCCGCTGCTCGCCCCTGGCCTCGACCACGGCGGCCCCCGGCAGGATGCGGATACCGCGCGCCCGGGCGACCTCGACCAGTTCACCGTCGGGGGCGGGACGGGCGTCGGCCACCGCCACCACCTCGCGGCCGGCGTCCAGCCAGTCGAGCGCGGCACGGTAGCCGTCGTCGTTGCTGGTGGAGACCACCAGCCGCTTGCCCGGCACCACACCGTAACGGCGGATGTAGGTGGACACCGCCGAGCACAGCAGATTGCCCGGCACGTCATTGCCGGCGTAGACCAGCGGACGCTCATGGGCCCCAGTGGCCAGCACGACGCGTGCGGCGCGCACCCGATGCAGGCGCGAGCGCGACTGACGCCGTCCCTCCACTCGAGGCGCGCAGTGGGCCAGGTGCTCGCTGCGCCGCTCGTGCAGGGTGACGAAGTTGTGGTCGTGGTAGCCGTTGGCGGTGGTGCGCGGCAGCAGCGTCACCTCGGGGTTGGCGGCAAGCTCCTCGAGCACCTCCTCGACCCACTTCAACGCCGGACGATCGTCCAGCAATTCCTGCCCGTCCAGCAGCGAGCCGCCAAAGCGCTCCTGCTCGTCGCACAGGATCACTCGAGCGCCGCTGCGCGAGGCGGCCAGGGCAGCAGCCAGTCCCGCAGGCCCTGCCCCGATCACCAGCACCTCGCAGTGGCGATTGATGTGGTCGTAGATATCCGGGTCGCGCTCCAGCGGGCTGCGCCCCAGCCCCGCGCTCTTGCGGATATAGCGCTCGTAGGTCATCCACAGCGAGGCCGGCGCCATGAAGGTCTTGTAGTAGAAACCGGGGGGCATCAGCTTGCCGCCAAGCTTGCCGATGGTCCCCATCAGGTCGCGCTGGACGTTGGGCCAGCCGTTGGTGGAACGTGCCGTCAGCCCCTCGAACAGGGCCTGCTGGGTGGCGCGCACATTGGGCACCTGCTCGGCTTCGGCCTGGCCGAGCTGGACCACCGCATTGGGCTCCTCGGCACCGGCGGCGACGATGCCGCGGGGACGCGAGTACTTGAAGCTGCGATTGACCACGTCCACCCCGTTGGCCAGCAGCGCCGAGGCCAGGGTGTCCCCGTGAAAGCCGGTGTACTCCTTGCCATTGAAGGTAAAGCGCAGGGGCGTGCTGCGGTCGATCAGTCCCCCTGTGTCGAGGCGATTGGGCTGGCTCATGCGCGAACCTCCTGGGCGGCGGTGGCGATATCACTGTCGTCAAGGGACTCAGGCGCGGACGCCACCACCCCGTCGGGGTTGTCCCGGGTAAAGCGCGGTCGCTCACCGATGCGATAGGTCTCGAGGATTTCGTAGCTCTGGGTGTGGCGCGTCACGTTGAAGAACTTGCGACAGCCCACCGCGTGGACCCACAGCTCGTGGTGGATGCCGCGGGGGTTATCGCGGAAGAACAGGTAGTCGCCCCACTGCTCGTCGGAACAGCCGGCCGGATCCTCGGGGCGTGCGATGTGCGCCTGCCCCCTGGGATGAAACTCCTCTTCCTCGCGCCACTCGTCACAGTAGGGACAATGGATATGGAACATGGAAACCTCCTGAAATCAGTGGGCGACACCGGCGGCGCCGTGTTCGTCGATCAGCGCGCCGCTGTGGAAGCGGTCGATCGAGAAGGGGGCAGCCAGCGGGTGCATCTCGCCCTTGGCCAGGCTCGCCGCGAACACATGCCCGGACCCTGGGGTCGCCTTGAAGCCACCGGTGCCCCAGCCGCAGTTGAAGTAGAGCCCCTCGATCCGGGTCTTCGACATGATCGGACAGGCGTCCGGGCAGGTATCGACGATGCCGCCCCACTGCCGGTTCATGCGCACCCGCGAGAAGATCGGGAACATCTCGACGATGGCCTGCAGGGTGTGCTCGACGGTGGCGTAGCTGCCACGCTGGCCGTAGCCGTTGTAGCCGTCGATGCCCGCGCCGATGACCAGGTCGCCCTTGTCGGACTGGCTGATATAGCCGTGCACGTGGTTGGACATCACCACGGTATCGAGCACCGGCTTGAGCGGCTCAGACACCAGCGCCTGCAGCGGGTGGCTCTCCAGCGGCAGGCGCAGCCCGGCCAGCGAGGCCATCACCCCGGAGTTGCCGGCGGTCACGCAGCCCACGGTGCGAGCCTCGATATCGCCGCGATTGGTGTGCACCCCAAGGATGCGGCCGTCGCGGATCTTGAACCCGGTCACCTCGGTCTGCTGCAGAATGTCGACGCCGAGTGCATCGGCACCACGGGCGTAGCCCCAGGCCACGGCGTCGTGGCGGGCGACCCCGGCGCGGGGCTGCCAGGAGGCCCCCATCACCGGGTAGCGCGCGTTCTTCGAGCAGTCGAGGATAGGCACGATCTCCTGTACGCCCCTGGCGTCGAGCACCTCGCCGTCGATGCCGTTGAGCCGGTTGGCGTTGACCCTGCGCTGGATGTCGCGCATGTCCTGCAGGGTATGGCCAAGATTGAGCACGCCACGCTGGGAGAACATCACGTTGTAGTTGAGATCCCGGGACAGCCCTTCCCACAGCTTCATCGAGTGCTCATAGAGCGCGGCGGCCTCATCCCACAGATAGTTGGAGCGCACGATGGTGGTGTTGCGGGCGGTGTTGCCGCCGCCCAGCCAGCCCTTCTCGATCACCGCGACATTGCGCACGCCAAATTCCTTGGCCAGGTAGTAGGCGGTGGCCAGGCCGTGGCCGCCACCACCGACGATGATCACGTCGTAGGCGGCCTTGGGGGTCGGGTTGCGCCACTGGCGCTGCCAGTTCTCGTGGTGACTCAGGGCGTGGCGGGCCAGCGCGAATCCGGAGTAGCGTTGCATAGGGTGTCCCTCGACATTCTGGGCTAGGGCTTGTCTGAAAAGTGCCTGGGCGGTCGCACCGTGCGTCACGACCGCCGGGGGGGCATCATGCCGATCAGGCCGGCTCGGCAGCGGCTTGCCGAGGGGTCGGATAGACCGGGTGGCGCGCGCACAGCTCGCCGACCCGCTGGCGTACGTCGGCCTCGATGGCGACGGTGTCCTCGCCACGGGCAAGCACGTCCAGCACATCGCAGATCCAGCCGGCAAGCCGCTCGCACTCTTCGGCATCGAAGCCGCGGGTGGTCACCGCCGGGGTCCCGATGCGCAGGCCCGAGGTGACGAAGGGGCTCTGCGGGTCTCCCGGTACTGCGTTCTTGTTGACGGTGATGTGCGAGCGACCCAGGGCCTCGTCGGCGTCCTTGCCGGTGATCCCCTGGCGAATCAGCGAGACCAGAAACAGATGGTCTTCGGTGCCGCCGGAGACCACGTCGTAGCCGCGCTCGAGAAAGGTCCCGGCCATGGCCTTGGCATTGACGATGACCCGCTCCTGGTAGCGCACGAAGTCCTGGTTCATGGCCTCGCGGAAGGCCACCGCCTTGGCCGCGATGACATGCATCAAGGGGCCGCCCTGCTGGCCGGGGAAGACCGCGCCGTTGAGCTTCTTGTACAGCGCCTCGTCACCGCTGGCCGACAGGATCAGGCCACCGCGCGGCCCGCGCAGGGTCTTGTGGGTGGTGGTGGTGACCACGTGGGCGTGGGGCAGCGGGCTTGGATAGAGGCCGGCCGCCACCAGACCGGCGACGTGGGCCATGTCCACCAGCAGCCAGGCGCCGACGCTGTCGGCGATGGCGCGAAAGCGGCGCCAGTCGACCACCTGGGAGTAGGCCGAGAAGCCGGCGACGATCAACTTGGGGCGATGCTCCCTGGCCAGTCGCTCGACCTCGGCGTAGTCGATCTGGCCGGAGGCCTCGTCCAGACCATACTGCACCGCGTGGTAGTGCTTGCCGGAGAAGTTCGGTGCCGCGCCATGGGTCAGGTGACCGCCGTGAGCCAGACTCATGCCGAGCACGGTATCGCCGGGGGACACCAGCGCCATGAAGGCGGCGGCATTGGCCTGGGCGCCGCTGTGGGGCTGCACGTTGGCGTAGTCGGCGCTGAACAGCGCGCAGGCCCGCTCGATGGCCAGACGCTCGACCACGTCGACGTGCTCGCAGCCGCCATAGTAGCGCTTGCCGGGATAGCCCTCGGCGTACTTGTTGGTCAGCTGGGTGCCCTGGGCCTCCATCACCGCCGGACTTGCGTAGTTCTCGGAGGCGATCAGCTCCACATGATCCTGCTGGCGAACGACCTCGTCGGCGATGGCCTCGGCGATCTGTGGATCGAACCGGGACAGTGACGAGCTGGACAGATGAGCGCTTGGCATGGGGTATCTCCGGTAATGGCGAAGCGCCTATTCGCGGCCGCTTTCGCCTGATCGATGTTGTCGTTGTGATGGCTGACGAAGACGGGCAGTCCCCCGCCTCCAAGGTAAGCCGCTATCCCGGCGCCGACATTCTGGAAACGACATCGGCGTCGCCGTCAGGGACATCGACGCTGCCCGGACCGGCCCAGACGGGCCCAGATAGGCCCAGACCGGCCCAGACCGGCCCAGACGAGCGCAGGTGGCTGGCGGGATAAGGTCATTGAAGCCGAGCGGCTCCTTCAAAACTTGAACAAATGCGACAGCTTTGTTGGACGCAGGCATGAGCCGAGCGCCGTGGAAGAGCGCTCGGATGACGTTGTCAGGAGAACTATCCGGGGCAATTGCGCCAGCGGGGGCGCTCAGCGATGCCCCAGACGTGCACCGACATGCAGGAAGAAGGGATCGACGCCGGCCTCCTCGCGACCGACGGGATCGCGCCGCAGGCGCGAGGGTGACTGTCCGAAGGCGCTGCGGAAGTGGCGGGAAAAGTGGGCGGTGTCGGCGAAACCACAGCGCTCGCCGATCTCGGTGACGCTATGGTCGGTGAAGTACAGAAGCCACAGGCCGTAGCGCAGGCGCAGGTCACGGGCGAACTTCTGCGGGCCGACACCGAAGGCCTGGCGAAACTTGCGCTCGAGCCCCCGACGCGAGGCGCCGGCGCGCGTCGCCAGCTCATCCACCGACAGCGGCTCGCCCAGATGCTGCTCGAGAATCGCCACGGCACGACGCACGATGCGATCCTCGATGCGATCGAAGACCACCGGCTGGGGCTGGGAGTGGTCGCCGCTTCGGTGGCCGTCCAGCAGCATGATGTGCAGGCTCTTGCGTGCCCAGGCGCGTCCCAGGTGGCGCTCCACCAGATAGGCGGCCAGGTCCGCCGCCGCAGCGCCACCGGCACAGGTCAAGCGGTCGCCATCGTCGACATAGAGGCGGTCGGCCACCGCGCTGACGGCGGGAAAACGCCGGGTCAGATCCAGGTGGTGGTACCAGCTGACGCAGCAGCGCCGCCCCTCCATCACACCGGCCTGGATCAGCGAGTAGACCCCGGTGCACACCCCCACCAGCGGCACGCCCAACGCTGCCGCATGGCGCAGATAGTCGAGGGTGCCGCCATCTCGCTCGGGGCGGTTTCGCTCGAGAGCCCGTCGTTCATGGCTCGTTCGTTCAGGGCTACCAGGTTCCTCGCCATCCCCCAGCACCCCGCCGATGACCACCAGGTAGTCGAACTGGCGGGGATCACAGAAAGGCTGCCCATGACGCCCCCCTATCGGCTCGCAGGGCGAGATCACCGCACCACAGCTTGACGCAACCTCGGCGCCATCCTCTGACAGAAAGCGCCAGCGGCAACGTAGCTGACGACTGCGGTCGCCCTCGTCGGACGCCAGCCGCAGGCAGTCGACGAAGGCAGCAAAGGGCAGCAGGGTAAAGCGCGACAGCAACACAAAGCCCACCGACAGCGCCGGCGTGAGCGGCTCGCCGCCAGAGACATCGGCGTGCCCTTGCTGTGCTGACGCTGGTGCCGGCGATGGCCGTGATGGATGGAGCGGGTGCAGGGGCGAGGATGGCATGGCGTCCGAATACCAGCAAAAATCAGACTCCAGCCTAACCGAATTTCTCACGGCCCTCCTATTTATCAACGCCATACGGAGTCACCTGCACCGGACGGTTACACCACTGCCGCGCTGGGTGGCCCACGACCCTCCTCCGCCGGGAGCCACCGCCGCTACCAGTCCACCGTGACGTTACCCCTGGGCCGACTGCAGCAGGACAGGATGAAGCCCTCGGCCACGTCCTCGTCGGTGATACCACCGTTGTGTTCCATGTCCACCTCGCCGGCGACCAGTGGCACCCGGCAGGTGCCGCAGATGCCCATGCCGCAGGCCTTGGGAATATGCAGTCCGAGCTTTGAGGCCGCGGCGTGCACGGTCTCGCCCGGCTGGATGCGTACGCTCTTGCCCGCCGAGGCGAATTCGACACAGTGCATGTCGGCCGCAACGAGCTCCTCGGCCTCCGCCTCGGCCTGCTCCGCCAGCTCGTGGACGTCTTCCTGGACGTCGACCGGCGTGGCACCGAAGGATTCCTCGTGGTAGCGACTCATGTCGAAGCCACGCTGGGTCAACAGACGCCTGACCGCCGACATGAAGGGCGTGGGCCCGCAGCAGAAGACCTCTCGATCAAGAAAATCAGGCGCCATCAGCTCCAGCATGGGCTCCGACAGGAAGCCGCGGAAACCCGACCAGGCCTGGTTCAGCTCGTTGTCCCGCTCACACACGATATTTAGCCGGAACTCGGGAATGCGCGAGAAGATATGCTCAAGCTCACGGTGAAAGATGATGTCCCTGGGGGTCCTGGCGCAGTGGATAAAGGCCAGGTCCACCGCCGCATTGGTATCGAAGAACCAGCGGGTCATCGACATCAGCGGCGTGATGCCGACACCGCCGGAGAGCATCAGCACCTTGTCGGCGGTGTGGTCGATGCAGTTGAAGTCCCCCACCGGGCCGTGCACCGCCAGCTCGTGGCCCACGTCCATCTGGTCATGCAGCCAGTTGGAGACGCGCCCCCCCGGCACCCGCTTGACGGTGATCGAGAAGCTGTAGGGGATGGAGGGTGAACTGGCGATGGTATAGGAGCGAAAGACGCACTCACCGTCGATCTCGAGCTCCAGAGTGACGAACTGCCCCGGCTTGAAGAAGAACATCACCGGCTGCTCGGCCATGAAGCAGAAGGTTCGGACGTCCCAGGTCTCCTGGATGACCTTGACGCAGCGCACGACGTGGCGGCCATTGGCCCAGGTCTGGGTGGTCACCGGATTGAGAAAATTCGTCACCATGGCGGTTTCGCTCGCAGACAGTCGGCGGTTCATCCAGGCCCCGAACCTCGTTCGAGGCCTGGTCATTGAGCGCATTCTGCCCCTCGCGCCTCGCGCGCCACTTGTCTGATCGCGACATCAGCATACTCGAATCCTCCGGCCACGCTCGCTGCAGCGACAAAGAGGTCGCAACGGCATCATCTGGTGTCGCCGCCAGATACCCAGGGTCATCCCCCTTGCCCCAGACTGCGCAGCATGACAACCGCGACGCACGCCAGCCAATAGCGCCGCTAATGCTTTCCCCTGATCCATAGCGGCGCCCCTTGCCATGGGCCACCGCGCCCATCGACACCGCATCTATCGCATCACGAGGAGTGCACCATGGAGCCCATCGCCCATCTCAATCTGGAGGATCCCCTGGGGGACGCCCGTCGTTTCGCCCTGGAGACGATGTCACACCACCCCTTCGGCTTCTCGTTGCCGCAGCCGTTCTACAACGATGAACGACTGTTCCAGCTCGACATGCAGACCATCTTCGAGCGCGAGTGGATCTTCGCCGGCATGAGCTGCGAGATTCCCGCCAAGGGCAACTTCATCACCCTCGACATCGGCCATAATCCGGTGGTCATCGTGCGCGGCGATGGCGACGCCATTCACGCCTTCCACAACACCTGCCGCCATCGCGGATCTCGCCTGTGCTCCACCGAAAAGGGCAAGCTGGCCAAGCTGGTGTGCCCCTACCATCAGTGGACCTACGAGCTGGACGGACGCCTGCTGTTCGCCGGCACCGAGATGGGCGAGGACTTTCAACTCGAGGACTACGGACTCGCCCCGGTCGCGCTGACCGAGGCCGGCGGCTACCTGTTCGTCAGCCTCGCCGAGAATCCGCCGGACGTGAGCGACCTCAAGGCCATCTTCGACAGCTACCTGAGCTTCTACGACATGGCCAACCTCAAGGTGGCCGTGACCACCACCATCGAGGAGCAGGCCAACTGGAAGCTGGTGCTCGAGAACAACCGCGAGTGCTACCACTGCAACGGCTCTCACCCGGAGCTGATCAAGTCGCTCTACGAGTTTGACGACACCGAGGACCCTCGTGCCACGCCGGAATACCGCAGTCTGGTGGCACGCAAGCAGCAGGAGTGGGATGGCCTCGGCATCCCCTGGAAGATGCGCTGGGCGGGAGGCAAGCGCAATCGCCTGACCCGCACCCCACTGGTCGAAGGCACCGTGTCCATGACCATGGACGGCAGGGCCGCCTGTCGCCGTCCGCTGACCCACCAGGGCATCGAGGACATGGGCTCCCTGCGCATCCTGCATCTGCCCAATAGCTGGAATCACTTTGTCGGCGACCACGCCGCGGTGTTCCGGGTGCTGCCGCTGGGTCCCCAGCGCACTCAGGTCACCACCAAATGGCTGGTCCACAAGGATGCGGTGGAGGGTGTCGACTACGACGTCGAGAACCTGAGCCGGGTATGGGACGCCACCAACGCCCAGGACCGAAAGCTTGCCGAAGAGAACCAGCGAGGCATCAACTCCCTGGCCTATCGTCCCGGCCCCTACTCCCCCACCTACGAATACGGGGTGATCGACTTTATCGACTGGTACCGCACCACCTTGGCAGCCAACCTGGGCAGCAGCCCGGCGTTGAGCCTGGCCAGCGGCTAGGGCCTGGCGGAAAAGTCGACGAGCGAAGGTTAGACAAGGCAAAAATCGGTGAGAAAGCGCAGTTTACGGGGTGTAAATGAGCATTTTGATCCGATTTTTAACGCCGTATTACCGAGCGCAGGCACTTTTCAGACAAGCCCTAGGGCCTGGCGGAAAAGCCCCTGCACTCGTCGACATTGCAGCCCCCTGGGTGTCTCTCTGTCACGGCCTGGTGTCCGACCTGCTGACACAGCCCGCTGACACAGCCTGCTGACATAGCCTGCCGTCATCGCTTGCGCTGAAGCCAGCCCTGGTGTCGTCTTCAAGACGACACCAGGGCGGATTTTAGGACTCGGCGGGCGCTCAGCGTCGGCGCGCTTCCGCCCCAATCAAGTCCTGCCGATCCATCGGGACCTCCTGCTGCGGCGCCAGATGGGGGCGACGCAGCAGGCCGGCAAGCTCCCGGAAAGGCACCGGTCGAGAGAACAGATAGCCCTGGAAGGTGGTGCAGCCCAGGTCCTTCAGGGCGGCACATTGATGCGGTGTCTCGACCCCTTCTGCCAGCGCCTCGAGGCCCAACTCCTGGGCCAGGGTGATCACGCTGCGACAGACCGCGATATCTCGTTCACTGTCCAGGCACTGGGCGACAAAACCACGATCGATCTTGATCTTGTCGATGGGCAGGGACTTGAGGTAATCGAAGCTCGAGTATCCCTTTCCGAAGTCATCGATCGCCGTGGTGACCCCGCGGGCCGCCAGGGCCCCCAGTGTACGAGCCACGCGTTCCTGGTCATCCAGCAACATGCCTTCGGTGATTTCCAGCTCCAGACACTCGGCATGCAGGTGGGTCTGATCCAGCGTCTGGCACACGCTCGATAGAAAATCCATGCGATGAAATTCCAGCGGTGACAGGTTCACCGCCACCCGCCCCGGCTTGAGTCCACTTCGCCACAGGCGCTTGGCGTCGTAGCAGGCCCTGCGCATCACCCAGCGCCCCAGATCGATGATCTGGCCGGTTTCTTCGGCCAGTGGAATGAACTCCGACGGTGAGACCCAGCCGAATTCGGGATGGGACCAGCGTATCAATGCCTCCAGACCGGTGATCCTGCCCTCGCCATCCACCTGGGGCTGATAGAACAACTGCAGACGCTGCTGTTCCATGGCAATACGCAGCGCGTTGCGCAGGGTCACATGACGCCCGGGGACACCGTCGAGGGTGCGTGTGAACAACTGATACTGGTTTCGCCCGCGTTGCTTGGCCTGGTACATGGCCAGATCGGCCTGCTGGATCAGCCGTTGTGGCGACAGGGTGGTCCCGGTGTCCAGCAAGGCGATCCCGATACTCGCGGATATCTGCAGCTGGAAGCCGTCGACGCGGCAGGGTTCACGCAACTGGTTCAGCAGACGCTCGGCCACCGCGATGGCCTTGTCCTTGCCACCGATATCCACCAGCACCAGCACGAATTCGTCCCCGCCCAGACGCGCCAGGGTATCCGAGCGTCGCTGCCCTCGGCTCAGGCGTTTGGCGACCTGTATCAGCACGCGATCACCGACCTCATGCCCCAGGCTATCGTTGATCGGCTTGAACGCATCCAGATCGATGAACAGCACCGCCAGCCCCTGCCGATGACGTGTCGCCAGGGCTACGTCGTGCTCCAGTCGGTCGGCCAGCAGGGTGCGATTGGGCAGACCAGTCAGGGCGTCGTGGGTGGCCTGGTGGGCCAGCATCTCTTCCTGAACCTTGCGCTGACTGACGTCATCGACGATGCCGATGTAGTGACTTACCCCTTCGCGGAGCGCATGCACCGGCGAGAGCGTCAGGTCGTACCAGCGACCGCCTCCTCCTCCCTGGCTGGCCAGCGCAGTGACCGAGCCCGGCTGCTGGGTCTTCATCCAGTGACAGATCTCGGCTTCGGTCACCGGGTCCAGACACATGGTCCTGGCAAGCTCACTCGCCAGCAGTCCGGTCACCGAGGATGCCGAAGCATCCAGCATGCGGCACAGAGCAGCGTTGGCATACATCACGGGGCAGCCCCTGGACTGGGCGTCGAAGATCACGACCCCATTGCTGCTCTCCCTGAGACAGTGCTCCATGATCGACAGCCTGGCTTGCTCCTGCTGACGCAGACTGATGTCGGCGAAACTGGCGAAAAGGCCCACACAGGCCGCCCCCACCCGGACCTGCTGCAGGCGTATCCTGAAGGTAGAATCCGCGATCGAGCACTCGAACACCACGGACCGCTGTCGCCCGGTCATGACATTGTCGAAGTGCTTCATCAATTCATCGGGCGCATCACCGCATCCCAGCAGTCGACTGGCTACCTCGGTGAAGGGTCGAGCGATAGCCTCCCCTGCGCTGTCACCCAGAGCTTCCGTGGCAGAGTCGTTGAGCGCACCGATCAGGCCCGAACGTCGAACCTGCAGCATCGGCACGGGGTGTAGTCCGAACAGGGAATGAAACTCCTGTTCACGCGTCGCCAGCGAAATCGCCTGCTCTCTACGCAATCGCGCCAGCGCAATCCAGGTCATCAGTTGATAGGTGACAAAAAGGCCCAACGCCAGCAACAGCGCCGGCAATAGCACCCACTTGAGCGACAGCGGCTTCGATGCCTGAACCCGCAGCAGCGTGCCGCCAGCCAGGGCAATATCGTCTCGCATTACGCCGGCCAGCCTGCCGCGCTCGACCCAGACCTCGCGGGCACCATGATCCAACGCCTCTGCCGGGCGGAGCCCCAACAGCGACAGGTTCGCCGTCAGTCCTTCACTCATATGCTCAAGCCACAGCGTCGTGTCGACCAGTACGACCAGCCGGGGGCCCGCAGCACCGAAGCTGTTGACCTCCAGCAGCGCCGCGCCTTTGCCCGGAATCCACCAGCGCATGGCCTCGTTCTGACGCTGTTCGAGCCAACTTCGAACCTCGTGCAACGCCAGCATTTCTTCGAGTCGAGACGTCGCCCCACCACCGTCAGCGGGGTTCCAGCGCAATGCGCCCCTGTCCTGCCACCAGACGTAGGCAAGCACCTCTCCCCGGGCTGCGGGACCGGTGGGTTCCGGCGACCCTCCTGCCTGGGTCAGTGGAAGGCTCCATTCGCTCCAGCCCAGGCGGTAGCGTTCTTCCCAATTGGCGATGCGCTCACTCAAGGTATCCAGCTGCGTGCTCAGATCCTGTTTCAGATCGAGCGAATAGAGGTGGTAGCCCCCAAAGCCCACCAGCATGCTGAGACTGGTGCCGATAAGCCCGACCTTGATCACCCTGGGCGCCAGCCGTCGCAAGTTCAAGCTGCGCTGGCGGGCGAACAGCCAGAAGATGACGCCATAGGTAAACACCATGACGGTGCCAAGCGGCCGGGACTCGAACAGTATAAGGCGCCAACGAGGGGCATCCTCCGTCGTCCAAAGGATCGAAAATCCCAGCGCACCAGCCACCATGCACACGATTCCCAGGGCCGCGTAGCGCCTGCGCCCGACGCCTCGACCGTGCCACAGACAGAAGGCGAACAGCAGCATCAGCAGCAACGACATTGCCGGCAGCGCCTCGAGGCTCACCTGACGATTGACTTGATCAAGCAGCCATAGCCCTTGTCCCAGGCTGTACCCCAGCAGCGCCAACGAGGCCAGCCGCCTGACACGATCACAGCCGATAACCAGCGCCAGAATACCGAGCGTCGCCAGCAACGACGCCACCGCGCCCCAACGGCTGAAAGTCAGAAGATCGAACAGGAACAATGAGGACGAGGAGGAGGCGAACAGGGTATGCAGGGCCATCAGGGCCCCGAAGGTCAGCACCACCAGCAGCAGTGGCGGAAAGCCCAGACTCCGCTCTTCCTCGGACTTCCAGTCACTCATCGGCCGGCCTCAGTGGTGAAGGAGCGTCCAGATGGGCGGCGCAAGCCTCCTGGGCGAACGCCTTAGATCAGCCCGCCTCAGGGGAAAGCTGCACAGATTTGTCTCCCTGCTAATTATCCTGCACAAAATGTCGCTACGACTCTCGGTAACTAATTCGTAATTTAATGTAAGAAAAAAGCCACAAGCTAAGCGCCGTGGCTTCACATTCTTATGGCAGGCAAGCCCTGACGGCTGGCTTTGTGGCAACCACCACCCTACCTGCAGACACACCAGCAGGCCCGATGCCCCCCTGCGACATCATGAAGGACAGCATCGAGGCACAAGCTCGCAAGCAGCAGCTCGCAAGCAGCAGCTCGCAAGCCACCGCTCGCCACCCGCGAGAAAGATCAGCCTGAGGGCATCAACGAACGCCGTCGCCGGACGACAGCTCCAGACCCAGGAAAAGCTCCACCAGGCCGGTGAAGCGATGGGGAGAAATACCGGTAATCTCTTGGATGCGATCCAGCCGATAGCGCAGGGTGTTGCGATGGACGTGCAGGGCATCGGCGCAGCGACTCAGGTTGCCCTCGTGCTCGATCAGCATCGCCAGGGTCTTGAGCAGGCGCCCATGGCTGTCGGCTCCACGAATGCGCTCGACCGCCTCGCGCAACTGCTCGCCTTGCCAGCCATCGTTCAGTGGCGACAACAGCACCGGAAGGCGCAGCTCGTCGTAGTGATAGGTCATTCGCTCGGGAAACTGGCGCTTGCCGATCGCCAGTACCTGCCGAGCGCTCTCGTAGGACAGGTGGAGGTGGCCGGGTGCATCGAAGGCGCGCCCGACGGCGACCTTGGCCCCGTGAATATCGTGGCGTGCCAGTCGCGCCAGCAGGGCTTCGATAGCCCCGTCGGGGCCTGGGTGTGCGCCCTGCTTGTGCTGTCCAGCCTGATCCGTCAAAGGCTGGAGCACCAGAACGCGATGGGGTGAGACCTGGGTGACCAGACTGTCACGGGCCAGAAGCTCCATCAGTCGCTGCATGGCATCCAGATCTGCGCTGGGCGATCCTCTGTCCAGCTCGATCAGTACCGCCAGTCGCTGACAGGCGACGTCGATCCCCAGTCGCTCGGCCCAGTCATGAAGTTGCTCGGAAGAAAGCTCAGCGTTGACCCATGACAGGATAAAACCTTCCCGGTGGCGCTTGGCCCACTCAAGCTGACTCAGCATGTCGGCCTGTTCGACCAGCATCTCGGCGGTCACCTTGACCAGCCGCGCCGCCTGACGTACCTGCGATGGCGGACCGGTGATACCGAGCACTCCCACGGTCTCGCCGGCGCACTGAAGCAGCAGATTGATGCCCGGTCGCGCCCCCTTGAAGGCATCGACGTCATGCTCGGATATCTCGAGTCCATTGCCACGCTGAAGCGCCAGCATTGCGCCATCGTGCAGGGTACCCAGACGCGAGTGATCACCGCTGGCGATGATCACCCCGCGCGCGTCCATCACGTTGATGTTGGCGTCGAGAATATCCTGGGTCTTGTCGATGATCTGCTGTGCGAGCTCAGCGCTCAGAATCATGGGGCCACCTGCCGCCGCTGGCGAAGAAACGCCATCTTCGCCTTGCGACTGAGCGGCTGCAAGCCGGCGGTCTAGCCTGCGCCCCAGGCTGAGCCATAGACGGCACCACAGTCGGCGCCCTAGGCTAGGCGCCCTAGGCTGAGCCCTTCCCTGCAGCCCTGGATTCGCCGTTATCATCGAGCCCCAGCAGGTGGGCCTGAATGGCCTGATGGACCGACGGCAACAGCACCTCCTGCTTGTCCATCAATTCGCGCACCAGCGCCGCTAGTCCGGGCAGGCCGACCTCACGTGCCTTGAGCCGGGCCATCCTGGCGCAGGTCTCCGGGCAGGCATCCTCGGGCAGGCGCACTCCCAGCGCCAACAGACGATCACGAAAGTCACGACCGTCGATCAGCTCGGCAATCATCATGGTGGGTGACTCCTTGTTGCTGTGTCTTACGTTCAGATTAGGGCTTGTCTGAAAAGTGCCTGCGCTCGGTAATACGGCGTTAAAAATCGGATCAAAATGCTCATTTACACCCCGTAAACTGCGCTTTCTCACCGATTTTTGCCTTGTCTAACCTTCGCTCGTCGACTTTTCGGACAGCGCCTAGGTGACCTGGGCCGGCTCGGCGCGACTCAAGCGACAGGCGGCATACTTGAACTCCGGAATCTTGCCGTAAGGGTCCAGCGCCGGATTGGTCAGCAGATTGACCGCGGCCTCCACATAGCAGAAGGGTACGAACACCATGCCGTCGGGCATGCCGTCGTCGAGCCGCGCCACCAGGGTGATGGCGCCACGCCGGGTGGTGATGGTCACCCGCTCCCCCGGGCGCAACCCCAGTCGGGCGAGCTCCCCCGCCGACAGGCTGGCCACCGCCTCGGGTTCCAGGTCGTCGAGTACCTGGGCCCGGCGGGTCATCGAACCGGTGTGCCAATGCTCAAGCTGGCGTCCGGTGGACAGCACCGTCGGGTAGTCACGGTCGATAGGTTCATCGGGCGGCAGCGGCAGCGCCGGCGAGAAGCGCGCCTTGCCGCTCGCCGTGGGGAAGGCCTCGGAGAACACCACGTCTTCGCCCGGCGCCCCTTCCGCCAGGCAGGGATAGGTGACCGCGCCTTCGCGCTCGAGTCGCTCCCAGTCGATATGGTTCAGCGAGGCCATCCCCTTCTGCATCTCGGCGTAGACCTCGCGCGGGTGGCCATAGTCCCAGTCGAGACCGAAGCGCCGCGCCATCTCCTGGATGATCCACCAGTCCGGCCGCGCATCACCGGGCAGCGGCAGCGCCTGGCGCCCTAGCTGCACCTGACGGTTGGTGTTGGTCACGGTACCGTCCTTTTCCGGCCAGCTTGAGGCCGGCAGGATGACGTCGGCGAACTGCGCCGTCTCGGTGACGAACAGGTCCTGCACCACCAGATGTTCGAGGCTTGCCAGCGCCCCACGGGCGTGGGTCAGGTCCGGGTCCGACATGGCCGGGTTCTCGCCCAGAATGTACATGCCGCGAATGGTGCCGGCGTGGATGGCGTCCATGATCTCGACCACGGTGAGGCCCGGCTCGGGATCCAGGGCGTCGCCGCTGCCGTCGCTGCTTATGCCGGCGTAGCCCCACAGCTCCTCGAAGGAGGCCCGCACCTGGGCGTCGGACACCGGCTGGTAATCCGGCAGCACCATCGGGATCAGGCCGGCGTCGGAGGCTCCCTGGACATTGTTCTGGCCACGCAGCGGATGCAGGCCGGTGCCGGGGCGCCCGGTGTGACCACAGGCCAGCGCCAGCGAGATCAGGCAGCGGGCATTGTCGGTGCCGTGGGTATGCTGGGAGATCCCCATGCCCCAGAAGATCATCGCCCGATCGGCGTTGGCGTATTCCCGCGCCGCCGCGCGGATCTCGTCGGCGGGCACGCCACAGGCCATGGCCACCGACTCCGGCGTCTGATCGCGCACCGATGCCTTGAGCCGCTCGAAGCCCTCGGTGTGCTCACGGATATAGGCCTCATCGAAGAGCTGCTCGTCGATGATGACGTTCAGCATGGCGTTGAACAGCGAGACGTCGGCCCCCGGGGTGAAGCGCAGCACCCGATGGGCATAGGCGCCCATGGCCTGGCCCCGTGGGTCGATGATGATGAACCGGGTGCCACCCTTGGCCGCCTGCTTGAAGAAGGTCGCCGCCACCGGATGATTGACCGCCGGATTGCAGCCGGTGAGGATCACCACGTCGGCGTTCAGCGCCTGCATGAAGGAGGCGGTCACCGCACCGGAGCCGATGCATTCCATCAGCGCCGCCACCGAGCTTGCGTGACACAGCCGGGTGCAGTGGTCGACATTGTTGGAGCCGAAGCCGGTGCGTACCAGCTTCTGGAACAGCCAGGCCTCCTCGTTGGAGCACTTGGCACTGCCAAAGCCTGCCAGCGCCCTGGGGCCGTGGTCGGCCTTGAGCCGGGTCAGGCCCCCGGCGGCCAGCGCCAGCGCCTCGTCCCAGTCGGCCTCGCGAAAATGGGTCAGTGGCCGGGCGGGATCGAAGCCCTCGTCCATGCCCTTGGGCACCCCCTCGCGCCGCACCAGCGGCCGGGTCAGCCGCGACGGGTGGCGGCCGTAGTCGAAGCCGAAGCGTCCCTTGACGCACAGCCTTCCCTGGTTGGCCGGGCCGTCGCGGCCTTCCACGTAGAGGATGGCGTCATCCTTGACGTGGTAGGTCAACTGGCAGCCGACACCGCAGTAGGGACACACCGAGTCCACCTTGCGCTCGGCGCTGTCGCTGTTACCACGGCCCTGGGCATCGATCAGGCTGGTCGGCGACAGGGCGCCGGTGGGACAGGCCTGGACGCACTCGCCGCAACCCACGCAGCTGCTCTGGCCCATGGCGTCATCGAGGTCGAACACCACCTTGCTGGCGGCGCCGCGATGGGCCATGCCGATGACGTCATTGACCTGCACCTCACGACAGGCGCGCACGCACAGGGTGCAGTGGATACAGGCGTCCAGATTGACCGTCATCGCCGGATGGCTGGTGTCGTGGTCTGCTGTCGCGGAAGCATGGCGCCCCCCGCTCACATCATCTGCGATCGGCGGGCACTGGCCGGGAAGGCGAGCGCCGGGCGCATGACGCACGACGTCGGGCCTGCGCTTCGGGTAGCGTGCGCGGGCGCGGGTGGCGTCCACCGCCAGGTGATCGGCCATCTGCCACAGCTGGCTTGCACGGTCCGGGCTATCGTCGCGCGGCGGCTGATCGCTGAGCAGCAGCTCCAGCACGCCCTCGCGGGCGACCCGGGCGCGCTCGGACGACTGGCTTCTGACCACCATCTCGGGGCGCGCCTCCCTCAGGCAGCTGGCGGCGAGCACCCGCTCGCCTTCGATCTCCACCATGCAGGCACGGCAGTTGCCGTCGGCGCGGTAGCCGCTGGCGTCCTTGAAGCACAGGTGCGGTATGGTCTCCCCGGCACGCTTGGCCACCTGCCACAGGGTCTCGCCGGGCCAGGCGCTTACTTCGACACCATCCAGCGTCAGCGTGAAGGACTCAAGCGTCGAATCATCAGCGACGTGGGAGACAAAAGCGTTCCGGGATCCGGTCATCAGCACGCTCCCTCGGCGGTATCGGTGACGATGATGTCGTGGCGCCCCAGATCATCGCGGAAGTGGCGCAGCAGACTCAGCACCGGATTCGGCGCCGCCTGCCCCAAGCCGCAGATCGAGGCGTCCTGCATCACCCGGGACAGTCGTTCCAGGTCCTCCACCACCCATCGATCGCGCTCGAGCAGGCTCAGCATCTTCTCGCTGCCGACCCGACAGGGGGTGCACTGACCGCAGGATTCATCGGCGAAAAAGGCCAGCAGGTTGGTGGCCACCGCGCGCAGGTCGTCCTGATCAGACAGCACGATCACCGCCGCCGAGCCGATAAAGCAGCCCTCGGCCTGGAGGGTGTCGAAGTCCAGTGCGATATCCGCCTTGGCGGCAGGCAGGATACCGCCGGAGGCGCCCCCCGGTAGATAGCCGGCCAGCTGATGGCCCTGCGCCATGCCGCCGCCGTACTCGTCGACCAGCTCGCGCAGGCTGATGCCGGCGGGCGCCAGATAGACACCAGGCCGCCGCACTCGCCCGGACAGTGAAAAACTGCGCAGGCCGCTACGCTCGCGCCGGCCCTGACCGGCGTACATGGCCACCCCCTCGCGCCACAGCACCGGTATCCAGTACAGGGTCTCGACGTTGTTGACCAGCGTAGGCCGGCCAAACAGGCCCTTGTGGGCGACCAGCGGCGGACGATGCCTGGGCTTGCCGGGCTTGCCCTCCAGCGACTCGATCATCGCCGACTCTTCGCCGCAGATGTAGGCCCCGGCGCCACGCCTGAGGATAAGCTGGCCCGGCTGCGCGATACCGGCGTCTTCGAGCTCCTCGATGGCCTCGATCAGTACCCGGTGGACGCCGGGATACTCGTCGCGCAGGTAGATATAGACGCCTTCTGCCTCGACCGCCCAGCAGGCCACCAGGGCGCCTTCCAGCATCTGGTGGGGGGCGCGCTCCAGGTAGTAGCGATCCTTGAAGGTCCCCGGTTCACCTTCGTCGGCGTTGACCGCGCACCAGCGAGGACCGGGCTCGGCGCGAACGCTCTGCCACTTGCGATGGGTCGGGAAACCCGCGCCTCCGAGGCCACGCAGCCCCGCGCGCTCGAGCATCGAGGTCAACTCATCGGCCGTCACCTGGCCTTCCCGGCAGCCGCGCAGCAGCTCGTAGCCGCCCTCTCGGCGATATTCGTCGAGGCGCTGCCACAGCACCGCCTCGGGGTGGACCTTGCCGGTTTCCACCAGCACCTCCACCGCCTGCGGGGTGGCGTGGCCCAGGTGGTGGTGCCCCACCTCGACCACCGGCGCCAGGTCGCAGCGGCCCATGCAGGGGGCACGGGTGACGCGCACCTGCTCGGGGTCGAGGCCGTCGCTCAGCGCCTCGGCCAGGCGCTCGGCCCCGGCAAGCTCACAGGACAGCGAGTCGCACACGCGCACCGTCAGTGCGGGTGGCGGCGCCTCGCCGTCATGCACCACATCGAAGTGAGCGTAAAAGGTCGCCGTCTCGTAGACCGCCGCCATGGGCAGCGTCATGTAGCTCGAAAGCGCCCTCAGCCAGTCAAGCGCCAGATGACCATTGGCGTCCTGGATAGCGTGCAGGTGCTCGATCAAGAGATCCCGCCGCCGCAGCTCGGGGTGCTTGCGTTCATCGCCCAGCAACCGACGCAATGCCTCGAGGAGGTCGGGGTCGGTCTGGCGCCCCTTGAGGGTCGCCCGGGTACGCCGGGATCGGCTGGCGTCGGAAGTCACGGTGGTATCGGGTTCGACGGTCATTGCTTGACTCTAGTTATGTCCATGTAAGGCAGCGGTGCGGACTTTGCCGGGTCGACGCGCCCTGCCACTGGCGGTCCCTGCCTTGATGCTGGCACCGCTTGGCGTCAGCGTCCATCGCCTTGTGGACTACCTTGTTGACCGTGCCGGGCCCCGCCGGCAGGCAAGACGCCCTCTGCCTCGAGCATCGACAGGATGGCGGCGGCCCCTTCTGCGGCCGAGACATCCTCGAGCACCCGACCACCGCCACCTTCGGCCTTGGCGGCGGCGGCCTTGAAGCGATCCCGGGCGCTGGTGGCGGTGACGATCTTGAGCCGCCTGGGGCGGGCGCGGGCCGGGATCAGCGGCCACTGCTCCACCGCCGGGTCCAGCACCAGCTCTTCGCCTGACTCGACCAGACGCAGCTGACCACGCCGGGCCGGACCGAAGGCGCTCTGGCGCGCGGCCGGTGCCGCACTGTCCACCCCCAGGATGGCCGGCAGGGTCACCGCCAGACGACGTCGCTGTCCCTGCGGCAGCGCCTGCAGCACGATGGCCCGGAACAGCGCGGTCTCCTCGCAGTCATTGACCTTGCCTGGCTCGCCGTCCTCAGCGTGCCGCTGGCGACCCTCGATCGCTTCAATACGCTCGAGGGCCACCACCCCAGGCACCCAGGCCCAGCCGAGTTGCTCGGCCAGCACCATGGGCAGCATGCCGGTGCCCTCGCCCTGCTCGGCACGCATCCCGCAAAGCGCCAGGCGCGCCTGACGGTGGTAAGCGTCCTCCGCCGAGGGCGATGTCAGCGACGCCCGAAGTGGCGCCATGGCGTCCGCCGCCGCCGGTGCCTGGATCCAGCGAATGGCGTCCAGGCCCATGCCCAGATAGCCACGCAGCGCCGCTTCAGTGTCGTCGCCCTCCGGCCCCTGGTGCCAGGGAATCAACTCCACCTCGGGAGGGGGCGTCTTCTCGGTCTGCAACGCCTGTCTCAGCGACAGCGCCTGTTTCAGCGACAGCGCCATTTCCAGCGCCCGGGCGTCGCCATCGGCACGCTGGGCGCGACCGGTCAGGCGATGGCGGCCCACCGATAAAAGCACATCCAGGCGAAGCGAGGTGATGGCGCTGGCTTGCGGGTAGGCAGCGTCTGCGCTGGAGGCCTTGGCGTTGGCTTTGGCCTTGGCTTTGTTTTTGACACCGCCGTTGGCATCGGCACTGGCGCCGATCTGGGCCTCGCCATGGGGGGAGGAAGATTCAGGCAACATTCAGGGCCTCCTTCGAGGATGTTTCCGCGGGCCGGGACTCGTGGGTATCGCCACGCTCACTATCAACTTTGCCTCCACGTTCCCCCCCGGCCTCGACCAGACGTACCAGTTCGGCGAAGATCTCGTCGCCATTGCCAATCACCGACAGATCGGCCCGCTTGACCATATCGCAGCCGGCGTCGCGGTTGACGGCGATAACCTTGTCGCAGCGCTGGATCCCCTGCAGGTGCTGGATCGCCCCGCTGATCCCCACCGCCAGGTAGACCCGGGCGCTGACGAAGGTGCCGGTGGCCCCCACCTGGCGATGGCGTGGCATATGGCCGTCGTCCACCGCCACCCGGGAGGCGCCTTCGCTGGCGCCCAGCGCCTGGGCGGCCCGGTGAAAGCCGGGCCAGTCGCCAACGCCATTGCCGCCGGACAGGATAAAGGGCGCCTCGTGCAGGGCAATCTCGGCGGGGTCCACCGCCACCGCACCAAGATCCTCGACCCTTGCTTGGAGTGCTTGGGGCGCGTGCTGTGGCTCCAGGGCCATCGCTCTCGCCTCATGGCGGGTCTCGACCACCGGCTCGGCGCACTCAGCCAGCGCCATCAGGATGCGCGGCAGCGGACGGGGCTGGTCCTCGCGCCCGGACCCGGTCCGACAGACGCAGGACCCGTCGGCATCGAGTCCGCCATCCGCCTCGACGCGCCATACCCCGCAGGCGGGCCGCTCGCCCAGCCGTACCGCCAGCCTGCGACCCAGATCGCCGCCGTCCAGGGCGGTATCGGGAAACAGCCAATGGCGCGGCGCCAGCGCGTCGTCCACTCGGGTGCAGGCCGCCAGACGTGCCTCGGGGGCATAACCCTCCGCCACCGCCAGGCAGACCACCCGATCGGCCCCGGCCTCGCCGAGCGCCTGCTTCAGCGCGGGTGGCGGCGAATCCCCGAACAGGATGGCCACCACGGCCAGTTCAGCTCCCTCTGGCTTGGAACCGCTATCGGCCAGTCGGCGGGCCAGGCCGAACAGATCGCGATCGTGCTCGGTCAGCCTGCCGGTGGCGGTTTCCGGGACCACCGCGATCCAGCCCGCCGGGGCCTCCAACGTCACCGCGCGGCGCCGGTCGCGGGCGACCTGAACGTCTGTGGTCTGGGCGCGACCTGCAGGCGACGCGGTGGCTCCCGCCTGGACACCGCTGCGGTCGATACGCCGGCGACCGTTGGGGCCAATAAAGCCCACCGCGTGGGGGTTCCGGCGCAACCGTCCCTGGGGGCCCATCCACGCCGGCGGCGAGGTGGCGTCCTCCAAAGCGGCCAGTACCGACTGATGCTGCGGATGCAGGCGGTTGCGGGCGATCCAGTCTTGCCGGGGATCGCGACGCAGCCGAGCCGTCGCTACTGGGGTGCTGCCTCGCGTCGCTTCATCGGACGGGTTCATTGGCTCAGCTCCTCTACGTCACGGCCCACGCCTCGGTCCACGACCGGGTCGGCGCCTCTTGCCACACCTCCTTTTGCGGCGACCGTCCTGTCGTGTGCTGGCGCCTTGCGCGCTTGGCGCTTGCCGGTGGGCGGCTCGATCAGCGCCTCCGCCACCAGCTCGGCGATATCGCGCACCTGGGCGGTGGCTTCGACCACCCCTTCCAGCATGGCGGTGCACTGGGGGCAGCCCACCGCCACCAGCTCGGCGCCGGTCTCGGCCACGTCGGCCATACGCATGTCGGGAATCCGCCGCTCGCCGGGCACGTCGGTGATCGGGGCGCCGCCACCCCCACCGCAGCAGCGTGAACGGAAGCCGGAGCGCTGCATCTCGGCAAGCTCGATGCCGAGCGCCGCCAGCACCTGGCGCGGCGCCTCGTATTCGCCGTTGTAGCGCCCCAGATAGCAAGGGTCATGGTAGGTGACACGGCCACGCGGACGGGACTCGAGCGTGAGCCGTCCGTCGGCGATCAACTCCTGGATAAAGGTGCTGTGGTGGCGTACCCGATAGTCGCCGCCGAAGGCGCCGTACTCGTTGCCGAGCACGTGGAAGCTGTGGGGGTCACAGGTGACGATGGTCTGAAAGCGATAGTGTGAAAGCGTCGCCACATTGGCCCGGGCCAGACGCTGAAAGGTCGCCTCGTCCCCCAGCCGACGCGCTACATCGCCGCTATCGCGCTCCTCGTTGCCAAGCACGGCAAAGTCCACCGACGCCGCCCGCAAGATCTTGACCAGGGCGCGCAGAGTACGCTGATTACGCATGTCGAAGGCGCCATCGCCCAGCCACAGCAGCACATCCACCTGGCCGTAGTCGCGCATCAGCGGGAGCGCCAGGTCGGCCGCCCAGTGCATGCGTGACCCAGGGGCGAAGCCGCCGGGATTGTCGGTGGCGATCAGATTGTCGAGCACCGCCGCGCCCTTGCCTGGAGTCTTGCCGCGCTCCAGGGTCAGGTGACGGCGCAGGTCGACGATGGCGTCCACGTGCTCGATCATCATCGGGCACTCTTCCACGCAGGCCCGGCAGGTGGTGCAGGACCACAGGGTATCGGCATCGAGCAGGGCGCCACCCGCCTCGACGACGATGGGTCCTCCCGGCCGGCCCTGGTTCTTAGACTTGTCTTGACCTCTATCTTGAGTGAGCGGCCGGCCGGGATAGGGCGAACCGTGGTAGCTGTCGGCGCTGGCGCCGGTCATGCCCCGCACCATATCCTGGATCAGCTTCTTGGGATTGAGCGGCTGGCCGGCGGCGAAGGCCGGGCACACCGCCTCGCAGCGCCCGCACTGCACGCAGGCATCGAAGCCCAGGCGCTGGTTCCAGGTGAAGTCCTCGGGACACGCCACCCCCAGCGGCGCCTCGGGGTCCTCAAGATCGAGCGCCTTGAGCCCGGTGGAGCGCGGCGTGCGCCCCTCGCGCTCGCTTGAGCGCGTGGAAAAGCGCTCTGCCCGGCGATGCCAGGCCAGGTGCAGCGCACCGGCGAAGGCGTGCTTCATCGGCCCGCCCCAGGTCATGCCCAGCATCATCTCGGCGAGTCCCAGCGCGAGTCCCACCAGCAACACACCAGCCAGCGCCCAGCCGAGGATGCCGCCGAGCCAGCCTGGCGGCAGCAGCGAGGACAGCAGACTGACCAGTGCAACGCCGGCAAGGCTTGCCGAGAACAGCGTGAGGCTCCTGGGCAGGCGCATCCAGGGGCCACGTGACAGCCGCGCCGGCGGCGAGCGCCGCCGCCTGGCGACCAGCCTGGCACCGACCAGCATCAGCACGCTGGCGGCGAGCATCAGGCCGGTCAGGCCGAGCCTTAGCCCCGCCGGCATCGGCACCAGCAACACCAGCAGCATCAGCAGCGCAGCGGCGACGAAGCCCCCGGCGGTGGCCACGTGGGTGTTGGCGAAGGCCTTGTCCCGAGCCACCACGTGGTGCAGATCCACCAGATAGCGGCGCGGCATCGCCGCCAGGCCCGCCAACCAGGGCACCGGCGAGGGCCGCCCACGTCGCCACAGGGTGAAGCGTCTGGCCCCACCCACCAGGGTCAGTGTCAGCACGGCCAGCACCAGCACGGCCAGCAGGTCAGGAAGAACGGTTGCGGGCATCTTCTATCTCCTCTCGACGAGGGGCAGGGGGGCGGCGACTGGGCCGCCCTCATGGCTCGCTCAAACGTCCTTGCACAGACGCAGGGCGTCATAGATCGCGGCGTGCACATTGCGCGGCGCCACCCCGTCGCCCAGTCGGAACAGCACGAAACCGGCGCTGCGATCTCCAGCGCTGCGACCTTCTGCGTCCAGGTGCGCCAGGCAGGGCTGCGGCCTGGCCGCGTAGAGCGCCTCCAGATCGACCTGACCGCGATTGAGCGAGGCCTCCTTCATCTCGAGGTAGAGCCGCTCGTCCGGGCGCACGCCGTTCTCCACCACGATCTGGTCGACTACACGCTCTTCCTGCACCCCGCTGTACTCGTTCTCGAGCACCGCCACCAGCGACGCCCCCTCGCGGTAGACCTCGTGCAGCATCAGGTCCGAGGTCATGATGACCTCCTTGTCGTACAGGCTGCGGTAGTAGGTGGGGAAGGTGGTGCCCCCCACCGCGGCCCCGGGCTTGATGTCGTCGGTGACGATCTCGACCCGGGCGCCCTTGTCGGCCAGAAAGTCGGCGGCGGATACCCCGGAGAACTCGCAGATGGAATCGAATACCAGCACGTTCTGGCCCGGTGCCACCTTGCCCGAGAGGATGTCCCAGGTGCTGACAACCAGGCTCTTTTCCGGGTCAGGGTCGAAGCCCCAGTCGGCGTACTGGTCGAGAAACGGCCGCCCGCCGGTGGCCAGCACCACCAGGTCGGGCCTCAGGTCGTCGATGGTGGGCACAACGGCCCGGGTGCCGAGGCGCAGGTCCACCTTGAGCCGGGCAAGTTCGAGCTGATACCAGCGGGTAATCCCGGCGATCTGGTCGCGACTCGGGGCCCTGGCCGCCAGAGTGATCTGGCCGCCCAGGCTGTCCTCGGCCTCGAACAGGGTCACTTCGTGGCCGCGCTCGGCCAGCACCCGGGCGGCCTCCATGCCACCGGGGCCGCCACCCACCACCACCGCGCGACGCCTCCGGCCTTCGCTCTGGCTGATGACATGGGGCAAGCCCATGTACTCCCGCGATGTCGCCCCGTTCTGGATGCACAGCACGTCGAGGCCCTGGTACTGGCGATCGATGCAGTAGTTGGCGCCGACGCACTGACGGATCTGGTCGACCTGGCCCATCTTGATCTTGGCGATCAGGTGGGGGTCGGCGATATGCGCCCGGGTCATCCCCACCAGGTCGACGTAGCCACCTTCGAGGATGCGGTTGGCCTGGGTCGGGTCCTTGATGTTCTGGGCGTGGATCACCGGCACGCTGACCACTTCCTTGATGCCTGCTGCCAGGTGCAGGAAGGGCTCCGGCGGATAGGACATGTTGGGAATGACATTGGCCAGGGAGTTGTGGGTATCACAGCCGGAGCCGACCACGCCGAAAAAGTCCACCTTGCCGGTGGCATCGTAGTAGGCGGCGATGGCCTTCATGTCGTCGTGGGTCAGGCCATCGGGGTGGAACTCGTCGCCGCAGATGCGCATGCCCACCACGAAGTCGTCGCCGACCTCGGCACGCACCGCCTTGAGCACCTCCAGGCCAAAGCGCATGCGGCCCTCGAAGGTGCCGCCCCAGGCGTCCTCGCGCTTGTTGACGCGGGGGCTCCAGAACTGGTCGATCAGGTGCTGGTGCACAGCGGACAGCTCGACCCCATCGAGACCGCCCTCCTTGGCCCGGCGAGCGGCCTGGGCAAAGTCACCGACGATGCGCCAGATTTCCTCCTCCTCGATGGTCTTGCAGGTGGAGCGATGGACCGGTTCGCGGATGCCCGAAGGCGACACCAGGGTGGGCCAGTCGTGGCCATCCCAGCGCGAACGACGCCCCATATGGGTAATCTGGATCATGATCTTGCCGCCGTGACGGTGCACCGCCTCGGCCAGATTCTGAAAGTGCGGGATGATGCGGTCGGTGGACAGGTTCACCGAACTCCACCAGGCCTGGGGGCTGTCGATGGAGACCACCGAGGAGCCGCCGCAGATGCATAGCCCGCAGCCGCCCTTGGCCTTCTCCTCGTAGTAGCGCACGTAGCGCTCCGTGGTCATGCCACCGTCGGTGGCGTGGACCTCGGCGTGGGCGGTGCTGACCACACGATTGCGAATGGTCTGACTGCCGATGGTGATCGGCTCGAAGATCGCGTCAAAGGCCATGGGGAAACTCCTCTGCCCGGACGAAGGTGGAACCACGACAGACGCCTTGGCCTGCGGTGGTCACTGACTGGGGTCGCTGACGGGAGCCGCTGGCTGGGCTCGCCGACGGGGGTAGCTGAATAGGGTCGTCGACCGGGTTCGCCGAACAGCGTCACCTGACAGGAACACCAGGGCGGCGCACCGAATCGACGAGATAGCGCAGCTCAGCGAGACACGGTGGCGAGCGGCTGGACCTCGAAGCGGCCCACCTCGCAGCCTGGCTCGGCGGCGCTCTGGGTCTGCTCGGCACGGGTACGCAGCTCCGACCCCGAGGCCGCCAGAATCTGGTCCATGGCACCGGCGAACCAGCCGGTGAACATGTACTCGACCCGGTAGCCAACCTTGCCCAGCTGGTAGACGAAGGCGCTGTGTTCCAGTCGCACCCGGGCGGTCCCCGCCTCCAGGTCGATGGCCTCGGTGATGAAGCGGCCCCAGCCTCGCTGGGACAGACGCGTCATGTAGTGCTCGAACACCGCCTCGCCGGCCAGACCGTGCAACTCGGCCTCCTTCTCGCACCAGTGCCAAGCGCTCTTGTAGCCGGCGTGGTAGAGAATCTCGGCGTAGGCCTCGACGCCCAGCGCCTGCTCCACGGCGATATGGTTGTTGATAAAGAAGTGTCGCGGCACATACAGCATCGGCAGGGCGTCGGTGGTCCAGACACCGGTCTCGACGTCCACCTCTATGGGCAGTTCAGGCGCCATCTTGGTCACGGTCGACTCCTTGGCAGGCGTTATTGTTGTGGTGGTTATGTGCTATTCGCCCCAGACATCGGCCAGCACCCGTACCCAGTTCTCGCCCATGATCTTGCGCACCTGGGCCTCGCTGAGGCCGTAGCGCAGCAGCGCTTCGGTGAGGTTGCCGAACTCGCCGATGGTGCGAATGCCCTTGGGATTGATGATCTCGCCAAAGGAGGTCAGGCGACGGGCGTAGCCCTTGTCGTGGGTCAGCCACTCGAAGAAGGCCTGGTCGTGGCCCTGGGTGAAGTCGGTGCCGATACCGATGGCGTCTTCGCCGACGATGTTCATCACGTAGACGATGGCCTCGACGTAGTCGTCGATGGTGGCGTTGACCCCGGCCCGCAGGAAGGGGGTGAACATGGTCACGCCGACGAAGCCGCCGTGGTCGGCGATAAACTTGAGCTCCTCGTCGGACTTGTTGCGCGGGTGTTCCTTGAGCCCGGAGGGCAGGCAGTGGGAATAACAGACCGGCCTGGACGACTCGAGGATCACCTCGCGGGAGGTGTTGGCGCCAACGTGCGACAGGTCACACATCACCCCGACCCGGTTCATCTCGGCGACGATCTCGCGACCGAAGCCGGACAGGCCACCGTCGCGCTCGTAGCAGCCGGTGCCCACCAGGTTCTGGGTGTTGTAGCAGAGCTGGACGATACCGACGCCGAGCTTCTTGAAGATCTCGACGTAGCCGATCTGGTCTTCAAAAGCATGGGCATTCTGAAAGCCGAAGATGATGCCGGTCTTGTCTTCCTGCTTGGCACGCCGGATGTCCGCGGTGGTGCGCACCGGCAGCACCAGGTCGCTGCACTCTTCCATCAGCGCGTTGGTGGCCACGATATTGTCCACCGTGGCCTGGAACCCCTCCCACACCGACACGGTGCAGTTGGCCGCCGACAGCCCACCACGGCGCATGTCCTCGAGGAGTTCACGGCTCCACTTGGCGATGATCAGACCGTCGATCACCGTGGCCTCGCGGTGAAGCGCCCGGGCATCGATGGCACCAGTTTCGGTTTGCGTCAGAGGGGAGTTCATCGCTGTTGTCCTTACCCGCTTCAGGGAGAGCGCCAGCATCAGAACGCTGGCGTTGTGCGGGCAGGATAGCGCCGCCCCGGGGGGCCACGACGCCTGATTGCGACGACGAGAATTCCAAAAGCGTCACCGCCGTTCCGGCAGCGACAAAAGGCACCCATGGGCAAAGGAAAGAAGCGAAACGACGCGCCTCAAAACACCGCGAAGACGTGCCGGAAGCAAAGGGGCGAAGAGGGAAAGAAGTGAATGGACAGAACCAAAGGATCAAGGACTGCGACGCCTGCCGGCTACAGCTTCTCCAGGTAGCCAAGCCCCAGGTTATTCATCTGTCGCTGAATCCAGGCGGCGTGACGGGCGGTGCGCGGCCCCGGGTGCGAGGCGCTGCGCTCTCGCGGGTTGGGCAGCACCGCCGCCAGGCGGGCCGCCTGGGCGGCGCTCAACTGATCGGCACCGACGCCAAAGTAGTGGCGGCTGGCGGCCTCCAGGCCAAAGACTCCCCGGTCGAATTCGACGATATTGAGATAGACCTCGAGGATGCGCTCCTTGGGCCACAGCAGTTCCATCAGGGTGGCGAACCAGGCCTCGAACACCTTGCGCACATAGTCCCGCCCGGTCCACAGAAACAGGTTCTTGGCGGTCTGCTGGGTAATGGTGCTGGCCCCGCGCAGCGAGCCACCATTCATCGCGGACTCGATGGCACGCTTCAACTCCACCAGGTCGAAGCCATGATGGTCGGGGAAGCGCTGGTCTTCCGCCGCGATTACCGCCAGCTTGGCGTTGTCGGATAGCTCATCCCAGGGACGCCAGCGCTGCTGGATGTCCAGCGGCTCGCCGGAGAACCAGGACGAGACCTCGCGCTCCAGCATCACCATGGAGCCGAATACCGGCACCACGCGAAACACCAGCACCAGCACCACTGACCCCAGCGCAAAGGCAAGGGTGGCGCGTAGCAGAAGTCGGCTGAGAGGGCGCCACCAGTTGCGCATGCATCGGGCTCGGTTGGAATCGATCCGGGGAGTATATCAAGGCCTTGGGTGGGGCGGGCAATCGCCGCTGTCAGCATTTTACCGGTGTGGCCAAAGGCTCTCCTGCCGATATCTGGCGTCCAGGCATGCCGAAGCCTGGTCCCTGGCCTCGTCCAGCAATTCAGCCAGCGAAGGCGCATTTTTCAATACGCCCTTCGCTACTTGGGCAACACCTTGAAGCTGCCGTAGGTCGGCTCTCCGCGCGCTTCTTCCAACGCCGACAGCGCCCGGGACACCGGCTCGTCTGGGGCCGCCGTCAGCAGCGGGGATACTGCACTACCGGCCACCACCGGCGAGAAGGCGCTCCAGCCCAGTCGCTCCTCCCGCGGCGGCAGGCCGAAGCACTCGCGGTAGCACTTGGAGAAGTGCGGGGTGGAGACGAAGCCACAGGCGGCGGCGATGTCGATGATCGACATCGAGGTCTGCTTCAACAGCTGACGGGCGCGATTGAGCCGCAGGCGCATGTAATAGCGCGACGGCGAGCAGTGCAGGTTGCGCTGGAACAGCCGTTCCAGCTGGCGCCGCGACAGGCTGACGTAGCGGGCCAGTTCGTCCAGGTCGATGGGCTCTTCAAGGTTGTTCTCCATCAGCGCGACGATCTCCTGCAGTCGCGGCTGGGTGGTGCCGAGCATATGCTTGAGCGGCACTCGCTGCTGGTCCTGTTCGCCACGCACCCGGTCGCACACGAACATGTCGGAGATGCCCGCCGCCAGCTCGCGCCCATGGTCACGCCCGATCAGCGTCAGCATCATGTCCAGCGGCGCGGTGCCGCCAGAGCAGGTGAAACGGTCCCGGTCCATGGCGAAAAGCTTCGAGGTCAGGCCGATGCCCGGGTAGGCCTCCTGCAGCGCTGCCTGGCATTCCCAATGGGTGCTGACCTCATAACCCTCGAGCAGCCCGGCCCGGGCCAGCGCCCAGGCGCCGGTACACACCGAGCCAAAACGCTTGAGATGGCGCGCCTGGGCCTTCAGCCAGCTGACGTGGCCCTGGTGCACATGGCGGGTCGGCGCCACGCCGCCGCAGACCACGACCATATCCAGCGACAGCGGCACCGTGATCGACGAGTCCGGCGTCACGGTCAGGCCGTCGCTGGCCTGAAGCGGCGCACCATCCAGGCTCAGGGTGAACCAGCGATAGAGTTCCTGGCCCGATAACTGGTTGGCCATGCGCAGCGGCTCGATGGCCGAGGCCAGCGAGATCAGGGTGAAATGCTCGAGCAGCAGAAAACCTACGGTCTGTGGCCCCTCGGGCCGGCTAGGCAGGGTCATGGTCATCTTCTCCACAGCGTCGGCCTCCTCGTCGCAAGCCACGAGGTACCGTCACGTCCATTTGTTGTTATCGCGACGTCGTAAACGGAACAGGACTCGCGCATGGTGTCGACACCCTCGACGTTGCCAGCGTCGCTACGGGTATCGCAGGCAGGAGCGTCCGTGCTTTTCTCCGACGACTTTACGCCTGGCGACTGAGTCTCGGCATCACAATAATCGCTATCGGCTGCCGCTTGACCAGTCGTCTCCGACAATGATGTCGCTGGCGACTATGACGAGGTCGCATCTGTCACCTGACAAGGCAAAGGATCGGCCATATTTCCCCATTCACGACAGGGCTATCTCTCCAGGCGACCCGGCGATGCCTTGCCGGGACACCGCCTTTGGCTCGCCAGCCAGCGCACGCCCCCCTGCCCGGACACGCCAAAATCCAGCACTCTCTTCCCCCACTCCATGGCCCGGAAGTTCAGGCCGCAGAAATCCCGGGCAAAAAAATAAGCCCAGAAACGCCACGGCCCCCGATGATCGGGGGCCGTGGTGAATACCTTGGAGGGTACTGCAGGTTGGCGAGAAGTCTCACTCAGCGCTTGGCGTAGAGCTTCTCGGCGTGGTAGCGCAGGTGATCCTCGATAAAGGTCGCGATGAAGAAGTAGCTGTGGTCGTAGCCGGGCTGGCGACGCAGGATCAGCGGGTGATCGCGCTCGGCACAGACCGCCTCCAGTCGCTCCGGACACAACTGCTCATCGAGGAAGTCATCGGCGTCGCCCTGGTCGATGAACAACGGCTGACGTGAGGCGCCACGAGCCACCAGCTCACAGGCGTCGTACTGGGTCCACTTGCTGGAATCCTCGCCCAGATAGGCCGAGAACGCCTTGCGCCCCCAGGGGCACTGGGTCGGATTGACGATCGGCGAGAACGCCGACACCGAACGGTAGTGCCCCGGCTTGCGCAGCGCCAGAATCAAGGCACCGTGGCCTCCCATGGAGTGACCACTGATGGACTCGCGACCGTTGAGCGGGAAGTGCTGACGAACCACCGAAGGCAGCTCTTCGGTGACGTAGTCATACATCCGGTAGTGAGCCTTCCACGGCTCCTGGGTGGCATTGACGTAGAAGCCCGCCCCGGAACCCAGATCGTAGCTGTCGTGCTCACCCGGCAGGTCGGTCCCCCGGGGGCTGGTGTCGGGGCAGAGGATGGCGATGCCCAACTCCGCCGCCAGCCGATGGGCACCGGCCTTCTGCATGAAGTTCTCGTCGGTGCAGGTCAGCCCCGACAGCCACCACAGCAGCGGCACCTTTTCGGTCTCGGCCTGGGGCGGCAGATAGATGGCGAAGGTCATCTCGCAGTCCAGCGCCCGCGAGTGATGACGATAGCGCTTGTGCCAGCCGCCGAAGCTGCGATTGGCGCTGACCAGTTCCAGATGTTCGCTCATGGACATGGCGACTTCCCCTCAACGATGAAGCCCCGAGGTCCGGGGCGGATAAAACGACGCGGTGCGTTCTGGCGGACGACGCGGCCGTCTGGCGGTGGGGCGAGCTGGCATCAATACTGCGCCAGCAATCGACTCACCGCCAATCGGCGCCCGCCTGGCCCATCGCTTGGGTCAGGCGGACGTGGCCTCATCAGCGCCGTCTCGATGCTACCGGCTCAGTAATGCAGTACGGTGCGGATGCTCTCGCCGGCGTGAAGCAGGTCGAAGGCCTCGTTGATCTTCTCGAACTCCATGTTGTGGGTAATGAAGTCGTCGATGTTCAGCTCGCCCTTCATGTACTGCTCGACGTAGCCCGGCAGCTGGCTACGGCCCTTGACGCCACCGAAGGCGGAGCCCTTCCATACCCGACCGGTCACCAGCTGGAAAGGCCGGGTGGAGATCTCTTCGCCGGCGCCGGCGACACCGATGACGATCGACTCGCCCCAGCCCTTGTGACAGCACTCCAGCGCCGAACGCATGACGTTGACGTTGCCGATGCACTCAAAGGAGTAGTCGACGCCACCGTCTGTCAGGTCGACGATCACCTGCTGGATGGAATCACTGTAGTCCTTCGGATTGACGAAGTCGGTGGCGCCAAACTGCTTGGCCAGCTCGAACTTGTCCGGGTTCACGTCGATGGCGATGATACGACCGGCCTTGGCCATCACCGCACCCTGGATAACCGCAAGGCCAATGGCACCGAGACCGAACACCGCCACGGTGGCACCCGGCTCGACCTTGGCGGTGTTCATCACCGCGCCGATCCCGGTGGTCACCCCGCAGCCGAGCAGGCAGATCTTGTCCAGCGGCGCTTCCTTGGACACCTTGGCCAGCGAGACCTCCGGCACCACGGTGTACTCGCTGAAGGTGGAAGTGCCCATATAGTGATAGAGCGGCTTGCCATCCAGCGAGAAGCGCGTGGTGCCGTCAGGCATCTGGCCCTTGCCTTGGGTGGCACGGACCGAGCTGCACAGGTTGGTCTTGCCCGAACGACAGAACTTGCACTCGCCGCACTCGGCCGTGTACAGCGGGATGACGTGGTCGCCGGGCTTCAGGCTGGTGACGCCCTCCCCCACCTCTTCGACCACACCGGCACCCTCGTGACCCAGTACCGAAGGAAACAGCCCCTCCGGGTCGGCCCCGGACAGGGTATAGGCGTCGGTGTGACAGACACTGGTAGCGACCACCCTGACCAGCACCTCGCCGGCCTTGGGGCCTTCGACATCGATTTCGGTCAGGGTAAGCGGCTTGCCGGCTTCAAGGGCAATGGCGGCGCGAGACTTCATGGCAATCTCCTCGGATCGGGGGCTGCACGACAGGCATGAACGACCAAGCCTGGCGCACTGACGTAAGGGGCACGGGTCATCCTGACCCCGTGGATGATGACCACAGTCTAGACCTCGCTACGGACTGGGATAAAGCACGCATTCGGCATAACATTGTTGCTGTCTCGCAACAATGGAGAGCGCCATGCATCCCTGGGCCGGCATTGAAGCCTTTATCGAAGTGGTACGCCTGAAGTCCTTTGCCGCCGCCGCCCGACGCCTGGGTGTATCCAGCTCCCACGTCAGCCGACAGGTGGCCGCCCTGGAAAGCCGGCTCGATACGCCGCTTCTGTATCGCACCACCCGCCAGATAAGCCTGACCGAGGCCGGTCGGCTCTACTATCAACAATGCGAGGCACTGGTCGACGGCTTTCGCGAGGCCGACGCCGTGGTCAAGGACTTCGAGGCTCACCCCAGGGGCGAGCTGGCGCTGACCTGCGCCACCACCTTTGGCGAGCGCTACGTGGCGCCTCTGATCAACGACCTGTTGATCCAGTACCCTCAGCTTGGCGTGCGCCTGCACTTCACCAACCGCCAGGTGGACCTGATCGAGGAAGGCTTCGACATCGGCATCCGCATGGGCACGCTGGAGGACAGCACCATGATCGCCCGTCGCCTGGCCGACCGCCGCGAGTACGTGGTGGGCTCCCCCGACTACTTCCAGCGCTATTCGCAGCCCCACGCCCTGTCCGAGCTGAAGCACCACCGCTGTCTGCATGGCTCACGCGATCGCTGGCGCTTCGCCGTCGACGGCATTCCCCGGGAAGTGGCGATCAAGGGCCCCTGGCAGGGCAACTCCGGCCCAGCCCTGCTCGACGCCGTGCTGAAGGGCGTGGGCCTGGGTCAGCTTCCCGACTACTACGTCGAGCATCATCTGGCCCAGGGTGAGCTGGTCTCCGTGCTCGACACCTACCGTCACAGCGATACCGGTGTCTGGGCCGTCACCCCCCACCACCGCCACCGCTCCCCTAAGGTCCGCGTGGTCATCGACTACCTGGCCGAACACCTCGCAGAGCGCCTGCCACCGCGATATCGCGACAGGCGAGGCATCGACGAGCCAGCGCCATCCGACTAACCCCAGCGACAAAAAGGCCCTCGATACGCTTTCGTATCGAGGGCCTTCGACATCTGGTCACCAAAAGCCTTGCCTCCTATTGCCTGCCACCTGTGACTATTGAAAGGTCCCATCCTCCTGATACTCGAGGCCGTAGTAGCTGGGAACAAAGATATTGTGTTCTTCCTGCCACTGGCGAGAAAGTCGGATCGCCTCACGGATCTGCTCAGGGGTCATTTGTTCTTCAAGGCGGGCTTTGTCGGGGGCGCTGCCGGGGGAGAGAAGGTCGTAATATTTATAGGCTTGGACGAGATCTATGTCGGTACCGATACCTTTTTCATAAAATGCTGCCAGCCCTCTAAACCCTGATGTATCGCCGCCATAAGGCATATCCTCCGTCCTAGAAAACCAACGAAATGCCTCATCGTCATCTTTATCTACACCTCTTCCTTCGTGAAGAAACACTGCCACATTCGTTGCAGAAGTCCTATCTCCTTGCTCTGCAGCCAATAAAAACCATTCGAATGCTGCAGCTTCATCTTTATCCACCAAGTCACGTAAAGTTAGCCCCCTATATGCCACGCCCAATTGTCTTTGCGATCTAATAAAACCTAGCCTAGCTGAATCCAATAGATATCTTAATGCAACTCCTTTGTTTTTCTCGACGCCACCCCCGGTATAGTACATTCCAAACAGAACGTATCCCGCATCAACTGCACCCAACCTCCAGGCGTTCTCATTATATTTCACCATATCTTCAATATTTTTCTCCACATCAAAACCACGCACTCCACCCTGAGATAAAAATCCTGACAAAAAAAAGCCCGGCCTTGAGGCCGGGCAGCGGGAGAACAGCGGCAATCGCCGTGTCTATTTGAAGTTCTTGCGCACCATGTTCTGGATCTCGCCGACGATACCGCTGCGAAAGCTCAGGACGCAGAGCACGAAGATGGAGCCCAGGATGACGCTGACCCAGTTGCCCAGCGGCGACTGCGCGAGCTGAGTCTGCAGGCTGACCACCAGGCCAGCGCCGACCAGCGGGCCGAACAGGGTGCCGACACCACCGACCAGGGTCATCAGGATGACCTCGCCGGACATGTGCCAGTGGGCATCGGTGAGCGAGGCAAGCTGGAACACCACCGTCTTGGTCGCGCCGGCAAGGCCAGCAAGCCCCGCCGAGATGACGAAGGCCACCAGCTTGTAGGCGTCGACGTTGTAGCCCAGTGACACCGCCCGTGGCTCGTTCTCGCGGATGGCCTTGAGCACCTGACCGAAGGGCGAGTGCACGGTGCGCTGGATGATGGCGAAGCCGATCACGAAGATCGCCAGCACCACGTAGTACATCGCCAGGTTGTCGGACAGATCGATCAGCCCCAGCAGCTTGCCCCGCGGCACACCGTGCAGGCCATCCTCGCCCCCGGTGAAGGGCGCCTGGATGTAGAAGAAGAACATCATCTGGGCCAGCGCCAGGGTCACCATGGCGAAGTAGATGCCCTGACGACGGATCGCCAGCGCCCCGAACAGGGTGCCGAGGATCACCGCCGCCAGGGTGCCGACGACGATCCCGAGTTCCGGCGTCAGGCCGGGATAGCTCGACAGTAGAAAGCCGGTGACGTAGCCCCCGGTGGCGAGAAAGGCGGCATGGCCGAAGGACAGCAGTCCGGCGAAGCCCAGCAGCAGGTTGAAGGCACAGGCGAACAGCGCGAAGCACAGCACCTTCATCAGGAACACCGGGTAGGCAAACAGCGGCGCGACCAGGGCGATGGCCAGCAACACGATCATCAGCATGCCCTGGCGTCGGCGCGCGGCGCGGGCCCTGGTCTGAGTCGGTGTCGGCGAGGTAGTGGTTGTGGACATCTCAGGCCTCCTTTCCAAACAGCCCGGCGGGCCTCAGCATCAGCACCATGATCATCACCAGGAAGATCACGGTGTTGGCTGCCTCCGGGTAGTACACCTTGGTCAGCCCCTCGATCAGCCCCATGGCAAGACCGGTCAGGATGGCACCGAGGATCGAGCCCATGCCGCCGATCACCACCACCGCGAAGACCACGATCAACAGACTCGAGCCCATGGTCGGTGACACCGGGTACAAGGGCGCGGCGAGTACCCCGGCGAAGGCCGCCAGGGCCACCCCGAAGCCATAGGTCAAGGTGACCAGCAGCGGCACGTTGACGCCGAAGGCCTGCATCAAGGCGGGGTTCTCGGTGCCCGCCCGCAGGTAGGCGCCAAGCCGGGTGCGCTCAATGATGAACCAGGTGCCCAGGCACACCACCAGTGCCGCCACCAGCACCCAGCCGCGATAGGTCGGCAGGAACATGAAGGGCAACTTGATGCCGCCGCTCAATGCCTCGGGAATCGGGTAGCTGGCCCCGGACACGCCGAACAGGTTGATCAGGCTACCCTCGAAGATCAGCGCCAGGCCGAAGGTCAGCAGCAGCCCATAGAGGTGATCCAGGTGGGCGATGCGCCGCAGCACCAGACGCTCGAGCAGAGCACCGAAGGCGCCGACCACCAGCGGCACCAGCAACAGCGCCAGCCAGTAGTTGATGCCCAGGTACTGAGCCCCGAGCAGTGCAGCAAAGGCACCCAGCATGTACTGGGCGCCGTGGGCGAAATTGACGATCTTCAGCAGACCGAAGATGACCGCCAGCCCCAGGCTGAGCAGCGCATAGAAGGCGCCGTTGATCAGCCCCAGCATCAGCTGGCCCATGAACACCGCCAGCGGTACGCCGAATATCATGGTCATGATGATTTCCCTTGAGCATCAGGCCGGGGCACCACCCTGGTGACCCCGGCGTAGATCGAGCGCGGGCGGCTCAGTTGACGAGCTTGCAGGAACTCTCGGACAGCGGACGGTAGGCCTCTTCGGCCGGGATCGTGGCCTGGATCTCGTAAAGGTCCCACTCGCCCTCGGAGTCGGCGGGAGCCTTCACCTCGGCCAGGTACATGTCATGCACCATGCGACCATCCTCGCGAATCTGGCCATTGCGAGCGAAGAAGTCGTTGATCGGCGCCTCGCCCAGCTTGGCCCTGACGGTGGCAGGATCGTCGGTGCCGGCGTCTTCCAGCGCCTTCAGGTACTGGGTGGTGCTGGAGTAGATGCCGGCCTGAACCATGGTCGGCATCTTGCCCACCCGCTCGAAGTAGCGCTCGGCCCACTCGCGGGACTCGTCATCCATGTCCCAGTACCAGCCGGTGGTCAACAACAGGCCCTGAGTCGTCTCCAGGCCCATGGCATGGACGTCGTTGAGGAAGATCAGCAGGCCGGCCAGCTGCTGGCCACTCTGGGTCAGGCCGAACTGGCTGGCCGTCTTGATCGCGTTGACGGTGTCGGAGCCGGCGTTGGCCAGACCGACGATCTTGGCGCCGGAGCCCTGGGCCTGAAGGATGTAGGAGGAGAAGTCGCTGGTCGGGAACGGATGGCGAACGCGATCGACGATGGTGCCACCGTTGTCGGTGACCACCTTTTCCACGTCGCTCTCGAGGGCATGACCGAAGGCGTAGTCGGCGGTGAGCATGAACCAGCTGTCGCCGCCCTGCTCGACCACCGCCTTGGCGGTACCGTTGGCCAGCGGATAGGTGTCATAGACGTAGTGAATATGGTTCGGGGTGCAGTGTTCGTTGGTGATGCTCGAGGCCGCCGAGCCGGAAATGATGGCCAGACCACCGGCCTCCTCCAGCACCTTGGTCACGGCGATGGACACCGAGGAGGCGACCATGCCGGCCACCAGGTCGACGTTCTGCTGGTCGACCCAGCCGCGCACGGTGTTGGCGCCCACGTCGGCGCTGTTGCGATCGTCGGCGCTGAACACCTCGATGGGGGCACCGGCGACTTCGCCGCCGAAGTCCTCCACCGCCATCTTCAGCGCTTCGAGGCCGCCGGGGCCGGCCAGGTCACGGTAGGTGCCGGACATGTCGGCCAGATAGCCGATACGCACCTCGCCATCGCTGATGGCGTCCTGCGCCATGGCCGACGATGCCAGGCCCAGGCCGGTGGCGGCGGCGACCGCCAGGGCCAGGTGGCGGCGGGCAAGACGGGGGGAGGAAGCGTGTACCTTGGTCATGGGAGGCTCCTGGGGCCAGCGGCCCTTGTTGTTGTTGAATAGGTTATTGTTTAGCAAGTGGTTGTTGAACGGCTACTGCCGGACATCTTGTGGTTGATGCAAAGGTCCTCTAAGGCCTGGAAGACAGCGGCCATGGACACTAGACCCCGAGCAGGCTGTTGAGGTGCTCACGACGAGCGTCCAGATCACGCGCCTCGATGGTCTCGATGATGCGACCGTGTTCCATCACGAAGTGGCGATCGGCCAGGGGCGCGGCGAAGCGGAAGTTCTGCTCCACCAGCACGATGGTCATGCCCCGAGACTTGAGGGTAATCAGCACCTCGGCGAGCTTCTGGTTGATGACCGGTGCCAGCCCCTCGGTGATCTCGTCTAGCAGCAGGATCTCGGCCCCGGTACGCAGGATGCGGGCCATCGCCAGCATTTGCTGCTCGCCGCCGGACAGCCGCGTCCCCTGACTGCGGCGCCGCTCGTAGAGGTTGGGGAACATGGCGTAGATGTCATCCAGGCTCATTCCGCCCGAGCGCACGGTGGGCGGCAGCAGCAGGTTCTCCTCGACGTCGAGACTGGCGAAGATGCCACGCTCCTCGGGGCAGTAGCCGACCCCCAGACGCGGGATGTGATGAGGCTTCATGGCCAGGGTCTCCTGGCCGTTGATCTTGATCGAGCCACTGCGCGAACCGACCATGTTCATGATGGTCTTCAGGGTGGTGCTGCGTCCGGCACCGTTGCGCCCCAGCAGGGTCACCAGCTCTCCCCGCTTCACGCGCAGCTCCACGCCATGCAGGATATGCGACTCGACGTAGAAGGCGTTGACGTCCGCTAGACTGAGCGCTTCGTCGCCATGGGCGCCGACCGCCGGTGAAGCAGTTGGCCTGTCGAGAGTCTGGTTCATGCGCTGGCCTCCTCACCGACGCTGGCTTCACTGCCCATGTAGGCTTCACGCACCGCCGGATCGGCCGAGACGCTGGCATAGTCGCCTTCGGCCAGTACCGAGCCCCGGGCCAGCACGGTGATGCGATCACAAAGACGACTGACGACGCTCAGATTGTGCTCGACCATCAACACGGTACGCCCGGCAGAAACCCGCCGAATCAGCTCGACGATACGGTCGACGTCCTCGGCTCCCATGCCCTGGGTGGGCTCGTCGAGCAGCATCACGGTGGGCTCCAGCGCCAGGGTGGTGGCCACCTCCAGCGCGCGCTTGCGTCCGTAGGGCAACTCCACGGTGAGGACATCGGCAACGTCGGCCAGTCCCACCTGCTCGAGCAGTTCCATTGCACGCTGGTTGAGTGGCTCCAGCGAGCGCTCTGACTTCCAGAAGTGGAAGGAGGTGCCGAGCTTGCGCTGCAGGGCCACACGCACGTTCTCGAGCGCGGTCATGTGGGCGAACACGGCGGATATCTGGAACGAACGCACCAGCCCCAGCCGCGCGATCTCGTTGGCCCGCATGCGGGTGATCGGCTTGCCGCGATAGAGGATCTCGCCGCGGGTCGGCGGAAGAAACTTGGTGAGCAGATTGAAGACCGTGGTCTTGCCGGCGCCGTTGGGGCCGATCAGGGCGTGGATATGCCCTTCCGTGATCTTGAGATCCACGCCGTCCACGGCGGTGAAGCCACGAAACGACTTGGTCAGGCCACGGGTCTCTAGCACGTACTGCTGGGTCATGTGGCGTCCTCTGCGGGACCGGGGTCCCTGGCTTGAGGTTGTTATGGTTGTTCGATGCCGCGATGGCGACGCTCTACTTTACGTTTACGTAAGCTAGAAGAGTCAAAGGCCCGACGCAATTGGCCAAGCGTTGAACAAGACCAAAGATGTATTCTCCGCATTTCAATAGGTTGCTTACGACAAATCGGCAACACCTTGGCCCCGCGAGGTTTTCCCCCTGAAAAGCACAAGGCCCCCGTCGCGCTGGCGCGACGGGGGCCTGAAAGAAGAGGCTCCAATGGTTCGATCCTCGTCGAGCGACTGGTCAACCACCACGACCAGCGCCCGCGTCCTGCTCAGCACTCGATGGCGTTGACGGCGAGTCCCCCCTTGGAGGTTTCCTTGTACTTCTCCTGCATGTCGGCGCCGGTGTCGCGCATGGTGCGGATGGCCTTGTCCAGCGAGATGAAGTGCTCACCATCACCGCGACAGGCCATCAGGGCGGCGTTGATGGCCTTGACCGAGGCAATCGCATTGCGCTCGATGCAGGGCACCTGGACCAGGCCTCCGACCGGATCGCAGGTCAGCCCCAGGTTGTGCTCGAGCCCAATCTCGGCGGCGTTCTCGACCTGGGGGACGCTGGCCCCCATGACTTCGGCGAGTCCGGCTGCGGCCATGGCGCAGGCCGATCCCACCTCACCCTGACAGCCCACCTCGGCGCCGGAGATGGAGGCATTCTTCTTGCACAGGATGCCGACGGCGCCAGCGGTCAGCAGGAAGTTGACCACGTCCTTCTCACAGGCACCGGGCTGAAACTTCATGTAGTAGTGCAGCACGGCGGGAATGATCCCCGCGGCGCCATTGGTGGGCGCGGTGACCATGCGCCCACCGGCGGCATTTTCCTCGTTGACAGCCAGGGCGTAGACGTTGACCCAGTCCATCGCTGAAAACGTCGTGGCGATCAGTCCGGCGTCATCGCCCATCGCCTCGAGACGGCGATACAGCGACGCGGCGCGACGCTTGACGTTGAGCCCGCCAGGCAACACCCCTTCCCCCTCGACACCACGGTTGACGCAGGCCTGCATGGCTTGCCAGATATCCCACAGACCGGAGCGCACCTCGGCTTCGCTGCGCCAGGCCTTCTCGTTTTCCAGCATCAGCTCGCTGATGCTCATGCCATGCAGACGACACAGCGCCATCAGTTCCGCGCCGCTGTTGAAGTCGTAAGGCAAGGGGGTGGTGTCGGAATCCAGCGCTCCGTCCCGGGCCTGGGCCTCGTCGACGACGAAGCCACCTCCGACCGAGTAGTAGGTCTCGCGCTTGACCTCCTCGCTGTGCCCCTTGGCCACCAGCGTCATGGCGTTGGGGTGATAGGGCAGGCTCTCCTCGTGCCACTTAAGGTCTCTGGCCCACAGGAAAGGCACCGCCACCTGACCACCGAGCAACAGGGTCTGGCTCTCGAGCAGCTCTTCGATGCAGGGGCCAACAACGGCCGGATCGATGCGGTCTGGACGCTCACCCATCAGTCCCATCACGCAGGCGCGATCGGTGGCGTGGCCCTTGCCGGTGGCCGACAGCGAACCGTAGAGGTGAATCTCGATCCCCGCGACGCGCTCCAGCAGGTCCTGCGACCGCAGCGCCTCGACGAAGTCGTAGGCGGCCTTCATCGGCCCCACGGTGTGGGAGCTGGACGGCCCGATCCCGATCTTGAACAGGTCGAATACGCTGATAGCCATGGCGCTGCCTCTTGTACGAATGACGCGAAGTGTGGGGCATGAGGGGCGGAGGTCCGAGACCTGCGAGGTCAATTTCGCTAAAGCGAGGGCTGCCGTTCCTCCGGGATATCGTTATGCTGGCTGCCATCGCTTCGATGGACAAGGCAGAATATCTTGCCTTCACTATAGCTCAGCTAAACCATACCTAAACCACCGCCATACCACGGCCAGACCATGACCTCTTGTCGGAACACATCGCAATGAGTCGACTGCTCAACGCCCAGACCCACGCCTGGCTGAAGGGTTTCGCCGTCAGCGCCCGCCACCTGTCCTTCACCCGAGCGGCGGAGGAACTGCACGTCACCACCGGCGCCGTCAGCCAGCAGATCAAGCAACTGGAGGATCGCCTGGGCTTCAAGCTGTTCCGGCGCCTGCCCCGTCGCCTGGAACTGACCGAAGAAGGCAAGCGCCTGGCCGCCGTGGTGGACGACGCCTACCAGGCGGTGGGACTCGAGGTGAGTCGCTTGCGCAGCGGGGTAATGAGCGGGGTCATCCGCCTGCGCTCGGTGCCCTCCTTCCTCAACAAGTGGCTGATGCCCCGCCTGCCGCGTCTGCAGGCCAGGTTTCCCGATATCGAACTGCATATCACCGCCGAGGACAGCAACATCTCGTTGCGTGACGGCGACTTTGACCTCGCACTCGACCTCAACGACGGCCACTATCCGGGACTTGCCATCACCCCGCTGATGCAGGAACGCATCTTCCCGGTCTGTTCACCCGGCCTGCTGAAGGGCCGCCCACCGCTCAGACGTCCCGAAGACCTGGCCTGGTACCCGCTGCTGCATGACATCACCGCCTGGCGCGGCAGCCAGGAGTATGGCGAGTGGCGCCACTACCTATCCGCCATCGGCGCCCCTTCGATCAATCTGGAGCGTGGCTACACCTTCAACCGCAATCACCTCACCATGGAGGCCGCCATCGCCGGCATGGGCGTGGCGATCGCCCGGGAAACACTGATCACCAGCGAGTTGAAGAGCGGCGCCCTGATCGCCCCCTTCCGTGCCCGCGTCGACAGTGGCAAGCAGTACGGCATCGTCCACGCGGCAGGCGCCACCGACGATCGCCGGGTCAAGGCCGTGCACGACTGGCTGGTGGAGGAGGCCGGCCGCAGCGCTAACCACTAGCCCCCGTGCCTGGACGAGCGGCCCTGACCAAGCCATCGGGCACCTGTCTTGCGCCTTACCTATGCTGTATAAGCATATGGCGAAGACTGGCGAAGAATCCTTCGGGATTCCCAGACACTCCCCCGGCTCGACGGGTATAATCACTTCCAGATACACCCCTTTTCTGGAGATTGAGAGGGATGCTCAATACCCCCCCTTCCATCACGCCTACCATCAGCTTTCGCGCGACCTGCGCCAGAGCCTTGCTCTATATCCTGATCATCGGCGCGATGATGCAGGGCGTGCTGTGGGAGACCGGCCTGCCCGAAAAGATTCGCTTCAGCGAAGTCGGTTTTACCGAGAGCATGCAGACGCTGTGGCTGCTGATCAGCTGCCTGTTGCTGATCTACGCCCGCCAGGTGCTGGACGGTCTGCCACGGGTGACGCTATTGATGTTCGGCCTGCTCGGCGCCGCCCTGATTCGCGAGCAGGACGCCTTTCTCGACGCCTACGTCTTCGACGGCGCCTGGCAGACCCTGGTGACCCTGCTGCTGCTGCCCATTCTCTATTGCGTGCTTCGCCAGCGTCACGCCTTCGTACGCGAGTTCGAGGAGTTCGTCGAAAGCTTCGCCTTCGGCCTGTTTGCAGCAGGCTTCCTCTGCACCTTTGCCTTCTCGCGGCTCTACGGCCGCAGCGAGATGTGGGAGGCCCTGCTCGCCGAACGCTACGTCAGGGTATTCAAGGACGCCGCCGAAGAGGTCACGGAACTGTTCGGCTATACCCTGCTGATGTTCGCCATGGTCGAACTGGTGCTGTGGATCCGCCGGCGCCAGGCCAGAAGCCAATAGCTCGTGACCACCACAGCGTCGTGACACGACAACGCCCGCGGCCATCACCGCGGGCGTTGTCGTTTTCAGCCTTCGCTCGCCGGAAACGCTCGCGTGCGGCAGCGCTTCACCCTGATTCGATGACATGAAAAAACGCCCGTGGCTTTCGCCACGGGCGTCCTGTGCTCACCCTACTGCTTCGCTGTCGACGCAAGCCCTGCTCGGTCGAGACAGGCGTTACTCGTCGAGGAAGGAGCGCAGCGGTTCGGAGCGGGTCGGATGGCGCAACTTGCGCAGCGCCTTGGCCTCGATCTGACGGATACGCTCGCGGGTCACGTCAAACTGCTTGCCGACCTCCTCGAGGGTGTGGTCGGTGTTCATGTCGATACCGAAGCGCATCCGCAGCACCTTGGCTTCGCGGGCGGTCAGGCCACCGAGCACGTTGCGCGTGGCTTCGACGAGGCCCTCGCCGGTGGCCGAGTCGATCGGCAGCACCATGGTGGAGTCTTCGATGAAGTCACCCAGGTGCGAATCGTCGTCGTCACCGATCGGCGTCTCCATGGAGATCGGCTCCTTGGCGATCTTGAGCACCTTGCGCACCTTGTCTTCCGGCATCTCGAGACGTTCGCCCAGTTCTTCAGGCGTCGGCTCGCGCCCCATCTCCTGCAGCATCTGCCGCGAAACGCGGTTGAGCTTGTTGATGGTCTCGATCATGTGCACCGGAATACGGATGGTGCGCGCCTGGTCGGCGATGGAACGCGTGATCGCCTGACGAATCCACCAGGTGGCGTAGGTCGAGAACTTGTAGCCGCGACGATATTCGAACTTGTCCACCGCCTTCATCAGGCCGATGTTGCCTTCCTGGATCAGGTCGAGGAACTGCAGGCCGCGATTGGTGTACTTCTTGGCGATGGAGATGACCAGACGCAGGTTGGCCTCGACCATCTCCTTCTTGGCACGGCGAGCCTTGGCCTCACCGATGGACAGGCGACGATTGACCTCCTTCACCTCGCTCACCGGCAGCTGGATCATCTCCTCCTCGAAGGCGATCTTGCGCTGGGCACGCTGAACGTCAGCCTTGAGCGGAGCGAGACGATCGGCGTAGCGGGCGTTGTCGGCCATGAAGTCGTCGAGCCAGCCGAGCCGGGACTCGTTGCTCGGGAAGGCCTTGATAAAGGCCTTGCGCGGCACCTTGGCCTGCTTCACCAGGAGCTGCATCACCGTCTTTTCCTGGGCACGCACCTGCTCGACGCTGATGCGGACCTGTCCGACCAGACGTTCGAAGTGCTTGGGCACCAGCTTGATCGGAGAGAACAGCTCGGCCAGACGTGCCAGCTCTTCCTGAGCCTCACGGGACTGACGACCGTGGGTCTCGATGGCGGCGTTGGCGGCCTGACTCTGCTCGCGAATCTGCCCGAAACGCGCACGGGCCTCTTCCGGATCCGGGCCACCACCGGAGTCGTCCTCTTCTTCCTCGCCGTCTTCGTCGTCGTCGCTGGCAGCCTGCTCGTCCACCTCGGGCACTTCGGCCTCGGCCACGCCGGGGATGCCTTCGTCGGGGTCGATGAAGCCGGAAAACAGGTCAGAGAGACGTCCCGGCGCTTCCTCGTCCTGGGTGGCATCGTAGGCATCGAGGATCGACTCGACGGCACCCGGCACATAGGCCAGCGCCGACATGACTTCACGGGTGCCTTCTTCGATGCGCTTGGCGATCTCGATCTCGCCTTCACGAGTCAACAGCTCGACGGTGCCCATCTCGCGCATGTACATGCGCACCGGGTCCGTGGTGCGACCGACATCGCTTTCCACCGCGGCCAGGGCCGCCACTGCCTCTTCAGCCGCGGATTCATCGGTTGAGTGATCCGACATCATCAGGGTATCTTCGTCGGGAGCTTCCTCGACGACGTTAATACCCATGTCATTGATCATGCCGATGATATCTTCCACCTGGTCGGGGTCGGCGATATCTTCGGGAAGGTGGTCGTTGACCTCGGCATAGGTCAGGAAGCCCTGTTCCTTGCCGCGCGCGATCAACTCCTTCAGACGTGACTGCTGCTGCGCATTTCCAGCCATAGAAACCCTATCTCGACGAAGAAGAATGAAGCACCTGAAGCGCTAAGGTGGAGAAACTCGGTAAGCCGGACAGTATAGCGGTTTTGGGGCCACTTCTGCCAGTCTGGAGTGTTTGCGCGATGTCTCAGGTGTGTTAGTTTATCTGGTTGCGCCACTTGTCAGCGCCGTATCCCTTAGATGGTGATGGTAGGACAAAATTCAACCCTACCCGCATCCATACCTCATATTTGTCGTCGATCGCTCACAGGTTCTTACCATTGGTGGTAGCCGAACCTGCCGTCGTGACAGCGCTCGCGCCCTGCCGCAAGCGACCTAGCGCCCCGCCGCCAGCAACTCCATCAAGCGCCCGCGTTCTTCACTCGACAACCGCTCGCCGGACTGTTGCCGCCTCAGCAAGGCGTCGATCTCTTCCTGCCGGGACGGGGTCTGACTGGCTCTCTGAAAATAGCTCACCAGACCATCGAGCTCCGCCGCCCTGGCTGCCACCGGGATCAACAACTCCCGTCGCGCCAGCGCCGCCAGCCGCTCACCGTCCTCGCTACCGTGGAAGTGCATCAGCAGCACCTGAGCGCTTGAATAGCCGCCAGCACGAAGCAAGGTAATGACCTCCCGGCACAACCGGGCGTCCTCATCCTGCCCCCCGCACCAGTCCAGCGATTCGGGCAAGCGCTCCACCAGCCTGGGCTCGTGAACCAGCAATTGCAGGGTTCGCGCCATCAGGCCAAGGGCGCCCCCGGAACGGCGCGGCCGTGGAGCCGGCTCGCCGTCCTCGACAACGGGTTCGAAAAACTCATCGACCGGCGCGACGTCGTTGTCCTCGGGCGCCGGCGCCAGCAGCGCCTCGAAGCGCGACTGCTCGACCCCGGTGCGACGTGAGAGCTCGGTCAGCATCAGCGACTTGAGTACCCCCTGGGGCAGCTTCTCGATCGCTGCCAGCACCTGACTGGCGTAGCGCTCTCGCGATTCAAGCTGGGCCAGATCGCGCCCCTGGGCGGCGTGCTCGAACAGAAACTCCGACAGAGGGCTTGCGCACGTCACCCGATCCTCGAAGGCCTCGGTTCCCTCCTTGCGCACCAGGGAGTCGGGATCCTCTCCCTCCGGCAGGAACAGGAAGCGTGCCTGGCGACCATCGATCATCTCCGGCAGCACCGTTTCCAGCGCCCGCGCTGCCGCCTGACGTCCCGCCTTGTCGCCGTCGAAGCAGAACACTACTTCGCTGACCAGACGGAACAGCCGACGCAGGTGATCGGCGGTGGTGGCGGTGCCAAGCGTCGCCACCGCGTTGCGAATGCCGAACTGGGCCAGCGCCACCACGTCCATGTAGCCCTCGACGATCAGCAGGCGTTCCAGGCGATGATTGGCCTGACGTGCCTCATAGAGGCCGTAGAGCTCGCGCCCCTTGTGGAACACCGGCGTCTCGGGCGAGTTCAGGTACTTGGGCTTGGCGTCGCCCATCACTCGGCCGCCGAAGCCAAGCGTCCTGCCACGAATATCGCGGATCGGAAAGACGACCCGGTCGCGGAAGCGGTCGTAGCTGCGGCCACTGTCCTCGTGATGCACCAGCAGGCCGTACTCGATCTGCACCGACTCATCGACGCCCTGGCTGCCCAGGTGTCGCTTCAGCGCCTCCCACTGGGCCGGCGCGTAACCGATGCCGAAGGTCTCGCGCACCTCATCGGACAGCCCTCGGCCCTCGAGGTATTCGCGCGCCGCCTTGCCTTCCGGCATCTTGAGCCGCTCGCGAAAATAGCTGGCCGACATTTCCAGCAGGTTGACGCCTTCCTTGCGCTTCTTCTCGCGGGCCTGGGCGCGAGGGTCGTCCGCCCCTTCCCTCGGCACTTCCATTCCCATCCGCGAGGCCAGCTGCTCCACCGCTTCGGGAAACCGCAGCTTGTCGTACTCCATCAGAAAGCGCAGGGCGTTGCCGTGGGCGCCGCAGCCGAAGCAGTGATAGAACTGCTTGTCCGCACTGACCGTGAAAGACGGGCTCTTTTCCTGGTGGAAGGGGCACAGACCGGAATGGTTGCGCCCGGCCTTTTTCAGCTTGACGCGCTCTCCCACCACTTCGACCACGTCGACGCGGGCAAGGAGATCATCGATGAAACGCTGGGGAATCTGACCGGCCATATTCTGCTCGACAGGAGCTCTCTCGACTGAAGCGCGCTAGTCTAGACTGAAACGCGCTAGACAATGCACTAGCAGGAGCAAGAGAAGCGAAGCGGGAGTCGGCGACAAACGTCAGAAAAACAAGCGGCCACCTCAATGGCGGCCGCTTGGCGTCCTCCTGAACCGAGGGCGGCGGACCGCGCTCGACTCAAGTACGGATCAATAGAGCCGTTCGAAACGCTTGCGCTCGCGCTGGAGCTTCTTGGCGTGACGCTTGACAGCGGCAGCAGCCTTGCGCTTGCGCTCGGCAGTCGGCTTCTCGTACTGCTCACGACGACGAACCTCGGACAGAACGCCGGCTTTTTCACAGGAACGCTTGAAGCGACGCAGAGCGACGTCAAACGGCTCGTTATCACGTACTTTGACAGAAGGCATTAAGCACTCACCTACCTTGGGTAACTTGAGTTCGGTTTGTACGCACACCTTCAAGGCCAATACCCCGCACCACTCCTTGTCCGGCCAACCCTTGAGCTGACAACAGCTCAGCGCAGGAACCCTGCGGGCATGACCTGAAACGGAACAGAGACGGGGGAAGCGAGCCCTGGATGCACGACCCAGTCTTGCAGCGGACAGTATTTTAGTGACCATCCCGCTTTCTTGCAAATGCTTTCGTCTCGCTCACCCTTCAATCTGTACCCGCCGCCAGCGCTGCTTGCCTGCCACAAGGCGCGCCGCGGCCGCCGAAAGGGAGCCCGTCGCTTATGCAGCGGAAGCCAAATCGGCGTAGAATACTCCCCCCTTTCACCGTTTCCCGAGCCCGATCCATGCGCGTACTAGGCATCGAAACCTCCTGCGACGAGACCGGCGTCGCCATTTACGACACCGACCGCGGCTTGCTGGCCGATGCGTTGCATAGCCAGGTGGCGATGCACGCGGACTACGGCGGTGTGGTGCCGGAACTCGCCTCTCGCGACCATACCCGGCGCCTGCTGCCGTTGATCGACCAGGTGCTCTCTGGAGCACAGCTCGAACGCACCCAGCTGGACGCCATCGCCTACACGGCAGGCCCCGGGCTGGTCGGCGCGCTGATGGTCGGCGCCAGCACCGCCCACGGCATGGCCCGCGCACTCGGCATTCCGGTGCTCGGCGTTCACCATATGGAAGGACACCTGCTCGCTCCCATGCTCGAGGACGAGCCTCCGGCCTTTCCCTTCGTGGCATTGCTGGTCTCGGGCGGCCACACCCAGCTGGTCCAGGTTGACGGCATCGGGTGCTATCAACTGCTGGGCGAATCGGTGGACGATGCCGCCGGTGAAGCCTTCGACAAGGCTGCCAAGATGCTGGACCTCGATTACCCCGGCGGCCCGCGGGTAGCTGCCCTGGCCGAGGGCGGCGACCCGGGCCGCTTCCGCTTCCCCCGGCCGATGACCGATCGCCCGGGTCTCGACTTCAGCTTTTCGGGGCTCAAGACCCACACCCTGACCGCCATTCGTCAGTTAGAACAGGCTGGCCAGCTCGACGACCAGGCCCGCGCCGACGTCGCCAGAGCCTTCGAGGAGGCCGTCGCCGACACCCTGGCGATCAAGTGCCGTCGGGCCCTCAAGCAGACCGGGCTCACCCGCCTGGTGGTGGCCGGCGGTGTCAGTGCCAATGTGCGCCTGCGCGCCAAGCTGGAAGAAGCGACGCGAAAACAGGGGGCTCGCGCCTACTACCCTCGCGGCCGCTTCTGCACCGACAACGGCGCCATGATCGCTTATGCGGGAGCCCAGCGTTTGATCGCAGGAGAAAAGGATACCGTGGGTCAGATGAAGGCGGTGCCGCGCTGGCCGATGGATCAACTCAGCGCGCCGTAGTCGACTAGCAAGAAGAAAGGGCCATGATTGCGCTCTCTATACGCCCAGGAGCCCAGCCTGCCCCATCGAGCCGGTCGCTTTACAGGTGGGGCTCCTTGCCCTGGCGCAACCGGCCGATATTGATGGCGTGGCGGGCCACCACAAGACCGGCGAACACCAGCACTACCCAGACAAAGTCCGGCGCCAGCCACAGGCTCAGCAGCGGGGCCAGGGTGGCGCTGGTCAATGAGGCCACCGCCGCGGTGTGCGCCCACCAGGCAAGCAGCGCCCAGATCACGGCGCTGACCAGGGCTACCCCAGGGGTCAACAACAGCATCACGCCGAAGGCGCTGGCCACCGCCTTGCCACCACGGAAGCGATACCACGCCGGGTAGCAGTGGCCCAGCAGCACACCGAGCCCCACCAGGCCTAGCCCCCAGGGCGGCAGTTCGAGCCACAGGCCGAGCAGCAGCACCGGCCAGCTTTTCAGGGCGTCGATCGCCAGCGTCGCCAGCGCCAGCGGCACGCCGTGCTGGCGAAGCACATTGGAGAAGCCGGGATTGCAGGAGCCGCTGAGCCGCGGATCCGGGCGCCCGGCCCAGCGGCAGACGCTGATGGCGCCCAGCCAGGTGCCGCTCAGGTAGGCAAGAGCGGTCAAGGGCAGTATCACTTCCAACGATGAACCCATGGCGACTCCTGACCCGACGCAACCGGTGCTGGCGAAAGATGCCACACTCAAGGGCATTCCGTCGTAGTTTGCCAGTACGAGCACTCGCGAGTCACCCGCGGCCTGTTTCCCGGGGGGCGGCTCAAGTACAATCGGGCGCCTTGTCACACCTGCTTTTCCCGGTTCTTGCTTAGCGGCCGGGAGGACAATCACCGGGGATCACCGATGGATCAGGTACTGATCGAAGGCCTTGAACTGGATACCGTCATCGGCGTCTATGACTGGGAGCGCAGCATCACCCAGCGCCTGACGCTGGACCTGGTGCTGGCCACCGACATCCGCGCTGCAGCGCAAGACGATGACCTGAGCCAGACCCTCGACTATGACGCCATCAGCCGTCGCATCGGGGTCTTCGCCGAAGAACACAGCTTCGAGTTGGTGGAAACCTTCGCCGAGCGGCTGGCGGAACTATTGCAGGAGGAGTTCGGCGTGCCCTGGCTGAAGATGACCCTGCGCAAGCCCGGGGCGGTGGCCAACGCCCGCGCCGTAGGCGTCAGCATCGAGCGCGGTCAGCGCCCCGGGGGCCACTGATGGCGCTGGTAACCCTGAGTCTTGGCAGCAATATCGAGCGCGACCAGCATATTCGCGTCTGCCTGGACGCCCTGTCGGAGACCTTTGGCGAGCTTGCCATCTCGCGGGTCTACGAAAGCAAGCCGGTCGGCTTCGAAGACGGTCGCAACTTCTACAACCTGGTGGTCGCCCTCTACAGCGACTGGTCCGTTGGCGAACTGCAGGCCTGGTGCAAACGTCTCGAGGCCGCCAATGGTCGACGCAAGGACAGCCCCAAGTTCAGCCCTCGCACCCTCGACGTGGACATCCTCACCGTCGGCGAGCAGGTAGGCGACATCGACGGCGTCAGCCTGCCGCGAGGCGAAATCCTGCACCACGCCTTCGTGCTCTGGCCCATGGCCGAGCTGCTGCCGGAGCACCGCCACCCCCTCGACGGGCGCTGCTATCAAGAGATCTGGCAGGCCTTCGACGCGGACGACCAGCCGTTGTGGCCCATCGAGTTCCACTGGGGGGATCGGGCGCTGCCTTCACGCGCAGCACTCGAGGGGACTCTCGAGCAGTAGCCCCGCAAGCCCGCTAGCGCCAGGCGTCTTCCAGGACGGCAAGCCGCCTGTGTCGTAGCTCCTGACCCAGCGCCGCACCCTTGAAGCCCTCATCGAGCAGGTCTCTGGGCGAGAGCGCCAGCGCCGTACGATAGCCCAGCGCCAACCGTTCGGCGTCCCCGGGACGCCTAAGTGCCAGCACCGCCAGCAGCGGCGCCACCCGCTCACCGCGGCGCCAGGCGTCGATGCCATCGAGCCAGTCCATGGCGATCAACGGCGCCGAGCGATCACCGTCCTGAGCAAGCGACGACGCCAGCTGTCGGGTCGACGCTAACTGATGCCCGGCGTCACGATAGTCGTTGGGTAGCTTGAGGCGCTCCTCCAGGGCCTTGCGTGCGGGCGCACTCAGTGCCTCCACCAGTCGCCCCCAGCGCCAACAGGGCGAACCGGACAACGCCTCGGGCAATCTCGTCATCCGCACAAGCGCGCGCTCAAGGGTATCACCGCCCGCCTCGTTCAGCGCCGGCATCAGTCGCTCAAGTGCACCGCAGGCGGCCAGGGCATCGAAGTAATGCCGCGGCTCGGGCTCGCCGAGCGCCTTCTCGGTCTCCACCCAGACCCGCTCGGCCACCAGATGGTCGAGCTCACCGCTGTCGGCCAGTTGGCGCATCAGCGCCTGGGTCGGTTCGGCGATGCGAAAGCCAAGGCCTGCATAACGGGCCAGAAAGCGGGCGGTACGCAGCACCCTCAAGGGATCCTCGACGAAGGCCGGGCTGACGTGGCGCAGCAGTCGATCATCGAGGTCTCGACGGCCATCGAAGGGATCCACCAGCGCGCCGTCGAGCGACTCGGCCATGGCGTTGATGGTCAGATCGCGGCGGGCCAGGTCTTCCTCCAGGGTCACCTCGGGGCTGGCTTGCACCACAAAGCCGGTATAGCCATGACCGGACTTTCGCTCGGTCCGCGCCAGGGCGTACTCTTCGTGGGTCTCGGGGTGCAGAAAAACCGGAAAGTCGCGCCCCACCGGGCGAAAACCACGCTGGCGCATGGCCTCGGGGGTGGCGCCGACCACCACCCAGTCGGTGTCCTTCACCGGCCAGCCAAGCAGAGCGTCGCGTACCGCGCCACCCACCCGATAGACCTCCAGCCCCGCACAAGGCTCGTCGCCCTGGCGCTGCTCGCGATCCTGGGTCATGACGCCGTCCGGCTCACCCGTTCGGGCAGGCGATGCTGCCACTCGGTAAAACCACCATCGAGGCTGTAGACGCGCTCGAAGCCCTGGGCGCTGAGCCAGCTTGCCGCCTGCTGGCTGGAATGGCCGTGATAGCACACCACTACCAGGGGCCTATCCTTCGGCGTTTGTTCGACCAACGGCCCTACGCTGTGGTTGTCCAGATGGCGGCTGCCGGGAATGTGGCCCTGGGCGTAGCTGCCGGGATCGCGAATATCGACGAGACACAGCTCGCCTTGCTCATCGAGCCACTGGCTCAGGCGCTCGATATCCAGATGTTCGAAGGCGGCGGACGTCATATGGACTCCTTGATAAAGGGAAGGGTCGGGCACGGGGAAGCGGGTATCGGCGAGTGGCCTGCGGCGTTACGCAAACTGCCGACTGGGCACGCTGATGCGCTCGCCGCTGTCCAGGTCCAGCGCGGTCAGACTGCCGCCCCAGACGCAGCCGGTATCCAGCGCCTCGGCGCGAACCCGACTGCCGCTGGCCTCGCCGTTGAGCGCGGCCCAGTGGCCGAACAGCAGCCAGGGATCATCCTGGCGAGGGTACTGAAACCAGGGAGCGAAGCCATCCGGCGCACTGTCCAGGCCTTCCTTGGCGTCGAAATCCAGGCGCCCCTCGGCGTCGATGAAGCGCATACGGGTCAGGGTGTTGACGATGGCCCGCAGGCGGTCGACCCCTTCCTGGTGCGGCTTGAAGCGGCGCGGACGATTGCCGTACATGCGCGTGAGAAAATCGCCGGCACGCTCGCCGGTCAGCATCCACTCGACCTCACCGGCCAGCGACTCGGCCTGATCCAGCCCCCACTGGGGCGGCAGGCCGGCGTGGGTCATCAGCGTATTGCCATCGCGCACTAACAGCGGCCTGGCCTGGAGCCAGTCGAGCAGGGTCTCGCGATCCTCGGCCTCTAGAATGTCGTCGATGGTGTCCTTGCGCTTGGTCGCGGCGCCACCTCGCGCCACCGCCAGCAAATGCAGGTCGTGGTTGCCTAGCACCACCCTGGCCGCCTCCCCCAGCGCCATCACTTCGCGCAGGCAGTCCAGCGACCCCGGCCCACGGTTGACCAGATCTCCGGCCAGCCACAGCTGATCCCGACGAGGATCGAAGTCGAGCACCTCGAGCAGGGCGATGAATTCCTCGTGACAGCCTTGAAGGTCACCGATAGCGTAGCGTTTCATAGGATCTCGGGGCTCTTGAAGGTCGTTCGATTCGCCAGATCAGTGAATCTGGTTGGGTGTGGCCAGGCGAAACACCGTGATCGGCACCTCGAAGGGACGCTGGCTGGCGGTGTCCACGCAGGTGTAGGCCCCTTCCATAAACCCTACTGGCCCGTCGAGAATGGCACGACTGGTGTACTGGAAGGTCTGACCGGGGCCTATCATCGGCTGCTTGCCGACCACCCCCTTGCCGCGAACCTCCTGGACCTGCCCGCTGGTCTGGGTGATCTTCCAGAAACGCGCCATCAACTGAATATTCCCCGGCGAATGATTGTGTACCGTCACCGTGTAGCTGAACACAAAGCGGTTCTCCATCGGCGAAGATTCATCTTCACGATAGGCGGGCTCCACATCGACCCTTACGTCGGGCATCTCGCTCATGACGGATTCTCCTCTGCACTCAAGGCGTTGGCGATGGACACGAACTCTTCCACCTCCAGCGTCTGGGGCCGCCGGCTCGGATCGATACCGAGGGCCTCGAGGGCGTCACCGTCGATGCGTCCCTTGAGATTGTTGCGCAGCGTCTTGCGCCGCTGACCGAAGGCCTCGCGCACCACGTCGAACAGCAACGTCTCGTCCTTGGCCCGCCCCTGGGGTCGCTCACGCGGGGTCAGCCTGACGATGGCCGAGTCCACCTTGGGACGCGGCACGAAGGCCTCCGGCGGTACCACGAACAGCGAATCGACGTCGCAGAAGTACTGCGCCAGCACCGACAGCCGCCCACGATCACCTCCGCCCGGTGGCGCCGCAAGACGATCCACCACCTCCTTCTGCAGCATGAAGTGCATGTCCTGGATGGCGTCGCCAGCCTTGAGCAGGTGCGAGATCAGCGGGGTCGAGATGTTGTAGGGAAGGTTGCCGACGACCCTGAGTGGCTGGCCCTCGCCGCGTAGCGCAACGAAGTCCATCTTGAGGGCGTCGCCTTCGTGGATGACGAAGTTCGGGTGATTGAAGAATTGCACCCGCAGCCCCGGAATCAGGTCCCGGTCCAGCTCGATGACCTCGAGATCACCGTCGGTGGCATCGAGCAGTGGTTCGGTCAGCGCCCCCTGGCCTGGGCCGATCTCGACCATACGGTCGCCGGGGCGCGCCCCGATGGAACGCACGATGCGCGAGATGACGCCGGGATCACGCAAGAAGTTCTGACCGAAGCGCTTGCGGGCCCGGTGCGCCGTGGGGCGGGATGACATGCTTGAATCCTTTGCAAAACGAGGGTTGGGGTGACGGACCTTCAGCGCTCGGCCACCCGGCTGCCCATATCCTCGGCGAGGGCAATCGCCACCGCCAGGCTATCGGGACTGGCAGTGCCATGCCCGGCCAGGTCCAGGGCGGTGCCGTGGTCCACCGAGGTCCGTGCCAGCGGCAGCCCTAATGTGATGTTGGCGGCCTGGCCGAATCCCGAATACTTGAGCACCGGCAGACCCTGGTCATGATACATCGCCAGCACCGCGTCGACGCCGTCGAGATGACGCGGGGTGAACAGGGTATCCGCCGGCAGCGGCCCGTCAAGGGCCAGTCCTTCTTCACGTAGCCGTTCGAGCACCGGGGTGATGATCTCGATCTCTTCGCGCCCGAGATGCCCATCCTCGCCGGCGTGGGGATTCAGACCGCACACGGCGATCCGCGGAGAGACAACGCCAAAGAAGTCTGTCAGGTCCCGGGCCAGAATACGCAGCACTCGCTCGAGCCCCTTTTGAGACAGCGCATCGGCCACCTCGCGCAGCGGCAGGTGGGTGGTCGCCAGGGCCACCCGCAGCGGTATCGAACGCAATGGATCAGTGGTGGCGTCGGCCGAGACGACGCGCCCGTGCAGGGCGCTGTCGGTGGCCAGCATCATGACCACCTCCTCGACCCCGCAGGCATCGCGCAGGTACTCGGTGTGGCCGGTGAAGTGGTGATGGCCCGCATCGCGGATCACCCCCTTGTGCAGCGGCGCCGTGACCATCGCCGAGGCCTTGCCTGCCAGGCACTGGGCCACCGCCATATCCAGGGTCTCGAGCACATAGTCGGCGTTGGCCGTCGACAGCACGCCAGGCTCGCTGGCCTCCTTGAGCGCGACCGGCCACACCGCCAGACGCTGCCGGCGCGGCCCCGGATGCGCCTCGCCCGGTGCCACTATTACCACCTCGACATCCAGTCCGAGCGCCAGGGCGCGAGCCCTCAACAGCTCTGGGTCGCCAATGGCGACCCAGTCGGTGACGTGGCGCGCAGCCAGCATCAGGGCAAGCTCGGGACCGATACCGGCGGGTTCGCCGGTGGTCACCACGATCGGCGCCTTCATCCGCTGCGACATCAGCCCTGGTTCAGGCGCTTCTCGACGAAGGCCTCGCCGCGAATTTCCTGAACCCACTTCTCGAGTTCATCGCCGGCCTTGCGCTGGAAGATCGCCTGGCGCGCCTCCTCGCGGCTGGTGCCGACGCCTTGCTGCTGCAGATAGCGCTCGACCTCGGACTCGGAGATGTTGATCCGGCTGGACACCTGGGCCTGCTGGACCTTCATGATCAGCATCTCGCGACGGATCTGATCACGCACCTGGGACAGGCTCATGCCCTGGGACTCGAGCCGATCGGCGAACTGCTCCAGGCTGACACCGTTCTGGTTGGCCACGGCGCGCACCTGACGATTGAGCTCGGTATCGTCGACGCTCAGGTTCATGCGCTCGGCCATCTGAACCTCGATCTCCTCGACGATCATGCGGTCCAGAATCTGCTCACGCAGGGCCTGCTCCGGAGGAGTGTCCATGTCGCTGGCGCGCAGTCTGGCCATGGCCTGCTCGACACGGTCATCGAGCTGGGAGGCCATGATGGCGTCCTCGTTGACCACGGCGACGATCCGATCCAGCGGCTGGCGGTAACCGTCCTGGGCGTGGGCCGCCACGGTAGTCAGTGCCAGACAGGCGGCCATCGCCAGGGCGGCAAGGGGTCGGCTACGCATAGTCATGCTTCCTCGTTCACTCAGATTCGATGCGGCGAGCACGTCTCGTGCTCGCCGTTGGGGATACGCCAGGGTATTTAGTTCAGGCCGGGACGGTAACCGGGCACCGCAGACTGGAAGTAGGTGTCCGCGTCGCCACCGATGCCACCGAAGCCCTTGAGCACAAAGCGCAGGAAGAGCCCACGATCCGTGGTGTCGTCCTCGATGTTGTTGGCGGTGTCCTCGTCTTCGATCCACTCGCGCCACACGACCTGCACACCATAACAGCAGTCGTTCCACTGCACACCCGCCATCTGGTCGAGGGCACGGTCGTTGGTGTTGTCGTAGAGCACCCGGCCGATGACGTCGAAACGATCCGTCGCCTTGTAGGCGAAGGACATGTCGTACTCTTCGCGGTTGTAGTTGCGAACGTCATCGTCATCGTCGGCGTTGTCGAAGCCTTCGATCTCCCAGCGGTAGCCCAGGTTGAGCACGTGACCGGCGTCAGCACGGTACTGCACGCCAAGGCCGGTGCTCTCGGTGCGACTCTCCTCGTCGTCGTAGAGCCACTGCCAGCGGGTGCTCCAGTTGTCGGTGATCTGCCAGTTGATTCGGGTCACCCAGGGCGAACGATCGCGGGTGGCTTCGTAGTAGTCGAACGACTCCTCATCACCGGGCAAGGTGTCGGGATCACCGGCCATATCGATATTGCGGTCCTCGAAGTAGGCCGACTGCCCGACCCCGACAGACAACCGCTCGCGGCCGCTCTGGTCTTCGAGGAAGCGGCTTTCCACGCCGTAGGACAAACGGTTCAGGTCACCCAGACGATCGCCGCCGGAGAAGCGGTACGGCGACCACAGCTGGCCCCACGAGAACGCCAGTTCCTCGGTGTCGAAGTCGGGGAAGTCGCTCTGGTCGCGCTCCGGTACGTAGGCGTAGTTGAGGCGTGGCTCGAGGGTCTGGCGCCAGTCGTCACCGCCAAAGGCGAAGTCGCGCTCGAAGATCAGCCCGGCGTCGATGGTGGTCACCGGTGCGGTCAGCGTCGGGCTCTCGCTGTTGTCGGTGATGCGCTCGTCATAGTCGAGGTCATAGCTCGTGTGCTGCAGCGCCACGCGGGGTTCGAAGAAGCCCCAGCTCGGCTCGAAGCGGTAGCCCACCGCCGGCGCCAGATCCAGGCGGGCGCCCTTGACGCCTTCCCTGAGCGGGATGCGGCGCTGGGTATCCTCGTAGTCGTAGAAGCCGTTCTCGTCGCCCTCGATATCGCGCCAGAAGTAGGTGGCGTTGGAGTTCCACTCCTGATAGAAGCCGAGGTCCTGGGACCAGCGGCCGTTGGCGGTCAGGCTCGGCAGCCGGTAGAAGGGCTTGTCGCCTTCGTCGACCGGATCGTCCAGCAGCTGATAGCCCTGGGCCTTGGCCTGGAGGTTCCAGGTGTCGCCGAGGTAGTCGATCTGGGCCAGACGCGCCATGTTGCTGGTATCGGTCTCACCAAAGGTACGCCCGAAGTCATCGAAGTAGCGGCCGTCACTGGCGGCGCCATAGCGCAGCCGGTAGGGAACGCGCGAGCTGAAGCGCCCGTAATGGCTGTAGTCGAAGTACCAGCGTTCGTCGCCGTTCTCGAGCTCGGTGGTGGAGTCGTCATCTCCGGCGGACTCGTCGTCACCGATGTAGGCGCCTTCCAGAGTGCCCTGATCGGTGGGAAACAGGTAACGGAACTCCGCCCCCATCAGTAACCCGCTGTCGTCGATCCAGCGCGGGGTGATGGTGGCGTCATAATTGGGCGCCAGATTCAGATAGAAGGGCTGTGCGTAGTCGACACCACCGTCGGAGACGCCGATGGTCGGCCACAGGAAGCCTGTCTGGCGCCGCTCGTCGATGGGAAAGCGCACCCAGGGCCAGTAGAACACCGGCACATCGCCTACCTCCAGGCGGGCATGCTTGGCGGTACCGTAGCCCTGATTGCGATCCAGCAGAATATCGTTGCCGATCAGGCGCCAGGTGCTGTCGCCAGGCTCACAGGTGGTGAAGCTGGCCTCGCGCAGACGAAAGACGTTGTCACTGACTCGCTCGAGCTGGATGGCATCGCCGCGCAGGCGCGACTCGTGGGCCACGTAGTGGGCCGAATCGATGGTGGCCTGGTCGCTGTTCAGCGACACCTCGGCGCTGTCACCGCGCACCAGCAGGCCCTTGTCGCGCAGGGTCAGGGGACCACTGGCGTTGGCCAGGTCACGCTCCGGTGGTACCTGCACCCGGGTTGCCTCGAGCTGGGTATCGCCCTTGCGCAGCACCACTTCACCGTCGAGCACGGTGTCACCGTCGGTGCCGTAGTTGGCGGTGTTGGATTCGCTGTTGACCTGGCCATCGATGGCCGGCGCAGGAAGGCGGTATTCGGGCTGAACGTAGTAGCCTCGGCACACCGTCCCGGCGGGACGGTCATCGCCCCAGGGCTGCCAATCCATCTGGCTTGCCGGCAGGGGTTCAGGTGGGGCCGCCCACAGGGGGGACGACACCAGACTGGTGGTGGCGAGGCCCGCCAGGGCCGTCCATGCGTATCGCTTGGCCATGTTGCACGCTGTCCTCGACGGGGTGAATCGGTATTATACAGGCCGCGGCCGACCTGTAACGCCGATCTGTTCCAACGAGATTCGCGCCACGGCCGCCCTTGATCCATGCACAGCATGCGGTGAGGCCAACGGAGCGTCAACCGACATTGGCATCCTTCGCCCTGCCGCCACCAGGAGTTTTCCCCCCGATGTCCCAGGCTGAAAGCCCCCGCCGACTCGAGCAACTGCGCCTTTGGGCACAGGCACAGCACCCGTCCATCGAGGGCTCGAGCGATCTCGTGCTGGCCGCCGGCGACGCCAGCTTCAGGCGTTACTACCGCCTCACCCTGGAAAGTGGGGAGACCCGCATGCTGATGGACGCCCCACCCCCCCAGGAGGACGTCGGCCCCTTCGTCGCCATCGCCCGTGACTGGCACGCAGCGGGCCTGCCGGTACCCCGGGTCTATGCCGTGGACGCCGACCAGGGCTTCGTGGAGCTTGAGGACCTCGGCGACGAGCCGCTGCACCTGGCCCTCGACGGTGCCGACGAGGCCACCACCCACGCCCATTTCGACGCCGCCATCGCGCTGCTCGAGGAGCTTCAGCGGAAGGCTCCGAGCGATAGCCTGCCGCCCTACGACGCCGTAACGCTGGCCCGGGAGCTGGACCTGTTCCCCGACTGGTGCCTCGCCCAGTGGCTGGAGTTGGATGGCCAGCCTCCCGGCTGGCCTGCGCTGCGCCAGGCGCTGATCGAACAGGCGCTGGCCCAGCCGGTGGTCACCGTGCACCGCGACTTCGATGCCATGAACCTGATGCGTCACGCCGCCGAACTGTGGTTGATTGACTTCCAGGACGCCCTGGCAGGCCCCATCACCTATGACCTGATCTCGCTGTTGCACGGGCGCTATCGGCGCTTCGATGCGGCCACCCGGGCGGCCTGGAGCGAGGCTTTCCGCCAGCGCGCGATAGCCGACGGGCGCCTGTCTGACTCGGTAGATAGCGACAATTTCCTGCGCTGGGTCAATGCCATGGCTGCCCAGCGTGCGCTCAAGGTGCTCGGCATCTTCTGTCGCCTGACCCTGCGCGACCAGCGCGACGGCTACCTGGCGCGTCTACCTCACTTTCTTGCCCATCTTCAGGACAGCCTCGAGGGGCTGGAGGGCCTCGCGGGACACGCCGACTTCAGCGCCTGGGTCGAAGACAGCCTGCGCCCGCTGATCGAAGCCCGTGTCGCAGAGGTGCGCCCATGAAAGCCATGATCCTGGCCGCCGGTCTCGGCAAACGCATGCGGCCGCTGACCGACCACTGCCCCAAACCCCTGTTGCCGGTGGCCGGCGAACCGCTGATTGGCCACCACCTCAGGCGCCTGGCCGGCTGCGGTATCGAACAGGTGGTGATCAACGTCAGCTACCGTGCCGACCAGATTATCGAGACCCTGGGCGACGGTGAACGCTACGGGGTATCGATTGCCTACAGTCGCGAGGACGAGCCGCTGGAGACCGCCGGCGGTATCGCCAAGGCTCGCCCACTGCTCGGCGAGGAGCCCTTCGTGCTGGTCAGCGCCGATGCCTTCTGCGACATCGACCCCAGCGCCCTGCCCTCTCTGGAGGGCGATCTGGCCCATCTGGTGCTGGTCGACAACCCCGTCCACAACCCGGACGGCGACTTCCACCTGGCGGCCGGCGGCAGAGTTTCGAGCGACGGCTCGCCAAAGTTGACCTACTCGGGGATAGCGCTGATCGACCCGCGTCTGGTGAATGACCTGCCCGCTCCCTGCTATCCTGTCGCTCCACTGCTTCGCGAGGCCATGGCCCGCGACCTCGTCGCCGGCACCCACCATCGGGGAGACTGGGTCGACGTGGGTACGCCCGAGCGCCTCGAGGCGTTGAATCACCGACTCGGCGGCGCTCCTGGCGAACGCTGATTGAGTCCAGCTGCATCCTGCAGACCGCATCTTGCAGACCGCATCAAAAAACATCGACATCACTATCGCAGAAAAAGAAGGAATCCCCATGAAAGCCAGCGTCAAATGGACCGACGGCCGTCAGTTCGTGGCCGAATCCGGTAGTGGCCACGCCGTGGTCATCGACGGCCCCCCCGATCACGGTGGCCGCAACACCGGGCCGCGCCCGATGGAGATGCTGCTGATGGGCATGGGCGCCTGCACCTCCTTCGACGTGCTGGAGATCCTCGAGAAGTCCCGCGCCCCGGTGGAAGACTGCGTCGCCGACATCGAGGCCGAACGCGCCGACAGCGTGCCGTCGGTGTTTACCAAGATCCACGTGCACTTCACCGTCACCGGCAAGGGGCTCAAGGAAAAGCAGGTCCAGCGCGCGGTGGAACTCTCCGCCGACAAGTACTGCAGCGCCTCCATCATGCTGGCCAAGGGCGGCGTCGAGGTCACCCATTCCTACACCATCGTCGAGTCCTGAGGCCGCTTCGAGCGCCGCGCAGCAGCGAGCGCCTCGGATCGACAGCCACCCTCACGCAAAAGCCCCTGCCGATCGGCAGGGGCTTTTGCGTGAGGGCGAGGCCATCGCAGCATCAGGCGCTGGCCACCGGCACAGGATCAGATGCGGTAGACGCTCTTGGTCATCACCCTGGACATCAGCGTCATGCCGGCCTTGACCGGGCCAGGGAACCTGGCGCCACCAGCCTCCAGCGCCTGCTGGGCGTGGTGGGCCTCGTCGATGGCCATCTGCCTGAGCACCGCCCGGGAGCGCTTGTCTCCTTCGGGCAAGGTCTCGAGGTGCTCGTCCAGATGCTTGCCCACCTGCTCCTCGGTGGCGGCGACAAAGCCCAGGCTGACACGATCGCCAACCGCCCCCGCCAGCGCCCCCATGCCGAAGGACGCCGCATAGAACAGCGGATTGAGTCGACTGGTCGGCGCATTCAACTCCCTGAGCCGGTCCTCGCACCAGGCAAGGTGATCGATCTCTTCCTGGGCGGCTTCCTCCATCTGGCCGCGCACCTCCGGCAATTTGGCGGTCAGGCCCTGGCCCTGGTACAGCGCCTGGGCGCATACCTCTCCGGTGTGGTTGATGCGCATCAGGCCGGCCGCGTGATGGCGCTCATCCGGGCTCATTTCGCCGTCATGGATCGTATCGACCGCGGGCGTCGGCCGTGATGCCCGCGCCGCCCCCGGCACCAGGGTGCGCAATACATTGTCGAACTGATGGATGGCCCGATCGGCGGGGCTGAGAGAGCGGGACATGGCGCGATCCTTGTACGACTAAGTGAGCCAGCGAACATGGGCGGAACGATGAACGTTCGCATCAAGGGATTATTCTACGCAAGCGTCGGCGGCACTCAAGCGCCGGCTATTTATGCGGGGCACTGGCGCCTCGACGCTCAACACATCGAAAAAAGCGATCGGCGCCGGTTCTTCATGTTGAGGGCGGCGACGCCTCGACGCTCAACACACACCAAAAGCGATCGGCGCCGGCTTTTCAAATGGGGCACCAGCCCCTCGGCGGCGCCTAGAAACAAAAACCGATCGGCGCCGCCTGGGGGACACCAGGCGACGCCGGAGAATGCACGGATGCGTCGAGCGCTTGAACTGCCGGAAGAAACTCCGTCGCGCGCCGGCTAGCCAGCCGGCCATGTGAAGCGACGACCGCCCATCACGTGCATGTGAATATGATAGACCGTCTGGCCGCCGTCTTCATTGCAATTCATCACCACCCTGAAGCCGTCTTCGGCAAACCCGAGGTCCTTGGCCAGACGCGAGGCGGTCAGCGGCAGGCGCCCCACCAGTGCCTGGTCTTCCTCAGTGATGTCGTTGAGGGTGGCAATATGCTTCTTGGGGATGACCAGCATATGGGTCGGGGCCTTGGGATCGATATCGTTGAAGGCCAGCACCTGATCGTCCTCGTAGACGATATCGGCGGGAATCTCGCGGTTGATGATCTTGCAGAACAGGCAATCCATGGCAGGCTCCGGGGCACACTGAAAAAACGGTGTCTTCGAGATTACCCGCCAACAGGGCTGCTGTCAGTCCCCTGACTCGCCCGATCACTGACCCAGGCCCCATGAGCAACGTTCCCAAACCGCCAGTTATGCACCTCTGGTCATCGCGCTCGCCTGCCCCCCCAAGCCATTGCGGCTATGGTACAACCGTAGCTCCCATGCATTTTCGGAGTGTCGCCTGCCATGCATCACACCGCCCTGCTGCTGATCCTTCTGATCATCATCGCCTTTGCCCTGCTGTCGCGGCGCATCTCGGCCTCGCTGATCAGTCTGCCCATGGTGTTCATGGCCGCGGGGATGGGGCTGGGCGCGCTGACGCCGGACCTGGTGCCCATGGACATGCAGCAGGAGCTGACCCAGGTGATCGCCGAGATCACCCTGATCATCGTGCTGTTCGCCGATGCCTCGGTGGTCAAGCTGAAGTCTCTGCGCCAGAACCTGGCGATTCCGCTGCGCATGCTGTTGATCGGCATGCCCCTGACGGTCTTGCTGGGCACGCTGATGGCCAAGTGGGTCTCGCCGGAAGCAGCCTGGGGCACCGCCATGCTGGTGGCGGCGATTCTTACCCCGACCGACGCGGCCTTGGGCCAGGCGGTGGTATCGAGCCCCAGCGTGCCGGAACGTATCCGCCAGTCGATCAACGTCGAAAGTGGACTCAATGATGGCCTGGCTGTACCCGTGATTCTTGCCTCGGCACTGCTGGCGGTGGCGGCCACCGGCACCGAGGTCGCCGACGCACCGAACAACCTCTGGACCTTCGCCCTGCTGCAACTGACCCTCGGGCCGCTGGTCGGGGTGCTGTTCGGCTGGGGCTTTGCCCGCCTGCTCGACGCAGCCATCGACCGCGGCTACGTCACCGTCATCTATCAGGGCATCCTGTTTCTGGCGCTGGCCTTCCTGATCTATCTGGTCGCCGAAACCGTCGGCGGCAACGGCTTTATCGCGGTGTTCCTCGGCGGCCTGACCTTCGGCAACCAGCTACGCCATGACACCACCTTTATCGAGGAGTTCATGGAGAGCGAGGGCCAGCTCTTGACCATCGCCACCTTCCTGATCTTCGGTGCGGTAATGGTGCCGCTGGCCCTCTCGCATGCGTCCTGGAAGACCGTTGCTCTGGCGCTGATGTACCTGTCGGTGATTCGCATGATTCCGATCTGGATATCGCTCACCGGACTCGGCTTGTCCGCCTATGAAAAGACCTTCCTCGGCTGGTTCGGACCTCGGGGGTTGGCCAGCATCCTGTTCGCACTGCTGATCTACGATCAGTACCCGATCCCCGGCAGCGACGAGATCCTCGCCTGCGTGGTGTTGACGGTCATGATCTCGGTGGTGCTGCACGGCGTCAGCGCCCAGCCCATGGCCCAGCGCTTCGTCGGCTCTGGCGCCGCCAAGGACGCACCCGTCAAGCAGGCGCCTCCTGGCCACTAGTGCCGCCTGCTCGAGGGTGGGCGGGACTGGCATGGCACCACGAAGGTCAGCCCTCGCCCCGGGCCGCCCGCTCCATGGCCCGGTCCAGCGCCCTGAAGACGTCATCATCCAGCGACTGCGCCACATTGAAGCGCAGGTAGCGACTGTTCGCCGTTTCCGGGCTGAACACCTCCCCAGGCGCCAGTACCAGATCCTCGTCCAACGCCGCTCTGGCCACGTCCTTGGCGCAGAGCCCCGCGGGCAGTCGCGTCCACAGAAAGAGCCCCGCACTGGGCTCCACCCAGGGCTCCAGGCCCGCCGAGCGCAGTCGCGGCATGACCTGCCCCATGGCGTCTGCCAGGCGCGTCCTGAGCACGTTGAGGTGACGTCGATAGGCGCCTTCCCTGACCAGCTGGAACACCAGCTCTGCCGACAGCGCGCTGGCGCCAAAGGAGGTCGCCAGCTTCAGGTCGACCAGCTCCTCGAACCACTCGGGGCGGATGGCGATATAGCCACAGCGCACCGAGGCCGACAGGGTCTTGGAGAAGCTGCCCACCTGGATTACCCGCTCGAGCCCGTCCAGCGCCGCCAGGCGCGGTGACGCCTGGTGCTCGAAGTCGGCGAAGATGTCGTCCTCGATGATCAGCAGGTCGTGACGCTCGGCCAGGCGCAGCACGCGGTGGGCCACCGCCAGTGACAGGCTGGCACCGGTTGGATTATGCAGCCCCGAGTTGGTGATATAGAGCCGCGGACGATGCTGCTCGAGGGCCTCGGCAAGGCGTGAAAGGTCCGGCCCCGCAGGGCTGAAGGGCACGCCCACCACCTTGACCCGGTGGGCACGCAGCAGGGCATGAAAGTTGAAATAGCAGGGGTCATCGACCAGCACGCGGTCGCCCGGCTCGAGCAGAAACCGACACAACAGATCGATGGCCTGGGTGCCGGACTCGGTCAGCAGGATCTGGGACGGCGCCGCCTCGACACCCCGCTCGGTAAGGCGATGCGCCAGCACCTGACGCAGTGCTTGCAGGCCCTGGGGCGACGCATAGTCGGTCAGGCTGGCGACAGCGCCGGAACGCCTCGCCAACTGCCTCAGCCCACGGCGAATCTCCTCGTGGGGCATCCACTCTGCCGGCAGCCAGCCACAGCCTGGCCTCAGCCGGTAATGGTCGCTCTCGAGCGCCTGGCGGGTCAGCCACAGCGGGTCCACTTCGCGCTCGCGACGGGGCGCCAGCTCCGCCAGGGACAGCGGCGGCAAGCGATCACCGACGAAAAAGCCGGCGCCGCGACGGGAATGGATGGCGCCCTCGGCGACCAGCCGATCGTAGGCCTCGACCACGGTGGAGCGTGACACCCCGAGCGATTCAGCCAAGCCGCGAATCGACGGCAGGCGCGCACCTGGCGCCAGCTGACGCTGGGCCATGCGGCGCTGGATCAGCGCTACCACCTGCTCGACCAGGCTGATGCCCGCCCGACGATCGATGTCCTGTGCCTTCATCTGTACTGGAGGCTCCACCATGACAGTTTGTCAAAACTGTACTGCACCGTCTCTGGCTGCACCAGCGCACGCCCTTCACCCTAGGCGCTACTGACCCGCCACGGAGTTCGCGCAGATGCCTCACGACACCGACCATTGAACCCGACACACCGCCCGGACCTTGGCAAGGGCTGGGCCTGCGGCGCCCTCGGCATGGCCATCTTCAGCGGTTCATTGCCCGCCACCCGGGTGGCGGTGAGGGCCTTCGATCCGCTGTTTCTGACCTTTTCCAGGGCCAGCCTGGCGGGACTGGTGGCGGTGGTATTGCTGGCGTGCCTGAAGGGACGCCGGCCGCGGACCGATGAGCTTGCATCGCTGGGGCTGGTTGCCGCCTGCGTGGTGGTGGGGTTTCCACTGCTGACCGCCATGGCGCTGGAGCACGTCAGCGCAGCGCACTCGCTGGTCTATATCGGCCTGCTGCCGATGGCTACCGCGCTGTTCGGGGTGCTGCGTACCGGCGACAGGCCCCGCCCGGCGTTCTGGGCCTGCTCGTTGAGCGGTGCTGCGCTGGTCTCAGGCTTCGCGCTCGGCCAGCCTGGCAGCGCCTCCTTGACCGGCGATCTGTTGATGCTGGCCGCCGTGACCGTCTGCGGGCTCGGTTACGCCGAGGGCGCGCGACTATCAAGACGGCTGCAAGGCTGGCGGGTGATCTGCTGGGCGCTGACCCTGACCCTGCCGTTGATGCTGCCTCTGGCGGTCGCATCGCAACCGCCGACCCTGCAGGGTATCGGCAGCGCCGCCTGGTGGTCGCTGGGCTATGTATCGCTGTTCAGCATGCTGATTGGCTTCATCTTCTGGTATCGCGGCCTGGCGCTCGGTGGGGTGGCCGCGGTGGGTCAGCTACAGTTGCTGCAGCCGTTTATCGGGCTTGGCCTGGCGGCCTGGTTGTTGAACGAGTCGATCAGCGTGGCGATGCTCGCCACCTGTGCCGCGGTCGTGGTGTGCGTCGCCGGCGCAAAACGCTTCGCCACACCAGCTCCGGTGCCGTCGATCCCGACCTGTCAGTCAGACGAAGCCGGCATCGACGGCGCGGCGGCTCAACGAAAACGTCGTTGGGCCAGCAGATGACGCACCAGCGGACCGAGGATCAGCTCCATCGCCAAGGATAGACGAGAGCCGGGCACCACCAGGGTGTGGGGGCGACTCATGAAGGCGTCCTGAATCATCGCCAGCAGGTAGGGAAAGTCCACGGTGGACGGATCGCGGAACCGGATCACCACGAAGGACTCGGCATCGGTGGGGATATCCTGGACCTCGAAGGGGTTCGAGGTATCTACCGTGGGCACCCGCTGAAAGTTGATATGGGTACGCGAGAACTGCGGCAGGATGTAGCGCACGTAGTCATCCATGCGCCCCAGGATGGTGTCGATGACCGCTTCCTGGGTGTAGCCGCGGGCATGCATGTCGCGGTCGATCTTCTGGATCCACTCGAGGTTCATGGTCGGGGCGACGCCCACCAGCAGATCGACGTGGCGGGCGATGTCCACCTCACTGGTGACCAGCCCACCGTGCAGACCCTCGTAGAACAGCAGGTCGGTACCGGTGGGCAGCGGCTGCCATTCGGTGAAGGTGCCGACCTGGTAGCCGGCCTCGATCATCTTCTTGTCTTCGGCGTGGATATAGTGCCGGAAGGTCCCGGCGCCGCTGTCACCGTACTCCTGGAACAGCGTCTCCAGGCGATCGAGCAGGTTGGCCTCCACCGCAAAGTGGGACAGCTCATCCTTGCGCTCGGGCTCCTCGCGAAAGATCCGCGCCATCTCCTGGCGGGTGTAGCGATGGAAGGCGTCACCATCGACGAAGGCGGCGTGGACGTCTTCCCGGGCGAACATGCGCTCGAAGGTACGCTTGACCGTAGTGGTGCCGGCACCGGACGAACCGGTGACCGCGATGACTGGATACTCCCTCGACATCAGCCAGCCCTCGCCAGGGCGTTACGTACCGCTTCGGGCACCGCCACCGCACGCCCTGCCTGGGGGTCGACCACCATCAGGTTGAGCCTGGCGGTCGCCACTATCCGCTGATCGCTGTCGCGACGCATGCGATGGTAGACCGTGATGGCCTTGCGCGCCGGTTCGGGGATGGCGGTCTCGACCGTCAAGGCATCCGGCCAACGAGACTCGGCCTGGTACTGCACCGCCAGGTCAGCGGCGACACTGGGATAGCCTCCCATGTCACCTTCGTGAAGCCCGAGATGGGCCAGGGCGGCCGCCCTGGCCTCGTGCAACAGCGAAATCACGGCGTCATGGCCCAGATGGTGCCCGTAGTTCATGTCGGTCACGCGCACCGTCAAACCATGACGGTGGACGATCGCCTGCTCGGGAAACTCCAGTTTGACGCGTTCCATGCTCGCTCCTTGCTGATTATTGTTGGTCAGTACCATGGGGCAAGCCAGACCGGTACCCGACGATCAGGACTGCCGGGCCATGGCGCGGTGGGCGATGTCCGAACGCCAGAAGGCGCCTTCGAAACTCACCGTCTTGACCCCGCGGTAGGCCAGCTCCCGAGCCTCGCCAAGATCCTGACCGAGGGCGGTCACGCACAACACTCGTCCGCCGGAGGTGACCACCTGGCCATCCTTTTCCGCGGTGCCGGCGTGGAAGACCTTGACGCCCAGGGCCTCGGCACTGTCGCCTCCGCTGATCACGTCGCCCTTGCGGTAGCTGCCGGGGTAGCCTTCGGCGGCCATCACCACACCGATGGCCGGACGCGGGTCCCAGCGGCAATCGTGACCGGACAGGCGACCCTCGGCGCCGGCCAGACACAGCTCGGCCAGATCGCTCTGCAGGCGCATCATGATCGGCTGGGTTTCGGGGTCGCCGAAGCGGCAGTTGTACTCGATCACCTTGGGTTCACCCGCGTCGGTGATCATCAGCCCGGCGTAGAGGAAGCCGGTATAAGGATGCCCTTCGTCGGCCATGCCACGCACCGTGGGGCGAATCACCTCGTCCATGATGCGCTGGTAGACGCTGTCGGTGACCACAGGTGCTGGCGAATAGGCGCCCATGCCGCCGGTGTTGGGGCCGGTGTCGCCCTCGCCCACCCGCTTGTGGTCCTGGCTGGTGGCCATGGGCACGATGGACTCGCCATCCACCATGACGATAAAGCTGGCTTCCTCACCTTCGAGGAATTCCTCGATCACGACACGAGCACCGGCATCACCGAAGGCGTTGTCTTCGAGCATGTCGCGAACCGCCGCCTCGGCCTCGGCCTCGGTCATGGCCACGATGACGCCCTTGCCCGCCGCCAGGCCGTCGGCCTTGATGACGATGGGTGCGCCCTTGTCCCGCAGATAGGCCAGCGCCGGTTCCACGGCGGTGAAGGTGCTGTAGTCAGCGGTGGGAATGGCGTGGCGAGCCAGAAAGTCTTTGGTAAAAGACTTGGACCCCTCGAGCTGGGCAGCGCCCTGGGTCGGGCCGAAGATCGCGAGCCCGGCGTCACGAAAACGATCCACCACTCCCTCGACCAGCGGCGCCTCGGGGCCCACGATGGTCAGGCCGACGCTCTCGCGCCGGGCAAAGTCCACCAGCCCGTCGAGGTCGGATACCGCGATATCGACGTTGGTCAGTCCCGCCTCCCGTGCGGTGCCGGCATTGCCTGGCGCCACGAAGACCGAGGAGACGCTGGACGACTGGGCGACCTTCCAGGCCAGGGCATGTTCGCGGCCACCGCCGCCGATGATCAGGACCTTCATCCGCTCAACTACCTTTCGAGTACCAAATGAGGCGGCATTATGGCAGAAAAAGCCCGCTCTCGCCCTCCTGGCCTCTCTCCATCAGAGCCGGGCGTGGGAGGGTCAGGAGGAACGCTCGTCGTCGTCCTTGGTGGTCCCGCCCTGGCTGGTTCCGCCCTGGCTGATGGTGTTCTGCCAGAAACGCATGTTTTCCTCGGCCAGCTCGCGCATCAGCTCCATCGGCGAATGCCGCATGGCCTGCTGCCACTGATCCTGCATCTTCTTCTGCTGCTCCATCATCAACCGGGTGCCTTGCTCCAGGTAGCGCGCCAGGGGCAGCGGCTGAGACATGGCGTACACCCGAATCAGCTGTTGCAGCAGGTCATTGGAGAACACCTCGGCGTCGCTGTCGGCCTGCTCCTGCTCGATGATGATCGACAGCAGAATGGTACGCGTCAGGTCCTCGCCACTCTTGGCATCTTCCACACGGAAAGGCACTTCCTCGAGAATCAGGCTTCGTAAATCCTCGAGCGTTACATAGCGGCTCTGTTCGGTATCATAGAGCCGGCGATTGGCATACTTGCGAATCACGCGCACGGCGCTGCTCCTTTGTTCGTGGGAAGCCCAGGGACTGCAGCTGCAGATCCTCGGCTTCGTTCGCATCCATTTTGCACCGCGACACGGCCCTTGCAAGACAAACCGGTACTCGAGGCTCCATGAATCTGATACTTCTCACCCGGAACGACGTCGATGACGCCGGGTTGGCACGGGTCCGCGACCCCCGGCGCCTGGCCCACCTGCGCCAGGTCCACCGCGCCCGCCAGGGCGACGTGATGACCCTGGGACTGGAGAACGGCCCGCTGGGCCGCGGTCAGCTCGTGTCGCTGACCGACGATGAGGCCTGCTTCGACGTTTCCGGGCTCGATCAGGCTCCGCCCGCGGCGCTGCCGGTGCACCTGGTGCTGGCGCTGCCTCGCCCACGCATGCTGGCAAGAAGCATAGAGCATGCCACCGCGCTGGGGGTGAAGCGCATCACGTTGCTGCATAGCCGCAGGGTGGAGAAGAGCTACTGGCAGTCCCCCGAACTCGATCCCGCCAAGATCCACCAGCACCTGGTGCTTGGCCTGGAGCAGGCCCGCGATACTGCGCTGCCGGTGGTGGACACGGCGCGGGGCTTTCGGCCCTTCGTCGAGGACCGTCTGCCGTCCCTGCTGGAAGGACGGCGGGGCCTGTTGGCGCACCCCGGGATGGCGACTGCCTGCCCTCGAGGCCTGACCGAGCCTGTGACCCTGCTGGTCGGCCCCGAGGGCGGCTTCATCGAATGGGAGGTGGAACAGATGCTGGCGACAGGCTGCGAGGGCATCCACCTGGGCGAGCGCATCCTGCGGGTGGAAACCGCGGTGACCGCGCTACTGTCCAGGCTCTTCTAGGCCAACCCTGTAGACCACACCAGCGGTGCCATCGACGTATCAGCTCTCGCTGTCCTCGTCATCGGCACCGTCATCCTTGTTGGTGCCGTACTCGCCCTCTCCCTCATGCTCGATGACCGGAGAGTTCTCGTCGCAACTCGGCTCGATCATGAAGGTCTCGCGCACGTCCAGCAGCCCGAGCTCACCGATGGTACGGCGACCCAGCAGCATCGGGTAGTTCATCTCTTCCCGGTTGCGCAGGCTGAACTGCTCCTCGTGGATGGTGTCCCCCATGCACACCTCCATCAACACCACCAGGCGCTCGTCGCGACCGCCGGCGCCGCGCACCGTCATGTCGCGATAGAGCGGGCGCTCGAGCTGCTTCTTGAAGGTTTCACCGGTCTCCTCGTCCTCGAGCTCGAGGGCGAAACGCACCCAGGGTTCGCCTTCCTTGTCGAAGCGCTCGATATCCCGGGCATCCAACGAAGACGTCAGCGCGCCGCTGTCCAGCTTTGCCTTCACTTCGACGTCCCAGGGCTCCAGGGTCGCCATCTCGACCCAGCCAAAGACGTCAGGGCCGTCATCGGCCAGGGCGCCGCCGGCCGGCGCCATGCACAGGGGAAGCGCCGCCAGCGCCATCCGTCGGGCGGGGCCCGACAGCCATCGATTCCAGAGAGTCATCGTGCCATTTCCATGTGGAGGGCGTCCCGCCGGACGCCGATACGTCAGGCCCCTGAGTCAGGGGCCGCCTTGATGTTTTCAGGGCTGATTGATCGCTCAGTGGCTCAGGCGTTCGAGCAGGTTGAGCGTGGCGAAACCGTCGGGCACCAGCCCCTGGTCGCGCTGCCAGGCGCGCAACCCTGCCCGGGTATTGGGACCCATGATGCCGTCCGGGGTTCCCACCTCGTAGCCAAGCGCCTGAAGCCGCGACTGCAGCGTCTTCACCTGAGTACGAGAGAGCGGTTGCTCGTCACGAGGCCAGCCACCCTCGATGCCGGCGCGCCCAGCGATACGGTCGCTCAGCGAGGCCACCGCCAGGGCGTAGCTGGTGGCGTTGTTGTAGCGCAGAATGGCGCGGAAGTTCGGTCCCACCAGGAAAGCAGGACCACGCGCGCCGGCCGGAGTGATCACCGACGCCTCATCGAAGGCCGGCAGATCGCCACCGCCCAGCGGGCTCACACCCAGGCCGGCCCAAGCCGAAGCGCTCTTGCGGGTATCGAGCTCGGTCTGGGCGTAGTCGAACCCGGACGGCAGTTGCACCTCGACACCCCAGGGCTCGCCCTGACGCCAACCGGCACGATCCAGATAGTTGGCAGTCGACGCCATGACGTCGGGGATACTCGCCCAGATATCACGGCGACCGTCGCCGTCTCCGTCCTTGGCGTAGGCCACGAAACTGGAAGGAATGAACTGGGTGTGGCCCATCGCCCCCGCCCAGGAGCCCTTCATGCGCTGCGGTGTGATATCGCCGGCATCGATGATCTCGAGCGCTGCCATCAGTTCACCGCGTGCAAAGTCTCGGCGCCGACCGTCATAGGCCAGGGTCGCCAGTGCCTCCAGGGTCGAGAAGTCACCGAAGTTCTGGCCGTAGTTGCTCTCGATACCCCAGATGGCGGTAAGGACCTCGGCGGGCACACCGTAGTCGGCCTCGGCGCGGTCGGCCGCGGAGCGATTGGCGGCGAGCTTGTCACGCCCCTGGGTCACCCTGGCGTTGGAGACCGCGGTATCCAGGTATTGCCAGATCGGGCGCACGAACTCCGGCTGGGAGCCGTCGAGTTCGATCACCCGGGGACGGTAGCGCAGGCCATCCAGCGCGCGCGCCAGGGTCGCTTCGCTGATGCCTTCTGCACGCGCCTGATCACGAAAGCCGGCCAGCCACTGATCGAAGCTCTGGGGCTCGACTGCAGCGGCGGCAGGGGCGGCCTGCCCAGACGCTTCGCCACTGGCGCTGGCGGTGACGCTTGCACCAGCACTGGCATTGGTACCGGCCGCGGCATCGCCGGAGGGGGCGGCGGAGGTACTCTGGCAACCGGCCAGGGTCACCACGAGAAGGGCGGGGAACAATCGGGTCAGCATGATGAAGCAATCCTTGGCGATCAATATGCGGGCATGATGACCCAGGACCCGCTGTCATACCAGCCAGTCAGGACACCAGAGCATCGCAAGATGTGGCACCACTACCACCAAGGTGAGAGCCACCCGCAGGGACAGGAGACCTCATACGGGAGGTCGAACAACGTGGTGAACTGGGCATCGCTCGTCCTTCCATACACCGGTGCCTCAATGCCCCAGTGCCTCGTAGGAAGACGGCTGCAAGCTCACCTCCTTCCAGTGGCGGACATAGCGTTCATCGGGGTCGTAGCGCCGGCTCTGTTCGTCGATATCGAAGATCCTGGGTTTGGCGTTGCGGCCCACTCCTGCGATGTACTTCCAGTTGCCCCAGTTGTTGGCAACGTCATGGTCGATCAGACAGCGTTCGAACCAGGCGGCGCCGTGGCGCCAGTCCTCCCCGAGATCGTGCACCAGGTAGCTGGCGACGAGCTGACGCGCTCGATTGGAGAGCCAGCCGCTGACCGACAACTCACGCATGGCTGCATCGATCAGCGGCTGCCCGGTAGCGCCCAGGCGCCAGCACTCGAATGCCTGCCCCGGCGATGATGGGGGATCGCCGAACAGCGCTTTGCCTTCCTGGCGTGCCACCCAGTGGAAGTACTCGCGCCATAACAACTCGTGATAGAAGTGGCGAGATGATGCGTTGGCACCCCGCCGGTCTTCCCATTCTCTCAGTGCTTCGAGGACCTGGGTCGCCGACACACAGCCAAGCGCCAGCCAGGGCGATAGACGGGACGAAAAGCCAGCGCCGATCAAACCATTGCGCGTCTGCTGATAGGTCGCCAGCAAATCGGACTCCCACACGACGTCGTCGAGACGCTGCCAGGCGGGCGCTTCACCGCCGACAAAGGCAAGCCCGGCGCTGTCGGGCACGTCGTTCAAGGCGTCCGCTTCGCGTGACAATCGCTGCAACGAGGGCAGTCCGCGCGGCGCTCGTTCCGGCCACGCCGGCTGCGTCGCCGGGGCCGGACGGCTGTGACTTCGAGGAGACGCCTCGCCGAGGCGACGCCGGAAAGCCGACCAGCTTGCCGGTACCTCATCCAACGTCATCGGCAACGTCTGCGACGTCCACAGCGTGCCCGTACCACGACGCTCCAGTCGACACTGCCTTGGCAGGCAGCGTGCCAGTCGCTCAAGCTGGTCGTCCCCGCCTGCTGCCTCGCTGGCCACCACCCGTGTCACCTGATACTGCTCGGCCAGCCGGGCGACCAGCGATACCGGCTCGTCCACCGCCACCAGCAGGTCGCTACCCTTCTTCAACAGCGTCCCACGCAACTCCTTGAGACACTGCCACAGAAAGCGCAGCCGACGAGCGCCGATACCGGCCACGCCGTCTGCCGATGTGCCATCAAGCAGCGCCTCGTCGATCACGAACACCACCAGGCGCTCGCTGACCGAGGGCGCGATGTCCAGCAAGGGGTTGTCGGCCAGCCGCAGTTCCCCACGCAACCACACCAGCTCTGTTTCCATGTCACGCTCCCGACAGGCCTGAGGATTCGCGGCACGCGCCCCGTGGGCACAGATCGTGCGCTACCGACGGAGGCATTGCCCTACTGCATAGCGATAATATATAGGCCTTGTACACTACATGTACAATTTTTAGAGCGCCTACGGCTATCACGTTGAATCCGCACGGGGCAGCGGTCCGTCCATCTTTCGGGTAAAGTGGGTCGGCGCTTCAGGGTGAGCTGATCAACACCCCTGGCGGTAGGCCAAGGCATTGTGAGGGCTCGTGTTTTCAGACCATCGCGGCGCTCACCACGTTCAAGGACAGGCAGGATGACCGACAGATGACTTTGCTATGGATTCCCTTGCTCCCCCTTCTCGGTGTGCTGGTTCCCGCATTGACCGGATCTAGAGGCCGCCCTCTTTGCACCCTCGCCACGGCGGTCCTTCCCGCCATTGCCCTGGCCATGACCCTGGCCCAGCTACCCGCCCTGGGTGCCGGGGATATCCCTCGGGTCTCCCTGAGCTGGGTGCCCCAACTGGGGCTGGACCTGGCCTTTCGCCTCGATGGCCTGTCACTGCTGTTCAATGTGCTGATCCTGGGCATCGGCCTGCTGATCATCCTGTACGCCCACTACTATCTCGACCCCAGCGAGAACTACGCCCGCTTTTACGCCTACCTGATCCTGTTCATGGCCTCCATGGTGGGCATCGCCATGGCCGACAACCTGCTGGTGCTGTGGTTCTTCTGGGAGTTGACCAGCCTGTCATCCTTCCTGCTGATCGGTTTCTGGTCACACCGCTCGGAGGCGCGCAAGGGCGCGCGCATGGCGATGACGGTCACCGGCGCCGGTGGCCTCGCCCTGCTGGCGGGCTTTCTGCTGCTGGGCGATATCGTCGGCAGTCTCGACATGCAGGTGGTGCTGGAAAGCGGCGAGACGATCCTGGCCGACCCGCGCTACCCGCTGATGCTGGTCCTGGTGCTGCTCGGCGCCTTCGCCAAGTCCGCCCAGTTCCCGTTCCACTTCTGGCTTCCCCATGCCATGGCGGCACCGACTCCGGTGTCTGCGTACCTGCACTCCGCCACCATGGTCAAGGCGGGGATCTTCCTGATGGCGCGCCTGCATCCCGCCATCGCCGGCAGCGAGCTGTGGTCGGCCATCGTGACCGTGATCGGTATCGTCACCATGGTGTATGCCGCCTGGTTTGCTCTGATCAAGGCGGATCTCAAGGGTATCCTGGCGTTCTCCACCGTCAGCCATCTGGGCCTGATCACCGTACTGCTGGGCATCGGCAGTCCCATGGCGGTCCTGGCGGCGCTGTTTCATATCCTCAACCACGCCACCTTCAAGGCCGCACTGTTCATGTGTTCGGGGATCATCGACCATGAGGCCGGCACCCGCGACCTGGCCCGGCTGGGCAAACTGGCCAAGGCGATGCCGGTCACCTGCGTGGTGATGAGCATCACCGGCGCCGCCATGGCGGGCGTGCCGCTGTTCAATGGCTTCATCTCCAAGGAAATGTTCTTCACCGAGGCCCTCGAGACTCACGCCTTCGGTGGCCTCAGCCTGGTGCTGCCGGTACTGGCCACCATTGGCGGCGTGCTGTCGGTGGCCTACTCCGCGCGGCTGGTCCACGCGGTGTTCTTCTCCCCTCCGCGCCACGCGCCGCCCAAGACGCCGCACGAGCCGCCCCATCTGATGCGGGCTCCGGCGGAGCTGTTGGCAGTGCTGTGTATCCTGGTCGGCCTGTTCCCGGCGCTGATGGCCACCTGGCTGATGGCGCCTGCGGTCGAGGCGGTGCTGCTCGAGCCGCTGGAGTTCCACCTGGCCCTGTGGCACGGCTTCAACCTGCCGCTGGCGATGAGCGCGGTGGCACTGGTCGCCGGCGTCATCACCTATATCCTGCATCGCAAGATTCGCCAGTTCGTGCGGGACTTCCCGCCGCGTGATGCCAGCCGTATCTTCGAGGGTGTCATCCAGTGCATCGGCGATCGCGCCGAGCGCATCACCGAATGCGTCGACAACGCCTCGCTGCAGCGCTTCATGACCCTGCTGCTGACCGCCTCCCTGGTGGTCGGCGCCATCGGTCTGGCCCAGATGGATACCCTGACCGGGGCCAAGGGCAACCAACCGGTGGACGGCGTGCTGCTGGTCGGCGCCCTGCTGCTGGTGTTCACCGGCATTGGCACCGCCATTACCCATCGCCATCGTCTGATCTCGCTGCTGATGCTGTCGGTGGTGGGCCTGCTGGTATCGCTGACCTTTGCCCGCTTCTCGGCACCGGACCTGGCGTTGACCCAGCTATCGGTCGAGGTGGTCACCATGATCCTGCTGATGCTGGCGCTGTTCTTCCTGCCCCAGAAGACCCCTCGGGAATCCACCCCGGCGCGGGCGCTGCGCGACCTGGTGCTGTGTACCGGTCTGGGCGGAGTGATCGCCGGACTCAACTACACCGTGCTGACCCGCGACACCGAAAGCATCTCGGACTTCTTCCTCGACAACAGCGTGCCCGGCGGCGGCGGCCACAATGTGGTCAATGTCATCCTGGTCGACTTCCGTGGCTTCGACACCCTGGGCGAGATCACGGTGCTGGCGATCGCCGGTCTCGCCATCTTCAAGCTGCTCAACCGTCTGCGCCTGTTCATGCCTCACAGCGACAGCGAGGGGCGCATCTGGGCGCCGGATCGCTACCCGATGATTCTGACCACCATCTCCCAGACGGTACTGCCGCTGGCACTGCTGGTGTCGGTATTCATCTTCCTGCGCGGCCACAACCAGCCCGGTGGCGGCTTTATCGCCGGCCTGATCACCGCGGTGGGATTGATCCTGGTGTACATGGCCCGGGGCGTTGCCTGGACCCAGAAGCGTCTCGACTTCCCCTACCAGCCGGTGGCGATCCTCGGCGTCGGTGTCGCCGCCCTGACTGGCTTCGGCAGCTGGCTGTTCGGCGCACCCTTCCTGACCTCGTCCTTCGGCCATTTCCATATCCCGCTGATCGGCGATATCGAACTGGCCACCGCGATGCTGTTCGATCTCGGTGTCTATCTGGCGGTGGTCGGTGCGACCCTGATGATCCTGGCCAACCTGGGCAAGGTGACCACCCCCCACCGTCCGGCCAAGGAAGACCATGACGCGACGGAACGCGGCCTGCACCGCACCGACGACCCCACCCCCGACGGCAAGGAGACCGTGTGACATGGAAATGCTCTATGCCATAACGACCGGCGTGCTCGCCGCCAGTGGCCTGTATCTGATGCTGCGCGGCCGAACCTTCCCAGTGGTGGTAGGTCTGACGCTTCTCTCCTACGCCACCAACCTCTTTCTGTTCTCCATGGGCGGACTGACCACCGGTGGTTCCGCCATCATCGACGGCAAGAGCGACTACAGCGATCCGCTGCCCCAGGCGCTGGTGCTGACCGCCATCGTCATTGGCTTCGCCATGACCGCCTTCGCGGTGATCCTGGCGATGCGTGCACGGGGCGACATGGGCAATGACCACGTGGACGGGCGCAAGGCCGAGGACAAGGAGGAGCGACGCTGATGTCCCACCTGATCGTGATGCCCATCGTGCTGCCGCTGGCAGCAGCGGTGGCGCTGCTGCTGACCCGATTCGGCAATGCCACGCTCAAGCGTGGTCTCGGCCTTGCCACCACCCTGGCGCTGCTGGTGATCAGCGTGATGCTGCTGCGCCAGGCGGCCAGCGGCGAGATCCAGTACTACGCCCTGGGCAACTGGCAGCCGCCCTTCGGCATCATCATGGTGCTGGACCGGCTATCGGCACTGATGCTGTTCGTGACCTCGATGCTGGCGGTTGGTGCGGTGCTGTTCGCCTGCGGCGGCGACGACGAGAAGGGCAGCAACTTCCACGGCCTGTTCCAGCTCCAACTGATGGGAATCAACGGCGCCTTCCTGACCGGCGACCTGTTCAACCTGTTCGTGTTCTTCGAGGTGCTGCTGCTGGCCTCCTACGCCCTGCTGGTCCACGGTGGTGGCAAGGCGCGCATCCAGTCGGCGGTGCACTACGCCGTGCTCAACCTGGCGGGATCGGCGCTGTTCCTGTTCGCCGTGGGGCTGCTGTACGGGGCTACCGGCACCCTCAACATGGCGGACATGGCCCAGGCGGTGAGTCAGCTGCCGGGAGAGCGTCAGGGCATGGTCGTCGCCGGCGCTCTGCTGCTGCTGGTGGTATTTGGCCTCAAGGCGGCGGTACTGCCACTGTATTTCTGGCTCCCGCGGGCCTACGCCAGCGCGCCGCCGCCGGTGGCCGCCCTGTTTGCGGTGATGACCAAGATCGGCGTCTACGCCATCCTGCGGGTCTACTGGCTGGTCTTCGGCGACCAGGCAGGCCCCCTGGAGGCGCTTGAGCAGAGCTGGGTGTGGTGGCTTTCGCTCGGCACCCTGGCGATTGCCGGTGTCGGCGTGCTGGCCGCCCGCGACCTGCGTCTGCTGGTGGCCTATCTGGTACTGGTGTCGGTGGGCACCCTGCTCGCCGGCGTCGGCATGCGCTCCCCCGAAGCGGTATCGGGCCTCCTGTTCTATCTGGTGCACACCACCCTGGTCACCGGCGGGCTGTTCCTGCTGGCGGACATGATCGGCGTCCAACGTGGCAAGGCCGGTACCCGCCTGGTGCGCGGCCGGATACCGCGCAACGCCACGGCGCTGGGCCTGATGTTCCTGATCGGGTCCATGGCTGTGGCGGGCCTGCCTCCGCTGTCCGGGGCGCTGGGCAAGGTCATGCTGATGAACGCCGGCGACAGCGCCCAACGTCTCTGGTTCTGGCCTCTGCTGCTGGCCACCGGCCTGTGCGCCATTGTGGCGCTGTCGCGGGCAGGGTCCACCCTGTTCTGGCGCAGCCAGGCCAGCGATGACGGCGATTCGCTGTCCCCCTGGCAGTGGGCGGGCACCGGCTGGCTGCTGGCATCATCGCCGTTGCTGGTGATCCTGGCCGGCCCCCTGGCCGGCTACACCGAGGCCACGGCAGAACAGTTGAGCGACCCGCAACCGATGATTCAGGCCGTTCTGATCGATCAGGGAGACGCCCAATGAACCGACGCACTCGCTCACTACTGCCGACACCGCTGCTCAGCCTGCTGCTGCTGGTCGTGTGGCTGTTGCTGGTCAACACGGTCTCGGTCGGTCACCTGCTGCTTGGCGGCTTTCTGGCCGTGCTCATCCCCTGGCTGACCTACCCCTTCTGGGACATGCAGCCCGGTGTAAAGAAGCCCTGGAAACTGCTGCGCTTCTTCTTCCGGGTGATCGGTGACATCGTGGTGGCCAACATGCAGGTGGCCTGGATCATCATCAATCCCTGGCGCCGCACTCGGCCCCACTTCGTCGAGTATCCGCTGATGCTCGAGGAGCGATTCACCATCACCCTGCTGGCCAGCACCATCACCCTGACCCCAGGAACGGTGTCGGCCAACCTGCGCATGGACGGCAAGACGCTGCTGATCCACGCTCTGGACGTGCGTGACGAACAGACCCTGATCCGCACCATCCGCGAACGCTACGAGCAGCCGCTGAAGGAGATCTTCGAATGCTAGACACCGCCTTGACCATCAGTTTGGCGCTGGTCTGCCTGGCGCTGCTGCTGAACCTGTTTCGCCTGACCGTGGGCCCGGACATGCCCGACAGGATCCTGGCGCTGGATACCATGTACGTGAACTCCATCGCCCTGATCATCCTGATGGGAGTGTGGCTCAACTCCAAGACCTACTTCGAAGCCGCGCTGCTGATCGCGCTGCTCGGCTTCATCAGCACCATTGCCGTCTGCAAGTATCTGCTGCGCGGCGATATCATCGAGTAACTTCGGGAGAATTCCATGTTCTACGTCATTCTCGAGGGGCTGATCTCGGTGCTGCTGATCGCCGGCGGGCTGTTTGCCTTCATCGGCTCGCTGGGCATGGCCCACCTGCGGGACTTCTACATGCGTCTGCACGGCCCGACCAAGGCCACCACCCTGGGCATGGGCTGCATCCTGTCCGGCTCCATGGTGTACTTCAGCGCCACCCAGGAAGGCACCCACCTGCAGGAGATGCTGATCACCCTGTTCCTGTTCATCACCGCCCCGGTAAGCGCCCACATGCTGGCCAAGACTGGCCTGCACCAGCGCCTCAAGTATCTGGACAAGACCCGCGGCAAGCCGCTCGAATTCCGTGAGGAAGAGGTTGGGGACAAGCCGGTGCCCCACCCCGACCGAGACTAAAAGCCTAGCTTCATGCAAGCTGGATACGAAACGGGCAGCCCATGGGCTGCCCGTTCTGTGTCTGGCTATCGTGGCGCGAAAGGCCGAGCGATCAGATCCAGCCGCCCAGTTCGCGCTTGACGATATCGGCCAGCACCGCGATATGGTCGTCGCGATCGTTGAGACACGGAATGTAGATGAAGTGCTCGCCGCCGGCCTCCATGAAGGCGTCGCGGATCTCTTCCTCGATCTCTTCCAGGGTCTCCACGCAGTCGGCGCTGAAGGCGGGGGACAGTACGGCGATACTCTTGTGCCCCTGACGCGCCAGCTCCGCCACCTTGTCGACGGTGGCGGGGCCCACCCATTCTTCAGGCCCGAACTTGGACTGGAAGGCGGTAACCACCTCGTCCTCGGCCTGCCCCAGCCGTTCGCGCAGCAGTCGCGTGGTCTTCCTGCACTGACAGTAGTAGGGGTCGCCTTCCTCCAGAAAGCGCTTGGGTACGCCGTGATAGGACGCCACCACCACCGAGGGCTGGTGCGTCTCGTTCTCCAGGCGTTCGCTGACAGAGGCGGCCAGGGCCTCGATATAGCCCGGCTCGTCGAAGTAGGCCGGCACCGTTCGCACCGATGGCTGCCACTTGCGCTTCATCAGCTGGCGGAAGAACTGATCGCAGGCGGTGGCGGTGGTGGGTGAGCCGTACTGGGGATACAGCGGGAAGAACAGGATACGCCGACATCCCTTCTCCTCCAGCTCCTTGAGCGCCTTGTCGGTGGAGGGATTGCCGTAGCGCATGCCGAAGCTGACTTCGATATTGTCCCCCAGCTCAGCGCGCAGCCGCGTCGACAGCTTCTCGCTCTGGCTTCTGGTGATGGTCAGCAATGGACTCTCGTCCTTGTCGGTGTTCCAGATGCTGCGATAGGCCGCCCCGGAGGCAAATGGCCGGCGACTCAGGATGATCAACTGCAGCAGCGGCTGCCAGAGCCAGCGCGGATAGTCGACCACCCGCTGGTCCGACAGAAATTCGCTGAGATAGCGGCGCATGGACCAGTAGTCGGTATCGTCCGGCGTACCCAGGTTGGCGACCAGCACGCCGATCTTTTCACGTGCGACGGCGGGGTGGTCGACCGGCGCCTGCTCCGGGCGGTGGGCCTCCACCACTGAGGGGGGAACGGACTGATCCATGAAGGTGACTTCCTCTTGGTAGCGAATGCACAAAGCCTATCACCGGTGGGTATCAGGCTCGAATGAAGTGTTACTATGAAGAGGATTTGTACAATTTTTGGTGAACCCATGTCCAGATCCTTGATCTTGATCACCGGCGACCAGTTGAGCCTGGACCTCGGACTCTTGCAGACCGCTGGCGACAACGACGTCGTCGCGCTGTGCGAGGTCGCCGAGGAAGGCCGCTACGTGCCGCATCACCCTCAGAAGATCGCCATGATGCTGTCGGCCATGCGCCACTTCGCCGCCACTCTTCGCGACAAGGGCTATCGCGTCCACTACAGCGCCCTCGATGATCCGGACAACGCCCATGGCCTGCTGGCGGAGGCGGAACGCCTCGCGCAAGCCTACGACTGTTCGCGGATTGTCACCACAAGGCCCGGCGAATGGCGGCTACTGGATGCCATGGAGCGCCGCCAGGGCGGGATACCCTGGCAATGGGTCGAGGACGACCGCTTCTACTGCACGCCTGGTGAATTCGGCGACTGGTTGTCCCATCGCCGGCAGCCTCGCATGGAGGGCTTCTATCGACTGATGCGTCGCCGCACCGGCCTGCTGATGGAGGGCGATGAACCCATGGGCGGCCAGTGGAACTTCGACAAGGACAACCGACGACCCCTGCCCCAGCACTACACGCTGCCCAAGCCTCCCCGCCACACCGTCGACGACATGACCCGTGAGGTGCTGACACTGGTGGAGGAACACTTCGATGAACACTTCGGTCGTCTGGATGGCTTCCACTGGCCGGTCACCCGACGCCAGGCGCTGGTCGATCTCAGACACTTCATCGATCACCTGCTGCCGAGCTTCGGTGACGTCCAGGACGCCATCAGCGACAGCGATCCCTTTCTCTTCCACTCGCGCCTGTCCGCTCCCATGAACCTTGGCCTGCTCAGCCCGAGAGAAGTCTGCGAGGCCGCCGAAACCGCTTATCTCGAGGGGCATGCACCGATCAATGCGGTGGAAGGTTTTATCCGCCAGATCCTCGGCTGGCGAGAGTACGTCAGGGGCATCTACTGGACCCGTATGCCGGACTACAAGGGCTATAACGCCTTGCAGGCCCGCAGGGGTCTGCCCCACTTCTACTGGAGCGGTGACACCGGCATGCGCTGTCTATCCCGCGCGATCGGCATGACCCGGGACAACGCCTACGCGCACCATATCCAGCGTCTGATGGTGACCGGCAACTTTGCTCTGCTGTGCGACGTCAGCCCCGAGGCCCTGTGCGACTGGTACCTGGCGGTCTACGCCGACGCCTGTGAATGGGTCGAATTGCCCAATACGCTTGGCATGGTGTTGCACGCCGACGGTGGACTGATGGGCTCGAAGCCCTACTGTGCGTCAGGCAAGTACATCGATCGGATGTCTGACCATTGCCGCCACTGTCGCTATGACGTGAAAAAGACCCTGGGCGAAGACGCCTGTCCCTTCAACAGCCTCTACTGGGACTTTCTCGAACGTCACGCCGACACCCTGGCGAGCAATCCTCGCATGAAGCTGATCTATGGCTCGCTGCGCCGCATGAGCGATGACAAGCGCAGCGCCATGCGCCGCCAGGCCACGTCCTTTCTCGACAACCTGGCATGCGAACCGAGCTACGGTCAGGGTCCCCACCGCGACGGCTATCGACCTCAGGGAGCGAATCCATGAATCGGTTCGAGACACTCGCCACACCGCTTGCGCTGTTTCATGATGGTCAGTGCCCACTATGCCGCAAGGAGATCGCCTGGCTGAGGCGGCATCCGCGCAGCCGGCTGATCCACTTTATCGATATCCGCGACGACGATTTTTGCGCCGAGGCCTGGGGCCAGCGCTTCGATGACATGCTGGGCAAGCTGCACCTGCGCGACGCCACAGGTCGCTGGTTCATCGGCATGGATGCCACTCGCGCATTGTACGCGACGCTGGGTCATCGCCGTTGGGTGCAGCTAAGCAGCGTACCCGGTTTGCGTGGACTGCTGGACATCGGCTATCTGGGCTTCGCCCGACTGCGCCCCTGGCTAACAGGGACTCAAAGGAAGCGATAAGGCAGGTCGACACCGCCAAGGGCCCTGGCAGCTTGCGCCAGGGACTTGTTCGGTGAACGTGGGTACATCAGTGGCAAGGCAGAGACGGCGAGACTGCCGTCGAGAGGGTTCCAGCACCAGGTTGGTGTGGAACGATGTCACTCAAAACACCAGGGGCATACGTGAGGCCAGCGGTTCGGCATAGTGGGCCTCGCGACCGATCACCTCGTCGTGGGCCACGTGCTGGACCAGGTAGGCGCGGTGGATACCGGCACGCTTGAGCTCCAGGTAGACGTCGTCCAGCGAGCGGAACAACACCGGCTTGCCGCGGCGGCAGAGCATCTTGCGGGCACCTTCCACGTCTTCCAGTTCGACCTGGTAAAAACGGCTGCCGGCATGGCCGATCACGCGAATCTCGAAGTTGTCGTGGCGGCCGACAAAGGCCTTGAGATCATTAATTTCCATCGTATCTTTCGCCTCTTTTCATCCTGTCGCGACGGGGGTCCTGTGGCCCCCGCCCTCCTTATGTGACGACACTACGGCGACGAGCGTGCCGATGATATTTCGGCAGACCATGACGCTCGTTTCATTTCCCTGTGCCGCGCATGTGACTCTCTGATCATGGCACAGCCTGGGCCCTTCGGGTGACATTCCCGTGACGGTGTGAAGAATTTCTCTGATCTGGATACATATTGGCCGTTTCGCGCGCACAGCGGGTTAAACGACCTCCATGATCGCGGCGGAGAAAAGGGGGTCTTCAGCGGCAGGCAGCGCCTTTGCGGGAGGAAGTGGAGAGCTTGAAGGAGGGAAAACGAAGGCCCGCGACACGAATGCTCGCGGGCGACGGATCCGGCGGTGAGACTACTGGTAGTCGGAGGGATCGATGGCCTTGCCGAGGGAGTTGCGGTCGACCCAATTGCCGGCCTTGGTCTCCTTGTAGCGAAACACCACCTTGTCGCCGATCTGCACCGGCAGCTCGGAGTCTTCTGTCTGGTAGCTGTAGTCCACGCCGTCCACTACCAGGTGATAGCGATACAGATCGGGCATGCCGAGCCATTCCTTGAACGGGCCTTCCCGTTCCACCGAGGTCAATTCGCCACGGGCTTCCAGCTTGGGCGCGCGACGGCGATTGCCGCGTCGAAATCCGCCTGCCATGTCAGGTCTCCTTCACTGTGTCTGTCGAAATCGCAAGGGGCGGCATTATACGAGCCCGTCGGTCAGGCTCAAGCACGTTTATTCGCCGAAGGTATCACCGTAGCTGTCCGGCGCCAGATCCTCGAAGCGGGTGTACTTGCCGATAAAGGCCATGTGCACCGTCCCGATGGGACCATTACGTTGCTTGCCGATGATGAATTCGGCGAGCCCCTTGTTGTCGGGATTATCCGGGTTGTAGACCTCATCACGATAGACGAAACCGATCAGGTCGGCGTCCTGCTCGATGGCCCCGGATTCACGCAGGTCCGACATCACCGGACGCTTGTTGGGGCGCTGCTCCAGCGAGCGGTTGAGCTGCGACAGCGCAATCACCGGGCAGCCGAACTCCTTGGCAAGCCCCTTGAGCGAGCGCGAGATCTCCGAAATCTCGCCGGTACGGTTGTCACCGAACCCCGGCACCTGCATCAACTGAAGGTAGTCGATCATGATCATCGCCAGGTTGCCGTGCTCGCGCACCACGCGACGCACCCGTGAGCGCATCTCGTTGGGCGACAGCGCAGCGGTGTCATCGATGAACAGTTGCTTGTCCTTGAGCAGGTTGACCGCCGAGGTCAACCTCGGCCAGTCCTCGTCCTCGAGCTGACCGGAGCGTACTCGGGTCTGGTCGATGCGGCCGAGTGACGACAGCATGCGCAGCATGATCGAGTCTGCCGGCATCTCCATGGAGAACACCATCACCGGCTTGTCGCTGGACACCACCGCGTGCTCCACCAGGTTCATGGCGAAGGTGGTCTTGCCCATGGACGGACGCCCGGCAACGATCACCAGGTCGGAGGGCTGCAGCCCGGAGGTCATGTCATCGAGATCACGAAAGCCGGTCGACAGGCCGGTCATCTCGCCTTTCATGTTGAACAGCTCGTCGATGCGATCGACGGCCTTGGTCAGCAGTTCGCTCATGCCGATGGGGCCACCGGCCTTGGGGCGATCCTCGCTGATCTGGAACACCAGCCGCTCGGCCTCGTTGACCAGCTCATCGGCAGGACGCCCATTGGGGCTGAAGGCGCCGTCGGCGATCTGGTTGGCCGCCTGGATCAGCTTTCTCAGGGTGGCGCGTTCGCGCACGATGTCGCCATAGGCGCGGATATTGCTGGCCGAGGGAGTGTTGCGGGCCAGCTCCGCCAGGTAGGCGAGCCCGCCCACGGTGTCGAGCTGGTCGCGCCCCTCCAGGGCCTCGGACAGGGTCACCACGTCCAGCGGACGGCTCGACTCGGCCAGCGCCACCATGGCGTTGAACACCAGGCGATGCTCGTAGCGATAGAAGTCGTCGGCCACCAGCCGGTCGGCGATATTGTCCCAGGCCTGATTGTCGAGCATCAGGCCACCCAGCACCGACTGCTCGGCCTCCACCGAGTGCGGCGGAACCTTCAGCGCCGCGGCTTCACGATCGATGGTCTGGACGTCACTCATGCGCTTGTCTCTTCGCTGTTGTTCACGGCGCCATGCCACTGGATCCAGGCTGTGTCCGAAAAGTCGACGAGCGCAGCCACTCTCCAGACAAGCCTTAGTCTACCCGAAGCCGGGTCCGTCGCACGATCACCCGTGCGGGCGATCGCGAGCCACAAAAAAGGGCGCGGGATGTGACTCCCGCGCCCTTGCCACTGCCGTGGGAGACGACCTTACTCGGCCACCACCACCACGCGCACGGTGGCGTCGACGTCGGCATGCAGGTGCAGCACGATGTCGTATTCGCCGGTCTGGCGGATCGGGCCTTCCGGCATGCGGACTTCGCTCTTGGCGACGTCGATACCGGCGCTGGAGATCGCCTCGGCCAGGTCACGCGGACCGATGGAACCGAACAGCTTGCCTTCGTCGCCAGACTTGGCGACCAGAGACAGCTCGATGTCGTTGAGCTGCTCGGCGCGAGCTTCGGCTTCGGCCTTGCGCTCGGCGGCCTGAGCTTCGAGCTCGGCACGCTGGGCTTCAAAGGCAGCGATGTTGTCCTTGGTGGCCGGCACGGCGAGACCGTAGGGCACCAGGTAGTTGCGGCCGTAACCAGGCTTGACGGTGACCTTGTCACCGAGACCGCCCAGCTTGCCAATGTTGTCGAGCAGAATGACTTCCATCTCGTAAACCTCTATGTCAGTTGCTGTGACCCAGACGCCCGCGGAAGTCCGCGAAGGTATCGATCAGGGCCACAACCAGCACGATGAGAATCATGGGCCAGGTGGTGATCAGCAGCAGATAGAACGCGACCAGCCACAACCCGTTCATTCCCTTACGTCCAACTACACCATGTGTCAGGCCGATGCCGGCCATCAGCAGCGGAATCCAGGCCAGCATGCCGATCCCGGGGAGACCCAGCAGGGTGCCGGCGATCACCAGCACCACCAACAGGATCAGCTCCCTCGGGGTGAGCCGCAGGGCGTGGAACTCTTCCCGGAAACCTCCCGGGTTGTAGAGCCCCGCCTGCCAGCTGCGTGCCAGGGCCAGACAGGCCACCGCAGCGAGCATCACCACCAGACCGGTGACACCGCTGATAACCAGTTCGGCCAGCCGACTGGCGTCGAGTCCCTGGGCAGCCAACTCGTCGAGCATGGCGGCTACCTCGGAGGAACTCTGGCGCAGCTGCTCCAGCATCAGGGCGGTATCCGCCTTGGGCAGGAACACCCCCAGCTGGATCATCGCGGCGCCGGCCAGCGACCCCAGGATCAGCGCCTCGCCCCAGCGCATGCGGGAGCGCAGCACGATGGCCATCAACAACGCCAGCAGGGTGGTCGCCAGGGGGATCGGATCTCCCTGGGTCCACCACCAGCCAGCCGGCACTGCTGCTGCGACGATCACCGGCATCGCCGGTGCCATGCCCTTGCGCAAGGTGACCAGAGCGGCAATCGCCGCCCCGAACCAGAACAGCCAAGGCACCGCAGATGCCACCAGAGCGACCAGCGCCGCCTGGGGCATGCCTTTCATCGACCATCGGGCGACGGGCAGCATCGGCGACGACTTACTGGTGGCTGTCGGTGTAAGGCAGCAGGGCCAGGTAGCGTGCGCGCTTGATCGCGGTGGACAGCTGGCGCTGGTAACGGGCCTTGGTACCGGTGATGCGGCTGGGAACGATCTTGCCGGTCTCGGTGATGTAGGCCTTGAGCGTGTCCAGATCCTTGTAGTCGATCTGCTTCACGCCTTCAGCGGTGAAACGGCAAAACTTGCGGCGACGGAAAAAGCGTGCCATGGAAAGACTCCTTATACGTGCGTTGCAGAGCTAGTGATGCGCGGCTCAGGCGGATTCAGCGGTGCGCGGCTTTTCTTCGCGACGGGCACGCTTCTCTTCCACCGGCTTCATCATCGGAGACGCTTCGGTGATGGCTTCCTTGCAGCGCACCACCAGGCTGCGAATGATGGCGTCGTTGAAACGGAAGATGTTCTCGATTTCCTCGAGGGTCTCGCCGCTGCACTCGACGTTCATCAGCACGTAGTGAGCCTTGTGGATCTTGTTGATCGGGTAGGCCAGGTGACGGCGGCCCCAATCCTCGAGACGGTGAACAGTACCGGCGTTCTCGGTGACGATGCTGGTGTAGCGCTCGACCATGGCCGGAACCTGCTCACTCTGGTCCGGGTGGACCATGAAGACGATCTCGTAGTGACGCATGGATTCTCCTTTCGGTTTGGCAGCTTCCGCAGGGGCCTGAGTCGTCTCGGCGCCGGGGGAAGCAAGGAGTGAATAACAATTAGCCTGTCCCGCGCAGAACGCACGGGCGCCCAGATTCTACGGAGTTGTGATCAGGGTTGCAAGCCGATGCTGGGGCGACACCGTCAACCGCGGGCCTTGAGCTCGCGCTGGCGCACCACCTCGAACAGACAAACGCCGGTGGCCACCGACACATTGAGACTCGAGACGGTGCCCGCCATGGGCAGCTTGACCAGGGTGTCGCAGGCCTCCCGCGTCAACCGACGCATGCCCTTGCCCTCGGCCCCCATCACCAGCGCCATGGGCCCGGTGAAGTCGGCTGCGAAGACGCTGGCATCGGCCTCGCCGGCGGTACCGGTGATCCACACCCCTTCTTCCTTCAGTCGCGCCATGGCGCGAGCCAGGTTGGTCACCTGATACACCGGCACGCTCTCGGCGGCACCGCAGGCCACCTTGCGCACGGTGGCGTTGAGCGGTGCCGACTTGTCCTTGGGCACGATCACGCCGTGCACCCCGGCGGCGTCGGCACTGCGTAGACAGGCGCCGAAGTTGTGAACGTCGGTGACACCATCGAGGATCAGCAGCAGCGGCGGCGTCTCCAGCGGCCAGGCCTTGAGCTTGTGCCACAGGGACTCCTCGCCCTCCGGCGCCAGTGGCGGGCAGAACGCCACGATACCCTGATGGGAGGCACCCTGGGAAAGGCCGTCGAGCTCTTCACGGGGCACGCTCCTGAGCCTGGCGCCGCGACTGCGCGCGGTATCGACCAGCTCACTCAGACGACGCCCGGCGTCGCCCTCCTGCACCCACAGCTCCCTGGGTGATTCGCCACGCTCCAGCAGCGCCCGGACGGCGTGGACGCCGAACACACTGTCGAGGCCGTTCGGCACTGCCGGACCATGCTGACCACGTCCCTTGCCACGCACCTGAGTACGCGCCTGGTCATGCGTCTGGGACTGGCTCTGGCCGTGGCGACGGCGTCTGGAATCATGCTTGGCCACGGGCGGCCTCCTGGTCAATCATCACGCGGGTGTTCATCCCTTGTTGCCACGCCGCGGACCGCGGCGCCGACGTCCGCCCTTCTTCTTCGGGGCATCCTGTTCGCCGACCCCGGAAGGGCCGTCGGCACGGCGCTTGGTGTCGCCCTGGGCCGTCCTGCCGCCGCGCCCCTTGCCCTGGCCTTTGCCCTGACTCTGGGCGCCTGCGTCGCGACGCTTGCGCGGTGCCCGACGAGGGCGCGGCTTGTCGTCGGCCATCTCGAAGTCGATCTTGCGCTCGTCGAGGTCGACCCGAGCCACCTGAACGGTGACCCCATCGCCCAGACGATAGCTGGTGCCGGTACGCTCGCCCTTGAGACGATGCTTCTCGGGCTCGTAGTGGTAGTAGTCCGACGGCAAGGAGGTGACGTGGACCAGTCCCTCGACATAGAACGCGTCGAGGCGCACGAAGATACCGAACTGGGTGACCGAGGCGATGGTACCGTCGTAGACCTCGCCGAGCTTGTCGGACATGAACTCGCACTTGAGCCAGCCCTCGACGTCACGGGTGGCGTCGTCGGCACGACGCTCGGTCATCGAGCAGTGCTCGCCAAGTTCGAGCATCTGCTCGAAGGTATAGGGACACCACTTGGTCGGCGGCTCCACCGGCGCTCCCTCGGCGCGCAGCACGGTGTTGGTCTGGCGCGGTCCGCGGATCACCGAACGAATGGCGCGGTGCACCAGCAGATCGGGATAGCGACGAATCGGCGAGGTAAAGTGGGCGTAGGCCGGGTAGGCCAGGCCAAAGTGGCCCTCGTTGTGGGGCGAATACACCGCCTGACTCATCGAGCGCAGCATCACCGTCTGAATGATGTCGGCATCGTCGCGACCCTTGATCGCCTCGGCCAGGTCACGGTAGTCCTGGGGCGTCGGTTCATCACCACCGCCGAGTGACATGCCGATCTCGTTGAGGAACAGCCGCAGCTTGTCCAGGCGTTCCGGCGACGGACGCTCGTGGATACGGTACAGCGCCGGCAGGTCGTGCTTGTCGAGGAAGCGCGCGGTGGCAACGTTAGCCGCCAGCATGCACTCCTCGATGATCTTGTGGGCGTCGTTGCGCGAGCGCGGCACGATCTTCTCGATCTTGCGCTCGTCGTTGAAGACGATGGCGGTCTCGGTGGTCTCGAAGTCGATGGCACCCCGTTCGGTACGCGCTTCTCGCAGCAACTGGTAGAGGCTGTGCAGGTTCTTCAGCGACGGCACCAGCGACTTGTACTCCTGGCGCAGGGCCTCGCCTTCCTCCCCCTCGTCCTGAAGGATCGCCGCCACCTTGTTGTAGGTCAGCCGGGCATGGGAACGGAACACCGCCTCGTAGAAGCGATAACGGCTGATGGCCCCGGTCTTGGAGATGTTGAGCTCGCACACCAGCGCCAGACGATCGACGTCCGGATTCAGCGAGCACAGTCCATTGGACAGCAGCTCCGGCAGCATCGGCACTACCTGCCCCGGGAAGTACACCGAGTTGCCGCGGGCGATGGCCTCCTGATCGAGCGGGCTGCCGGGACGCACGTAGTGCGACACGTCGGCGATGGCCACCAGAAGCTTCCAGCTGCCCGAACGCGTCTTGTAGGCGCACACCGCGTCGTCGAAGTCCTTGGCGGTCTCGTCATCGATGGTGACCAGCGGCTTGTCACGCAGGTCGATGCGGTGGAGCTTGTCCTCCTCGGCGACCTCGGCGGACATGCTGGCGATCTGGTCGGTGACATCCGGCGGAAACTCGGACGGGATCTCGTAGCTTCTCAGCGCGATGTCGATCTCCATACCGGGATCCATACGCTCTCCCAGCACCTCGATGACCTCACCCACCGGCTGCACCCGGGTCTCGGGCTGCTTGACGATGCGTGCCGAGATGACCTGGCCGTCCTGGGCGCCACCACAGGCGCTGTGCGGGATGATCACCTCCTGGGTGATCCGATTGTTCTCGGGGATCAGTACCCCGAACTCGGGAGTATTCTCGCGATACACACCGACGATGGTCTGGGTGTTGCGCGCGATGACGTCCACCACCGTGGCCTCGTCACGGCCCCTGCGATCGCGTCCGCTGATGCGCACCAGCACGTGGTCACCGTGAAACACCCGGCGCATCTGTCGCGGGGGGATCACCAGATCAGGCTTCTTGCCGTCGTCGCGCAATAGAAAGCCGAAACCGTCCCGATGCCCCAGCACCTTGCCCTTGATCAGATCGAGCTTGTCGATCAGCGCATAGGCGTTGCGACGGTTGCGCAGCACCTGGCCGTCCCGCTCCATCGCGGACAGTCGGCGACGCACCGCCTCGCGCAGGTCCTCGTCATCGAGACCCAGCTGATCACTCATGGCCTCATGGGTCACCGGCGCCCCGATTTCCTCGAGCCGCTTGAGCAGGTATTCGCGGGACGGGGCGGGGTTGTCGTACTTGTGGGCTTCGCGGAGAGCGTGTTCGTCGGCGTCGAGCGTCCAATGGGTCATGCGAAAGGCATCCTTGGCAGGGTCGAGGACGGCAGGTGAGCGCCGACTCCCGGGCGCGAGCGTGCGGTCTTGTCGAAAATTTGTCGTAACATGCGCGCAGTATAGCGCTGGCGCGGCCTTGACCCAACCATAAGCGCCCGTGGATAGACCCGCCGCCCACCGAGGGCCCATTCAGGCGATGGTCACAACGGCAAAAAAAATCGCGCGATTCCCTATCGAGACGCTTGCATTATTCAGATGATTCGGTAACATACGCGCCACTTGCCCAGATGGCGGAATTGGTAGACGCGCTAGCTTCAGGTGCTAGTGTCCTTATGGACGTGGAGGTTCAAGTCCTCTTCTGGGCACCAACGATCCTTCGGGATCACGACGATGCAAGTCGTCACGCTCTTTGTCAGTCAAGCAGCACGTGTTCGCCCAGGTGGCGGAATTGGTAGACGCGCTAGCTTCAGGTGCTAGTGTCCTTATGGACGTGGAGGTTCAAGTCCTCTCCTGGGCACCATCGACTCGTCAGGGTCGACGAACACGACAGACTGATGCAAGATTGACAAGAGAATCGCATGACATGCCCAGGTGGCGGAATTGGTAGACGCGCTAGCTTCAGGTGCTAGTGTCCTTATGGACGTGGAGGTTCAAGTCCTCTCCTGGGCACCATCGTCATGCAGACAACGGATCCACATCGGATCAACAAGAACCCGCGCCTCGTCGCGGTTTTTTTGTGCCTGAAATCTGCACCGCTCCCGGCTATCCCTCTACCTCACCTTCCTCTTGCACTATCCCTCTGCGCCCCCTCCTGACGCAGCAGAACAGCAACAGCCAGCTCCGCCGTCTTTCCGGCACCCGCGAACTCTCTACCTAGTCGAATCGAGAGGGCAACTCGGCCACCTGGGACAATGCCCAGTCGCCGACCCCCGCGACCGACTCCCAGTCGGCTTCCTGGCTCGCCGCCAGCCGCGGCAGGAAATTCAGCCCGGTGCTTGCTTCTACCTCGTCGATGCTGACCAGAAACTGCTTGAGCGACTCGTCGCCACGCACGTCCTGGGGCATCACAAAGGCCACCGCCAGCGGCGTATCCCCCGGCACCACCACGATCTTGTAGAACGCCACCGGCACCTCGACGAAGCCGACGCGATTGAGTAGACGATCGATCTCGATATCGGTGATTCGTGTCTCGGCGTAGATCGGGCCGGTGATCACCTGCAGCCGGCCGAAGCGCGGCAGGAAGTGGTCCATCACCACCTCCTCCAGGCGCTGCCACAGCTGCCGATTGAGCGCGGGCTTCTGCGGCATCATGTTGCTCATCAGAAAGCTGTCGTCCTGGGCGTCTTCTCCCCACACCTTGGCCATGGCGTAGTTCGGGGCCAGGTGGCCGCGGTCGTAACCACTGCCCGAGTAGCTCGTGGTGCTGACAGGCCACAGCGTGCGCCAGTCCTGGCGGAAACCGGGTCGCGGCCCGATCTGCCGATCCCCGCTCTGGCGTAGCTCATAGCTGACCCACAGCGCACCGACGCGGACATCCGACCATCCCAGCAGATAGCCATCGTTACGCATGACGCGGGTGAAGGACAAGACGCCGGGCTCGGCCCACTCGGTTACCCCCATCCAGCTCATGCGATCACGGTAGCCCTGCTCTGTGCTGTGCCACAGAAAGGCACCCGCGGCGACCAGCACCAGCGAGACAAGGAGGTTTCGGGGGCGGGGTATCAGGCGATCGAGTGAAAGGTCCACACGCTTCCTTGATGCAAAGAGTCACGAGATGGCGAAGAGGTGCTGGTCGCCGGCGCGTCGAACGAGCGGCGTTGCGCCGGCCCGGCGCAGTCACCGGGCCGCACACGCGACCTTGCTACCACCCCAGCGAGAACATGGTCTCCAGGTCGTGACGGGAGTGCACCTGCATGGCGTTGAGGGTCTCGGTGTCGGCGATCCCTTCCACCGCGTTCAGGCGCCCGGTGACGAGTTCGGCCAGGCTCTCGAAATCACGGGTGCGCGCGATCGCCACCAGGTCGTAGCGACCGCAGGTGGAGTACACCTCGCTGATGCCGTCGACCTCGGCGAGGCGCTCCGCCACCGCCTTGACCTGTCCCTTTTCGGCATTGATCAGGATCACTGCATTCTGCATGGTCGCCCTCCTTCGATGTCCGTCTTCGCCAGGCCAACCAAGCCCACGGCACAGACGGCAAGATGTGGTGTGCTCGCGGCGCAGTATATCAGCGCCGGCGCGGCACGGGCAGCACCACCCGACAGGCACCACCTGCGTGGCGGATTGCCGCAGCGGAGTAGCGAGGATTCGCCAAGACTCAAAGGCTTAGCTAATCTGAATGTTCAGCGCCGCCTAGAGCGCACGAGGTCGCCCAGGCTCACCGGGCACACTCGATAACATCGGTCCAGCAGAAACGGGCCCAACCAAGACCGTTCGACTATCGACTTCGATCACCATCGATCGAGCCACAACGAGGAGCCCCACCATGGCCAAGCACAGCCGCCGTGACTTCCTGCGCCACAGTCTGCTGGGCATCGCCGCCCTGCCTCTGGGCGCTGGCGTACTGTCCCGCACCGCCCTGGCCCAGAGCCTGCCGCGCCTGGATACCGACAACGCCCAGGCCAAGGCGCTCGGCTACGTCGAGAACGCCAGCGACGCCAGTGGCAACGCCGCCTACGAAGAGGGAGAGACCTGCGCCAACTGCATGTTCTTCAACGCCGAGACCGAAGGCTGCCAGCTGTTCCCGCAGAACAGTGTGGAGCCGGGCGGGTGGTGCCAGTCCTGGACCGCCAAGCCTTGACGTCTGGCTGACCCAGCGTCGGATTTACCAGGGGTAGGCTGAAAAGAACTCGCCCCTGAGCCACACCAGAACGACAACACCCCGGGCCGATGGCCCGGGGTGTTGTCGTTTGCCGCTCTTGCCGAGTCTCAAGCGCCTTCTTCGCTGTCCGGCAGCGGCCACTGATAGCGACGCACCACCTCGTCGCCGTCCCAGGACTCCAGCTTGACCGGAAAGCCCCACAGTTGATGCAGATGACGGATCACCGGATAGACACTGCGTGCCAGCGGTCGCCGCTGATCCTGCACGTGGCGCAGCGTCAGCGAACGATCACCACGGATATCCGCCTCGTAGACCTGAATATTGGGCTCACGCAGCGACAGCGCATACTGCGTGGACAGCGCCTCGCGCACCCGCCGGTAGCCTCGCTCATCGTGGATGGCGCCGACTTCCAGGGTCTCCTCCTGATCATCGTCGACGATCTGGAACAGCTTCAGATCGCGAATCACCTTGGGCGAGAGAAACTGCTGGATGAAGGACTCGTCCTTGAAGTCGCGCATGGCAAAGTTCAACGTCTCGCGCCAGTCACTGCCGGCGATGTCGGGGAACCACTCGCGGTCCTCGTCATTGGGCGCCTCGCAGATACGCTTAAGGTCGGTGAAGATGGCGAACCCCAGGGCGTAGGGGTTGATGCCGTTGTAGTAGGGGCTATCGAAGGCCGGCTGACTGACCACGGCGGTATGCGACTGCAGGAACTCGAGGATCAGCCCCTCGTCCACCGCGCCCTCGTCGAACAAACGATTCATCAGGGTGTAGTGCCAGAAGGTCGCCCAGCCCTCGTTCATCACCTGGGTCTGGCGCTGGGGGTAGAAGTACTGGGCCAGCTTGCGCACGATACGCACCACCTCGCGTTGCCAGGGCGCCAGCAGCGGAGCGTTCTTCTCGATGAAGTACAGCAGGTTTTCCTGGGGCTCCGGCGGATAACGCCCGCCGCCTCGCAGCCCCAGCGGATCGTCCTCGGACGCCATGGGCTCTGCGATGCTGCCCACATCACCGGTTGGAATGGTGCGCCACAGGGTGTTGACCTGGGTCTGCAGGTAGTCTTCGCGTTCCTGCTGACGGCGAGCCTCCTCCTCGGGAGATACCGGGGACGGACGCTTGTAGCGGTCGACGCCATAATTCTGCAGGGCGTGACAGGCGTCGAGCAGCTGCTCCACCGCCTGGACACCGTGGCGCTCTTCGCACTGGCTGATGTACTTGCGGGCGAACACCAGGTAGTCGACGATCGAGGAGGCGTCGGTCCAGGTCCGAAACAGATAGTTGCCCTTGAAGAAGGAGTTGTGGCCATAGCAGGCGTGCGCCATGACCAGCACCTGCATCATCAGGGTGTTCTCTTCCATCAGGTAGGCGATGCAGGGATCTGAATTGATCACCAGTTCGTAGGCCAGCCCCATCTGACCACGCCGATAGGCCTGCTCCACCGCCAGAAACTGCTTGCCGAAGGACCAGTGGTGATAGCCCACCGGCATGCCGACGCTGGCGTAGGCGTCCATCATCTGCTCGGTGGTGATGATCTCGATCTGGTTGGGGTAGGTATCGAGCCGGTACTCGTCTGCCAGTCGCGCGATCTCGGCCTCGAACTCGGTGAGATCGTCAAAGCTCCAGTCGGAGCCGGTGGCGATGGGCTTGGCGTGGCGCTTGGTCAAGGTGGTCATGGAGCTCCCCTCCTCTCCGGGGCTCTATCATCGCCCGGAGTTGCGTAGCGCTTGTTCAGGGGCCGCAAGGCCCCGGTCGGCTGTCGAGTCGACCGAGGGGTCAACTCTCGGCGCGACGCTTGAACAAGGCACGGAACACCGGATAGATATCCCCCGGCTCGACGATCTGACGCATGGCGAAACGGTCAGGATAGGCCGCCTCCACCCGCTCGTACTCTTCCCACAGGGCCTGGTGGGCGTGGGGCGTGATCTCCACGTAGGTGAAGTACTGCAGGCGCCCCATCAGAGACTTGGTCAGGAGCTCACGACAGTTCACCGAATCATCGTCCCAGTTGTCGCCATCCGAGGCCTGGGCCACGTACAGATTCCACTGCCCCGGCGGGTAGCGCTTGTCGATGATCTCGTCGACCAGGGTCAAGGCGCTGGAGACGATGGTGCCGCCGGTCTCCCGGGAGTAGAAGAACTCCTCCTCGTCGACCTCCTTGGCGGCGGTATGATGCCTGACGAAGACCAGCTCGACCCGCTCGTAGCTACGCTCGAGAAACAGGTACAGCAGCAGGAAGAAGCGCTTGGCGATGTCCTTGTGGGCCTGGGTCATCGACCCGGAGACGTCCATCACGCAGAACATCACCGCCTTGCTCGATGGCTGGGGCTGGTTGATCAGGTGGTTGTAGCGAAGATCGTAGGTGTCGATGAAGGGCACCGCCTCCAGGCGCCGCTCCAGGCGCTCGATCTCGTCCTTGAGCTCCTGGATGCGGGCGGGGTTTCGGAGCACCGGATCCTTGCGCTCCTCGACCTCCAGTGCCTCCTGAGCCTCGCGCAGGGCGCGACGAATGGGCGCCCGCATGGCGATACGTCGGGCCTGGGCCTCGCGCATGGAGCGCACGATGTTGATCCTCGCCGGCACCCCGTCCCGGGACACCCCGGCGCGCACCGGCCGCACCTCCTCGACGTCGACCAGCGGCTTGCGCTCCAGGTGGGGCAACTCCAGGCCGTCGAAGACAAACTCGAGAAATTCCTCCCGCGTCAGGGTGAAGGCGAACTCGTCCATGCCCTCACCCTGATTGGAAGCGCCGCCTTCGCCGCTGCCATCGCCACCACCGCCGCCACCGTCCGGACGGCGCAGGCGATCCCCTTCCTGAAATTCGCGATTGCCCGGCGCGACGATGGAGCGACGCCCCCCACTGCCGTGCTGGAATACCGGCTCGGAGATATCACGGCTCGGGATCGAGACCTTCTCGCCGCGCTCCATGTCGGTGATGGAACGGCGATTCACCGCCTCCTCCACGGAGCGCTTGATATGGGTCCGATAACGGTCAAGAAAGCGCTGGCGGTTGACCGCGCTCTTGTTCTTGGCGTTGGCTCGGCGATCGATGAAGTAGGTCATGGGACCTCCTGGGCGCAGTCGACAAGGGTGGCAGGCACCGGGACGCTCCCGGTGCCTTCACGGCTACTGCGACTTGCGCACCCTCAGGTACCACTCCGACAGCAGGCGCACCTGCTTCTCGGTGTAGCCTCGATCCTTCATCCGCGCCACGAAGTCCTCGTGTTTCTTGATGTCGGCAGAGGATGCCTTGGCGTTGAAGGAAATCACCGGCAGCAGCTCCTCGGTGTTGGCGAACATCTTGTGCTCGATCACACCACGCAGCTTCTCGTAGGACTGCCAGCCCGGATTCATGCCGTTGTTCTGGGCACGCGCCCTGAGCACGAAGTTGACCACCTCGTGGCGGAAGTCCTTGGGATTGGAGATGCCCGCCGGCTTCTCGATCTTTTCCAGCTCGTCATTGAGCGACTGGCGATCGAACAGCTCGCCGGTCTCGGGATCCCGGTACTCCTGATCCTGGATCCAGAAGTCGGCGTAGGTGACGTAGCGGTCGAAGATGTTCTGACCGTACTCGGAGTAGGACTCCAGGTAGGCGGTCTGGATCTCCTTGCCGATGAAGTCGACGTAGCGCGGCGCCAGGTACTCCTTGATGTAGCGCAGATAACGCTCGAAGGTTTCCTTGGGCAACTGCTCCTGCTCCAGACGCTGCTCCAGCACATACAGCAGGTGCACCGGATTGGCCGCCACCTCATGGTTGTCGAAGTTGAACACCTTCGACAGGATCTTGAAGGCGAAGCGTGTGGACAACCCGTCCATGCCCTCGTCCACCCCGGCGCTGTCGCGATACTCCTGGATCGACTTGGCCTTGGGATCGGTGTCCTTCAGGTTCTCGCCGTCATAGACCCGCATCTTGGAGTAGACGCTTGAGTTCTCCGGCTCCTTGAGCCGCGACAGCACCGAGAACTGGGCCAGCATGCGCAGGGTATCCGGCGCGCAGGGAGCCTGGTTGAGCGAGGAGTGCTCGAGCAGCTTCTTGTAGATGTTGATCTCTTCGGAGACCCGCAGGCAGTAAGGCACCTTGACGATGTAGACCCGGTCGAGGAAGGCCTCGTTGTTGCGATTGTTGCGGAACGCCTGCCACTCGCTCTCGTTGGAGTGGGCCAGCACGACGCCATCGAAGGGTATCGCGCCCATGCCCTCGGTGGGGTTGTAGTTGCCTTCCTGGGTGGCGGTCAGCAGCGGGTGCAGCACCTTGATCGGCGCCTTGAACATCTCGACGAACTCCATCAGGCCCTGGTTGGCTCGACACAGGCCACCGGAGAAGCTGTAGGCGTCCGGATCATCCTGGGAGTAGAGCTCGAGCTGGCGGATGTCCACCTTGCCCACCAGCGAGGAGATGTCCTGGTTGTTCTCGTCGCCAGGCTCGGTCTTGGAGATGGCGATCTGATTGAGCCGCGAGGGATACAGCCGCACCACCCGGAACTGGGAGATGTCACCACCGGACTCCTTGAGTCGCTTGGCTGCCCAGGGCGACATCACGCTGCGCAGGTGGCGACCGGGAATGCCGTACTCCTTCTCGAGCAGCTCGCCGTCCTCTTCGGGCGAGAACAGGCCAAGCGGGGACTCGTGCACCGGAGAACCCTTGATGGCGTAGAACGGCACTTTTTCCATCAACAGCTTGAGCCGCTCGGCCAACGACGACTTGCCGCCCCCCACCGGCCCCAGCAGGTAGAGAATCTGCTTTTTCTCTTCCAGGCCCTGAGCGGCGTGGCGGAAGTAGGCCACGATCTGCTCGATGGCCTCCTCCATGCCATGGAATTCACTGAACGCCGGGTAGCGGCGTATCACCTTGTTGGAAAAGATCCGCGCCAGCCTCGGGTCCTTGGCGGTGTCGATCACCTCCGGTTCACCGATGGCCTCCAGCATGCGCTCTGGCGCACTGGCGTAGACGGAAGGGTCTTGACGGCAGAGTTCCAGATATTCCTGCAGGGACATTTCTTCCTGCTGGACGCGAGCGAAGCGGTTCTGCACGTGGTCGAAGATGCTCATCGATGCCTCCTGTGATGCCCGGGACTCGATCTGGACGACGTCACCCACCCTTGCCTGCCATCGCCCTTGTCGAGGGGGTACTCTCAGCGTAGAACAGCATTAGCCAATGACGATGCTCGGATCTTCAACGCTGAACGTCCTTACCTATAAGAACTCATGCCAGCAGAAGCGTTTCATTGTCCAGACGTAATTCGACCTAAGAGGGTCAAGAGGCACCAAAGCCGAGGTAGCCGACGGCCGGGAAGCCAGCGCCGGACGCCACCTGCCCGGTCCTCATGAGGCACGACAGCGCACCTCCTGAGGATTACCGAATCTGCATATTTTATTGTCGACAATCCTACAGTGACGCCGCCAGACGCACGCCCTGATCGATGGCGCGCTTGGCGTCCAGCTCCGCTGCCTTGTCCGCCCCACCGATGATCGACACCCGAACGCCGGCGGCCTCAAGTGGCGCTACCAGCTCACGCACCGACTCCTGCCCGGCACACACCACCACACTGTCCACGGCCAGGGTGCGCTCCTCGCCGTCAACGCTCAGATGCAGGCCCTGGTCGTCGATACGCTGATACTCGCAGCCGGGTATCGCCTGGACTCCCCGATGGCGCAGCGAGGCCCGATGCACCCAGCCAGAGGTAGTGCCGAGCCCCTTGCCGGGCTTGGAGCTCTTGCGCTGCAGCAGAAAGACCTCCCGCGGTGACTCGGGACGCTGTGCGGGCTTGAGCCCTCCCGGCGCGCTCACTGCGAGATCCACGCCCCACTCGTCACACCACTCGGCCAGGGGGTCGTCACCCGGGGCGACGTGGGTCAGTAGCTCCGCCACGTCAAAGCCGATACCGCCGGCGCCGATGATGGCGACCCGCCGCCCGACCCGGCCGGGTGACTCGATTGCCTCTGCGTAGCTCAGCACACTTGGATGATCGGCACCGGGCAACTGAAGCTGGCGGGGACGGACGCCGGTGGCCAGCACCACATGATCAAAGCCCTCGAGGTCGGCCAGCGTTGCCTCACAGGACAGCCTGACGTCGACACCGGTCTTGTCGAGCATGACCCGGAAGTAGCGCAGCGTCTCGTCGAACTCCTCCTTGCCGGGGATCCGACGGGCAAAGTTGAACTGCCCACCCAGACTGGCCTGGCGCTCGAACAGGGTGACCCTGTGGCCCCGCTCGGCGGCACTGACGGCGGTAGCGAGTCCGGCAGGACCGCCCCCTACCACCGCCACCCTCTGCGGCGTGGCGGCCGTCTCCAGCGACAGCTCGGTTTCGTGACAGGCGCGAGGGTTGACCAGGCACGAGGTCAGCTTGCCCTGGAAGGTGTGGTCGAGGCAGGCCTGGTTGCAGGCGATGCAGGTGTTGATCTCGTCTGCCCTGTCGCCACGAGCCTTGGCCACCCAGGCGGGGTCGGCCAGCAGAGGCCGGGCCATGGAGACCATGTCGGCGTGGCCCTCGGCGAGCACCCGTTCGGCCACCTCGGGCATGTTGATGCGGTTGGTGGTGATCAGCGGAATCGTCACCGCCTGACGCATGCGCCGGGACACCTCGGTAAAGGCCGCCCGCGGCACACTGGTGACGATGGTCGGCACCCTGGCCTCGTGCCAGCCGATGCCGGTGTTGATGACGTCGGCACCGGCGGCTTCCACCGCCCGCCCCAGGGCGATGACCTCGTCATGGGTGCTGCCGTCCTCCACCAGGTCGATCATCGACAGCCGGTAGATCAGCAGAAAACGATCCCCCACCGCCGCACGTACCCGGCGCAGGATCTCCAGCGCAAAGCGACAGCGATTGTCGAAGTCGCCGCCCCAGCGATCCTGGCGCTGATTGGTGCGCCGACAGATGAACTGATTGATCAGGTAGCCCTCGGAGCCCATGATCTCGACGCCATCGTAGCCGGCCTGCTGGGCCAGGCGCGCGCAGCGCACGTAGTCGTCGATCTGCCGCTCCACATCTTCGTCAGTGAGCTCACGCGGGGTAAAGGGGTTGATCGGCGCCTGGATCGCCGACGGCGCCACCAGCTCCGGCGAGTAGGCGTAGCGCCCAGCGTGCAGGATCTGCATGCAGATGCGTCCGCCCTCGGCGTGCACCGCCTCGACGACCTGACGGTGTCCCTCGAGCTGGTCCTCGCTGGTCAACTGCGAGGCCCCCTGGAAGACGGCGCCTTCGGCGTTGGGGGCGATGCCGCCGGTCACAATCAGCGCCACTCCCTCGCGGGCGCGCTCGGCGTAGAAGGCGGCAAGACGCTCGAAGCCGCGCGGTGCTTCTTCCAGGTTGGTATGCATGGAGCCCATCAGCACACGATTGGGCAGGCTCAGATGGCCCAGGCGCAAGGGAGTGAAGAGCTGGGGATAGGCGGTCACGGGGCGGTCCTTCGCAGCACAGGCTGCGCGTTGTTGTTGGCGGTGTCGGATGGCGCGCTCACACAATTGGCGCCACTCATCGACCAATTTCAAACAACTGTATGATAGCAGTCTACCCTCTGCCACCCCCCTCGATGAAAATGCGCGCAAAACGCATCGTCGGGCAAAGGTTTCTTTCCGGCCAGCTCCGGGGCTAGCTCTTGAAAGGGCCCCTGAAACAGCTCCTGAAACAGCTCCTGAAACAGCTCCTGAAATAGCCCCTGGAATCGCCCTCCTGGAACAGCTCTCTGGATAGCCCTCCAGTCAACCCTCGTCCACCACCGCTGACCTGACGCACACGAAAAAGGCCCCGCTGCGTAGCAGCGGGGCCTTCCGAAATAAGCGCCGGTAACAGGACCGGACTTTTCCAGCGAACTGGATCAAGTGAAACTGGCGGACCGGACGGGACTCGAACCCGCGACCTCCGGCGTGACAGGCCGGCATTCTAACCAACTGAACTACCGGTCCGCGTGGTGGGTGATACCGGATTCGAACCAGTGACCCCCAGCATGTGAGGCTGGTGCTCTAACCAACTGAGCTAATCACCCACGTTATTTCACACGGTGCGATGTCTCGAGTTTCCTGAAGACGTCGTCTTTGGCTTGTCATCGTGGCGGACCGGACGGGACTCGAACCCGCGACCTCCGGCGTGACAGGCCGGCATTCTAACCAACTGAACTACCGGTCCGCAATGATGACCAATTCGAGAAGAGACGCTGGCGGACCGGACGGGACTCGAACCCGCGACCTCCGGCGTGACAGGCCGGCATTCTAACCAACTGAACTACCGGTCCAGCGCTCTCTACTCTACGTGTCCATCCATCATTTTCATGATGGTGGGTGGTACAGGGTTCGAACCTGTGACCCCCAGCTTGTAAGGCTGGTGCTCTCCCAGCTGAGCTAACCACCCCTGGTCACGTGGCGCTGCATTCTACAGAACATCCGGGGGATGTCAACGCGCTCCACGCATCTTTCTCGTTTTTTTTGTCCCGACTTTTGCCCGTGCATTCATCGACTTGGGCCGAAAGCCAGACGGCGCAAGGGCTGGCGCCACAGCGCCGTGATATCCACCCTTGCAGAAAGAAGCGCTCACGACTTGCCCATGGCGTCCGCGGTAGCGCGCGCCGCCTTAGCCATCAGGTCCTGACGCGACAGTCCACTCAAGCGCCGCGGCGACCAGTCGTGGTCACCATCCTCGAGCCATTCAAGACGCGCATGCGCCGGCAACTCATAGCCCGCCACCTCGTCTCGAGTACCGAAAGGGTCCCGGGTACCCTGCAGCACCACCAGAGGGCAAGCCAGCGACGGCCAGTGATCCAGCCGCAGGCGCTCGGGCTTGCCCACGGGATGAAAGGGGTAGCCAGCCAGCACCAGCCCCGGTGCACCGTCCTCGGCGGCCAGCAGACTGGCCACCCGCCCGCCCATGGACTTGCCGCCGAGCCACAGCGCCCCTGGCACCATCTGCGACAAAACGTCACGCCAGAGGCGCATTTCCTCCACCAGCCGAGCCACCCTGGGCGGCGGCCGCCGACGCCCCGCCGCACGCATCTCGCGCAGATAGGCAAACTCGAATGACAGCGTCTGTACGCCGGCCCGGGCCAGCGCCGCGCGCCATTCAAGCAAAAAGGGTGAATCGTGTCCGGCACCGGCCCCATGCGCCAGCAACAACACGTCTCGGCAAGGTGGTCCCTCCAGGATCACCGGCGCCAGGTCGGGCACCTGCCACTCGCCACGGTGCCCGGCGGCGAGTGCCTGGCTGAATTCCTGAGTAAAAGCGTCGGGTAAAACGAGTTGTGACACGGCCAAGTTTCCAAAGTTCACTGCCACCAGAGGCTAAGTTCTTCTCACTGCCAGGCTGGGCTAGAATTCTGAGTGGTTGTTGATCTGCATCATTCTGAGGCAATTGCCGGGCAGGCACTATGGCCGGGGGATCGTCCCCTTTACGCGATCGATGGGAAACTGATCATGAGCACAGCATTTGAACATCCGACCTACAACTACAAGGTGGTCCGGCAGTTCGCGATCATGACGGTGGTGTGGGGCATCGTGGGCATGACCCTCGGTGTGATTCTCGCCGCCCAACTGGTCTGGCCGGAACTCAACCTTGGCTTGCCCTGGACAAGCTTCGGTCGGCTTCGCCCGCTGCATACCAATGCGGTCATCTTCGCCTTCGGCGGCTCCGCCCTGTTCGCGACGTCCTACTACGTCGTCCAGCGCACCTGCCAGGTGAGGCTGATCAGCGACAAGCTGGCCGCCTTTACCTTCTGGGGCTACCAGGCGGTCATCCTGTGCGCGGTCGTCACCCTGCCGCTGGGCCTCACCGAGGTCAAGGAATACGCCGAGCTGGAATGGCCCATCGACATTCTGCTCGCGGTGGTGTGGGTGACCTACGCAGCCGTCTTCCTCGGCACCATCAAGGTCCGCAAGACCTCCCACATCTACGTGGCCAACTGGTTCTTCGCCGCCTTCATCCTGACCGTTGCCGTACTGCACATCGTCAACAGCGCGGCCCTTCCGGTCACCGCCACCTACTCCATCTCCATCTACTCCGGCGCCATCGACGCCATGGTGCAGTGGTGGTACGGCCACAACGCGGTAGGCTTCTTCCTGACCGCCGGCTTCCTCGGCATGATGTATTACTTTGTGCCCAAGCAAGCCGAGCGCCCGGTCTACTCCTACCGCCTGTCCATCGTCCACTTCTGGGCGCTGATCATGGTCTACATGTGGGCCGGCCCCCACCACCTGCACTACACCGCCCTGCCGAACTGGGCGCAGTCGCTGGGCATGGTGATGTCGATCATTCTGCTGGCGCCCTCCTGGGGCGGCATGATCAACGGCATGATGACCCTCTCCGGGGCCTGGCATAAGCTGCGAACCGACCCGACCCTGCGCTTTCTCGTCGTCGCGTTGTCGTTCTACGGCATGTCGACCTTCGAAGGCCCGATGATGGCGGTGAAGACCGTCAACGCCCTGTCCCACTACACCGACTGGACCATCGGTCACGTCCACGCCGGCGCCCTCGGCTGGGTCGCGATGATCACCATCGGCTCGATGTACCACCTGATTCCACGCCTGTTCGGTCACACCGAGATGTACTCCGTCAAGCTGGTGGCGGTGCACTTCTGGCTGGCCACCATCGGCACCGTGCTGTACATCGCCGCGATGTGGGTCAACGGCATCCTGCAGGGCCTGATGTGGCGCGCCATCAACGAAGACGGCACCTTGATGTACACCTTCGTCGAGACCGTCGAGGCCAGCGGCCCCGGCTACATCGTGCGCCTGATCGGTGGCCTTTTCTGGGTGACCGGCATGCTGATCATGGCCGTCAACGTGGCCATGACCGTCAAGGGTTCCGCCAAGCGCGGCGCGCCCCTGCCCCAGACCGCCTGAGTCAACGAAGGACCGAGACTGACATGAAACACGAGATCATAGAAAAGAACGTCGGTTTGATGGCGGTGCTGGTGCTGGTGGTGATCAGCTTCGGTGGCCTGGCCGAGATCGTACCGCTGTTCTTCCAGAAGCAGACCACGGAGCCGGTCGAGGGCCTCGAGCCGCTGTCCGCACTGGAACTGGAAGGCCGGGACATCTATCGCCGCGAAGGCTGCGTCGGCTGTCATTCGCAGATGATTCGCCCCTTCCGTGCCGAGACCGAGCGCTATGGCCACTACAGTGTGGCCGGTGAATCCGTCTACGAGCACAACTTCCTGTGGGGGTCCAAGCGCACCGGCCCGGACCTGGCCCGCGTCGGCGGTCGCTACAGTGACGACTGGCATCGTGCCCACCTCTACAACCCGCGGGACGTGGTGCCGGAATCGGTGATGCCGGCCTACCCCTGGCTGTTCGAGAACACCCTGGACGGCGAGGACACCCCGGCCAAGATGCGCACCCTTCAGAAACTGGGCGTGCCTTACACCGACGAGCAGATCGCCAACGCCACCAGCGAGGTCCGCGGTGAGCGTGAAATCACCGCCCTGGTCGCCTACCTGCAGCAGCTTGGCACGGTGTTGCCCAGCTCGGCGAAGAGCCCGTAACCATGGATATCGGAACCTTTCGCGGCATCTTGACCGGCATCCTGCTGATCGCCTTCCTGGGCCTGGTGGCCTGGGCCTACTCGAGCCGCCGCAAGCGCGAGTTCGATCAGGCGGCGCAGCTGCCGTTCGCCGACGACGACGAACAACCGAATCGTGACCGCACGGCCGAGCGACAGGCCGATTCCCGAGAGGACAGGGGAGAGAAGAACACATGAATACGCTTTGGGGTGATGCCCTCTCAGGCTTCTGGAGTGCCTGGATCATCGTCATCACGCTCGGCACCATCGGCTTTGCGTTCTGGCTTCTGTGGGCCAACCGCAAGACCGACAAGCGCCCTGACGCCGACGGCACCGTCGAGACCACCGGCCACACCGCCGACGGTATCGACGAATACGACAACCCGCTGCCTCGCTGGTGGTTTCAGCTCTACGTTGCCACGGTGATCTTTTCCCTGGGCTATCTGGTGCTGTATCCGGGCCTCGGCAACTTCGCCGGTGTGCTGGGCTGGAGCCAGGAAGGTCAGTGGGAGGAAGAGGTCGCCCAGGCCGAAGAGCGCTTTGCACCGATCTTCGAGAAGTACCAGCAGGTACCCATCCCGGAACTCGCCCAGGACGGTGACGCCATGCAGGTGGCCGAGCGCATCTTCCTCAACAACTGCGCCATCTGCCACGGTTCCAACGCCAAGGGCGGCTACGGCTTCCCCAATCTGACCGACGACGACTGGCTCTACGGCGGCGAGCCCGAGCACATCGTCACCACCATCAACAACGGACGCAATGGCCTGATGCCGTCATGGCAGCAGCTCGGCGCGGACAATATCGAGAACCTGACCCAGCATGTGCTGTCGCTGTCCGGCCAGGCCGAGGACGCCGAACGTGCCGAAAAAGGCGGCGCCGTCTTCACCTCGGTGTGTGCCGCCTGCCATATGCCTGACGGTACCGGCAACCAGGCGCTGGGCGCGCCCAATCTGACCGACGACAGCTGGCTGTACCAGGCACCGGGCCAGAGCCTGGCCGACTCCGTGCGTCAGACGCTGCGCAACGGCCGCAACGGCCATATGCCGGCGCAGGCCGCCTACATCGGCGAGGAGCGGGTCCACCTGGTCGCCGCCTATGTCTATGGTCTGAGCCAGAATCAGGACCAGAGTCAGTAGTGACCCCAGCGGGATCGCTCCCGCGGCGAGTGCGGCGCTTGGCCGCACTCGCCACCCACCTACCCGTCAATCGCTAGACTGGGGCTTCGGCCCCATCGACGCGATGTGAGTCTGCCATGAGCGACAAGATCCCTGCCCACGACGTCACCGACCCTGCGGTGTCGCACCATTCCCCCGACAGCCAGAGCATGTACGAGAGCCGCCGGCACATCTACGTACGCGAGATCAAAGGCGTGTTCCAGCGTGTTCGTCGGGTCGCCAACTGGGCGCTGATGCTCGGTTTTCTGCTGCTGCCCTGGATTCCCTGGGGTGATCGACCGGCGGTCTGGTTTGATCTGCCGGGGCGCGAATTTCATATCTTCGCCGCCACCTTCTACCCCCAGGAATTCGTGCTGCTGTCCTGGCTTTTGATCATCTGCGCCTTCGGCCTGTTCTTCATCACCGTCTTTGCCGGTCGAGTATGGTGCGGTTACACCTGCCCCCAGAGCGTCTGGACCTTCCTGTTCATCTGGGTCGAGCACCGCATCGAGGGGCCGCGCAATCGTCGCATCAAGCTCGACAAGCGCTCCTGGGACGCCGACAAGGCCTGGCGCAAGAGCGCCAAGCACGCCATCTGGCTGATCATCTCGGCGGCCACCGGCATCACCTTCGTCGGCTACTTCACTCCGATCGGTGGCCTGGTGACGGACCTTGCCACCCTGTCGGCCAGCGGCTGGTCCTATTTCTGGGTCGGCTTCTTTATCGTCTTCACCTACCTGAACGCCGGTTGGCTGCGCGAGCAGGTCTGCCTGTACATGTGCCCCTACGCCCGCTTCCAGTCGGTGATGTTCGATCGCGACACCCTGATCGTGTCCTACGACTACCACCGCGGGGAGCCTCGCGGCCCGCGCAAGCGCAACGCCGACCCGGCAGAGCAGGGCCTTGGCCACTGCATCGACTGCGACCTCTGTGTTCAGGTCTGCCCGACCGGCATCGATATCCGCGACGGTCTGCAGTACCAGTGCATCACCTGCGCCGCCTGCATCGACGCCTGCGACAGCGTAATGGACAAGATGGGCTACCCCCGTGGCCTGGTGCGTTACACCACCGAGCACGCCCTCGACGGCAACAAGACCCACCTGTTGAGGCCTCGACTGATCGGCTACCTGGTCGCCCTGGTGGTGATGATCGGCTTGTTCGTCTGGACCATCGCCGACCGCACACCGCTGGATGTGGATGTGGAGCGCGATCGCGCTCGGCTCTACCAGACACTGACCGATGGACGCATCGCCAACTCCTACGCCATGACCGTGCGTAACCTCGACAACCGCCCTCATCGCTACGTGATCGAGGTAGCCGGCATCGAGGGTCTCGAGAGCGACACCACCGCCATCGAGGTTCCCGCCAACCAGTCCCGCCAACTGGTGATGACCTTGAGCGTGAATCCTGATCAGATGGAACAACGTAGTGCCGATATCAGCGTTCGCGTCCTCGCCGAGGACGATCCGTCCGTGGCCATCGAACGTGAAAGCCGATTTATAGGAGTTACCCCCTGATGTCCCTGTCCGATCCCCAGGTGCCGCCCTGGTACAAGCAGTTCTGGCCCTGGTTCCTGATCGCCCTGCTGCTGTCGTCGGTCACCTTCAGCATGGTCTACCTGGCCTTCTCGATCCGCTACTTCGACGGTTCGGTGCCGGACGATTACTACAAGGAAGGTCTGGCCATCAACGTCCAGCTCGAAAAGCAGCAACGTGCCGAGGCGCTGGGGCTGGCGGCCGAGCTGCGCATCGACGCCACCACCGGCGACGTGGTGGTAACACTCGATGGCGACGAACGCCCAGAGCGGCTGGATCTGGCGCTGAAGTTCCCCACCGATGGCGCCCGCGACCGGGCACTGGTGCTGACCCACACCCGTGAAGGCCACTATGTCGGCACCCTCGAGCGCAATCTGCGCTATCGCTGGTACCTTCAGCTGCAGCCCCACGCAGAAGGCGCGTCGGGACAGCAGCCTGAATGGCGCCTGACCGGCGAGGCAGAGTTCCCGCGGGAGACCTCCGTGCGCCTGACACCGGGACTCTGATGGCGGCCTCGTGCTACCACTGTGGCGCCCCGGTGGAGGCCACAGCATCCTGGTCGATCACCCTGGATGGCCAGCGCCATCCGCTGTGCTGCCCGGGCTGCGAGGCGGTGGCCCAGGCCATCGTCGGCGGCGGCCTGGACAGCTACTATCGCTTTCGCACCGCCCTGCCGGAGCGCCCATCGCCGACACCCGCCGACGAGGCCCGCTATCAGGTATTCGACGATCCGGGCCTGCAGGATCGTTTCGTGCGTCAGGATGGCGACACCAAGGTAGCGACCCTGGCGGTGGATGGCATCACCTGCGCCGCCTGCGCCTGGCTGATCGAACACCGCCTGAATGCCCTCGACGGCCTGGAGAGCTGCGCTGTCAATCTTTCCCAGCATCGCCTTCAGGTGCGCTGGGATCCCGAACGCCTGTCGCTGTCGCGCCTGCTGGCCGAGATGGCCGCCATTGGCTATCCCTCCCAGCCCTACGAGCCGGACCAGGCCCAGCAGCGGCTCAAGCAACAGTCGCGCCAGATGATAAGGCGCCTGATCGTGGCGGCAGTCGGCATGATGCAGGTGCTGATGTTTTCCATCCCGCACTACGTCGACGGCGGTGATCTCAGCACCGAGTTCGAGCGTCTGTTTGCCTGGCTATCGCTGGCGCTGACCACTCCGGTGGTACTGTACTCGGCCCAACCCTTCTTCGTCGGCGCCCTGCGCAATCTGCGAACCCGCGTGCTGGGCATGGATGTGCCGGTGGCGCTGGCCATCGGTGGTGCCTTCGTCGCCAGCACCTGGTCGGTCGTGAGCGACTCCGGGGACCGCTACTTCGACTCGGTCAGCATGTTCACCTTCTTCCTGCTGTTCGGACGCTACCTGGAGTCTCGCGCCCGTACCCACTACGGCCGCAGCGGCAATGCCCTGGCCAGCGCGCTGCCGAGTGCCGCGGTGCGCCTCGACGAGCAGGGCGATGAACGCGTCATCCCCGCCAGTCAGCTGGTCCCGGGGGACCGGGTTCGGGTCAGCCCCGGCGCCCAGATTCCTGCAGATGGCACCCTTACCTCGGGCCTGGCCCAGATCGACGAGTCGCTGCTGACCGGCGAATCGCTGCCCTGCCTGCGTCGCCAGGGAGATACCGTGCACGCAGGTACCCTGTGCATGGACAGCCCGATCGAAGTGATGGTCACCCGCGTCGGCGACGATACCCGCGCCGCCGGCATTCTCGATCTCACCGACCGTGCCTTCGCCCATCGTCCACGTATCGCCCGCCTGGCCGAGCAGGTGGCCCATCGCTTCGTGTTGAACCTGCTGGTCATCACCGCCCTGGTGGCGCTGGTCTGGAGCCTGATCGACCCTAGCCGCAGCCTGTGGATCACCCTGTCGGTACTGGTGGTGACCTGCCCCTGCGCCCTGGCGCTGGCGACCCCCACCGCCCTGACCGTGGCCCACGGCCGGCTGAGACGTGCCGGGGTACTGGTGACCCGAGCCGATGCGCTGGAGACCCTGGCCGGCCTCGATCGCGTCGTCTTCGACAAGACCGGCACCCTGACCCGGGGGCGTATGCAACTCGCCGAACACCGGCCGCTGAGCGACGACGAAGGAAGCGCCAACAATGGCGAGATGGACGCTGCCGCCAAGCGCCGGCATCTGGCACTGGCGGCGGCACTGGAGACCGGCTCGGAGCACCCCATCGCCCGTGCCTTCGCTGCCTGGCGCGACGCCAGCTGCCAGGCCAGCGAACTGCGCAATCACCCGGGTCAGGGCGTGGAAGGCGTGATCGACGGCCGGCGCTGGCGACTGGGCCAGCCGCGTTTTGCCTGCCTGGGCCAACCCGTTACTGAGCTCCCTGGCGCAGGGCTTTGGCTGCTGCTGGCCTGCGAAGGCAAGCCCCAGGCCTGGTTCAAGCTCGACGATCAGCCCCGTGACGACGCCGCCGAGACCCTCGCCGCCCTCGCCCAGCGGGGGCTTGCCATCGAGATCCTGTCGGGCGACCGCGCAGTCAACGTCGGCCAGCTGGCCCGCACGCTGGGCGTCGATCAGTGGCGTGGCGAGGCCACCCCCGAGGACAAGCTCGGGCACTTGAAGGCGCGACAGGCACAGGGTGAAAAGGTGGCCATGGTCGGTGATGGCATCAATGACGTGCCGGTACTGGCCGGCGCCGACCTTGCCATCGCCATGGCCGGGGCCAGCGACCTCACCCGCACCCGCGCCGATCTGGTATTGCTGGGCGAACCGCTCACGGGTATCGTCGAAGCCATCGAGGTGGCCCGCCAGACCCGTCGCATCATTCGCCAGAATCTGTCCTGGTCGGTGCTCTACAATGTCGTGGCGCTGCCCGCAGCGGCGCTGGGCTTCGTGCCCCCATGGCTTGCCGCCATCGGCATGTCACTCAGCTCGTTGCTGGTCATCGGCAATGCCCTGCGTCTGCGGCGCGGACGCACCAGGCCGACCGCGACACCTTCACCCGTCACCGCAAGCCCCGGCCCATGAGCATCCTTTACCTGTTGATACCCTTGTCGTTGATCCTGCTGGGCCTGGCGGTCTGGGCCTTCTTCTGGGCGGTGCGCAACGACCAGTTCGAGGACCTCGAAGGCCCCGCCTATCGCATCCTGTTCGAGGATGAGGACGACACTCGCAGTGCCGATGACGGCGCTTCCTCGTCCGAAACGCCTGCGCAGACATCCGATCGTGATCCATCGTCCAGAGGGCCTGAGTGAATCCTACCGGCCTCGAGCTGCCTCCCATGATGGCGGCCTTCGTGTTTGGCCTGCTCGGCGGTGCACACTGTATTGGCATGTGCGGCGGTATCATGAGCGCCCTGACCTTTGCCATCCCACCCAGCATGCGTCAACCTTGGCGGGTGAGCACACTTGTGCTCGGCTACAATGTAGGTCGTATCACCAGCTACTGTGTGGCGGGCGCTCTGGTTGCCGCCCTGGGTTCGGTGATCGGCCTTTCGCCGACCCTGCGTGGCCTGATGCAGATCGTCGCCAGCCTGATGTTGATCCTGATGGCGCTTTACATTGCCGATCTATGGAAAGGCCTGCGTCACGTCGAGGCACTGGGACGTCACCTCTGGAGGTACCTGGAACCCGCAGGCAGACGCCTGTTGCCGGTGGTGCGTCTGCCCCAGGCGGTGGCGCTGGGCGCCATCTGGGGCTGGCTGCCCTGTGGCCTGGTGTACTCGATGCTGGCCTGGAGCCTGGCACGGGCCGAGCCCCTCGAGGGCGCACTGCTGATGGCGAGCTTCGGTCTTGGTACGCTTCCGGCGCTGGTGGTGACGGGCCTCGCCGCAAGACAAATGCAGGCCCTGCTGGCGCATCGGGCAACACGCCTTGTCGCCGCTGGCATGATCATCGCCTTTGCCGTCTGGCAACTTTGGACTGGGCTGCACCAATGACGCATCCTACCTCTAAGTTATTAATCCTAAAGAGGTAGACGCCACTTTTAGCTGATCTGAGGGTGTAGAATAGTGCCATCAACGTGCTGTACGGGCGACGTCTGTTCTCCCCATGGCCCAGTCAATATCGATCCCAGATCCACAGGAGCTGCGAATGAGTCCTACGGCCCAAGATCGGCGGCGTCCCATGCTGCATGAGACTCGCTGTGAGTCCTGCAGCCTGAGTTCCTTGTGCCTTCCGCTGTCGCTGGAGACCGCCGACCTCGAGCGCTTCGATTCCATCATCCGTCGTCACCCGCCGATCAAGAAAGGCACACGATTGGTCGAGCAGGGAGATCGCTTCACCAGCGTCTTCGCGGTCCGATCGGGGAGTCTCAAGCAGATCACCACCGAAGGCAGCGGCGAAGCTCAGTTGACCAACTTCTTCCTGCCCAGTGAACTGGTTGGCCTGGATGGCATCGACGACGGCCGCTATCCCGGCAGCGTGGTGGCGCTGGAGACCACCACGGTGTGCGAGATTCCCTTCGACCGCCTCGATGCGCTGACCCAGACCCTACCGGAGCTGCGTGCCCAGCTGTTTCGCACCCTGAGCAAGGAGCTGCGAGAGGACCGCCGGATGATGCAGCTGCTGTCACGCAAGACCGCCGATCAGCGCCTGGCCTGCTTCTTCCTCGGCCTGTCGGACCGCTTCCGCCGCCGCGGCTATTCACCGTTCAGCTTCCGCCTGTCCATGTCCCGCGCCGACATCGGCAATCACCTGGGGCTGGCGGTGGAAACGGTCAGCCGTATCCTCGGGCGTTTCCAGCAGCAGGATCTGGTGGCGGTATCGGGACGTGAGGTCAATATCCTCGACCTGACCGCGCTGTCGACCCTGGCCGACACCGAAGTTACCTGAGCGGGCCTGGCGGCAGTGTGCCGGGCTTGGCCAGCAGCGCCCGGTACCCAGGATCTGGAAAGCAAAGCGTAATAGATGGCGTGTGACAAGAAAGAGGCCGCATCCGGAGATGCGGCCTCTTTTGCTGTCATGGCGTCATGCACATTCGCTGTTGGCGAGATCAGCCGGCATCCACCACGTCGATGCGCCGGGCCTGGCGTTCGGCCTGTACGGCCTCCAGCCCCTCGAAGTCGAACAGTTGCCGATCCGCCAGCTGCGACGGCGCCACATTGGTCACCGCCTTGAACATGCTCTCGAGGCGCCCGGGATGCTTGACCTCCCACTCGGCCAGCATCTCCTTGACCACCTGGCGCTGCAGGTTGGGCTGGGAACCACACAGGTTGCACGGGATGATCGGGAACTCCATCGCCTCGCTGTAGGCCTGGATATCGGCCTCGCGGCAGTACGCCAGCGGGCGGATGACGATGTTCTTGCCGTCGTCGGAGAGCAGCTTGGGCGGCATCGCCTTGAGGCTGCCACCGAAGAACATGTTCAGAAACAGCGTCTCGAGAATGTCCTCGCGGTGGTGGCCCAGGGCGATCTTGGTCGCCCCGATCTCCTCGGCGAAGCCATAGAGAGAGCCGCGCCGCAGGCGTGAGCAGAGCGCGCAGGTGGTCTTGCCCTCCGGCGTCTTCTCCTTCACCACCGAATAGGTGTCGCGCTCGAGGATGTGGTAGTCCACGCCGATACTGTCCAGATAGTTCGGCAGCACATGCTCCGGAAAGCCCGGCTGCTTCTGATCCAGATTCACCGCCACCAGCGAGAAGTTGACCGGCGCGTTGCGCTGAAGGCTGCGCAGGATCTCGAGCATGGTGTAGCTGTCCTTGCCACCAGACAGACACACCATGATCTTGTCGCCTTCCTGGATCATGCCGTAGTCAATGATGGCGTTGCCGGCCTGGCGGCGCAGGCGCTTCTGCAGCTTGTTGAACTCACGCCGTGCCTTGGCCTGAACTTGGGCTTCCGTCTGATCGCCATCCGCAGCAGGGTCGGCCGGGCTGACACCGGCATCGATCGAGAGATGGTCATCCTCGGGGGTACGGGGATCGAACAGGGTGGCGGAGGCGGACTGTGGCGACATGGGAGCGGGACATCACGGCTGAAAATGAAAGAGGCGCCAGTCTACCATCCGGACGCTTTAGTGGCGAAGAGGTCAGCGACCGCTTACCCCGGCGAGGACAATACGGGAGAGGCTTTTCGTCGGCAGCACATCGGAAACCGCCAAGGACGACACCGCCGTAGTGGCGCCCTTGCGCGTCGTGGCCTGGTCTGGTCTGGTCTGGCAAGTCGAAGAACGCAAGTGCCTGTCAGCCAGGCCCTAGGCGCTGTCCGAAAAGTCGACGAGCGAAGGTTAGACAAGGCAAAAATCGGTGAGAAAGCGCAGTTTACGGGGTGTAAATGAGCATTTTGATCCGATTTTTAACGCCGTATTACCGAGCGCAGGCACTTTTCAGACAAGCCCTAGACGACGTTCAGCGCCAGCAGATAGCGCACCACCACGCCCAGCAACAGCAGCAGGATGCCGGCACGTTGCCAGCCAAACTCGCGCACGGTCAGGGTCAGGCGCTTCTCCCAGAACTTGACCATGCCCCACAGGTCCCGGGTACGGCGATAGTACTGGAGGTAGGCCACCAGCACCGAGACCAGGCCCAGCGCCAGCAGCGTGGGCTCGAGAAGGGTCAACATGGCGTGCAGACTCATGACAGGATCTCCTTGCAGGTGAATGGTTGCCGGTGCGGGCGGCACCGGGTCAGCGCGGATGGCGGCAACGGGTCAGCGCGATGGCGCCGTGAGTGCCCCGCTCTCCAGGCGCAGATGCATCAGCGCCGTGGTGACGGCGTCGCCCAGGGCCGTATGGCGTCCCATGATCGGGACTCCCAGTCGCTCTGCCAATTGTTCAAAGGTCGGCTGCACCTCGATTTCCGGGTGACTTCGGCGCAGCCGCTTGCGGTACTGCTGGGCCACGTCGATGGTGGCGTTGGGCAGCGAGAAGCCGAACTCCGCCTTCAGGTAGCGATCCAGCATGGCCAGGTCGAAGTCGATACACCAGCCGACCAATGGGCGATTGCCGATAAATTCCAGCAGCGTCGTCAAGGCCTCGCGCACCTCGAGGCCGCCTTCCAGGTCGACCCCTCGCAGGCGATGGATGCAGATGGAGTCTCCACTCAGGCTGGCAGGAGGCGCGAGCCGCAGGTCCAGCGACTCGCTGGTCAAGACGCGATCGTCACGAATGCGTACCGCAGCGATGGACACCAGCTCCGCATGACGGGTATCCAGACCGGTGGTTTCGCAGTCCAGGGACACCAGCTCATCGCCGGTATAGGGATTGAACAGCCAGGCGAAATCGCCATCGGCCTGCCGACGCCTGTCGGCCACACGCCTGATCGCTCTCAGCATCGGGTACTCTCCCAAGCGAAACCATTGACGCCAAGGCAGCTTGCCCTGGGGGGCTGCCTCGACACTCATGCATACTCCAGGTGATAGCGGTGGGACAGGCTGGCCTTGAACTCCTTGACCAGATGCAGCGCCTCGCGCAGCAGGTCCCGCTCCAGCGAATTGAGCGACTGAACCACCACTCTGTCCGGGGCGTCCGTAGCCCGGGCATCGTCGCGCCGGTAGGCCAGCTGCGCCCGAAGCCGCAGCTCACAGAACAGCGACAACGCCTCGCCGAGATCCTCCGCCACCACCCGCTCGATGCGCCCGAGTGACGCCAGCGCCGCCAGCCGGTCGTGGGTCGAGGTCTCGCGCAGCCCGCACTCCAGTGCCATGGTGCGAACACCATGGACGATAGGAAAGATGCCACCCTTCTTGATGTCGACGCCGTGCTCGGGCTTCTTCAGCGTTCCAAACAGGGTCAAGGGCGTCGAGAACCGCAACACCCCCCTCGCCAGATGGGTCAGCAACAGTTCATTGCCCCGTGTTTCTTCGATCAGCACGTCGTGGAGTCGGTCCACCAGGGCAAAGTCACCGGCCACCCCCGAGGCGTCGGCAAGCACCGCCAGACGCATCAGGCTTTCTCCGTCGGGTTCGCTGACCCAGCGACGGATGCGCGCGCGCCATTGCGCAAGGGTGCCGACCCACTGGGGGTTGGAGACCATGATGTTGCCCGGGCAGCGCGGATAGCCCAGATCGTCGAGCACGCTGGTGAACCGCGCGGTATCTGCGCTGAGCTCGTCCCACTGCTGGTCATCGGCCAGGATCAGCGCATTGTCCTGGTCGGTCTTCAGGATCTGCTCGCCGCGCCCTTCGCTGCCGAGCACCAGCAGACAGGCGCGCTCGCGCTGAGGGGCCGGCATCGAGAAGTGCCAGGCCTTGCTGATGATGCGCCCATTGAGCGCCGACAGCATGCCCATGGCGAAGCGCATGCGTACCCCCTGGGCCATCAGCGCCTCGACCAGCTCCGGCGCACGCTGACTTGCTTCGCTGAGCGAGGCCAGGGTCGTCGCCTGCTCGACCTGCAGGCTGACCACGTAGCTGCGGCTGGAAAAGAAGCTGAGCACATCGGTCAGCTCCACGACACCGATCAGCCGCTGGCCCTGAAGCACCACCACCCTGGCCACCTTGTGGCGGGTCATCTCGATCAGTGCCTCGAACAGGTACTGGCTTTCGTCCACCGTCACCAGCGACAGATGAGCGATGCCACCGACCTCGGCATTACCGTCGCACCCCTCCAGCACCAGGGCCTCGAGCAGGTCGGTCTTGGTCAGCATGCCAGGACCATCGGGCGTCTCGACCAGCAGGCTGTCGGCGCCCTTGTCCTTGAGGGTCAGCACGGCGTCGCGAATGCATGTCGTCGAGCCGACCTTGAGCGGTTCACGCATGCACTCGTTCACCCGGGCGAGCATGAATCCGGCCAGGGTGACCCCGCCCTCGGCGCGACGTTCGGCCAGCAAGCGCGTCTTGCTGATCAGGCGCTGGTGAAAGTAGTCCGAGAAGGCGGCGTTGTTCTCGCACAGCGACAGAAACAAGGTGTGCGGCATCAGATAACACAGGCTTTCTTCTTCGGCGACGAAGCGGTAACGGCTCTGGCCGTTGATCACGCTGATGGCACCGAACAGATCGCCCCCGGTGTAGTGGCCGATGCGCCCCCCGGCGGGGCCCTCGGCCGGGTCCAGTTCGGCGACTTCGCCCTTGTGGATCACAAAGACGAACTCGCCGGACTGCCCTGCATCGAGGATCACGTCATCCCGCCCGTAGTAGGCGATATCCAGCCCGCCCAGGACCCGCTCGCGCTCGGCCTCGTCGAGCAATGAAAACGGTGGATGAGTGAAGTCGATGTCGATCATGTCTGCTCCATGACCGACCCCGGCGAGGCCGGGGTCGGGGAGTGTTGTCGTCTGGCAGGGGGCGACGGATGGTGGGCCGACGCCCCTGCCTGATGGCCCGCTCTAGTGAGCGTGGGCCTCACCCGCGCCTCTCGGCACACGCACGTTCTCCACCAGTTCCTGGATGTGCTCCGGCGGTGCCGCGGTTGCCCGCGAGACCACGAAGGCCACAACGAAGTGGAGGATCATGCCGAGGGTACCGATACCCTCCGGCGAGATGCCGAACCACCAGATCGAAGGATCGGTGTTGATGAACTTGGTGTAGACGATGTAGATGAAGGTGAAGCTCAGACCCAGCACCATGCCGACGATGGCCCCTTCGCGGTTCATGCGCTTGTCGAAGATGCCAAGCAGGATCGCCGGGAAGAAGGACGAGGCAGCAAGACCGAAGGCAAAGGCCACCACCTGGGCCACGAAGCCCGGCGGGTTGATGCCGAAGTAGCCGGCTACCACCACCGCCACCGCAGCAGCACTACGCGCCGCCAGCAGCTCCCCCTTCTCGCTGAGGTTGGGATTGATCTGCTTCTTGATCAGGTCATGGGACACAGCCGCCGAGATCACCAGCAACAGACCGGCTGCGGTGGACAGCGCCGCGGCCACGCCACCGGCGGCCATCAAGGCGATCACCCAGGCCGGCAGGCCGCCGATCTCGGGGTTGGCCAGCACGATGATGTCGCGGTCGATATAGACCTCGTTGGGGCTGTCGGTAGGCGTATTGGTCACCACCCGCTGCCCGTGCTCGCCAGGAGTTTCCTCTTCCAGCGGGCCGCTTTCGAAAGTCGGCTTGCCCTCGAACGGTGCGCCCGGCCCCATCTGCACACGACCGTCGTCGTTCTTGTCGAGCCAGCCGATCAGGCCCACGCCTTCCCAGCTCTTGAACCAGGCCGGTGCCTCTTCGTAGCTGGTCTCGTGTACCGTCTCGATGATGTTGGTGCGGGCGAACACGCCGACCGCCGGAGCGGTGGTGTAGAGCAGTGCGATGAACACCAGCGCCCAGCCGGCGCTGACCCGGGCGTCACGCACCCGAGGCACGGTGAAGAAGCGCACGATGACGTGGGGCAGACCCGCGGTACCGCACATCAGGGCGGCGGTGATGAAGAACACGTTGATCATCGGCTGGCTGCCGTCGGTGTAGGGCGTGATGCCCAGATCCGTCAGCAGACCGTCGAGACGATCGAGAATGTACTGGCCGCTGTCGTTGCCGGCGGCATCGACGAAGGTGGCACCGAGCCCGGTCTGCGGCAGCACGTGGCCGGTCATCATGATCGACAGGAACACCGCCGGCACGATGAAGGCGGTGATCAGCACGCAGTACTGGGCCACCTGGGTGTAGGTGATGCCCTTCATGCCACCGAGCACCGCGTAGAAGAACACGATGACCATGCCGATGACCACGCCCAGATTGACCTCGACCTCGAGGAAACGGGCGAAGACGATACCGACGCCGCGCATCTGACCGGCGACATAGGTAAAGGACACGAAAATAACGCAGATGACCGCCACGGTACGGGCGATATTCGAGTAGTAACGGTCACCGATAAAGTCTGGCACCGTGAACTTGCCGAACTTGCGCAGGTAAGGCGCCAGCAGCATGGCCAGCATGACGTAGCCACCGGTCCAGCCCATCAGGTAGACCGAGGCGTCGTAACCCAGATAGGCGATAAGGCCCGCCATGGAGATGAAAGAGGCCGCCGACATCCAGTCTGCCGCGGTAGCCATGCCATTGGCGGCAGGGTGGACGCCGCCGCCGGCGACGTAGAAATCCTTGGTAGACCCGGCACGCGACCAGATCGCGATACCGATGTAGAGCGCGAAGGACGCCCCTACAAATATATAGGTAAGTAGTTGTACATCCATGGAATCAATTCCCGTTCATTGACGTTATTTTGCGGGTGTCACTGTTCGTGGACGTCGTACTCTTCATCGAGCTTGTTCATCTTCCAGGCATAGAAAATGATCAGCACGATAAAGGTGTAGATGGATCCCTGCTGTGCAAACCAGAAGCCGAGCTTGAAGCCAAAGAACTGGATATTGTTGAGTACATCCACCAGCAGAATGCCGAAGCCATAGGAGACGATGAACCATACGGCCAGACAGCCGAGGATGGTTCGTATGTTTCGTTTCCAGTAGGCCTGTGCGCTCTTGTCTAGCATAAGGCTACCCTCAAGAAGTGGTTTGATCGCCAAATGCCGCCGCAAAGACGACACAAAGGCTCGAGAAGCAGACTAGACAAAATGGCCTTTCCTGGAACGATAACTTTAGTCGAAAAGCATAAATGCACTGCACCAAGAAAACTATTAAACAAAGCATTTCAGTAAGTTACAAGTATTCCTGGAATATTAGCCGATGGTCTATCACTACAAAGGTGCAATCCACCTTAGTCGCGATTCAAGGCCTTGAGACCAGGCAATGCCTTTCCCTTGATGGCGCAAAATTCCGTCAATGCTTCGCACTTCAGGCGCCCGAATCGAGGCAACCACGCTGCGCCCCTGCCGAGCAGGCCGCCAATGCCCTAGAATGGCCGCTGACGTCGAGGAGGTGCCCATGTTTGCCGGTTGGCTATTGATCGCTGTTTCACTGCTCTACATCGCCGTGCTGTTCGCCATCGCCTGGCGCGGCGATCGTCGTGCACGCCACCTGGGGGCCAGCCATCGTCGCCCGCTGGTCTACAGCCTGGCGCTGGCGATCTACTGCACCTCCTGGACCTTCCACGGCGCCGTGGGCCAGGCGGCGACCTCCGGCTGGTCGTTCGCCAGCATCTTCGTCGGTCCGGTACTGACGCTTCTATTGTTCTGGCCGGTACTGGCCAAGATGGTGCGGGTCGCCAAGCACCAGAACGTCACCTCGATCGCCGACTTCATCGCCTCTCGCTACGGCAAGACCCAGTCTCTGGCGGCCTTCGCCAGCCTGGTCGCGCTGATCGGCACCCTGCCCTACATCGCCCTGCAGTTGAAGGCAGTGTCCACGTCCTTTGCCGTGCTCACCGACGCCTCCGACATCACCCAGGCGCCGCTGTTCGGTGACACCGCTTTCTATGTGGCCATCGTCATGGCGATCTTCGCCATCCTGTTCGGTACCCGCCATACCGACGCCACCGAGCACCACGAGGGCCTGATCCACGCGGTGGCCTTCGAGTCGCTGGTCAAGCTGGTGGCCTTCCTGATCCTCGGCGCCTACGTCACCTGGGGCATGTTCGATGGCCTGCAGGACCTGATGACCCGGGCCGACACCCACCTGCAGCTGCAGCGGCAACTGGCCCAGCAGGACTTCGGCCAGAGCTTCTGGGCCCAGACCCTGCTGGCCATGCTGGCGATCCTGTGTCTGCCGCGTCAGTTTCACGTCACCGTGGTGGAGAACACCCACCGCGACGACGCCGCCCGCGCGCGCTGGATGTTCCCGCTGTACCTGGTGCTGTTCGCCTTCTTCGTGTTGCCGCTGGCCGCCGCCGGCCTGACCATCTTCGCCGGCACCGACGTATCACCCGATACCTATGTGCTGTCGCTGCCGATGGCCGCCAACCAGAGCTGGCTGGCCCTGCTGACCTTTATCGGCGGCTTCTCCGCCGCCACCGGCATGGTCATCGTCGCCGCCGTGGCGGTCTCGATCATGATCTCCAACGAGATCGTCATCCCGGCGCTGTTCCGCATGCGCTGGTTCGACACCAAGGCCCGCGACTACGGCCGCCTGGTCCTGCGGGCACGGCGCATTACCATCGCCGTGATCCTGGCCATGGCCTATGGCTTCTATCAGCTGATCGGCGAATTCACCTCGCTGGCCTCCATCGGCATGCTGTCCTTTGCCGCCGCCGCCCAGTTCGCCCCGGCGCTGATCGGCGGGCTCTACTGGAAGCGCGGCAATCGCCTGGGGGTCATCGTCGGCATGAACGCGGGCTTCGCCATCTGGGCCTACACCCTGCTGTTGCCAGCGATGATCAACGCCGGAGTATTGCCCTCCGGCTGGCTCCAGGGTGGGCCGCTGGGGATCGCCTGGCTGTCACCGACCTCGCTGTTCGGCCTGCACGTGGGTGACAGCTTTACCCACGGCGTGATGCTGTCGCTGGGGGTCAACCTGGTGGCCTACATCTTTGTCTCCCAGGTAACCCCTCAGCGGGTGGTGGAACGGATTCAGGCGTCGCTGTTCGTCGACAGCGTCGAGACCCGCCAGACCTCGGTCAATCGCCCCTGGACCGGGGCTACCACGGTCGGCGACCTGAAGGTGCTGTGCCAGCGCTTCCTCAGCGCCGGCCAGGTCGACCGCGCCTTCTCGGACTACGCCCGGCGCAACGGCAAGGCGCTGGAAGACAGTGCCCGAGCGTCCATCGACGTGATCCAGTTCACCGAGCGCTTTCTGGCCTCGGTGCTGGGCGCCTCGTCGGCGCGGATCGTCGTCAACTCGGCGCTGCAGGGGCGTGGCATCGGCATCTCCGACGTCATCTCCATCGTCGATGAGGCCTCCCAGGTGCTGGAGTTCAATCGCGCCCTGCTCCAGGCCACCATCGAGAACATCAACCAGGGCATCAGCGTGGTGGATCAGAACCTGCGCCTGGTGGTGTGGAACCAGCGCTATCTGGAGCTGTTCCGCTTCCCTGACCACCTGATCCGTGTCGGCGCCCCGATCGACCGCATCTTCCGCTACAACGCCCATAACGGCGAGTACGGCCCCGGCGACCCGGAAGAGCACGTGGAATTGCTGCTCGACAACATCCGCGAGGGCCAGCCCCACCGCTACGTGCGATATCGCCAGGACGGCAGCGTGCTGGAGGTCCAGGGCAACCCCATGCCCGGTGGCGGCTTCGTCTACACCTATCAGGACATCACCCAGCAGAAACGCACCGAAGAAGCGCTGATCCGCTCGGAAAACAATATCCGCATCTATACCGACAACGTGCCGGCGCTGATCGCCTACTTCGACCGGGAGTGTCGCTACCTCTTTACCAACCGTGCCTACGAGCAGGCCTTCAACATCAACCGCAACGAGGTCATCGGCAAGAAGGTGACCCAGGTGATTCCGGAGACCATGGCCGAGGAGCGCATTCCCTGGATTCAGCGCACCCTGAGTGGCGAAAGGGTCAGCTTCGAGGTGTCGCTCGAGATCACCAACGAAGGCCTGCGCTACATGCTGGTGACCTATACTCCGCACTTCGGCGACAGCGGCGCGATCCTCGGCTTCTTCGCGCTCTATCAGGACATTACCGAACGCCGGCGGGCCGAGATCGCCCTCAAGGAAACCAACGAGACCCTGGAGGAGCGGGTACGCTCGCGCACCCTGGCCCTGTCCGAAGCCAACGCCGCGCTGCGCCAGGAGAACCGGGTGCGCGCCGAAGCCGAGCAGGCCCTGCGCCAGGCCAAGCAGGTGGCCGAGGACGCCAACGCCTCCAAGACGCGCTTCCTGGCCGCAGCCAGCCATGACCTGCTGCAACCGCTCAACGCGGCGCGGCTGTTTACCTCGGCGTTGTCCCAGGACATGGGCGCCGAGGACATGAAGCGCACCATCGGCCATATCGACAGCTCACTGCAGTCCGCCGAAGAGCTGCTCGGCACCCTGCTGGACATCTCCAAGCTGGACGCCGGCGCGCTGACTCCCAGACGCAGCCATTTTGCGCTGACCGACATCCTGCGCCCGCTGCAGGCCCAGTTTGCGGTGATGGCCGAAGACCGCGGCCTGGACCTCAAGGTGGTGGGTTCGGCCCTGTGGGTGGACAGCGACAGCCAGATGCTGCGCCGGATCATCCAGAACTTCCTGTCCAACGCCATCCGCTACACCCAGGAAGGCCGGGTGCTGCTGGGCATTCGACGGCGCGGTGAGCGCCTGCTGATCGAGGTATGGGATAGCGGCCCCGGCATCCCCGAGGCCAAGCAGGCCGAGATCTTCCAGGAGTTTCGTCGCCTGGATCAGGCCTCGCGCCACAAGGAAAGCGAGAAGGGACTGGGCCTCGGCCTGTCCATCGCCGACCGCATGAGCCGGGTGCTCGACCACCCCATCCGGGTGCGCTCCTGGGTCGGCGTGGGCACGGTATTCTCGGTCAGCGTGCCCAGGGTCGAGGCAAAGGCCCCGGCCGAGGACACGGACTCCCGGCCTGCGCGCAAGGTCGCCAGCAAGCTCGACGGCAAGCGCATCCTGTGCATCGACAACGAGTCGCTGATCCTCGAGGGCATGAAGGCGATGCTGTCGGGCTGGGGCTGCGAGGTGTTCACCGCCACCTCCATCGGTGGCGCCAAGTCGGTGCTGCGCCATCTGGACGACGACCCCGACGCCATCCTCGCCGACTATCACCTGGACAACGAGGTCACCGGCCTGATGGCGCTGGACGCCCTGGGCGAGCGCCTGACCGGCGCGGTGCCCGGTATCGTGATCACCGCCGACCGCACCGAGGAGGTGGCCGAAGAGGTCCGCCGCGGCGGCTACCAGCTGCTGCTCAAGCCGGTGCGCCCGGCCGCCCTGCGGGCACTGCTGACGCGCACCCTGCAGGCCAGCCAGGCACCGCAGTAGCCGGCGCGAGCCGTGCTGGCGAAAGTTCTGTCGGCGTAAGCCCTGCTGGCAAGCAGCCCACCGGCGGCGACGGCGTGCCGGTGGGGCCCCTCAGGTACCGCAGAAGGTTCTGAGCACTCGCTCGTCGCGCCCGGGCGGGGCCAGCAGGCTGGTATCATCCGGGGTCTGGTAGGGCCGGGTCACGGCGGCGAGCAGCGTCTCGAATACGCTCAGGTCGTCGTCATCGATGGCGGCGCGAATGGCCTTCTCGACCAGATGATTGCGCGGTATCAACTGGGGGTTGGCCGCCGCCAGGCGCGCGCCGACGACCTCGTCGGCGACGCCTTCACGGGCCAGACGCTCGCGCCAGCGCGGCAGCCAGGCCTCGAGCCTGCCACTGCGCTCAAAGCCCTCGGCAAGCGCTGCCTCATCGCCGGCCAGCGCCAGGGGCAGATGGGCAAAGCTCAGGGTGAAGTCGGCGTTGCCCTCTTCCATGGCCTTGAGGAAGTCCTCGCCCAGGGCCAGGTCCTCGTCTGCCAACGGGCCCCCCTGCCCATCGGTCGAGCGGCTTTCCGGCTGGCCTTGCGAGTCATCAGCCCCGAGTCCCAGCTTGGCACGCAGCACCGCCGTCCAGGCGGCGTCATGGCACTCGGCGAAGGCCTCGATGGCCTCGGTGGCCAGCGCCACCGCTCGCTCCTGATCGTCACTGATCAGCGGCAGCAGCGTCTCGGCCAGGCGCGCCAGGTTCCACTGGGCGATGGCCGGCTGGTTGTCCCAGGCGTAGCGCCCGCGCTCATCGATGGAGCTGAACACCCTGTGCGGGTGGAAGGCGTCCATGAAGGCGCAGGGACCATAGTCGATGGTCTCCCCCGAGATCGCGCAGTTGTCGGTGTTCATTACCCCATGAATAAAGCCGAGCCCCTTCCACTGGGCGACCAGGCTGGCCTGGCGCTCGACCACCGCCTCGACCAGCGCCAGCGCGCGCTCGGCCTCGGGCAAGTCGGCCAGCTCGGGGTAGTGTCGCTCGATGCAGAAGTCCACCAGCAGCGACAGCGCCTCGCTGTCACGGCGGGCGGCAAAATACTGAAAGGTGCCGACCCGCACATGGCTCGAGGCTACCCGGGTCAGTACCGCCCCGGGCTCCACCATCTGGCGCACCACCTGCTCGCCGCTGGCCACCGCCGCCAGCGCCCGGGTGGTGGGCACCCCCAGTGCGGCCATGGCTTCTGACACCAGATACTCGCGCAGCACCGGTCCGATCGGCGCGCGACCATCACCGCCGCGGGAAAAGGGCGTGCGTCCGGCGCCCTTTAGCTGGACCTCACGCAGGCCGCCGTCTCGATGGGCTAGCTCGCCCAGCAGGATCGCCCGACCATCGCCGAGCTGTGGCACGAAGTTGCCGAACTGATGCCCTGCGTAGGCCGCGGCGATCGGCGTCGCTCCATCGGGCACGGCGTTGCCACCGAGCACCTCGGCGGCACGGGTCGCGTCGAAGGCGTCAAGGTCGAAACCCAGCGCCTCGGCCAGCGGACGATTGAAGGCCAGCAGACGCGGCGCCGCCACAGGGGTGGGCGCCATCTCGGCGCGCATACGATCGGGCAGGGACGCATAGCGCCCGGAAAAGGCAGGAAACATGGGCTGCTACCTCAGGCTGGCAAGTGGGATGCCGACTACCCTCGGCCCTGCCTGTGGTGGTCGTCAAGCGACATTGCTTGCGACACCACCATCCCGGTACGGCAGAGCCCGGCTAGTTCGAGGCAGTGGCGCGTCGCAACTCGCCCCCACCCTCCTCCAGCTTGCGCACGCTGGAGACAAAGTCGCTGAAGCGCTCGCCCTGGATCAGCACGTGGTCACGCAGGATGCGCTCGGCGCTCTCGGCATCACCGGCTTCGATCGCCTGGAGCACCTCACGGTGTTCATCGAGCGAGCTCTGCATGCGTGAACGCACCTGCAATTGCAGGCGTCGATAGGGCTTGAGCCGCTGCTTGAGGGTCTGGGCCTCTTCGGCCAGGAAGGCGTTGTGGCTGGCCTGATAGATGACGCTGTGGAAGGCTTCGTTCTCGTAGTAGTAGTCGTCGCTGTCACCGGTCTCGCCGGCGCGGCGACATCCTTCGAAGGCGTCGCGCAAGGCCTTGAGTTCATCGGCTGAGATTCTCCGCGCCGCCAGTCGACCGCACATGCCCTCGAGTTCGGCCATCACCTCGAACATCTCGATCAGTCGCTCGAGCCCTAGCCTGGCGACAAAGGTGCCCTTCTTGGGGTAGACGGTCACCAGGCCACTGGCCACCAGCTGCTGGATGGCCTCGCGCACCGGGGTACGCGATACCTGGTAGGTCCTGCACAGCTCTTCGGGGTCCAGTCGCTCACCCGGTGTGCGCCGACCATTGATGATGTCGTCCTCGAGAGAGTCCCGCAGACGCTGGGCGTTGGAGGGCTTCTTGCTCATATGGCTGTCCCCTGGCTGTCCCTTGGCTGAACTCGAATCGTTCCAGCATATCCTGTCCTGATGCGACTGACCCCTCGGCGCCCTCACCCCACCATGGTCTAAGCCCTACGAATTGACAGGAATATACATGCTGGCTATTGATGTATACATCATAGCAGATAAAAAATGTTTGGCCTCCATCCCCCGCGCCGACCTCGGCGCGTTTATCCCACCACCACAACACTGATCATCACGCTCGCTACAACACCCACTACAACAATCATCACAACAACAACGCCTCGAGGAGTCACCATGAAACGCCAAGCTCTCACTCTCGCCGTCGCCGCCATCGCCACCGCCAGCGCGTCTATTGCCAGCGCCGAGACCACCCTGCGCGTGTCCCACCAGTTTCCCGGTGGCCAGGGCGACGTGCGCGACGAAATGGTCCAGTTGATGGCCAAGGAGGTCGAAGCCGCCGGCGTCGACCTGGCCCTGCAGGTCTATCCCGGCCAGTCCCTGTTCAAGGCCAAGGAGCAGTGGGGCGCGCTGGTACGCGGCCGCCTGGACATGACCTCGCTGCCGCTGGACTACGCCAGCGGTCGCCATCCCGAATTCTCGGCCACCCTGATGCCGGGTCTGGTGCGTAATCACGAGCGTGCCCAGCGCCTCAACGACTCCGAGTTCATGGACATGATCAAGCAGGTGATCGAGGACGCCGGCGCTCGCGTGCTGGCCGACGCCTGGCTGGCCGGCGGTTTTGCCTCCAACCAGCAGTGCATCACCTCGCCCGACACGGTGCAGGGACAGACCATGCGTGCGGCTGGCCCGGCCTTCGACGAGATGCTGGCCACCGCCGGCGCCTCCATCGCCTCGATGCCATCGTCGGAGATCTATACCGCCATGCAGACCGGCGTGCTCGACGGCGCCAACACCTCGTCGGGTTCCTTCGTCTCCTATCGCATCTACGAGCAGGTCAGCTGCCTGACGGCGCCGGGCGAGAACGCCCTGTGGTTCATGTACGAGCCGATCCTGATCTCCGAACAGAGCTGGAACGGGCTCAACGAGGAGCAGCAGCAGGCACTGATCGACGCTGGCGAGAAGGCCGAGGCGTACTTCGCCGAGCAGGCCGCCCAGCTCGACCAGACCATGGTGGAAGTGTTCGAGGAAAACGGCGTCGAAGTGGTCCAGATGTCCCAGGAAGACTACGACGCCTGGCTCGAGGTAGCGAAAGAGAGCGCCTACAAGAGCTTTGCCGAGAACGTCGACAACGGCCAGGCACTGATCGACGCCGCCCTGGCGGTGGAATAGACCGAGGTGGGCGCGGCCGCTGGCCGCGCCTCGTCGTTCGTCGCTGTCGTGTCACCTCGGAGGCTCCATGTCACACACACCGTCCCACTCTCCCCCCCACGTCTCTGCACCCGCAGCCCCCGGTTCCCGGCGACATGCCTCCGGCCCGGTGGGCGCTTTCTGTCGGCTGATGGACCGGCTATCCATCGCTATGGCAGTGGTGGCCGGCGCCGCCCTCTTTGCAGGGGTGCTGGCCGTCTGCCACATGATCTTCGTGCGCTACCTGCTCGGTGAAAGCACCACCTGGCAGACCGAATTCGCGATCTTCTCGATCACCGGCGCGATGCTGCTGGGCGCCCCCTATGTGCTGCTGACCGGCGGCCAGGTGGCGGTCACGGTGCTGCCCGATGCGCTCAAGGGCGGCATCAAGTGCGCCATGAACCTGATCGCCTCGCTGTGCGGCCTGGCCTTCTGCATCGCCCTGGCCTACGGCTCCTGGCTCTACCTGCTGGAGGCCTACCACGGAGGCTGGACCACCGGCACGGTATGGAATCCGCCGCTGTGGCCGGCGCTGGTGCCGCTGGCACTGGGCTCGACCCTGCTGGCGCTGCAGTACCTGGCGGAAATACTGGGAGGAGCACGCTGATGGATCCAGTTACCAGTGGCATCCTTATCGTTACCGCCCTGTTCGTGCTGATGGCCATCGGCACGCCCATCGCCTTCGCCCTCGGCGGCGTGTCGCTCGCCGCCCTGGTGATGGACCGGGGCGTCAGCGAGCTGACCTACTTCGGCGAGACCTTCTTCGGCAGCCTGGCGTCGTTCGGCTTCGTCGCGATTCCGATGTTCATCCTGATGGGTGCTGCCGTGGCCTCCTCCCCCACCGGCCGCGACCTCTACCGTTCGCTGGACCTGTGGCTCGGCAAGGTGCCGGGGGGACTGGCCATTTCCAATATCGGTGCCTGCTCGATCTTCGCCGCCCTGTCCGGCTCGTCGCCTGCCACCAGCGCCGCCATCGGCAAGCTGGGTATCCCCGAGATGCGCAAGCGCGGCTATCCCGACGGCGTGGCGGCTGGCTGCATCGCCGCCGGCGGCACCCTGGGCATCCTGATTCCGCCCTCGGTCACCATGATCGTCTATGGCATCTCCACCGAGACCTCGATCGGACGGCTGTTCATCGCCGGCGCCCTGCCCGGCATCATGCTGGCGCTGTTGTTCATGGCCTGGACGTTGATCGCGTGCAAGCTGGCCGGTGGCTATGACACCCCCAGCCCCGTCGCCGATGCCGCCCGCGAGCTCAAGGACACCGTCGCCAGGAACGTCGAGACCAACATGAAGGCGCTGGTGCGGGTGCTGCCCTTCCTGGTGGTGGTCAGCGGTATCCTGTTCGCCCTCTACGGCGGTGTCGCCACGCCCTCGGAGGCGGCCGGCGCCGGGGCCTTCCTGTGTCTGGCCCTGGCCATCGTGGTCTACCGCATGTGGCAGGTGAAACCGCTCACCACCATCATGCGCGACGCCCTGCGCGAGAGCGTGATGATCATGCTGATCATCGCCTGCGCCGAGATCTTCGCCTACGCCCTGTCGTCGCTGTTCATCACCCAGACGGTGGCCGAGGCGATCGCGGCACTGGAGGTCAATCGCTGGGTACTGATGGGGATCATCAACGTCTTCTTGCTGGTGGCCGGTTTCTTCCTGCCGCCGGTGGCGGTGATCGTGATGACCGCGCCGATCCTGCTGCCGATCATTCTGGCGGCCAACTTCGATCCCTACTGGTTCGCGGTGGTCCTGACCATCAACCTGGAGATCGGCCTGATCACCCCGCCGGTGGGCCTTAACCTGTTCATCATCAAGGGGATCGCGCCGGATATCGCGCTCAAGGACATCCTGCTCGGCAGCCTGCCCTATGCCCTGTGCATGGTGCTCGGCATCGTGCTGCTGTGCTTCTTCCCGGGCATCGCCACCTGGCTGCCGGACCTGATCATGGAGAGCGCCGGATGATCCCGACGCCGACGCGTGTGACCAGCGGGCCACCAGGCCCGCTCCCACCTGGCCCAGCCCCGAGGAGATGTCCCCGATGAACTTCAGCTTTCTGCAGGAACTGTTCTCCAGTATCACACAGCGTGACGCCTTGCTCAGACGCCGGGGCGATGGCCCGCCGCTGGAACATACCCAGGTGATCGACGCCTGTCGCAAGCTTCTGGAAAGCGATGGCGAGGCCTCCAGCATCGCCCTGGCCGGCCAGGCCCTGGACGGCTACAGCTGCCTCGATGAAGACGAGAAGACGCGCTTCTTCCAGTGCCTGACCGAGCAGTTCAGTGCCGATCCCGAGGCCGTCGACGGCGCCTACGAGTGCTACCGGGACAGTCGCGGCAATGTCGACCTGCAGCGACTGTTCGAGGCCTGCGAACCGCAGCGCCAGGAGCTGTTGCGCCGGCTCAACCTGACCGCCGGCGGCACCTATGAGCTGGTGCGCATGCGCGAGGACCTGCTGCCCCGGCTCAAGGCCTTCCCGGCGCTGGAGGCGCTCGATGCCGACTTCGCCCACCTGTTCGCGTCCTGGTTCAATCGTGGCTTTCTGGTGCTCAAGCGGATCGACTGGAACACCCCGGCGGCGGTGCTGGAGAAGATCATCCGCTACGAGGCGGTGCACGAGATCTGCGACTGGAACGACCTGCGCAGGCGCCTCGACGCCCGCGACCGACGCTGCTTCGCCTTCTTCCACCCGGCCATCGGCGACGAGCCGCTGATCTTCGTGGAGGTGGCCCTGACCAGGGGCATGCCCGAGCGCATCCAGCCGATCCTGGACGCCAACCACGAGGCCATCGAGGCCGAAGACGCCGACAGTGCGGCCTTCTTTGGCATCAGCAACTGCCAGGTCGGCCTGCGCGGCATCTCCTTCGGCAACTTCCTGATCAAACAGGTGGTCAAGGAGCTGAAGTCGGAACTGCCGCGGCTGAAGAATTTCGTCACCCTGTCACCGGTACCCGGCTTTCGCGCCTGGCTGGACGCCGAACGTCAGGACCAACGCGGTCGCCTCGACGACGACACCCGCGCCCTGCTGGCCGAGCTCGATCAGGACGACTGGCTCGAGGACTCCGAGCGCAGCAAGGCCCTGGGTGAGGTGATCAAGCCGCTGGCCGCTCACTACCTCACCAAGGAGCGCAACGCGCGCAATCTGCCGCTGAATACCGTCGCCCGCTTCCATCTCGGCAATGGCGCCGAACTGCACCGCATCAACTGGCTCGGTGATACCTCTCGCCGGGGGCTGTCACAGTTCGGCTCACTGATGGTCAACTATCTCTACGTGCTCGACGACATCGAAGGCAACCATGAGCGCTACACCACCGAAGGCAAGGTGGCCTGCTCGTCTCAGGTCAGGGACCAGCGTCGTCGCGCCCGCAAGCACTTGAAGGGAGATCCCGTCACATGAATCACAACCTCTTTGCCACCTTTGAAAAGCGCATGACCGAGCGTGGCGACGCGCCCTTCATCACCACCCGCGAAGGCAGTGACTACCGCTACAGCGATGCGCTGGAAGCGGTGGCCAGGCTCGCCGGGGCACTGGTCGCGCTCGGCGTGGGGCCCGGTGACCGGGTCGCCGTCCAGGTCGACAAGAGCCCCGAGGCGATCCTTCTGTACCTGGCGAGCCTCAAGGTCGGCGGGGTCTACCTGCCGCTCAATACCGGCTACACCAGCGAGGAGATTCGCTACTTCCTCGGTGACGCCGAACCCGCCCTGTTCGTCTGCCGCCCGGATTCACTCACGGCCGCCCGCGAGGTCGCTGCCTCCTGCGGTGGCGCCCGAGTCGAATCCCTGGGCACCGCCGCCGACGGTAGCCTGATGGAGGCCGCCGAGGCGGCCACACCGGTCACCGAGATGCTCGAGCGCGGGCCGGATGACCTGGCCGCGATCCTCTACACCTCCGGCACCACCGGCCGCTCCAAGGGCGCCATGCTGAGCCATCGCAATCTTGGCTCCAACGCCGAGTCGCTGGTCGAGGCCTGGCGCTTCGACGAGCACGACCGGCTGATCCATGCCCTGCCGATCTTCCATACCCATGGGCTGTTCGTGGCCTGCAACGTGATCCTGATGGCCGGCGCCAGCATGCGCTTCCTGGCGAAGTTCGACCCGGACGTGATCTTCGAGGAAATGGCCGAAGGCACCACCATGATGGGGGTGCCGACCTTCTACACCCGGCTGCTCAAGGATCCCCGCCTGACCCGCGAGGCCACCGCCCGCATGCGCCTGTTCACCTCGGGGTCGGCGCCGCTGACGGCGGAGACCCACGAGGCCTTCGAGGCCGCCACCGGCCACGCCATCCTCGAGCGCTACGGCATGACCGAAACCAACATGAACACCTCCAACCCCTACGACGGTGATCGCATCGCCGGCACCGTGGGCATGCCGCTGCCCGGCGTCGAGGTGCGCATCACCGACCGTGAGGGTGGCAACCATACGCCGCTGCCCCAGGGCGAGATCGGCATGCTCGAGGTGCGCGGCCCCAATGTGTTCCAGGGCTACTGGCGGATGCCCGAGAAGACCGCCGAGGAGTTGCTGGAAGATGGCTTCTTCATCACCGGCGACCTGGCCCAGATCGATGAGCGGGGCTATGTGCAGATCGTCGGACGCGACAAGGATCTGGTGATCTCCGGCGGCTACAACGTCTACCCCAAGGAGGTCGAGGGGCATATCGACGAGATGGACGGCGTCGCCGAATCCGCGGTCATCGGCCTGCCCCACCCTGACCTGGGCGAAGGGGTGACCGCGGTGGTGGTGCCCGCCGAAGGCGCCTCGCCAGAGGAGGCCGACGTCATCGCCGCGCTGAGCGACAAGCTGGCCCGCTACAAGCAGCCCAAGCGGGTATTCTTCGTCGACAGCCTGCCGCGCAATACCATGGGCAAGGTGCAGAAGAATCAGCTGCGCGATCGCTTCAAGGACACCTATCGCTGAGTCCGGGACGCCTCTTCGGCGCAGCTCGACACTCGCTCTATCATCGGCGGCGCCCTGCGGGGCGCCGCCGGCGTATACCAGCACCTCCCGCTTCGGCATATTAGACGCCTGGCATCTATATCTTTTGACCAAGCGCGGCCCCGCGCACAGAGCGATATACTGATCACACCCTGTCCCGGAGATACCCCCATGCAGCCCATGGTGCGTGCCGCGGCCCTGACCGGCTACCGTACCCTGCTCGACGAGCAGGGTGTCGATGCCGACCAGGCGCTGGCACGACTGTCGTTGCCGCCGGACTACCTCGACCGGCCGGACCGCCTGATTCCGGTGGCCACCAAGATCGACCTGCTCGAACTGGGTGCCCAGATGAGCGGCTGTCGCCACTTCGGCCTGCTGCTGGGGCGCTACCAGAATATCTCGATGCTGGGCATGGTGGGCCTGCTGATCCAGCAGTGCGCCACCCTGCGCGAGGCGATGGTCACCGTGGCCGAGGAAATCGGCCGCCACGTGCAAGGGCTCGATGTGCGTCTCGAGGAGCGCGATGACCAGGCCTACTACCACTTCACCTATCGTGTGCCCGGGCGCAGTGCCCCATCGCGCCAGCACAACGACAATACCTTGATGGGCGCCTACAACATCCTCACCTTCCTCTACGGCGAGCCGATCAAGCTACGCGCCGTCTACCTGTGCGGCGAGGAGCCACGAGACCTCGAACCCTACACCCAGCAGCTGCACTCGGCGCTGCGCTTCAATCATCCCGAGAACACCCTGGTGTTCGACCGCAGCTGTCTCGACCACGCCATCGCCGGAGGCAGTCCGGCCCTGCGGCACCTGATCAACTCCTTGATGCACCGTCATCGCTGGGACGACATCGAAAGCAAGGTGGAGTGGATCATCACCAACCTGCTGCCGCTCGATCAGGTCAGCCTGGAGGCCGTGGCCCAGGCCTTGGACGTACCACCACGTACCCTCCAGGACCGCCTGCTCAAGCGCGGCCTGAGCTTCCAGCAGTTGCTCGATCGCGTGCGCATGCGCAGCGCTCGGGTCTACATGCTCGACACCCAACTGAGCCTGACCGAGATCGCCGACCTGCTTGGCTACAGCCAATTGAGCGCCCTGACCCGCAGCTTCAAGCGGATCATGGGCGAGAGTCCCGCCCAATGGCGACGAAAGCATAAGACCGAAACGCTCGATATTGCGCGATCTGTCAAATAGCGCGCGCCTTCGGTCAATCCGCCCGGCCCTGCCTTCACTATGCTCGGTGTAGACAACAACGACAGCGTGAGGGGCCAGTCCATGACGTCCAGCCAAGACGACCGTTTCGACTATGACCAGATCATCATCGGCACCGGCTTCGGTGGCTCGGTGAGCGCGCTGAGGCTCTCGGAAAAGGGCCATCGCGTGCTGATGCTGGAGAAGGGCCGGCGCTGGAAGGACGAGGAATTTTCGGACAACTCCTGGAACCTGAAAAAATTCCTGTGGGCCCCCAGGCTCGGTCTAACCGGCAATCTGCAGATCAGCCTGACCCGCAAGATCACCGCCCTGCACGGCGTCGGCGTCGGCGGCGGCTCGCTGGTCTACGCCAATGTGCACCTGATCCCCAAGGACGAGGTCTTTGCCGCCGAGTCCTGGACCCGGGTCCATGGCGACTGGAAGCAACGCCTGGCGCCCTTCTACGGCCTGGCCCAGCGCATGCTCGGTGTCACCAAGAGCCACTACGAGAACGCCGCCGACGAAGCGCTGCAGGAAACCGCAAGGCGCATGGGCCGCGAACACACCTACCAGACGGTCAATACCGGGGTGCTGTTTCCCGAGGACCCCGACGACGCCAGCGGCGCCAAGCGAGGCGACCCCTACTTCGACGGCGACGGCCCCGAGCGCAACAGCTGTCAATACTGTGGCGGCTGCACCATGGGCTGTCGCCACAACGCCAAGAATACTCTGGTCAAGAACTACCTGTGGTTTGCCGAACGCAACGGCGTGGAAATACGCGCCGAGAGTGAGGTCACGCGCATCGAGGCGCTGCCTGATGCCAAGGGACAGCGCGACGGCAGCGCCGGCTACGAGATCACGGTGCAGTCTTCCACCGCCTGGTTCGCCAAGAAGCCCTACCGGCTGCGTTGCCGGGGCCTGGTGCTGTCCGCCGGCGTATTCGGCACCATCCCCCTGCTGCTCAAGGCCAGGGACCAGGATCAGACCCTGCCCCGGCTGTCATCGCGCCTGGGGCGAGAGGTCCGCACCAACTCCGAGACGCTGATCGTCAACACCGCCAGGTTCGCCGACGCCAGCGGCCAGCCCCAGGAAATCTGCCACGGCCCGACCATCACCTCGATGTTCGATCCCGACGACGAGACCCGTATCGAGATCAACCGCTTCCCCCGCTACGGCGACGCCACCTTCGCGCTGCAGAGCGCCGTGCCGCTGACCGATACCCATGGTCAGGTGCCGCGCTCGGTCAGCATGCTGATCAATATCCTGCGCCAGCCGCTGACCACCTTGCGAATGCTCAACCCGGTGGGCAAGTCGAAACACTCGATCATCTTTCTGGTGATGCAGACCAGGGACACCTACGTCCACCTGAAGAGCCAGCGCCCCTGGTACACCATGTTCAAGCCCGGCTGGTCGGTATACCAGGACAAGGATGACCGGGCGCTGTCGAACTACTTCCCCATCGCCCACGAGGCGGCGCGTCACTTCGTCGAGGCCGCCGGTGGCGGCGAGGCCGGCAACGTGGCCACCGAAGTGCTCTCCGGCGCCCCCAGCACCGCCCACCTGATGGGCGGCGTCGCCATCGGCACCAGCGCCGAGGATGGCGTCGTCGATGATCGCGGTCGCGCCTTCGGCTACCACAATCTGAGGGTCATCGATGGCTCGCTGATTCCCGGCAACCTGGGGGTGAACCCTTCGCTGACCATCCTCGCCCTGGCGGAGTACGCCTGGGCAGAGGAGCCTGTGTTCGATGAAGGACGGGCCGCCGAGGTGTCGCGCGTCCACTTTTCCAAGCCCCTGCCGGGCTCCTGCTCGGCGCTGGACGGCCACGGCGACCTGCATGGCCTGATTGCCAGCGACGCCGCCACAACGACCACCGCGACCTCTGGAGTCGACGCATGAATGCCCCCCTGATGTCACCCGATCCCCGCACCCTCGATCAGCTTGAGCAGTCCTTCCACCAGCAGCGAAGCGCCTATCTGGCGGCGCCGGTGCCAAGCTACCGGGAGCGCATCGGCCACCTCAAGGCCCTGGCCAACATGCTCAAGGACCACCAGGAGGCGTTCGTCCAGGCGATCAGCGACGACTTCGGCAATCGCTCCCGCGAGGAGACCCTGTTCTGCGAGTTCGTGGTGGTGCTCGGCGATATCAAGGACGCCATCAAGCACCTGAAGTCGTGGATGAAGCCCCAGCGCCGGCGGGTCGACCACAGCCTCTACTTCGGTGCACGCAACAGCGTTATCCCGCAACCGCTGGGCGTCGTCGGTGTACTGGTGCCCTGGAACTTTCCGCTGAACCTGAGCCTCGCCCCCTTGATCGGCATCTTCGCCGCCGGCAACCGGGCGCTGGTCAAGATGTCGGATCGTTCTCCCCGACTGGCCCAACTGCTGATCGACCTCAGCCCCGACTACTTCCCCGAGGAAAAGCTCAAGTTCTTCGCCGACGACGGCGAGCTGGGGCCTCACTTCACCCGCCTGCCCTTCGACCATCTGGTGTTCACCGGGTCCACCGCCACCGGGCGCAAGGTCATGGCCAACGCCGCCGACAACCTGACCCCGGTCACCCTGGAACTGGGCGGCAAGGCGCCGGCAATCATCGCCCCGGACTTCTCCCTGGCCGAGGCCGCTCGGCGAATCCTGTTCGTCAAGCTGCTCAACGCCGGCCAGATCTGTACCACGGTGGACTACCTGTTTCTCCCGGAAGGTAGCGTGGATGCCCTGGTCGACGCCGCCAAGGGCATCGTCGGACACCGCTATCCGGATCTCGCCAGTCCCGACTACACCTCGATCATCGACGACGCCTCCTTCGCCCGGCTCGAGGCGACCCTGGAGGACGCCAGGGCCAAGGGCGCGCGGGTGATTCCCCTGTCGCAACAGCCCAGCGACCCTGAGACCCGCAAGTTTGCCCCGCACCTGGTGCTGGACGTGACCGATGACATGGAGATCATGCAGCGCGAAATCTTTGGTCCGCTGCTGCCGGTCAAGACCTACCGCCAGCCGGAAGAAGTCATCGACTACATCAACGCACGTCCTCGTCCGCTGGCGCTGTATCCGTTCTCCCAGGACAGGGCGCTGGTGGACCTTTACATCGAGCGTATCCAGTCGGGCGGCGTCTCGGTCAACCATGCCCTTCTGCACGTGGGCCAGCATGACCTGCCGTTCGGTGGCGTGGGAGACAGCGGCATGGGTCACTACCACGGCCGCGACGGCTTCATCACCTTCTCCAAGATGCGCCCGGTCTACCGTCAGGGCCCTGTCGACAGCATGAAACTGTTGATACCGCCCTACACCAGCACCACCCACAAGGTCCTCAAACTGATGCAGTGGCTGGTCCGCTAGCACGTTCGACAACAACACTTACGATTGCTGCTGTCGCGCCTGGTCCTGACGCCGCGACGCCTCGAGAAACCAAGATGACCATCGACACCGCTTCCGCCGCAGCCTCGCCCCTGCCCTCCTACCTCGAGCGGATTCGCCGTTTTCCGGCGATTCGCGATCGCAACGACATCGAGGTCATCGAGGCGACCCCGTGGACCTCGCTGGAGCTGCCCGACAGCACCCTCGAGCTGATTCAGATCAGCGCCAGGCGCCGACCCGACGCCACCGCGCTGCGCTTCGTGATGGACGCCACGGCCCAGCAGCAGGGACAGCGCTACACCTACGCCGAGTTTCTTGCCCGTGTGGTGCAGGCTGCCAACGCCTTTCACCGCCTCGGCGTGGACGCAGACGACGTGGTGTCCTTTCTGCTGCCGAGCCTGCCCCAGACCCACTTCACCCTGTGGGGCGGCGAGGCGGCCGGCGTGGTCAACCCGATCAACCCGATGCTGGAGCCTGAGCATATCGCCGGCATCATGAACGCCGCCGGCACCCGAGTGCTGGTGGCGCTGGCGCCCTTTCCGGGCAGCGACATCTGGGACAAGGTGGAAGCCATCAAGGACCGGGTACCAAGCCTTGAAAAGGTGCTGTACGTCGATGCCGCGCGCTTTCTCGGCGACGACGAAGCCCGGGCACTGCGCGAACGTCTGCCGCTGCCCGACGCCGCCGACTGGTGCGAGGACTTCGACCGTTGCCTCGATCGGGCCCCCGCCGATCGGCTCATCAATGAACGTAGGATTCACCCCGAGGAGCGCGCCTCGCTGTTCCACACCGGGGGCACCACCGGGTTGCCCAAGCTGGCACCCCATAGCCACGCCAACGAGGTGGCCAACGCGGCGATGATGCAGATGCTGTTTCGCCACCGGGAGGACGCGGTGATCCTCTGTGGCCTGCCGCTGTTTCACGTCAACGCCGTACTGATCACCGGCCTGGTGCCGCTGATGATCGGCGCCGAGATTCTGCTGGCCACCCCGGGCGGCTTCCGCAGCCCCGGCCTGGTCGACAACTTCTGGTCGCTGGTGGAGCGCCACCGGGTCAGCTTCTTCAGTGCGGTGCCGGCGATCTTCTCTCGCCTGCTCGAGGTGCCCTTCGGTGACGCCGAGGTATCGAGCCTCGAAAGTGCATTGAGCGGCGGCGCCCCCCTGCCCCGGGCAGTCCACGGCCACTTCGAGGAGCTGACCGGCATCTCGCTGATCGAGGGCTTCGGCATGACCGAGGGCACCTGCGGCAGCATGGCCAACCCGCTCGCAGGCGAGCGTCGCACCGGATCGGTGGGCCTGGCGCTGCCCTATACCGGTGCCCGGGTGGTCGCCCTCGACGACCAGGGCCGCTACCTGCACGACTGTGCAGTCAACGAGATCGGGACGCTGTTGATCCGCGGCCCCAACGTCTTCGACGGTTACTCCAGGCCCGAACAGAACCGCGACATCTGGGTCGAGGATGGCTGGTTCAACACCGGCGACCTGGCCCGCCAGGATGCCGACGGCTATTTGTGGATCACCGGGCGCGCCAAGGATCTGATCATCCGCGGGGGGCACAATATCGATCCGCAGATGATCGAAGACGCGCTCTACCGCCACCCCGCGGTGCAGATGGCCGCTGCCGTGGGCAAGCCCTGCGAGCGGGTCGGCGAACTGCCGGTGGCCTACGTCAGCCTGCAGCCCAATCGCCAGGTCAACGAGGACGACCTGCTCAGCCACTGTCAGGCCCACCTGGCCGAGAAGGCCGCCATCCCCAAGAACATCTGGATCCTCGACAGCATTCCGCTGACGGCGGTGGGCAAGGTGTTCAAGCCGGCCCTGCGACAGGACGCGGTCACCCGGGTCTATGGCGAGATCGCCAACGCCGAACTGGGGCCCGGGGTGGCTCGAATCACGGCATGCCAGGATGCGACCCTCGGCCTGGTGGCGGAGATCAGGGTGCCGGGCGATGTCGATCTTTCCTCTCTCAAGGCCCGCCTCGAGGCCTTCCCGATTCCCTGTCGCTGGCGACAGGCATCCTGATCACCGAGAGCGTTTGGCACACCGTCGACCACCACCATCCACAAGAGGCCACGCTTGTCAGACTGCCATGACAGGCTGGCGGCTGGAGAGCCACCATGTTCGAACATCGTCACTTCGTCATCACCGGAGGTTCCTCGGGTCTGGGCCTGGCGCTGGCACAGCGGCTGGTACGCGAGGGCGCGCGGGTCACCCTGGTGGCCCGCAACGAACAGCGCCTGCTTGCCGCGCTCGAGACGCTGCGAGGCGAGTCGCCGGCGGCGGTGGTCGACTGTCGGGTGGCGGACGTCACCGATGAAACCGCGACGCAGGAGGCCATGGCCGCCATCGCCGCCGAAAGCGGCGCCATCGACGGTCTGATCAACTGCGCCGGGGTAATGCGCGAGGGTTACTTCGAGACACTGACCCAGCGGGACTTTCGCGAGGTCATGGAGGTCAACTACTTCGGCCCGCTCAACGCCACTCGGGCGGCGCTGCCGTTCCTGGCGGCCCAGGGCGGGCGCCAGCACGGACACAAGGGCAATGCCCCCGCGGCCTGGCTGATCAATATTGCCTCGGTGGCGGGATTGACCGGGGTCTTCGGCTACACCCCCTACTGCGCCAGCAAGCACGCCCTGGTGGGGCTGACCGAGTCGCTCTACTACGAGCTCGCGCCCCAGGGCATCCGTGTACAGCTGGTGTGCCCAGGCGAGTTCGACTCGCCCATGGTCGACACCCTGGAACAGGGCCGGACGCCGGAAAATCGCGCCCAGACCCTGTCCATCCCCAAGGCCAGCCTGGACGCCATCGCCGACGATACCCTCACGGGACTGCACAAGGGTGACTACCTGATCGTGCCGACCCGCCAGGCACGCCTGGCCACCCTTGGCATGCGCCTGGTGCCGGGTCTGTCACGCAAGCTGATGACGCGGACCCTGGCGCGGGTCTATCGAGGCCCTGCCCGCGAGCCGCTGGAGCCGGGCGGGCAGACCTGAGCCAGGCCAGGCATCACTGCCGATCCTTGCGTGACTGCACAAAAGTCTGATGGTCCTGGGCCACACAACGCGCGTAACTGTGCGCCAGGGTGGTCACCATCTCGACCACCTGATCGAGGTGACCGTCGACCCGCCGGCCGACCGCCCGGGCAAAACGGCCCGGATCGTCCGGCGTCAGCGCAGCGGCGCCGCGCAGGTGCTCGCGGGCGAGGATGCCACCCCACTGCTTTACCAGCTGGCGATAGTCCTTGCCGCCCTTCAGCTTGTGGGTAGGAAAGTCTTCCTTGTAGGGCGAGCGCTCGCGCACCGAGAACACCTTGTCGCCCAGGTGCAGCCAGCCCAGGTAGATATCCGGGTGTTCGGCGATGGCGTGGAAAGCGGCGGCATGGCGAATGCCCTCATGGGGAAAGGTCGCCTTCCAGGCGCGCTTGCCGGCCTCGCTCATCAGCACCAGCCCGGCCGGCCCGGGCTGCTCCTTGACGTCGAGAATGACATCGTCGTGCTCGTGGTCCTTGCCACCCTCGATCAGCACGTAGAAACGGTCCAGTCCCAGTGAACCGGTGCCCGCATCCAGACGCCGCGCGGTGTCCTTGATGCGAAAGTGCTCGTCCTCGGACTCGCTGCGCTCGCCTTTCAGGGTATCGCGATACTCCTCGTTGATGGCCTTGCGCAACTGGCTGTCCAGGTGGGCAGGCAGGTTGGACAGCTTGCCCTCACGCTCGAGCCGGCGGCCGTCATCGTCGAGCCGGGTCCACTTGTCGAGCATCTTGGCCCGACTCTTCTTGCGCTCGACCTTTTGCATGAACGGCTTGAGCGGCCCCTTGGCGCTCTCCACATTGACGTACCCTGGGGTCTCGCCTCGGCGATGGTCGGCAAGCTCCCGATGGTAGGCAAGCACCAGGTGCTTGAGACCACGGCGCAGCGCCTTGGGCGAAAGACCCTGATTGTCGTGGGCGTCCAGCACCAGACTGATGGCCAGGCGCCAGAGATCATACTGATAGTCACCGATCAGCGAGTCGTCGAAATCGTCCATGCCGTAGCGCACGTGGTCATCGTGGTGGCCATAGGCGCCGAAGTTGAAGGCGTGGGCGTCACCCTGCAACCAGGTCTGGGTGTCGACCTGACCGCCGTAGAGCGAAAAGCGCCAGTCATGCCAGACATCGGCCCAGTACAGATGATTGGTGCCTCGAAAGAAGGCGTAGGGCGAGGCCGCGATCTTGTCGAACTTGGCCTGCCGGTCGTCTTCCCTGAGACCGGTATTGGCTGCCTCGATGGCGTCAAGCACCTGACGCGGACGATTGTGGCGAGTCAAGGGTAGCGACATGCGGTTCTCCTGTGCGGGGGGGACAACGATCTTCCAGTGAGTGCCGATTTCCGCCATTGTGGGGACAAGGACGCGATAGACTTGTCCTCAAGCATACCGTCTGGGAGAGGGACATGCCTGCGCCGTCCACCAACCTGAACGCCACCCGCCAGCCAGGCGCCCCGGGCCACGCATCAGGCGCCCGCGCATCCCACCCCATGACGCTTGATCTCGCGACGCTGCGACGAGCCCGGCTCAGTCGGGACCCACGCTTCGACGGTCGCTTCTTCGTGGCGGTGCTGACCACCGGTATCTTCTGTCGGCCCATCTGTCCGGCGCGACTGCCGCGGGAAGACAACGTGCGCTACTACGAAAGTGCGCTGGGCGCGCTCCAGGCGGGTTACCGACCGTGTCTGCGCTGTCGTCCCGACAGCGCCCCGGGCTCGCCTGCCTGGCAAGGTAGTGACACCACCCTCAAGCGAGCGCTTGCGCTGATCGACCAGGGCGCGCTGGATGGTGACTCGGTCGAGGCCCTGGCCGCACGGCTCGGTATCGGAGCTCGCCATCTGCGAGGGCTGTTTCAGCGCCACCTGGGCATTTCGCCATCAGGCTATGCGCAGCATCGTCGCTGTCTGTTCGCCAAACAGTTGCTGCATGAATCGAGCCTGACCATCGGCGAGGTCGCGCTGGCCAGCGGCTTCGGCAGCGTACGACGCTTCAACGAGGTGTTCCGCGAGCGCATCGGACTCAGCCCCCGTGATATTCGCCGGCGCGTGTCGAGCACCAGCACGCGCAAGGACACGGGGCAGGGGCTCGGCCAGTGCCTGAGCCTGACCCTCGGCTATCGTCCCCCTTACGCCTTCGCCACGCTGCACGACTTCTTCGCTCGCCGAGCGATCCGCGGTCTCGAGTGGGTCGGCGACGATCACTACGGCCGACGTTTCCGCTGGCGTAGCGCCCGTGGGCACTTCACCGCCTTCCATCAGCCCGAACGCCATGGCTTTCGTGTCGAACTGGTCATCGACGATCTGAATCAGGTGACCGGCGTCATCGCCAATATTCGGCGCATGCTCGACCTGGACGCTACCCCCTCATTGATCGACGCGACCCTGCGCGACGCGGCTCCCGGTCTGTCACTGGTGGAAGGCCTGCGCCTGCCTGGGCTATGGTCACCCTTCGAGGCTGCCGTTCGCGCCGTACTCGGCCAGCAGGTCAGCCTCGTCCAGGCGCGCGCCCTGACCCAGACGCTGGTCGATGCCCTCGGCGAGAGGACCCCGGACGGTGGCTGCCACTTTCCGAGCGCGGCGTCGCTGGCAGGCTCGCCGCTTGCCTTTCTCGGCATGCCCGACAGCCGACGCCAGACGCTTCGACGCCTGGCCGAGGCGGTGGCAGGTGACGAGCGCAAGCCTCCGCACTGGGAGGACATTCTCGGCATCGGCCCCTGGACCGCCGGCTACGCCCGTCTAAGGGGCGAAAGCGATCCCGATGTCTGGCTCGCCGGTGACGCCGTGATTCGACGCGTCCTGTCCCCCCCTTCATTGGCTGGGGGCGACAGCGACATCGGCATTGACATTGACAAGGCCCGCCCCTGGCGCAGCTATCTGCTGCTGCAACTCTGGAGTCATGACCATGACAACGACCCTTGATCCCATCGCCTGTCTCGACGCCTTCGCTGGACTCGAGGTCTACCATCCGCCCGAGGTCGACGCTCTGGGAGCCATCGTCATCGCCGCTACCGCTGGCGGCGTCGCCCGACTCGACTTTATCGACATCGGTCGTGCCGAGACCATCACGGCTCGCCCCTCGGAGCACACTCGCGCCTGCCGCGAACAGCTTGATGACTACTTTCAGGGGCGACGCCAGAGCTTCTCGCTGCCGCTGGATCCCCTGGGCACCGACTTCCAGCGTCAGGTGTGGAAGGCGCTGTCGGAGATCCCCTTCGGCGAGACCCGAAGCTATGCCCAGATCGCCGAAGGACTCGGCCGCAAGGGAGCCCACCGGGCGGTGGGCGCGGCCAACGGACGCAATCCCATCGCCATCGTGGTGCCCTGCCACCGGGTCATCGGCAGTGATGGCAGCCTTACGGGTTATGCAGGTGGCATGGGGCGCAAGCAATGGCTGCTGGCCTTCGAGGCCCAGGAAGTGCCGCTGGAGCTGTGCTGACCAGTTCCTGACCGCCTGACCGCCTGACCGCCTGACCGCCTGGCAGCCTGACAGGGCTCTCTATCGTCAGGTGGCATGGGGCGCAAGCAATGACTGCTGGCCTTCGAGGCCCAGGAAGTGCCGCTGGAGCTGTGCTGACCAGTTTCTGGCAGCCTGACCGCCTGACAGGGCTCTCTATCGCCAAGCGGCCCCTCTTCAGGATTCGACGCTGGCGGTCGCCACCCTGGGATCGAATACCAGGTGGGCGCGGATCGCCTGGACGCCATCGAGGGGTTGTTCGTAGCTCCACACCGAATCTTCGTAACGGCGGCCGTTGACCTCCACATGGAAGTAGCGAGCGTCACCCTTGAACGGGCAGTGGGTCCGGGTGTCGCTTTCCACCAGACGGCTCATGTCGACGTCGCTGCGAGGCAGGTAGAGACGTGGCGGGTAGCCCGGTTCGGTGAGTTCCAGCGCGTGCAGGGTGTCGGCCAGGACCTGGCCTTCGACGTCCACTCTTACGCGGGTGGTCAAGGGGTAGATCGAGATTCGCTCCGTACGGGGGGTATCCATCGGCAGCATCCTCTGCGTGTCGGGAAGATGACGGTCTCGTCGAGTGCTGGCGAAGACCGAACCGGATTCCCGGGTGCCCTGCGCGGGCCCATTCCGAAGACCCCCGACGCCATCGCCTGCTCTCAAATTTCCATGAATCACAGTACCACGCCTGTAGAACACACTTTCAGCGTACTTTTTGCTGATTCAGCCTGATGCGCCGATTCAGCACAGCACTATCGCCCAGAGCTAGTGAGTGCTTATTAAGTGGTATCCGATATCCAGGTTTTTTATGCTAAGGACCGGGCGTGCGCTGAAATTCGGGCGTCGCTCTTGTCATGTCGTCCGTCCATTCGACTGCCCCCTCGTTCGACTGACCTGGTGTCTCATTCGCCCCGTCGCCATCCAACGCTCATCCAAGGACATCCGATGCCCCCCTTCGCACGTACCTCCCTCATTCTGGCGCTTCCTCTGCTGACCACCGCCTGCGCCGGCATGTCCACCAGCAAGCCTGCCGTGGCCCAGCAGCTCGACTGGTCCGCCGCTCCGGTCTATTCCACCCTGACCCTGAGCGCCGGCTTCCAGCCGGATCCCCAGACCCTCGACGTGATGGCCGGCGGCAATACCCGGGCCAGTGTGGTCAGCGCCGACTGCGCCGGCTTCGTCAACGCCGAGGCTCCGGATGTGGACATCAACTACACCGCCGGCAGCTATCCGCTGAAGATCGCCGCCACCTCGGCCAGCGATACCACCCTGGTGGTCTACGACGCCAGCGGCATCTGGCACTGCAGCGATGACGCCGACGGCACCGATCCGGCGGTGGTACTGACCTCGCCCCCCAGCGGCAACTACAACGTCTGGGTCGGCAGCTACGATGGCAGCGGCCAGCTGGCACCCGCGACCCTGGTGGTATCCGAGTCGCTGTCCACCAGCAGTGCAGCGTCGGCCGGCGCCTCTGCCAGCGCATCGAGCAGCTACGTCGGTGGCGAGATCGAGTGGGGCGACGACGGCAGCCAGTGGAGCCACGACGGTGAGTGCGATGATCCTCGCTTCGCCGGCCCCGGCGTTGCCAGCGGCAATATCGAAGCCGATCGCTTCCACGACGCCAGCGACTGCCGCAGTCTTTACGAACAGGGCCGCCTCTACCTGCGCTAAGGCTTGCCTAAAAAGTACTGGCGCTAGTCGACGTTTCGGTCAAAGCCCGAGGCTTGTCTGAAAAGTGACTGCGCTGGCTCACTGGCGGGATGGGGCCCTGGCCGAAGGGCCAGTCGGCCAGACTGGGGATAGAGTGGAGATTGAGTTGAGATAGGGTGGAGACAGAGCGCAGACAGAGAGGGGGCATGACGCCCCCTGTCCATGCCACCGGCCTTCCGTTATCTCCTTTCATTTCACTGTCACCTCGAGGTGCCAGACTGGACTGCCACTTTTCGCGGTGACGTCATGGAACACAGCCCTCAACAATCGCAACAACCCCTCCGACAACAGCCGCGACGCCACCTGGATATCTTTCTGACCTTCCTTGGCCTCGGGCTGACGTCCTTCGGCGGTCCGGTCGCTCATCTGGGGTACTTCCATCAGGTCTTCGTCAAGCGCCGAGCCTGGCTGAGCGAATCCGCCTACGCCGAACTGGTGGCGCTGTGCCAATTTCTTCCCGGCCCGGCCAGCAGCCAGGTGGGGCTTGCCATCGGACTGATCCGCGGCGGCCTGGTCGGCGCCCTGCTGGCCTGGCTCGCCTTCACCCTGCCCTCGGCACTGGCGATGATGGCCTTCGCCTATGGTGCCGGTGCCATGGACGGCGCCCTTGGCGAAGCGCTGATCCACTCGCTCAAGCTGGTCGCCGTGGTGGTCGTCGCCCAGGCCCTGACCGGCATGGCCCGCAGTCTCTGCCCGGATCTTCCGCGTGCCGGGATGGCGCTGGTGGCGCTTGCCATCATGCTGGTCGTCGGCGGCATCGGCGCCCAGGTGGCGGTCATCGTGCTGGGAGCCCTGGCAGGTCTCCTGCTGCTGGAAGGCGCGACGTCAACGTCGACCGACGACGCTGGCGTGCCGGCACCATCGCTGGCGTCCTGGGCGAGTCCCGTTGCCCTGGTGCTGTTCGCGCTGCTGCTGGGAGGGCTGCCCCTGCTGCACTGGCTCTCGCCCAACGCCTGGACGACGCTGGCCGACGGTTTCTATCGCGCCGGCGCACTGGTGTTTGGCGGGGGCCATGTGGTGTTGCCGCTGCTGGACGCCGAGGTGGTCGGCCGCGGGCTGGTCTCGACTCAGGAGTTTACGGCTGGCTACGGCGCCGCTCAGGCTGTTCCGGGGCCGCTGTTCACCTTCGCCGCCTATCTGGGCAGCGTTGCCGGTGGCGTGTGGGCGGGCGCCCTGGCGCTGGTCGCCATCTTCCTTCCCGGGGCCCTGCTGGTGATCGGGCTGTTGCCGGCCTGGCAACGGCTCGGCCGTCGCCCTCGCCTGAGGGCCGCCATGAGCGGTGCCAACGCCGCCGTGGTCGGGCTGCTGGGGGCCGCCTTCATCGATCCGGTGTGGCAAAGCGCCATCGTCTCGACCCTCGACGTGGCGATCGTAGTGGCAGGATTCGTGCTGCTGAAGCGGCTGCCGGTGTGGGCACTGGTGCTGGCGTTTCTGGCGTTGGGGCTGGTCAGGGGGCTGCTGGGCTAGGGCTTGTCTGAAAAGTGCCTGCGCTCGGTAATACGGCGTTAAAAATCGGCTGGTGCGCCAGCCCGGTCAAAATGCTCATTTACACCCCGTAAACTGCGCTTTCTCACCGATTTTTGCCTTGTCTAACCTTCGCTCGTCGACTTTTCGGACAGCGCCTAGGGCTTGGCTGGTACGAAAGGTGCCTGCCTGCCCATGAAGAAGGTGTCGCTCCCGACGCCGGCGATACCAGCAGCCGGCCGTCAGGTCCGGCCCGGACTCAGCAGGGAGTGCCGGCGTGATCCCGCTTCAACTGGTAGAACTGGTCGACGATGTCGTCCATGGCCTCGGCGTCATAGGGACACAGGCCACTGACCACCAGCTTCTTGCCACCATGACCGATACTTTCTCCAGCGGCGTCAATGGCGAACTCGAGATGCACGTCACCGCGCTTGCCGATGACCTCCAGGCGGGAATCCAGCAGCCGTAACGCTGGCGCCAGCGCATCCAGTCGCGTCAGCGAAAAGCCCATACTGTCGTAGATCACCAGCGGCCGCTTGGGATTGAACATGACACCGCAGTCTTCCATCAGCGGCTTCATGTAGTGAGGAAAGTTCTTTCCCGAAAACGCCACGTAGCAGCGCGTGAAGGCTTCGACGACGCTCTCGTCGAAGGTCACCTCTCCGCGCCGTTCGACCTCCAGATAGCACTTGCCGTCATCGTCCAGCACCCGTATCACCCGGTCGCCTTCCTCGCGAAAACTGAGCGCCCGATCCGCCCCCACCATGGCGAGAAAGCGAAAGTTCATGTGCGGCGACAGTCCGAAACGCTTCAGCACCAGAGCGAACAACAGGTCGCCCGGTACGCAGAACCGCCGTGCGCCCGGTGTGTGAATGGGGTTGAAGTCGCCGGCTATGCACTTGGCGAAGCGGCTCGCCTGGTCAGCGGAAATCACGATGCGATCATCGACGCAGGAGTGGTAGTCATCAAGAAACATGGAGCAGGCGCCTGGCTGAAACTCAAGATGGAGCTCCCGGAGGCTCTCCAGGCGAGCATGATGCCACAGAACCTGCCGAGATGAGCACCGCCGGCATCAACTAGCACAGATTCTTGCCCCGACAACCGGACAGGGCCTCACTACTCCTACCAAAGGTGCATTCCAGCGCGCCTTTGGCAGCATATTGCAGTGCAAAACGCTGTGGTAGTCTCGACGTCGATTTCTCCCTTTCTCATTCACTTTCAGGATGACATCGTCATGCATAATTATGACAACAAGAGGATACGACGACCGGGTCGCTGGCTCGTCCTCGCCGCTCTGCTGTTGATGGGGCTCACCCTGGCGGGAGCCAGCCAGGCGGTGACCGGAGAACTCGACCTCACCGGCTCCTTCGCCGGCTTTCTGGCGGTGGCCATCTTCGTGCTGGCCTACGCCCTGGTGATGGCGGAAGAAAAGCTGCACATGCGCAAGTCCAAGCCCGTGCTGGTGGCGGCAGGCCTTATCTGGGCGCTGATCGGCTGGACCTACGTGCAATCCGGTATGCCGGATGAGGCCGAGCATGCCTTCCATATGACGCTGCTGGAATTCTCCGAGCTGATGCTGTTCCTGCTGGTAGCGATGACCTACATCAACGCCATGGACGAGCGCCGGATCTTCGATGGCCTGCGTTCCTGGATGGTCCAGAAAGGCTTCAGCTACCGCACCCTGTTCTGGCTCACCGGCGGCCTTGCCTTCGTCATCTCGCCGATCGCCGACAACCTGACCACGGCGTTGCTGATGTGTGCGGTGGTGACCAAGGTGGCCGAAGGGGACAAGCGCTTCATCAATCTCTGCTGCATCAACATCGTGGTCGCGGCCAACGCAGGTGGCGCCTTCAGCCCCTTCGGCGACATCACCACCCTGATGGTCTGGCAGGCCGGCCTGATCGAATTTCAGGAGTTCTTCGAACTGCTGATTCCCTCGCTGATCAACTTTGTGGTCCCGGCGGTGGTGATGAGCTTCTTCATCCACAATCGCACCCCGGACAGCCTCGAGGAGACGGTGGAGCTCAAGCGTGGGGCACGCCGCATCATCGTCCTGTTCCTGCTCACGGTGGCCACCGCCGTTGCCTGCCACACCCTGCTGCACCTGCCGCCGGTGCTTGGCATGATGACCGGACTGGGCTATCTGCAGTTCTTTGGCTTCTATCTGCGCAAGAGCCTGCCCAAGTCGCTGGACCGCAAGCGCACCGTCTATACCCAGAAGGGCGACTGGAAGAAGCTCGAGCAACTCGGCAGCGTGGTCCCCTTCGATGTGTTCAACCGGGTCGCCCGGGCTGAGTGGGACACCCTGCTGTTCTTCTATGGTGTCGTCATGTGCGTTGGCGGTCTTGGCTTCATGGGCTATCTCGGACTGCTGTCTGACGTGATGTACAACCAGTGGGACGCGACCTGGGCCAATATCGCGCTCGGTGTCATTTCGGCGGTGGTCGACAACATTCCGGTGATGTTCGCGGTACTGACCATGGAGCCAGAGATGTCCCACGGCCACTGGCTGTTGATCACCCTGACCGCTGGCGTCGGTGGTAGCCTGCTGTCGATCGGTTCCGCTGCTGGCGTCGCGCTGATGGGCCAGGCACGCGGCTATTACACCTTCATGGGCCACCTGCGCTGGGCCCCGGTGATCGCGCTGGGCTACGCCGCCAGCGTCGCGGCGCACCTGTGGTTGAACCAGGCCAGCTTCGCCATTCAGGGCTGAATCCCGGCCGTCCCTCTCTCTGCCATGCCACCTTCGCAAGCACCACATCGCCTTGCGTTGGTGGCATAAACTCTTTACTACCTCTCTTTTCCCCCACAGTGACTCACCTTAGGATAAGCTTGTTAATGCACAAGCTGGGCGCATTTGATGCGTAACGACATCTGGCTATCTACCTATAAAGAGCGTTTTTCTGCGGCCAAGCCCAAGAAATGCGACGTCGCAAGGAAGCCATGCAGGGAATCCGGAGCACTATGACACAGTGGATGCCACTCTCCAGGTGGCGATTGTCCTCCATCGAGGCTGCAGAGAGGCTGCGTTGATGCGTCGGTTATCTCTTCGCCTCCTGTTCTGCATCTGGACGGTCCTGATCTCCGGAGGGCTGGCCAGCACGGCTGCGTGGGGAAAGACCGCAGACGAGGTGGTGGTCATTTCTCATCCTGGCCTTGCCCTGAACGAGCTCGACCGCGATACCTTGCGGGCGATCTTTGCCATGCGCCTGCGCACCTGGCCCAGCGGGCAAGGCGCGGAGGTGTACGTCCTGGCCAGTGACGACCCCGTCCACGCCACCTTCGTCAAGGAATGGCTGTCTGTCTATCCTCACCAGTTGCAGCTGGCCTGGGACCGCATCGTCTTTTCGGGTACCGGGCAGGCGCCACATCGTGTGCGCAGTCAGCAAGACATGATCGACACGGTGGCCACCACCCCCGGAGCCATCGGCTACATCGAAAGGGAGTATCTGGATGAGCGCGTCCAAGCCATTGCCAGGGATTAGGTCGGTGGGTTGCCGCCTGGGGCTGCTGGCGCCTTCGCTGCTGGTGCCGCTGCTGCTGGTGTCCACCGCACAGGCGTCCCCCCTGGACACCTTCCAGGTGCACGGTTTTCTGAGCCAGGCGCTGGTGATCACCGACGACAACAACATGTTCGGCGACAGCAGCGATAGTGGCGGCAGCTGGGACTACACGGAGCTCGGCATCAACGCCTCCATCCGACCCACCGAGAACCTGCTGCTGGCCGCCCAGGCCCTGAGCCGGCGCGCCGGCGAGGTCGACAACGGTTCGGTGGAACTCGACTACGGTATCGTCGACTGGCAGATGCTGTCCGACCGGGATCGCACCTTCGGCATTCAGGTCGGGCGCTTCAAGAATCCCTTCGGCTTCTACAACCAGACCCGGGACGTGGCCTTTACCCGCCCCAGCATTCTGCTGCCACAGTCGATCTATTTCGACCGCACCCGTTCCCTGGGGCTGTCTGCCGACGGCGTCAGCCTCTACCACGAAGAGCGCATCGACAACGGCGTGATCCATGCCCAGCTGGGTGTCGGCCAGGCGCAGGTGGATGACGATGTGGAAGAGGTGCTGGGTCTCGATGTGTTACCCGGCTCCTTCGACGCCGACACCTCGGCGGTAGGCCAGGTGCGCTACGAACACGACGGCGGTCGCATGGTATTTGCCGTCAGCGCGGCTTCGGTCAAGGCCGACTACGATTCCCCCGGTGCCTTTCCCGGAGACGGCAAGCTCGATTTCCAGCCGTGGATCTTCTCTGCTCAATACAACGCCGAGCTGTGGAGCCTGACCGCGGAGTACGCGCTGCGCGACGTCAGCCTCACCGGCTTCGACGCCTTCGAGGACAACGAGAACCAGGGTGAAAGCTGGTACGTGCAATATCGCCGGCGCTTCCTCGACGACTGGCGCTGGCTGGTCCGCTACGACAGCCTGGTCAACGACCGCGACGACCGCAACGGCACCGACTACGAACGCGAAGGCCGTGGTCCGGCCCACTCCCAGTACGCCAATGACTGGACCTTCGGTCTACAGTGGCAGCCCCATTCACGGGTCATGCTGGCGGGCGAATATCACTATGTGGACGGGACCGCCTGGCTGCCGGTTCAGGATAATCCAGATCCTGAAGACACCGAGCGACGTTGGAACATGTGGCTCTTCCAGCTCTCGTTGAGGTTCTGATGCCGGTTACCAGCCCGTCACGCCCCGAGCGCCTTCGCCTGGGCCTCACATGGCGAGTGGTCACCCTCACCAGCCTTTTGCTGGTGGCGTTGGCAGTGCTGTTCACCTACCTGTCTCACACCAACCTGACACGTCAGTTCACCGCCACGCGCCAGGAGCAGATCGAGCGCCAGCAGCGTGAGCTCGAGTTCGCCATCCGCCGTTCGGAAAAAGGGTTGCAGCAGCTGGCGGGACTGATCGCGGCCTCGCCCGACCTGGGCCCTGCGCTGGAGCAGGGGGCCCCGCCGTCACCGCCCGAGGCGCTGTCCCCTGCGTTGGCCTCACTGTGGCCCTCGCTCCAGCTGGAGGCGGGTATCGAACAGATGCTGGTCTACGATGATCGCACCCGTGCGGTCATGTCGCTGGGGCTCGAACCAGGCCAGTCGCCGCCGCCTCATTATCGGCGCTGGGTGGAAAGCGTCATGTCCCGGGAGCTCCCCCTGTCGCCGCTCGAGTGCTCTCCCGAGTGCCGCCAGTATGCCGTGGTCCCGATACTGGCCAGCGGCGGCAGCGCAGGCACCCTGCTGCTGTCTCGCTCGTTGGCGGACGTCGCCCGCCAGACTCGCGAGATATCCACCAGCGAGGTCGCCCTGATCAGCGTCGATACCAGCGCCACCGAAGCCGCCTTTGAACCACGTCGACTGGACGGCTGGAAGGGACGGGTACAGGCGGTGACCAACGCCTCACAGAGCCTGCCGCTGCTGCACCAGGCAAGCCGAAAAGGTTCCCTCGAGGCATTGGCGCAGGAACCCCTGCGCCTCGAACAGCAGGGACGTCATCTCGAGCTTTCCGCCGTCCCGCTGACCTCGTCCTCCGGGGCTCGTGCACCCGCCTATTTCGTGCTGATCTCGGACATCACCACCCAGATCCATGCCATCCAGCTCGATACCCGGACCCAGATGATGGCCAGTCTGTTTGGCTGGCTGTCTGCCGAACTCCTGCTGCTGGCGATCCTGCTGCGTCCCATGGCTCGACTGCGCCGGGTGGCCTCGGTGCTGCCGCCGCTGGCCAGTGGTGGCTTTTCCCAGGCGCGCGAAGCCTTGCCGCTGGCGCCACGTCGCCTGCCGGACGAGATCGACGTGCTGGAATCCAGCACCCTGACCCTGGCCGACAAGCTCGAGCGCCTGCAGCGCCAGGTGGCTCAGCGGGGGGATGAGCTGGCACGTCGTATCGATGAATTGGCCAGGGAGCGGGACTTTGTCAGCAATCTGATCGATACCGCCCAGGTGCATATCCTCACGCTGGACGAAGAGGGGCGCATCGACATGGTCAACGACTACCTCAAGGACCAGCTCGGCTGCCCCTCCCAGGAACTGCTGGGGCGTCGTTTCGACGACATCTTCGGCGCAGGCCCGGGGGACAGCGAGCCCAGCCAGCCCTTGCATCAGGAAGAACGCACCCTGACCCTTCCCGATGGGGAGCCACGCACCATCATCTGGTACCACAGCCCGCTGAAGAGCGGTGCCAAAGCCTCCCTGGCACGCATATCGGTGGGACTTGATATCACCGAGCGCAAAGCCGCCGAGGCCAGACTGACCTGGCTCGCCGAGCGCGATCCGCTGACCGAGCTCTACAATCGTCGCTTCTTCCTGGAGTCGCTGCGCAAGGCCCTGGCCCGTGACGAGCAGGGTGTGGTCATGCTGCTGGACCTTGACCAGTTCAAGGAGGTCAACGAGCTCAGCGGCCATCATGCCGGGGATCGCATGCTGCATACCGTGGCCCGCCTGCTGCAGCAGGAGTACGCCCACCGAGGGGTCATCTCGCGCCTCGGCGGCGACGAGTTCGCCCTGCTGCTGCCTGGGGTCGACGACGACCACGCGATCCGCGTCGCCCAGCACCTCAACCAGTTGTTCGAGAGCCTCGGGTTCGTCGCCGAAGGACGTCGCCACCGGGTCACCGCGAGCATCGGTATCGTCCCCTTCCCCACCGAGGGCGCCACCCCCGCCGACCTGATGGCCAGCGCCGACGTGGCCATGTACAAGGCCAAGGCCAGCAACCTGCAACGCTGGCACCTGCTGGCCACTCTGGAAAACGCCCGGGATGAGCTCAACGAGCGTGTCTACTGGGTCGACCGTATTCGCCGAGCCCTGGTGGAGGGTGACTTCGTGCTGATGGTGCAGCCCATCGTGCGGCTGGAGGATCGCTCGATCCGCCACTACGAGGTGCTGCTGCGCATGCGCGACGACGATGGCAGCCTGATATCACCGGCACGCTTCATCCCGGTGGCCGAACATTCAGGCCAGATCGTGGCCATCGATCGCTGGGTGCTGCATCACTGCGTGCATGCCCTGGCGAGGCTCGAGGGCATCAGCCTGGCGGTCAACCTGTCGGGACAGTCGCTCCACGACGAAGGGCTGAAGCAGTACCTGGCCAACCTGCTCACGGTGAGCCAGGCCGATCCCCATCATCTGGTGCTGGAAGTTACCGAGACCGCCGCCGTCACCGACTTCTCCACCGCCCGCGGGGTGCTGCAGAGCGTACGTGATCTAGGCTGTCGGACCGCGCTGGACGACTTCGGCGTCGGTTTCTCGAGTTTCCACTATCTGGGCCAGTTGCCGGTGGACTATATCAAGATCGATGGCTCCTTCATCCGCAGCCTGGCGACCAATCCCGACAGCCGCGTCATCGTCAAGGCGGTGTCGGACATCGCCACCGGCTTCGGCAAACAGGCCGTGGCGGAGTTCGTCGACCAGGAGGCGCTGATCCCGCTGCTGTCGTCCTACAACATCACCTATGGCCAGGGGTATCACCTTGGCCGTCCTGTGCCCTTCAAAGAGGTCTTCGCCTTCGATCCAGTGATCGACATCGATTCGGTAAACTAGTGCATATTGAATGGGTATTATCATAGACAGGGTGTACCGGAGCAGGGAGCCGGACGCCCGCCGGGCCTTTACGGCCCGGCTATAACAACACGGAGGTGATCCCCCATGCCAGCAGCAGACACCGAGAGGCCATCCCGGCAACAGCGCCTGCTGGAGCAGTTCGCCGACCAGTTCCGGGTGATCCTGGTAAAGACGGTCGCGGACAGGGAGCGGGTCTATTCGCTGCGCCATGACGTCTTTCTACGTGAGCTTCAATACGCCCTGCCAGGCGACAGTGACAAGCAACAGGAGCATGATGACTTCGATGAACAGGCCATCCACTGCCTGGTCGAACATCGCTCAAGCGGTCTCGCGGCGGGCTGCGTGCGACTGGTATTTCCCCCCGTCGATCGTCCGGATGACCTGCCGGTGATGAACGCCACCCGCAGCGTCTTCACGGCGCCTTCGCTACATCCGCGACAGCACGACGGGCGCCAGATCGCCGAAATTTCTCGCCTGGCGATCTCGCGGCTTTTCCGGGCCCCAAGCAAGGGCGAAGAAACGCTGCCGGTACAGTTTCCTCCGGAGGAACGCCAGGCATTTCCGTTGATCGTCACCGGCCTGTTCTTGAGCGCCCACGCCCTTGCCGGCCTGACCGCACGGCGACACCTCTACGCCCTGATGGAGCCTCCCCTGGCGCGGCTGTTGACCCTGTCCGGCTTTCGTTTCCAGCCGGTGAGCGACACCATCCACTACTGCGGTACCCGGCGAGCCTACTACATCGACAACGAATGCGCCGAGCGCGAACGCAATCCGCTGCTGACGCCGCTTTACCTTCGTCTGCACGAGTCACTGGGGGCCCAGTTGCCCGCCACCCGGGACCACCTCGACGGACTGGGGAGCCTGTGGCGCTCGACGTCGAGCTGCCGGGTATAGCGAGGCGTCGGTCGAGTGTCTGGCCTCTCGACCCGACCCTTGAGCGGACTTCCGACCCGGCCTCCAACTCAGTCCTCTGGCGACGTAGCCAGGGACCGCCCAGGCAGTCGGCAGTCACGCTCCTCGGAGATGTCCTTGAGGACCAGCCGCGGCCCTGAATACAACCGCCCGTCCCACCCCAGCGTCATGATCGCCAGCACGTTGCGATGCTCACCTTCGCCCAGATCGAACCCGCCGTCGGTAGCGGGCAGGATGCCCGACTGCGGATCCCGTCGTGCCAGCAGCGCTTCATGCAGCACCGCCACCAGTGGATGATCGGCCTGCCCTGCCAACTGCAGCGACAGCGCCACCTCGGCGATGATATCGGCCTTGACCTGCAACAACGCCTCTCCCTGGCCGAGCAACGCCGCCACCGCCCAATCGAGCTCGCCGTCGGACAGCATCCGCTGGTAGTAGTGGCTCGCGGCGATGATGAAGTGGGTCAGGCCGTAGACCCAGTTGCGATATTCCGCCGGTGACAGCTCCTCGATCCGTCCGGGTGGATAACGGTCACGAAAGGCCCGGGCGAGTTCGCCACGCAGATCCACGATCCCCAGCTGGGCCAGGAAGGCGGCCTGGTTGGCCACCTGGGCGGCATACACCGACACCACCTCGGGGTCGGTCAGAAAGGCCCGCCAATCCACTGCGCCCACGGCCTGTTCAAGCGAGCGCCGGTCAGCCTCGGAAAGTTGTCCAAGCAAGCCGTGGTAGCGGGCCTGGGCCAGCCGAAACAGGATGCCCCGAGGCAGCATCATGTCGACATGTTCCGACAGCATGGCCTTGCGCCGACGCTGCTTGGGGCTGGTCTCGGGGTAGGCCGCCAGCAACTCGCGATTGCGCTGGCGAAGCCGGTCACTGTCCGCGACGGTGAAGGCGTCACGCGCGAGCTGATCGAGCAGACGTCGGCCGTAGGCATGATTGGCGCATAGGTAGGCAGGGTCACCGGTCACCCGCCACAACCGCTGGGCGTAGTGGCGCTGCTTGTCGGCGGGAAGAAGGTCGAAGGAGGTTTCATAGACGGCACGGATCTCGGCGGCGGCGCGCCTCTCGGCGATAGTACGACTCTCGCCAGCAGCACCGCTTTCGCCAACAGCAACACTTGCGCCAACCGCACCTGGAGATTGGCCGACAGGAGAAGATCGAGAGGCCTGCTCAGAAACCTGAGTCGAGGCAAAGACGGCAGTGTCACTCGGTAATGACAACAGGGCCGGCGATGCGACGCTCAGCAGCAGCGTCATCGCGCCGAATAGCGTGAACAAGCACGCTCGACGCACCGAAGCGCCCTTCATGGTGGTTTTCAAGCCAGACGGCCGGTCAAGCGACGCTTTCGCGGCGGCGCGTCTGATCACCGCGACCGGCCAACAGACCTGCCACAGAGACATCTTCGTCCAAGGCCTCCCAGTGCAGCCCTTCTCCGCCGCCGATCAGCTCCCACTGCTCACGTTGCTCACGTGAGCCGTGCAATAGCCTGGGAAACCAGGCCAGCGGAATCGAAAGCTCTCGCCCATCATTCAGGGTGACGCAAAATGCATCGGAGGAGAATGCCACATCAACAGCCAGGGGTTCGGATTCAAGACGTAAAGTACGCATGCCATGCCTCCAGAAACTCTGCCTGGTGCCGTTCAACCAGCCGACAGAGCTGGGTGATTTCATGGGCACGCAGACGTTTGCTCGATTGCAACTCGACCGGATCCAGCCAGAATTTCGCGACCTGATCGCCCGCCGCCACGTGAACATGGGGCGGCTCTCGTGGATCGCCTTCGTCGCTGTAGAAGAAAAACCGGTACGGGCCTTTTCTCAAGAGTGTCGGCATCACTCCCTCATGGGGGAGCGGCGTCCCCCTTGTCACCATGCAGGGGACAAATACATCGGCTCACTGAACAAGAGCATGGCACCTGCCACCTCGGTTGAACAGCGCGAACAAGTGAACGCGTCAGATCTCGCTCAGTCGATGTCCTCATCCTCGGGCCACAGGCGAGCGGCCTTGCTTCGGGAGACCATCCTCACCCGCATCTTGGGACGCGCGACGTCGGCGGACGATGCCGTCTCACGGGCCGACGTAAGCGGTGTGTCATTGCCATCGGCCGGCATCGACGCCGGGCCAGCGGGCTCCGCTGCGGCGTCGGCATCCGCCGTCCGACTCGACGCCGACTGGCCAGGAGATGGCTCGATCACCACCCAGGCCAGCACCGGCAGCGCCAGCTGCCAGCGGATTGCCGCGAGCCGCAGCCCCAGGGTGGTGACAAGCGACAGCAGAATGCCAAGCCTGGGGGCGCCGAGACTTGCCAATGCCACGAAGACCACACCGCCGGCGATGGCGGCGGTGGCGTAGACCTCACGACACAGCACCATCGGCACCCGCCTTGCCAGCACGTCACGGATCATGCCGCCGGCCACCCCGGTAAACAGCCCCATCAACACCGCCACGACCCCCGAGGTCCCCAGCAGCATCGCCTTGTTGGCGCCAATGATCACGAACAGCGCCAGACCAAAGGCGTCGGCCACCGGCAGCACCACCCGATTGAGGCGATGGATATAGTGAAACCCGACCAGCGCGCACAGCACCGTGGCCAGGATCACCCAAAGATAGGTCGGATCGCGGATCCAGAACACCGGGGCGACACCCAGCACCAGATCACGCAGGGTCCCTCCTCCGACGGCGGTCACCGCCGCCAGCACCAGCATGCCGATGGGATCCATGCGTGAGCGGCACGCCAGCAAGATGCCCGACAGGGCGAAGACCACCGTCCCCGCCATGTCCAGGGCGTAGACCAGATCACTATCCAAGGTCCCGTTCCTTCTCGATAAGTGTCGCCCGTCCGGGGCGAGCGTCAAAAGCGGGGATCAATGCGCCCTCAACTGGGAGCGTACACCGAACGCGCCCTTTCCAGATGACGCGTCATCTCGCGAATGGCGGCGCCTTCGTCGCCGTTCTTCAACGCCGCCAGGATGCGCTCGTGCTCCTCCAGCGTCACATGCTCGCTGCCTTTCCAGTGGATCAGCGAGGTATGGAACCTGGCCAGCCACTCGAACATCGCCCGACTGACCGCGATGAAGATAGGGTTGCCGGTGGTCTCGGCGATGGCAACATGAAACCCCATGTCCGCCGCGATAAAGGCATCGATGTCCTTGTTCAACGCCACCCGCTGGCGCTCCACCAGCGCCTCGAGGCGCGCCAGATCCTTGGCGCCCACCTGCCGCGCCGCCCGCGCCACCATGCCCACCTCGAAGAATAGCCGCGCCTCCTTGAGGTGTTCGAGCGAGGCGGGTTCGGTCGACAGCAGGTGCATCGCGGTCAGTTCTATCTGGGCCAGCATGCCGTCGGCACTGGGCGTCAGCACCTTGGGCCGCTGCCCGTGGTGGATCGACACCAGCCCCAGTCGCTCCAGCGCCTGCATCGCTTCGCGGATGGCCGGCCGGCCGACCCCGAAGGTATCCATCAATTCCCGCTCAGAGGGCAGGCTGTCCCCCGGCGCATAGTCGCCGTTCAGCAGTTGCTGATAAAGCCGATCGAACACCTCGTCGGACAGTTTGCGGCGAGAAATTTTCAACGAGTCGCTCATGGCCTCTACCTCGCGGCGCCAGGCCCCGCAGCATCCCCATGCCAGCGGTCCTGGAACATGACACTCGACCAAGGTCGTGTTTGACAGCCTCGGCCACTTATATTGTCATCATACCAGTTGTAGTAAAGCTTGCCTCTTCCACTTTTTCACACAGGTTACCTGGCCATGACGACCATTGCCTTGATCGGTGCCGGCGGCAAGATGGGCGCCCGCCTCTCCCGCAATCTCAAGACTTCGGACTTCGACGTGCGTCACGTCGAGGTCAGCGAACAGGGCCGCCAACGGCTGCGCGACGAACTCGGCATCGAGTGCGTCGACAGCGCCGAGCAGGCGGTGGCCGGCGCGGATGTGGTCATCCTGGCCGTTCCCGACACCCTGATCCAGAAGATTGCCGCCGAGCTGTCACCGTCGATCGAAGCCGGCACCATGGTGGTCTGCCTGGACGCCGCCGCCCCCTTCGCCGGCCATCTGCCCGAACGTGACGACCTGGTCTACTTCGTCACCCACCCGTGTCACCCGCCGATCTTCAACGACGAGACCACCCTCGAGGCCAAGCGCGACTATTTCGGCGGCAGCCACGCCACCCAGCATATCGTCAGCGCCCTGATGCAGGGGGACGAGCGCCATTTCGCCCTGGGCGAGGCCGTGGCCAGGACCATCTATGCCCCCGTCGGGCGCAGTCATCGCGTCAGCGTTGAACAGATGGCGCTGCTGGAACCCGGTCTGTCGGAAACAGTATGTGCCACACTGTTATCGGTGATGCGTGAAGCGATGGACGAAGTCGTGGATCGAGGCGTCAGCCATGAGTGCGCCAGGGACTTTCTGCTTGGCCATCTCAACATCCTCGGTGCGGTGATCTTCGATGAACAGCCCGGCGCTTTCTCGGATGCCTGCAATAAGGCGATCGAGAACGGCAAGCCGATGCTGATGCGCGATGACTGGAAGCGGGTGTTCGAGCCGGACGCCATCGCCGACAGCATTCAGCGCATCACCTGAGGGGCCACGCTCTCCACAGAGTCTGACGACAGCGCCATCGCGAGTATCAAGAGGCCAGGCATGAACCGAATCGAAGCCAGCTACCTGATCGAGACCCCCTTCGAGGTGGAGCAGGCCTGCCAGGTGATGGCAGGGGAGCAATCCTGCGGCACCTTCACCCGCCTGGCCGCGGAAACCGAGGACTTTCGAAAGCGTCATGCGGCCAGGGTCGAGTCCATCGAATTGCTCGACAGCGTCGACGCGCCCTCACTGCCCATGCCGACCCGGCCCCAGCCGCCCGGCACCCGCTACCAGCGTGCCCGGGTGCGTTTGTCCTGGCCCCTTGAGAACCTCGGTCCGTCGTTGACCACTCTGATGGCCACCCTCGCCGGCAATCTGTATGAACTCAAGGAATTCTCCGGGCTCAGGCTGCTCGACGTCAGCCTGCCCCACGCCTTTGCCGAGGCCTGCCCCGGGCCCCAGTTCGGCATCGACGGCACCCGCCGCCTCAGCGGCGTCGACCAGGGTCCCCTGATCGGCACCATCATCAAGCCCAGCGTCGGGCTCTCACCCGATGCCACCGCCGAGGTGGTGAAGGAACTGCTGGATGGCGGCATCGACTTCATCAAGGACGATGAACTCCAGGCCAACGGCCCGCACTGCCCGTTCACCGAGCGGGTCGACGCGATCATGCCGCTGGTGCTTGAACATGAGCAGCGCACCGGACGCAAGGTCATGGTGGCCTTCAACATCACCGGCGAGATCGACGAGATGCGCCGGCACCACGACCACGTGCTGGCCGCCGGCGGTAGCTGTGTGATGGTCGCCCTGAACGCGGTGGGTCTGGCCGGCGTCAGTCATCTGCGGCGCCACTGTGAGCTGCCCATCCACGGCCACCGCGCCGGCTGGGGCATGTTCAGCCGGGAGCCGCTGCTGGGCATGGACTTCGCCGCCTGGCAGACCTTCTGGCGCCTGGCCGGCGTCGATCACCTTCACGTCAACGGTCTGGCCAACAAGTTTTCGGAATCCGACGACAGCGTCGCCGCCAGCGCCCGGGCCTGCCTGACGCCGCTGTTCGAACCGCCGGGACCGGCCCACACCGTGATGCCGGTATTCTCGTCCAACCAGACCGCCTGCCAGGCAATCGACACCTGTCGCGCCATGGGGGGCGGCAGCGACATGATCGTCACCGCAGGCGGCGGCATCATGGCCCACCCTGGAGGTATCGCCGCCGGCGTCAGAAGCCTGCGCCAGGCCTACGACGCCGCTGCACGCGGCATCTCGCTGTCCGACCACGCCCGTGACCATGGCGAATTGGCCCAGGCTCTGGAGACCTTCTGCCCATGAACGACCTGCTGCTGAGCTACTACGGCGACGACCTGACCGGCTCCACCGACGCGCTCGAGGCCCTGGCCTGCCAGGGCGTCCCCAGTGTGCTGTTCACCGCTCGCCCCAGCGCCGAGCAGCGCGCCCGCTTCGACCACTGTCGTGCCCTGGGTCTGGCCGGCACCAGCCGCAGCGAGTCCAATGACTGGATGCGCCGCGAGCTCAAGCGTTCCTTCCAGTGGCTGGCCGAACAGGGCGCAGCGCTGACCCACTACAAGACCTGCTCGACCTTCGACAGCAGCCCCGAGGTCGGCAGCATCGGTTGTGCCATGGAGGTGGCTCGCGGCGTCTTCGGCGAGACACCGATCCCACTGGTGGTGGGGGTGCCGCAGATGCGCCGCTACACCGTCTTCGGCGAGCTCTACGCCGCCTATCAGGATCAGATCTACCGCATCGATCGACACCCGGTGATGTCGCGCCACCCGGTCACCCCCATGCACGAGGCGGACCTGCGCCGCCACCTGGCCGCCCAGACCACCCTGCCGGTGGGCCTGATCGATGTGCCCAGCCTGGCCCTGCCGGATATCGACGAACGCGTGGATCACGCCCTCGCCGAGCATCCGGCGGTGCTGTTCGACGTGCTCGAACCCGCCCATCAACAGGCGGTGGGTCATCAACTCTGGCGCACTCGCCCGCAGCAACAAGGCGGCACGGGCGGCTTCGTGGTCGGCTCGTCCGGCGTCGAGTACGCCCTGCTCGCCGAATGGCAACGCCTGGGGCTGGTGGAAGGTGGCGAGGAATTCACTCCGCCCCGTTCGGTCGAGCGCATCGCGGTGGTCTCCGGCAGCGTCTCCAGTACCACCGCACGCCAGATTCACTGGGCGGTCGAACACGCCGGTTTTCAGCGCATCGAGCTCGACGCTCGCAGCCTGGCCATCCCCGCCCATCGCAACGAGGCCATGGCTATCGCCATCCTCAAGGCGCTGGATGCCCTGAGCAGTGGCCGCAGCGTCATCCTGCACACCGCCATGGGACCCGACAGCCACGACGACAGCCTGGCCACCGAATCCAGCCGCCACAGTCTGGGCAAGGCCCTCGGCGAGATGCTCAAGGCGCTGGTGGACGATCAGGGGCTGACCCGGGTGTGTGTCGCCGGCGGCGACACCTCGAGCCATGCCATCGCCGCCCTGAACATCCATGCCCTGACGGTCAAGATGCCGCTGCCGGACACCCCGGGTTCGCCGCTGTGCCAGGCCCACAGCGACGACCCGCGCTACCAGGATCTGGAGATCGCCTTCAAGGGCGGTCAGATCGGTGGCGACGACTACTTCGAGCGGCTAAGGCGAGGACGAGCCCTGGCCGACCACGAGCACTGATCCGGCCGTGCCACCGGGCACGGCCACACCCAAGCGTCATCCCGCAAAGAGGAAACAACAATGACGACGACTGTACGCCACGCAACACGCCGCCCCGCCTTTCACCTCAAGCCCTGCCTGCTGGCCGTGGCACTGGCCGGGTTTGCCCTGCCAGCGGCTGCCGCCCAGACCATCACCGTCGGCCACACCACCTCGGACAGCTCTCACTACTCCGAGGGTATCGATGCCTTCAAGGCGACCCTGGAGGAGCTGTCCGACGGCGAATTCACGGTCAACGAGCAGCCCTCCGGTGCGCTGGGCGGCGAGCGCGCCATGATCGAAGGCCTGCAGATCGGCACCATCGACGCCGTTGTCACCTCAACCGGGCCGCTGGGCAACTTCGTCCCTGAGACCTACGTGCTCGACCTGCCATTTCTGTTCAAGGACTACGACCACGCCCGCTGCGTGCTGGATGGCGAGGTCGGCCAGGACCTGCTCGACAAGATCGGCGAGCACGATCTGGTGGGTCTTGCCTGGACCGAGAACGGCTTCCGCCACATGACCAACAGCCAGCGTGACATCGAGACCCCCGAAGACGCCCAGGGTCTCAAGATCCGCACCATGGAAAACGAGATGCACATGGCGGCGTTCAACGAAATGGGCGTGCATCCGACACCGATGGCCTTCCCGGAGCTGTTTACCGCGCTGCAGCAGGGCACCGTGGACGGCCAGGAAAACCCCATCTCGGTGATCCTCACCGGCAATCTGTGGGAGGTCCAGGATCGCCTGTCGCTGACCGGCCACGTCTATTCTCCGGCCATCATGCTGGCCTCGCCGATCCTCTGGGACGGCCTGTCCGATGAGCAGAAGGGCTGGTTCATGGAGGCCGCCCAGGCCGGCGCCGAGGCCACCCGAGCGATGGTGTCGAGACTCGAGACCGAAGGCGTCGAGGAACTCAAGGCCAAGGGCATGACCGTGGTCGATGACATCGACAAGTCCCAGTTCCAGGCCGCCGTCGAGCCCTCCTACTCGGTCTACACCGACGAGTACGGCTCGGAGATGCTCGATCGCATTCGCTCCAGCGACTGCGGCAGCTGATCGTCCACTGATCCTCGACTGACCTTCCCGCCCGAGCGCTCGCTGCCTGCCGTTGGCGAGCGCTTGGGCGGTCAAGCCTGACCCGTCCTCGGGCCTTACCCGCGATGAGGAAAGCCCCATGCTGGATCTGTTCTTCCGTCTCGAGCGGGCCATCTCCCAGGTCGCCCTCTACGCAGCGGTGCTGATGTTGATCGCCTCGGTAAGCCTTGGCTTCTACCAGGTGCTGACCCGGTTCGTGTTCGACGCCCCCTCCACCTGGTCGGAGGTGATGGCCCGCTCCACCATGATCTGGTGCGTCTTTCTGGGCGCCGCAGCGACCTTTCGCGGCGGCTACATGATGGCCGTCGAAGTGATCTACAAGCTGGTGCCGACCTCCGCCCTCAAGGCGCTGGAGATACTGATCGCCACCTGCTGCATGATCGTTCTGGCGATCCTGGTGATCTACGGCTATCAGATGACGCTGCGCGTGCAGAACCAGATGCTCTCCGGCGTCGGCATCTCGATCGCCTGGATCTACGCCGCCATTCCGATCGGCGCCGCCTTTTCGCTGCTGTCGGTGATCACTCGACTGATCGCCCAGCTGACCGGACGCGAGACCATCGGCGTGGTCGATGCCGAGGCCCCCGCACACGTGCCTGAACCCGAATCCAGACCTGGTCCTGACACAGGCACCTCGTCCGGTACCGAAGGGAGGAAGCAGCCATGAACGCCGCTATCGGACTATCGCTGATCATCCTGTTCGCCCTGGGCGTGCCGATCGCCGTGTCGATCCTGCTGGCGTCGGTGATCGGTATCGAGTTCTTCACCCGTTTTCCGCTGCTGATGGTGCCCCAGCAGATGTTCGTCGGCATCGACAACTTCCCGCTGATGGCGATCCCCTTCTTTATCCTGGCCGGCAACCTGATGGCCGCCGGCGGCATCTCCCAGCGCCTGGTGGACCTGGCCAAGTCCATCGTCGGCGGGCTCCAGGGCGGGCTCGCCATGACCTGCGTGCTGACCTGCATGATGTTCGCCGCGGTTTCCGGCTCGAGCGTGGCCACCACCTTCGCCATCGGCTCCATCCTGATTCCGGCGATGGTGGCCCACGACTACCCGCGTCCCCTGGCGGCCTCGATCCAGGCCTCCTCGGCGGAGCTCGGCGTACTGATCCCGCCCTCCATCCCCTTGATCCTCTACGGCGTCAGCACCGACACCTCGATCGGGCGCCTGTTCATTGCCGGTATCGGTCCGGGGTTGTTGATCGGCTCGGCGCTGCTGCTGTTTCTGTACATCTTCTGCAAGCTGCGCGGCTACGGCCTGCGCGACCGCGAGGATCGCGCCGCCTTCACCACCTCAATGCGTCGTGCCTGGGCCGCTCTGCTGATGCCGGTGGTGGTGATCGGCGGCATCTATGGCGGGGTCTTCACCCCCACCGAGGCCTCGGCGGTGGCGGTGTTCTACGCCCTGATCGTCGGCGGCCTGGTCTACCGCGAGCTGCCGCTGTCGGAGCTGGTACCGATCCTGCGCCAGAGCGTGATTTCCACCGCCACGGTGATGCTGATCATCTCGGCGGCGGCGCTGTTCAGCTTCCTGATCAGCCGCTCGGGGCTGCCCGGCGAGGTTGCCGCCTGGGTCACCCAGGTGTTCGAGAGCCCGGTCAGCTTCCTGCTGGCGGTGAACGTGATGCTGCTGGTGATCGGCATGTTCGTCGAGACCTCGGCGGCGATCCTGGTGCTGGCCCCGATCTTCACCCCCATCGCCGTGCAGTACGGCATCGACCCGGTGCACTTCGGCCTGATCGTGGTGGTCAACCTGGCGCTCGGCATGTTCACCCCTCCGCTAGGGGTCAATCTGTTCGCCGCCTGCGCGGTGGCCAAGCTGTCCATCGACGAGCTGATCCCCTGGCTTGCGCGCTTCGTGCTGGTGGTGCTGGTCTGCCTGATGGCCATCACCTACATGCCCTGGATCTCGCTGGGCCTGGTCGATCTTTTGTACTGATACCGATCACTGCCCCGGCCGCGCCGGGGCCCATCCTATCTTCCGCCCCTTCTCAGGAGTCGACAGAATGCACGCCCTCCCCCTCACTCCACCCACCGGCGCCCTGATCGGCGGTCACTGGGTCGATACCGCCGACACCCTCGAGGTGCTGCGACCGGCCAGTGGCGAGGTCATCGCCCGTATCGCCGCGTCCAGCGCAGCCGACGTCGATGCTGCGGTGGCCTCCGCCCGGGCAGCCTTCACAGGCGAGCTTGGCCAGTGGTCGACGTTCTCGGCGCGGGCGCGCAGTGAATTGCTGTACGCCTTCAGCCAGGCCATCGACGCCGACAGGGACACCCTGGCCGCCCTCGAGTGTGCCGACACCGGCAAGCCGATCAGCCAGGCCCGGGGCGATATCGCCGCCTGCGCGCGCTACTTCCGTTTCTACGCCGGCGCCGCTGACAAGCTCCACGGCGAGACCATCCCCTTCGATTCCGACTATGCGGTGATGACGCTGCGTGAACCCTGGGGCGTGTGCGCCCAGATCATCCCCTGGAACTACCCGGCCCAGATCTTCGGACGCTGCGTGGCGGCGGCGCTGGCCGCCGGCAACACCTGCGTGCTCAAGCCCGCCGAGGACGCCTGTCTGAGCGTGCTGCGCCTGGCCCAGCTGGCCGTCGACTGCGGCCTACCGAAAGGCGCGCTCAACCTGGTGCCTGGCCTCGGCCGTGAAGCCGGCGCCGCCCTGGCCGCCCACCCCGGCATCGACCATCTGTCGTTCACCGGCTCGCCGGAGACCGGCACCCTGGTGACTCAGGCGGCGGCGGTGCACCACGTGCCGGTGACCATGGAACTCGGCGGCAAGTCGCCCCAGCTGATGTTCGCCGACGCCGACCGTGAACGCGCCCTGGACGCCGTGGTACGCGGGATCATCCAGAACGCCGGCCAGACCTGTTCCGCCGGCAGCCGTCTGTTGGTGGAGCAGAGCATCCACGATGAGGTGGTGGCGGCACTGAGCGAGCGTTTCGCGCGGTTGACCTGTGACGTCGGCGAGAACGACCCGGACTGCGGACCGCTGATCAATGAACGCCAGCGCGACAAGGTGATGACGCTGATCCAGGCGGCACAGGATGACGGTATCCACATCGCCGCCCGTGGACGCCTGGCCGACGACGCCCCCCGGGACGGCCACTTCGTGGTCCCCCACCTGTTGACCCAGGTGCCGCAAGGCCACGGCGTCAGCCGCGAGGAGCTGTTCGGGCCGGTACTGGTGGTCCAGGCCTTCGCCGACGAGGCCGAGGCCGCACGCCTGGCCAACGCCACCGACTTCGGCCTGTGTGCGGGCATCTGGACCGCCGACGGCGGCCGCCAACTGCGTCTGGCCAAGGCGATCCGTTCGGGCCAGGTGTTCGTCAACAACTACGGCGCCGCCGGTGGTATCGAGCTCCCATTCGGCGGCGTCGGCCGCTCCGGCCACGGCCGCGAAAAGGGCTTTGAAGGGCTCAGGAGCTATACCCGCATCAAGACCATTGCGATTCATCACGGCTAGACGTCGCTGGAAACGTCTGGGCCTGGCACGAAAGGTGCCGGCCCTCCTCTAGGCCGTCACCCAGGACTATCAAGCACCAACCACCATCATCACCACTACCACCACCACAAGGAAAGGGACATGACCACCTCGCTTCACGTCGGCCTGATCGGCGTCGGCCTGATGGGCCACGGGATCGCCACCAGCCTGCTGCGCGCGGACCATCGCCTGAGCTTTCTCGATCACCCCGGCAATCAGCCCAGCGACGACCTGATCGACAAAGGGGCAAGCGCTCTGACCAGCGCCCGCGAGGTCGCCGAGACCGCCGATCTGGTGATCCTGTGCGTCACCGGCACTCCCCAGGTGGAAAGCGTGCTGTTCGACGAAGGCGGCGTGCTGGAGGGGCTCAAGCCAGGCCAGATCGTGGTTGACTGCTCCACCGCCATCCCCAGCTCCACCCAGGCCATCGACGCCAGGGTGCGCGAGGCCGGTGGCCGTTTCGTCGACGCCGCCATGACCCGCACCCCGAAGGAGGCCGCCGAGGGCCGCCTCAACCTGATCGTCGGTGCCGATCAGGCGCTGTTTGACGAGCTCAAGCCGCTGTTTGGCGCCTTCGCCGAGCACATCACCCACGGCGGCCCGGTGGGCGCCGGCCACACCCTGAAGCTATTGCACAATTTCGTCTCGCTGGGCTTCACCGCCGTACTGGCCGAGGCCAGCGCCGCCTCTCGACGCGCCGGCATCGACGACGCCGTGCTGCTCGAGGTGCTGGGCAACGGTGGCGGCGGCGGCGTGGTGCTCGAACGCCTGCGTCCCTTCCTGACCGACGCCGACCCTGCAGGCTTCCGCTTCAGCCTGTCCAACTCGCTCAAGGACGTGGGCTACTATCAAAGCATGTCCGAGGACCTCGGCGCCTCGCGCCAGCTCAGTCAAGCGATCACCCGGCTCTACCAGGACATCGTCGATGCCGGCCACGGTGAAAGACTGGTCCCGGAATTGGTCAGTCTGCTCGGCGAATCACAGTCAAAGCAGCCATGATGCTTGCGTCACACGTCATTTGACGGCGGCCACTCGCAAGCTGCCTGAGCGGATCAAGCGACGCCAGCAAGGGTGGCCATTGAAGATGCACAGCAGCGATGAACGGTGGCGGTACGCGGCGATGACGAACGGGGCCGATCAACGGTAGCGAAACACTGAACCTTGCGGAGACCAGCATGAAGATCCAGCGTATCGAAACCCTGCGTCCTGCGGCTCGTCCGTCGCTGATCTGGGTGCGCGTCCACACCGAGGACGGCCTGGTGGGCCTGGGCGAGAGCTGGTTCGGCACCGACGCCATCGACGCCGATGTTCATGGCCGCCTCGCTCCCCTGCTGCTGGGCGAGGATGCCTCCCGCATCGAGGCGCTGCACCGCAAGATGCAACCCTACGTGGGCTTTGGCGGCACCAGTGCCGAGACCCGCGCGCTGTCCTCCATCGACGTGGCCCTGTGGGACCTGGCTGGTCAGCGTGCCGGCCTGCCTCTGCATGACCTGCTCGGTGGCGCCACCCGAGCGCGGGTGCCGCTCTACAACACCTGCGCCGGCCCCGACTATGTGTCCAAGTCCGCCGAGGTACGCCCGGACAACTTCGGCATCAAGAGTGGCTCGGGGGATGACGGGGCGTCTCCCCGCTACGAGGACCTGGACGCCTTTCTCGAGCGTCCGGCAGAGCTCGCCGCAGAGCTCCTCGAGATGGGCATATCCGCCATGAAGATCTGGCCCTTCGACTTCGCCGAAGGCGCCCACCACGGCATGTCCATCTCGCCCGCCGATCTCAATCGTGCGCTGTGGCCGTTCGAGGAGATCCGTCGTGTCCACGGCGATCGCATGCGCCTGAAGGCGGAACTGCACGGGCTCTGGAGTCTGCCGGCGGCGCGCACCATCTGCCAGGCGCTGGCGCCCATCGATCCGGACTGGATCGAGGACCCACTGTGGATGGATCGCTTCGACCAGCTCGGCGAGCTGGCCGACACCTGCGTCCCCCTGGCCGGCGGCGAGACCCTCGGCGGCCTGGGGCAGATTCGCGACCTGCTGCATCGCGGACGTATCCACACCCCGATCATCGATGTGACCTGGGGCGGCGGCGTCAGCTTCGCCCGCAAGGCCGCCGCCCTGGCCGAAGCCGAGGGCCGCCCGATCGCCTTCCATGACTGCTCCGGCCCGGTGACGCTGGCGGTCTCCACCCACCTGGCCATGGCGCTTGCCAACGTCGCCGAGCAGGAATTCACCCGGGCCTTCTACTACGGCTGGTACGCCGACTGCGTCGAGGGCCTGCCGCCGATCGAGGACGGCATGATCCGCGTCAGTGGCGAGCCCGGGCTGGGCATTCGCCTGAATCCCGAAATGCTCAAGGGCGACGCACTCCATCGACGTCTCAGCGAGAGCTAGATTCACTGACGCCCTGAACTCCATGTCGAGAAGCAGCCCTCACCACGAGAGGCGCCAGACGCCCCCGGCGCCTTTGCGGTAACCGCCATCCACGCATTTCGCCCGTTCCCGCATTCAACGTTGCCCACTAGTCGACTGGTCTATAGTATCGCGACATCGCTTATTAAGAGGCAGATGGTGTGCCAGTTACGGCATCCCGACCGTCCTCGCGTCCCCTGTTGCCTCAAGAACGGGTAAAAGGGACGCAGACAAGAAAAATCAGAAGCACCAACGGACCCTGAAGCTACGCAATGAAACCAGCGAGGAACCAGCCCCCATGACCAGCTTCACCCTGAACGGCGAAGCGGTGAGCGTCGAGGTGGATCCCCAGACCCCACTGCTGTGGGTACTGCGCGATACCCTGGGCCTGACCGGCACCAAGTTCGGCTGCGGCATCGCCCAGTGCGGCGCCTGCACCATCCACTTCAACGGCTCCGCCACGCGTAGCTGCGTGCTGCCGCTGGCCGCCGCCGAAGGTGCCGAGATCACCACCATCGAAGGCCTCGACGCCGACGGCAACCACCCGCTGCAACAGGCCTGGCGAGAAGAGCAGGTGCCCCAGTGCGGTTACTGCCAATCCGGCCAGATCATGCAGGCGGCCGATCTGCTCAAGCGCAAGCCTTCCCCCAGCGATGACGAGATCACCCAGGGCATGAGCGGCAACCTGTGCCGCTGCATGGCCTACGTGCGCATCCATCGCGCGGTGAAACGCGCCTCCTCGCTTCAGCAGGGCGGCGTCGAGACCTTCGACCCCGCCTCCTCTACTGCTGCCCGCAGCGAAACCCGTACCAGCGCCGAGGAGCCCCGCCATGAGCCGGTTTGATGACACCCTGGCGGCCCATCGGGGCGCTTCCGCAGTCCGCAGCGATACGTCCCCAGCCGATCGCCAAGCTGGCCCCGGTCTTAGCCGCCGCGGCTTTCTGATCGGCACCCTGGGCGCCAGCGCAGTGCTCGCCTTTGGCCTGCCCGGCATGGCCTTCGGCGCCGCCGACGCGGCCAGCGAGGCCCTGGCCAAGGGTCGCTTCGAGCCGACCCTGTGGTACGCCATCGACGCCCAGGGTCACGTCACCCTGCACTGCACAAAGGCCGAGATGGGCCAGCACGTGGGCACCAGCCTGGCCCGCCTGGTGGCCGAGGAGCTTGAGGTCGACCCGGCGACGATCGCCATCGAATACGTCGACAGCGACCCCAAGTGGGGTTACATGATCACCGGGGGCAGCTGGTCGGTGAACCACAGCTTCCTGCCGCTGTCCCGTGCCGGCGCCGCCGGACGCCAGGCGCTGATCGAAGCAGGTGCGCGCCTGCTCGAGGTCGACGCCGCCGACTGCCAGGCCCGTGACGGTCAGGTCATCAGCGGCGACAAGCGCATCGGCTACGGCGAGATCGTTGCCAGCGGCACCCTGTCGCGCAGCTACAGCGCCGAAGAGCTTGAAGCCATCGAGCTCAAGCCGGCCTCCGAGCGCCGCGTGCTGGGCACCTCCGGCCGGGCCCAGGACATCCCCGCCAAGACCACCGGTGAGGCCGTCTTCGGCATCGACGCCAAGGTCGAAGGGATGCTCTATGCCCGCCCGGTGCTGCCGCCTACCCGTTTCGGCTCCCGCGCCACCTCCATCGATGACAGCGCGGCCCAGTCCATCGCCGGCTATCGCCAGACCATCCGTCTGGAAGACCCCTCGGGCCTGTGCCAGGGCTGGCTGGCGGTGATCGCCGACAACTTTTCCGCCGCCATGCGTGCCACCGATGCGCTGAAGATTGAATGGGAAAACGGCTCCGGCATCTCGATCACCGAGGCCGACATTCTCGATGAAGGCCGCCGTCTGACCCAGTCACCGAGCCGTGACAACAGCGCCCTGTTCGTCGATATCGGCGAGGTGACGTCCACCCTCGAGCAGGCCGCGTCCGCCGAGGACGTGTCGCTGATCGATGCCACCTACACCACGTCCAGCGTGCTGCACTTCCAGCTCGAGCCGGTCAACGCCACCGTGGTCGAGCGCGACGGCCACTGGCACGTCCACTGCGGCAACCAGCAGCAGTCCGTGGCGGTGCCCCTGGTGGCCAAGGCGCTGGAAGTCGACGAGAGCCAGGTGACCTTCCATCAGTACTATCTGGGCGGCGGCTTCGGACGCCGTCTCTATGGCGACTATGCTGTGCCTGCTGCGCTGGCCGCCAAGGCCGTGGGCGCCCCGGTCAAGATGGTCTTTACCCGCCCCGATGACAGTCGCATGGATTGCGTGCGCTCACCCTCGGTGCAGCGGCTGCGCTCGGCCCTGGCAGCCGACGGCGCTATCCAGGCCAGCGAACACGCCGCCGCCGCCGGCTGGCCCACCGCCGATATCGCACCCGGCTTTCTCGGCGAATTCGTCGAGGGTGGCGGCAAGATCGATTCCTTCGCCATCAGTGGTGCCGACCACTGGTACGCACTGGGCGCCCAGCGGGTGTGGGCCCAGCAGAACCACAAGGCCCACGAGGCCTTCGTTCCCGGCTATCTGCGTGCGGTGGGGCCAGGCTGGACCACCTGGGCGGTGGAGAGCCATATCGACGAACTGGCACTGGCCGCCGACCAGGACCCTGCCGAGTTCCGCCGGAACCTGCTCAAGGCCGAAGGACGCAACGCCGGCGAGGCGCCCAACAGCGTCGGCGGCGCCGAGCGCCTCAAGACAGTGCTCGAACGCACCCTCGACAAGGCCGGCTGGAACGAGCGAGACGCCCTGCCCGAGGACACCGGTCTCGGTGTGGCGCTGAGCTTCGGCCAGGAACGCCATATGCCGACCTGGGTGGCCTGTGTCGCCCGCGTCAAGGTGGATCGTGCCAGCGGCGAGGTGACGGTCGAGAAGCTGACCTCGGTGGTGGATGCCGGCACCCTGGCCCATCCCGACGGTGCCATGGCCCAGTTGGAGGGCTCGCTGCTATGGGGCCTGTCGATGGCCCTGCACGAAGGCACCGAGTACGCCGAAGGCCAGCCTGCGGACCTCAACCTGAACAGCTATACGCCGCTGCGCATGCATCAGGTGCCGGAGCTGGACCTTGAATTCGTCGACAACGACCACACCCCGGTCGGCTTAGGCGAACCTGGCACCTGCGTTGTAGCGCCGGCCATCGCCAACGCCATCGCTCACGCCACCGGCGTGCGCCTGCGCGACCTGCCGATGCGGCCGGAGGCGCTCAAGGCCGCACTGGGGGCCTGACCCGCCACCCGAGCGCCACGCTGATCGCGTGGCGCTCGTCACACACAGGACACGCTGACCATGCAACATCTGGATCTTAGGGTGGTGCGACGTGCCCTCGCCTGGCTGCGCGACGGGCGCACCCTGTGGCTGGCCACGGTGCTGTCCACCTATGGCTCCTCGCCACGCGAACCCGGCGCCTGGCTGGCTGCCACCCGTGACGGCGATCACGTTGGCTCGCTGTCCGGCGGCTGCGTCGAGGAGGACTTTCTTGAGCGCCTTGGGCAGGGTGATTTCGATACGCCGGTCAGGCGGGTGCGCTACGGCGCCGGCGACGACGTCGACTACCCGGCGCCCAGCCTTCCCTGCGGCGGCGTGCTCGACGTCCTGGTCGAACGCTTCGCCCCCGACCAGGCGGCACTGGCGCACTTCTCCGCCCTGGAGGCGGCGCTGGAAGGACGCAAGCCGCTGATTCGCCGCGTCGATCTGGACAGCGGCGCGCGTTCACTCGTTCAAGACGATGGCCTGGGTGATCGCGTCGTTCTGGTCGATGGGAATGGTGAGGCCAGTGCGCAACTGCGCGTCGGCCCAGCCGCCCGACTGCTGCTTGCCGGGGTCTCGCCGGTGGCCGTCGCCTGCGCCCAGTTCGCCGTGGGGCTCGGCTTCGAGGTGATCGTCTGCGACCCTCGGGAAGGCATGCTGGAGTCCTTTATCGATGAACTCGGGGGCGCCTCCGGCAACATCGAGAAGGTGGCGACCCTACCGTCCCGCTTTATCGCCGAAGGCGGCTGCCATGCTGCCACGGCGGTGGTGGCACTGACCCACGACCCGCGCATCGATGATCTGGCGATGATCGAGGCGGTACGCTCCGAGGCGTTCTATATCGGAGTGATGGGATCGCTGCAGACGTCCCGGGCACGGGCAGAGCGGCTATCCCGCAGCGGTGGTCTGAGCGATGACGAGATCGCGCGTATCCATATGCCGATCGGCTTGAACCTGGGCAGCAAGACCCCGGCGGAGATCGCCCTGGCGGTGATGGCCGATATCGTTCGGGTACGCCGGGGCAAGGACCGCCATGCGCTCTAGCGGCCAGTCGGGCACTCCCGCTTCAACCCCCTCTTGTGAGGAAAGCCGCCATCCGTCCCACGTCACCCCACTGATTTGTGTAGTAGCGGCGGCGGGTCGTTCACGGCGCTTCGGCGCCGCGGACAAGCGCCATGCACGCCTCAAGGATGGTCGTCGGCTGCTGGCGGCAAGCCTTGCGGCGGCGGCCGAGCTGACCCCTCGGCGGCTGGTGGTGCTGGGGCCGGGCGAGAGCCTCGCCGACTGGGACCTTGCACCGTCTGCCAACCTCGAGCTGCTGTCGCTTGAACGTCCCAGCGACGCCCTCGGCGACAGCCTGTCGGCGGCCTTTCGCTGGCTGCTTCAGCAACGCCAGCAGCAACGTACTGAGCTCACCGCAGCGGCGGTATGGCTCGGCGACATGGCCTGGATCTCGGCACCGACTTGCCGCCGGCTTGCCGCCAGCGCCAGGGCCGACCGACTGGTCAGGCCGCGCTTTCACGGCCAACCCGGCCACCCGGTGATCGTTGGCTGCGACTTCTGGTCCGAGATGACGCAGCTTCACGCCCAGGACGGCGCCCGAGCGTTACTGCACCGCCACCGCCAGGCACTGCTCGAGATCGACGTCGATGATCCCGGCGTGGTGCGCGACCTGGATACCCCCGAAGATCCACGCTAAGCACCCTCGCTAAGGGCTCTCGCCAAGAACTCTCGCCAAGCCCCCGCGCTAGGCACCCGCGCCAGACCCTGGGCAACCGCCTTCAGCCCCGATTCCCCACCGCTAGCCCGTCGCCTGATCCTCGACAAAGGCCTCGACGATGGCATCGAAGTCGCTGTCACCGACAAAGCCAAGGGCCTCGGCCTTGTCGGTACGAAAGCGCCCAGGCCAGCTCTCGACGATGGCGCGGATACGCTCATCCGGCTCGAAACTCACCAGCTCCCGCGCTGGAGCGCCACCCTGACGCTCCAGCGCGTCGAGCATGGCCGCCACGCTTACGCTGATACCCGGCAGCATGAAGGCGCGGAAGTCACCCAGGGCATCGGCGGCGACTTCGGCGCCGTGGACCAGCGCCTGAACCACCTTGCCAGGCGACATCACGAACAATTCGAGCTCGGTGGGCACCGGGCACACCGCGGCCTCGCCGTTCAAGGGCTCGCGCAGGATACTGGAGGCAAAACTCGAGGCCGCAGCGTTGGGCCGGCCTGGACGAATGACGATGGTCGGCAGGCGCAGCACCAGACCGTCGACCAGGCCGCGCCGGCTGTAGTCGTTGATCAGCAACTCGCACATGGCCTTCTGGCTGCCGTAGGAGCTCTGGGGCCGCAGCGCGGTCATGTCGTCGAGCACCTCAGGCAGCTCGCCGCCGTACACCGCCACCGAGCTGGCCATGATCACCCGGGTCGCGGCCAGGCCACGCTGGCGACAGCCGTCGAGCAGCGCCCGGGTGGCGTCGAAGTTGACCGCTAGCCCAAGCTCCAGATCGGCCTCGGCGGCAGAACTGACCACCGCTGCCAGGTGGTAGATCACGTCCGGGGCGCCATCCAGCAGGGCGTCCCAGGCTCCCTCTTCGGTGAGGTCCCGAGCGGTGGACGTCACCGCCACCTGGCCCGCCTCCTGTGGGTGAGGCGGCGTGCTCTGGTCGACCAGGGTCAGGCGCGAAAGCGGCTGGCCGTTGACCTCGCCCTTGGCCAGCAGCGCCTGGACCAGGCGTTGGCCAAGGAAGCCGGCTGCACCGGTTATCAAGATATGCATGGAAGCTCTCCTCCGTTGGTGACGATGGCCCACGCCGGGCGCTGCCCCAGCGATACACCAGAGGCACCAGTCATCAAGACATGCATGGAAGCTCTCCTTAATTTTGTGACGACGGCCCGCTTTATCCAGTGACGAGTTAGCTGGCAACAACGCCATGGGCGCGCGCCCAGCCCAGGCCATCGACGGTGTCACCTGCGGGGCGGTATTCACAGCCGACCCAGCCGTCATAGCCAAGGGCGTCGAGACGCTCAAGCACCGAGCCAAAGTTCACCTCACCCTGGTCCGGTTCATGGCGCTCCGGGACCCCGGCGAGCTGCACGTGTCCGACCACATCGAACTGGCTTTCCAGGGTACGGATCAGGTCGCCCTGGACGATCTGGCAGTGGTACAGGTCGAACTGCAGCCTGAGGTGGGGCGAGCCGACGCGCTGGATCACCTCCCTGGCAAGCTCCTGGCGCTGCAACAGGAATCCCGGCATGTCGCGACCGTTGATCGGCTCGATCAACAGGGTGCGCCCGGCCCGGCCACAGGCCTCGGCGGCATGGGAAAGGTTGTCGACGTAGGTGGCCAGATGGGCCTCTCGGGTGGCCTCGCTGGCGCCTTGCGGCAGCAGCCCCGCCATGGCATGCAGGCGCGGACAGTCGAGCGCCGCGGCGTAGTCGAGCGCACGCTCGAGCCCCTCGCGGAACTCCCCCTCGCGCCCCGGCAGGCTGGCAAGGCCTCGCTCGCCAGCCTCCCAGTCGCCGGGGGGCAGGTTGAACAGCACCTGCGTCAGCCCATGTTGGTCGAGCCGCTCACGCAGTTCGTGCGCCTCGAAGTCGTAGGGGAAGAGGTACTCGACGCCGGCAAAGCCCGCCTTGGCGGCGGCGCCAAAGCGGTCGAGAAAGGCGTGCTCGGTGAACATCATGCTGAGGTTGGCGGCCAGGCGGGGCATCTCGCTCTCCTGATTGTCATTGTCGTGCGGGCCTCGCGTCGGGGGCCCAGTATCGGGGCCGTGTCGACACCCCCGACGCCAATAGCCCCGGGTCAGTCGCGGGGGAAGCGTGCTTCGAGTTCCTCTACCTGTTCTGGGGTCAACCCACGAGGATTCTGGCCGCGCAGCAGCAGGAACAGCTTGGCGGTCTCCTCGAGCTCTTCGGTGGCGTAGACCGCTGCCTCCAGCGACTTGCCCGCCACCACCGGGCCGTGGTTGGCCAGCAGCACCGCGCTGTGCTTGCCGGCGAGCCCACGTACCGCGTCGCCAAGGCTGGGGTCCCCCGGCACGTGATAGGGCACCAGCGGCAGGCGGCCGACGCGCATCACGTAGTAGGCGGTCAGCGGCGGAATGCAGTCGTGGTGGTCCACATCCGGCAGGCAGGATACCGCCACCGAGTGGGTCGAGTGCAGATGGACGATGGCCTCGGACTGGGGCCGCTCGGCGTACATCGCCATATGAAGGAAACTTTCCTTGGTCGGCTTGTCGCCATCGAGCCATTCCCCCGTCGCCGACAACGTCGAGATGCTGGCCGGATCGAGTCGTCCCAGGCAGGCGTTGGTCGGGGTCATCAACCAGCCGCCGTCGTCCAGACGCACACTGATATTACCGCTGGAGCCCATGGTCAGGCCGCGGTCGAACAATGACTTGCCGTAGGTCGCGATCTGCTCGCGCAGACGATTGACGTCACGTGCACTCATTGGCTCATCTCCTTGAGCACCTTAAAGCCGCGGCTGAAGATATCGACGCCGCCGAAGTTGCCGGACTTGAGCGCCAGCGACAGGGTCGACCCGCCGACGCGGGCCTGGGTCCAGGGCACCCCGGCATCGATCTGCCCGCCGATATGCAACTGGTCCAGCGACAGCGCCGAGACCACCGCACCGGAGGTCTCGCCGCCGGCCACCAGCAACCTGCCGACACCTTCGTCCACCAGGGTGGCGGCCAGGGTCGCCAGGGCCCGCTCGACCAGCTCGCCCGCCTTGGCCACACCCAGGCGCTGCTGGGCGGCCTTGACCCGCTCGGGTGCAGCCGAGGCGTAGACCAGCACCGGTTCATCCGGCGAGTCCCGATAGTGGCGACGCACGAAGTCCAGCGCTTCGGCGATGGGCGCGTCACCCTCGGCCAGCGCCAGCGGGTCCAGGGCGATCCCCGGATGGCGCTCGAGGAAGTGCTCGACCTGGGCCAGGGTCGCCCGCGAGCAGCTACCGGAAAGCACCAGGGCCTGCCCCTGGGCCGAGGCCAGCCGAGCCGCGTCGTCGACCGCCTCAAGCCAGCCCTTGCGCCGATACTCGGCGGGCAGCGCCTGGCCAAGGCCCGAGCCGCCGGTGACCAGGGGCAGCTCGACGCAGGCCGCAGCCAGCACCTCAAGGTCGGCGTCATCCAGGGTGTCACAGATGACGTGGCGGACCTTGTCACCTCCCAGGCGTTCGAGGTGGCTGGCACAGGCCTCGGCGCCCTGGCGGATCACCGAGTGGGACAGAAGCCCCACCGCATGCGACGTCTGCGCGCCCAGCACCCGCACCAGATCGGCGTCGGTCATCGGATTGAGCGGGTGATCCTGCATGCCGCTGTCGTTGAGCAGACGATCGCCGACGAACAGGTGACCCTGATAGACCGTGCGTCCGGTGGTCGGAAAGGCCGGCACCATCACCGTCTGATCGCCGCCCAGACGCTCGAGCAGGGCATCGGCCACCGGGCCGATATTGCCCTCGGCGGTGGAATCAAACGTCGAGCAGTACTTGAAGAAGACCTGCCGTGCGCCCTGTTCGGTCAGCCAGTCCAGCGCCGCCAGGCTGTCGGCCAGCGCCTCCTCCACCGGGCAGGTACGCGACTTGAGCGCGACGACCACGGCGTCGACACCTTCCGGAAGCGGCTTGCCGGTGGGCACACCGAGCATCTGCACGGTGCGCATGCCGGAGCGCACCAGATTGTTGGCCAGGTCGGTGGCGCCGGTGAAATCATCGGCGATGGCGCCGAGTACCAGAGTCATGGTCAGTCCTCGTCAAATACGGTGAATAAAGGGGAGGAACACGGCTGCGACGCGGCCTTATCCGGCGTCGTCGTCATTGGCCGCGGGCAGTGCGATCCCTGCGGTGGCGGCGTAGACCTTGACCACCGCGGCGTCGTCTTCGCGTCCCAGCCCCATGCCGCTGGCGGCGGTAAACTGCTGCAGGGCGCTGGCCGCCACTGGCATCGACAGGCGCAGTTCGCGGCCGGTGTCGTGAACGATGTTGAGGTCCTTGACGAAGATGTCCACGGCCGACAGCGGGTGATAGTCGCCGTCCAGAATGTGCGGCACCCGGTTCTCGAACATCCACGAATTGCCCGCCGACTGGGTAATCACCCGGTACAGCGCGCGACCGTCGATGCCCATCTTCAGGCCCAGCGCCATGGCCTCGGCGGCGGCGGCGATATGCACCCCGGCCAGGTGCTGATTGACCAGCTTGACGCTGGAGCCAGGCCCCGGTACGTCGCCCAGCCGGTGGACCGTGGCCGCCATGGCACCAAGCGGTGCCTCGGCCAGGGCGAAGGCCTCGGCACTCCCGGAGGCCATCACCGACAGCTCTCCGCTGGCCGCCTTGGCCGCCCCGCCGCTGATCGGGGCGTCGAGCATCATCAGCCCAGCCTCTGCCAGTCGGCGTCCCAGGGATTCGGCGAAACTCGGCGCCACGGTGGCGCACTGGATCACCAGGCTGCCCGACGCAAGCGTCGCCGCCAGGCCATCTTCTCCAAACAGCACCGCCTCGACCTGATCGGCGTTGACGACCACCAGCAGCACCACGTCACAGCGCGGCGCCAGCTCGCGGGCCGATGCCACCGCCTCGCCACCGGCTTCCTCGAAGGCCTGACGGGAGGCGCTGGAAACGTCGCAACCGATCACCTCAAGGCCGCCACGCAGAAGGCTTCGGGCGATACCCATGCCCATGGCGCCAAGTCCCACCACGCCACAGACAGGGGATCCGGCGGATGTCGTGGATGATTCGCTCATGCTGCTCTCCGGTAACGAGGCCGTCAGGGCCGACAAACAAGAGTATGGCCTGCTTCGACTTCATCTGCGGAAGGAGCAGGGAGGCGGTATCTGTCCCCGGCACATCGAAGGCCAGCGACCAATACCGATAACAGGACGACAGGAAATCCGGTCGGCGATGATGGGTGAAGATCAGCGCTGCTGCCCTGTAAAATGTTAGCGCTAACATTTTTAGTCCAGAGTCCCTTGCTGCACAAGCAGCAAAGCGATAGACATCGACCAATGTCTAACTACCGCAGGGGTCCCGGTGTCGGGACCATGGGTGCCCCAAGGCGCTCGACGCCTGGCCCAATGCTCGACGCCTGGCATCAGCCGCTCGAAGCCGAGGGGCTGGGCCATGTCCCCACTGACCTGCGACGCAGGGACAGCCTGGGAACGAGCGAGCCAGCGCGCCCCATTCGGCATACCATGGAAGGCAGGCGTCCCTCTGATGCCATCGATCAAGGAGAGTCCGATGAACGAGACCCAGGGCGGTGATCGCCGCCGCCGCAAGGGCCTGGACAACCCGACGCTAGACGACGTCGCCCGTGAGGCTGGAGTTTCCTCGATCACCGTGTCCCGAGCGATTCACCGCCCGGACAGCGTACGCGAGACCACCCGCAACAAGGTGGAAGCGGCGATCGCCAAGGTTGGCTACGTGCCTAACATGGTGGCTGGTAGCCTGGCCTCGGCCAGCTCGCGCTTCATCCCGGTGATCGTGCCGTCGCTGTCCAATGTGGTGTTTGTCGAGGTCATCCAGGGGCTGCAGGCACAGTTCGACCAGCACGGCTACCAGATGCTGCTGGGCAACACCGACTACAGCATGCAGCGCGAAGAAGAGCTGATCCGCACCTTTCTCGGCTGGTCCCCCACCGCCCTGGTGACCACCGGCCTGCGCCACCAGCCGGGGCTAAGCGCGCTGCTGGAACGTTTTCCTCGACCGCTGGTGGAAATCATGGAACTGGGCCCGGCGCTGGACATGAACGTCGGCATGGACCACGAAAAGGCAGGCGCCGCCATGGCCGATCATCTGATCGCTCGGGGCTACCGTCATATCGTCTTCGCCGGCACCCGGCTCGAGTCCAACTATCGCGCCGCCCAGCGCTACGCCGGCCACCGCACCAGGCTCGAGAAGGCCGGACTTGCGGCCCCGCTGATGGAGTGGCACCAGGACAGCCACTTCGACCTTGGCGCCACGGCGCTGGACGAGGTCCGTCGCCACCACCCGGGCGTCGAGGCGATCCACTTCGTCGACGATGTGATGGCCAGCGGCGCCCTGCTGGGCGCACAGCGCCAGGGCCTGCGAGTGCCCAACGACATCGCCATCGCCGGGTTTACCGGGCTGCCCTTCGGCCGCTCGCTGATGCCGCGTCTGACCACCATCTCCTCCCCCCGCGAGGCCATCGGCCGGCTCGCCGCCTCGCAGATCATCGACCGTCTGGAGGGCCGTGACCCCGAACGCCAGATCGACGTCGGCTTCGCCCTGCTGGAAGGTGAGAGCACCTGAGGACACCAGACCTGACCCACAACGAACAACGGGGAGTCACGATGACTCCCCGCTGGAACAAGACGCTGCCTGCCCGCACGGGCGACAGAGCCCGCGGCACTCGCCGCTACTGATCGAGCCGACCCTTGAGCTTGTCAAACTCCTTCTCCACCTCTTCTCTGGCCAGGCCAAACTTCTGCTGGATGATGCCGATCAGCTTTTCCTTGTTGCCTTCGGCCTGCTGAATCTCGTCGTCGGTGAGTTCTCCCCACTTTTCCTTGGCGGCACCGCTCAGTTCCTTCCACTTGCCTTCGATGGTGTGCTTGTCCATGGCATGATCTCCGGGTCAGTCGATCTCATAAAGGTAGATGGCATACTCCTGACGAAGGCTAGCCTGCGGCAAACCCAGCGGCTAGCCCACCCCACCACACACCTTCGTTTTTTATAAACAATTCAATCAGATAACTTCCGTAAAAGACTGTTTGAGCACAGTCCATCCTCCGACCGACCTTTTCACTTCACCCATCAATCAGCCGCCGCCGCATGATGGTGACCCGCTCACCCAGATAGTCGAGCTCTTCGAGTTCTTCCCATCCCAACCGGCGATACAGTGACTGCTGATCCGGCGTGTAGAGGTGAAGCCACTCGATGCCGTGGTCGCGGGCCTCCCGCTCCACCCGTCGTACCAGCGCGGAGGCGAGCCCCTGACCGCGTTGTTCGGGCGGCACGTAGACCGAGGCGAGCCACGGTGACAGTTCCCGGCGAATACTCATGTCATCCGGCGACAGGCTCGCCGTGCCCAGGGCCTGTCCCTCCTTCATCGCCACGAACACCGAGGGCACCCCGGCCGGACCGCACATCTGAGCCACCGCCTGGCGCCAGCCGTCGATGTCGGCCTCCGGATGCAGGTGCCCCCAGGCGTCAAAGGTCCAGTCGGCGACCTGGTCAAGCTGTTGCGAAGCGGCGCTCAAGCGCTCGATGGTGATCCCGTTCATCTGTCGATTTTCGTCCATTGCTGTCCACTTCCGTCTATTGCCGTTCACTTGTGAGCGTTATTGTCCCTGCCGACACTTTTCGACGGCGCCTGCCGATCGTGGCCTCGCCCAGGCTGACGCCGCAAGGATCAAGGCAACCGGCGCTGCCCGAAGCGCGCCAGCTGCATTTCGCCAAGCCGGCTCAGAGTGCGCCGGAAGGCAAACGCCAGATAGCCATCGGGATAAAGCTCCTCCATCGCCACCGACGCCTCGATCACCAGCGGTACCCGGCGGTCGTAGCATTCGTCGACCAGGGCAATAAAGCGACGCACGCTGTCGTCCCTGGCCCCCAGCGGCGGCAGTACGCGATCACCGGCGGCCACCCGCTCACTGGCGTCTTCTGTGCCACGAGCGATGGGACGCGGGGCGCCCGGTTGCCGATCCGGCGCGGCTCTGCCGTCGCTGTCATCCTCATCAGGCCTGGAAGCCAGGCACGGCACCTCCCCCAGCAACAGCGTATCGAAGCGATCACATAGCGCGATAAAGTCGAGCGCCGCCAGCGGCGCCTCGCACAGGGCCGCGAAGTCGCACCAGAGTACCTGGCCTTCGAGGCCTCTGGCCTCCAGCTTGCGGCCACCAAGCGCCAGTGTTCGGGGCGTCGCCGCCCTGCCGCTCAGCCGAACAAACTGCTCGGACAGAATGCCGGGGTCGCCGGCCCTACGCACAAAATAGCGCTGGTGAACGTCGCCGGGATGGCGGCGATGATCCTGACCGCCATCCAGTTCGAGCACCTGAAGATGGGCCTGCATGGCGGCGATGGCCGGCAGGAAACGCTCGCGATTGAAGCCATCGCGATAGAGCTCGGCCGGCGGCTGGTTCGAGGTAGCCACCAGCGTCAGGCGTCTGGCGAACAGGTGCTGCATCAGCCCGCCCAGCAGCATGGCGTCGGCGATGTCCTCGACGAACACCTCATCGAGACACAGCACCCCGACCTCGGCGGAAAGCTCCTCAGCGAGCCTTGCCAGCGGGTCGGGCTGTCCGCGCCAGTAAAACTGACGCTGGTGCACCCAGCGCATGAAGTGATGAAAGTGCCAACGACGCACCGTCACCGGACTGCATTCGACGAACAGATCCATCAGCCAGGTCTTGCCACGACCCACCGGCCCCCAGAGGTACAGGCCCCGGCTCGTCACGCCGCCAGCGAGCTCCTGCTGCAAGGCGTCCAGCGCCTCGACCGCCCGGGCCTGGGCGGCATCGGCAACCAGATGTCCCTCCTCCAGCAGCGCCTGATAGCGCAGCGACAACGGCTGACATCGAGACTGGTTCAACGGCCCATGGAGCGGCCGATCCAGCCGTTGACTGCCAAGCGATGGCGCCTCTCGGTCCGGCCCAGGATGCGGTTGCAGGCCTTCACCGCTTGCTTCATCGATCCCGCCGCCGATCCTGTCACCGGTCCCTTCGCCCTCTTTGTAGCCGTCACTCATCGATAGATCCCTGGCTGGTGGTATCGACCCGTGTGCCCCCATTGCCGCCGGCACAGGTCCCTCGGAAGAGCATGTCTCCACCGTGGGCAAACGCCAGGCGCTGCACTATAGTGGCCCGTCTGCATATTCCCGATCGCTAAGGTTGCCTCTTTCATGCCCTCAGCCGCTCGTCTCTTGAGCTCCCGACCCCGCCGTCAGCGCCGGGTCTGCCTGCTGGCGGTGCTGGCCATGCTGATGCTCTTCGTGGGCCCACTGATCAGCCAGGTCCAGCGCCTGGCGATGGAGGACGAGGCCGGTCGACAACACCACCATGGACATGGTCACCACCAAGGCCTGGCTCAAGGCACCGGACAAGGCCATGCCCAGCATGATCCCACGCCGAGCGCCGCGGAAGTAGAGGGGCACGGCACGTTTGAGCCTTCCGCCGAGGGGGCGGTCGGCAAGGTCGAGGGGCACAGCACGTCCGAGTCTCCCGAAAAGGTGACGATCGGTGACGCCGGGCATCATCACCTGGCCGCCTGTGGCTACTGCGTACTGTTTGCCCAGGTGCCGTGGCTGGCCCTGCTGTTGCTGGTATTGGTTAGCCTGGCGCCGCGGGCCCCGCCGGCACGTTGTGCTGCAGGCATTCCCCCCGTTGTCAGCGGACGCTTCCAGCGTCCGACTCCCCGCGCCCCTCCCGCGTCATTGTCGTGATCCATCGAGGCCACCGCCTCCAGAGCCACCGAACGGCATCGCCGTCGGCAACTCCGCCTTCAAGAGAATGACCATGACGACGCACGCGAAACCTGTTGCGCCGGCGCTGAAGACGCTGGTGATACGACTGCACTTCTATATCGGCCTGCTGGTCGGCCCCTTCATCTTCTTCGCCGCCCTCACCGGCACGCTCTATGCGCTGACCCCGGCACTGGAGCAGGCACTGTACCGGGACGCGCTGACCACCGGCTCGGACAGCGCTTCCGCGACCTTGGCCCGGCCATTGTCACGCCAGATTGCAGCGGCCCAGGACTATCTCGATGATTCCGCCCTGCCCAGCGCCGTGCGCCCGGCCCCCGAACCCGGCGCCACCACCCGGGTGATGTTCGCAGACCCAAGCCTTGATGCCGGCGAACACCGGGCCATCTTTGTCGACCCGCAAAGCCTCGAAATCCGTGGCGACATGACTGTCTACGGTACCAGTGGGGTACTGCCGCTACGCCGGATCATCGACCAGATCCACCGCAGCCTGATGCAGGGCGATCCCGGCCGCCTCTACAGCGAGTTGGCCGCTTCCTGGATGTGGCTCGCCGCCCTCGGCGGACTGGCCATCTGGGCGGTCACCCCCTCGCCCCGAGTGCAGCCCGGCAAGCAGACCCGCACCGCCCGTCGCTTGCGCACCCGCCGACGCCACAGTCTGTTGGGGCTGTTCCTGCTGGTCGGCCTGCTGGCCCTGTCGGCCACCGGCATGACCTGGTCGAAGTACGCCGGCGACAACTTCTTCACCATGCTCAAGGCCGCAGGCTGGGGGACGCCTCGGGTGTCCCAGTCGCTTCAGGCCCACGACGTCGCCTACGACGCACACGCCGACCACGCCATGCCCGGCGCTCACCCGACCGTATCGGGGTCGCTTGAGGCCTTCGACGCGGTCGAACGCCAGGCCCGTGAGGCAGGCCTCGACGCCGGCAAGATCGAGTTGCTGGTGCCCGGCGACAATCAGGCCTGGAAGGTGCGCGAGATCGACCGTAGCTGGCCGTCCCAGGTGGACGAGGTGGCGATCCATCCGCAAAGCTTCCAGGTGCTGGATCAGGTGAGCTTCAACGACTACCCGCCTGCGGCCAAGCTCACCCGCTGGGGCATCGACGGCCATATGGGCATCCTCTTCGGCCTGCCCAACCAACTGCTGCTGGCCGCCCTCGGCATCGGCATCATGACCATGGTCGGCTGGGGCTACGCCATGTGGTGGCGCCGCCGTGCCCTGACCCGCGACAGCCAGACGCTGTGGCGGGCCCTGCTGGAATTGCCGCTGTCGGTGCTGGCGCTCATTTCGCTGGTGGCGCTGCTGCTGGGACTGGCGATGCCGGTAATGGGGGTAAGCCTGGTGATATTCCTGACGGTGGACGCCCTGCGTGCCCTGGTCGCGGCCCGCCGACGCGCTACCGGCTAGGCCCCACATCAGCAAAGACAGGAAAGGGCCATCGGCAAAGCCAGGAAAAGGCCATCCACCACACAAGAAGGGCGACCCACGGGTCGCCCTTCTTGCTTGATGCCAGGAGCACGCTCCGCCCCTGTCTACCTATCCGCGATCAGTGGCCCTTGCCCCGAAGCCGCTGGACGCCGGTCCAGACGGCCACCAGGGCAGCACCCACGGCCAGGCCGAAAAGGCCGTTACCCAGCATTGGCACCAGCCCGTGCATGATGGCGTCGAGGCCGGGAAGGGCTACCTCGGTCTCGGCCAGCCCCTCGATCCAGTGCCCGACCACCGGGATGCCGTGGGCAAGAATGCCGCCGCCGACCAGGAACATCGCCAATGTGCCGAAGATCGACAACCCCTTCATCAACAGCGGTGCGCCCTTGAGCAGTCCTCGTCCCAGGGCCTGTGCCAGGCCGCCGTCCTTCTGCGTCAGGTAGAGCCCCAGGTCGTCGAGCTTGACCAGTCCCGCCACCAGGCCGTAGACACCCACGGTGATCAGCAGGCCGATCGCCACCAGCACCGCGATCTGCTGGCTCAGGGGGGCGGCGCTGACGGTGCCCAACGCGATGACGATGATCTCCGCCGAGAGAATGAAGTCGGTACGGATGGCGCCCTTGATCTTGTCGCGTTCAAAGGCCTTCATGTCGGTTTCGCCGTCGGCCAGCGCCGCCAGTCGCGCCTGGCGCTCCTGCTCGGCGTCTTCCTTGTGCAGGAACTTGTGGGCCAGCTTTTCCGCGCCCTCGAAGCACAGAAAGGCCCCGCCAAGCATCAGCAGTACCGTCACCAGCCAGGGCACGAAGGCGCTGATCAACAGCGCGCCGGGAATCAGGAAACACTTGTTGAACAGCGACCCCTTGGCCACCGCCCACACCACCGGCAGCTCGCGATCCGCCGCCACGCCGGTGACCTGCTGGGCATTGAGCGCCAGATCGTCGCCGAGAACACCGGCGGTCTTCTTGGCCGCCACCTTGGTCATCACCGAGACATCGTCGAGCAGGGTGGCGATGTCGTCGATCAGGGTTAACAGACTACTTCCAGCCACAGGGCATCCCTCCTTGGCCTGGGAAAACTTGGATAGACTCAGCATAACCGCTCGGCCCCTTCGCCGCCGCAGCAATTGCCCCGGAGGTCTATGCCATGTCGCAAGCATCCACTGGAAAGCCGGCAGCATCAAAGGCCCATCCAGACTTGCCCGATGCCAGGCCGCAGCCGGCTTCAGATCCCGCTGCTGACGACCTGACAGCCGACAAGCTGACGCCCGACGACCTGGCGCTCTTGCTCGAAGGTGTGCCCGAGGGGTACAGCGAGGTGCACTACCGGGGACGCCGCTACGCCATGACCCGACGCACCTTCAACCGAGGGCGCTCGCTCAAGGTGTTCGCCCGTGAGTTGGGCGGCAACGATATGGTCAGTCTCAATGGCTACCTGACCGCTCGTGGGTGGCAGCTGAAGCCCTGCGAGATGAGCGAGCACAAGGTGCTCGACTTCCTTGTGCATTGCAAAACCGGCTGACTGGCTGGCTGGGTCGTCCCGGGATTCGATTCCCGCCGCCGCTCTCTCTCCAGGCTCGCCGCCGCCCTCTCTCCCAAGAGTCGCTCCGCCTCTCCCTTACGAGGTGTCGCCCTCTCGCCGCTTTCGGCAAAAAATATCCTTTTGTTGACCTAGATCACTGCGATGGCGCCCAGTTCGCACCGAAGTATGCTGAGATAATCAAAGAATACTTTACTCCGCTCCCATGGGACGTCTCATGCCTGTCGTCATGCTCGTTGTTGGAACCCGTCCCGAGGCGATCAAGATGGCCCCGGTCGCCCAGGCCATACAGGCATGCCCGGCACTGTCACTGCATCTGTGTGCCAGCGGCCAGCACGACGAGATGCTGTTCCAGGCACTGTCGCTGTTCGACCTCACGCCGGACAGCAATCTGGCGGTGATGAGACCAGCGCAGACCCTCAACGGTCTGATGCAGGCCATGATCCAGGCACTCGACCAGGACATGTCACGGGTGGCCCCCGACCTGGTGATGGTCCATGGTGATACCGCTACCTGCTTTGCCGCGAGCCTCGCGGCCTTCCACCGGCGGGTCCCGGTGGCTCACGTGGAAGCCGGGCTACGCACCGGCAATATCGCGTCGCCCTGGCCGGAGGAGGCGTACCGCAGCATGGTGGCGCGTATCGCCCAGCGCCACTACGCCCCCACCGCGTCGGCGCGTCACAATCTGCTGCGTGAGCAGGTGGCGCCGGATTCCATCCTGGTGACCGGCAATACCGTCATCGACGCCCTGGCCTGGATGAAAGAACGCCTCGACCGCCAAGGCTATCGCCCGGCAGCCCCCTCACCGCTTGCCGCGCTGCGCGACGACGCCAGGCTGGTGCTGATCACCGGCCACCGCAGGGAAAACCACGGCGATGGCATCCGTACCATCTGCACCGCCATCGCCGCACTCGCCGCTCGCTACCCGGACGTCGACCTGGTCTACCCGGTCCATCTCAACCCGGCGATCAAGGACGTCGTCGAACACGCCCTGGCGGGCATCCCCAACGTGCTGCTGGTGCCCCCCCAGGACTACCGTGACTTCGTCTGGCTGATGGGCCGCGCCTGTCTGATCCTCACCGACTCCGGCGGCATCCAGGAGGAGGCTCCCGCCCTCGGTGTGCCGGTGCTGGTGATGCGCGAGCACACCGAGCGATGCGATGCCCTGAGCGCCGGTACCGTCATCCTCACCGGCAGTGACAGCGACGCCATCGTGGCCGCCTCGGCGCGCCTGCTCGACGATGAAAAGGCGCGCCGGCGCATGGCCGCGATCCCCAATCCCTACGGTAGCGGCGACGCCGCCAGGCAAATCATCGAAGACCTCAACGATTGGCTTGTCCGCGCCGTCGAGACACTCGAGGCCGGCGATGCCTGAGTTATCCCCCGAGCTGTCACTGTGGCTGGTCGACGCCACCATCCATGTGCTGTACGCCCTGAAGTACGTCGCCATAACGCTGTGCCTGCTGATGCTGGCCATGGGCATCGATGATTTGTTTCTCGACCTGATCTACTGGACCCGGCGTAGCTGGCGCTACTGGTCGATCTATCGCGATAACCCCAGGGCCAACGAGGAGCGTCTCTATCAGGCCCGGGAGAAACCGCTGGCGGTCATGGTGCCGGCCTGGCAGGAAGTCGGCGTGGTCGGCCAGATGGCCCAGCTGATGGCCAGTACCATGGACTACGAGAATTATCAGATCTTCGTCGGCACCTACCCCAACGACCCCGAGACCCAGGCCGAGGTCGACGCGGTCTGCCAGAGCTTCAGCAACGTGCACAAGGTGGTCACGGTACGCCCCGGCCCGACCAGCAAGGCCGACTGCCTGAACAACATCATCGAGGCCATCGCGCGCTTCGAGAAGGCCGCCGGGATCGAGTTTGCCGGCTGCATCCTGCATGACGCCGAAGACGTCATTTCGCCGATGGAGCTTAGGCTCTACAACTATCTGCTGCCGGACAAGGACCTGATCCAGGTCCCGGTCTACCCCTTCCGACCACGCTGGTATCAGCTCTCCGGCGGCCACTACATCGACGAGTTCTCCGAGTACCACGGCAAGGACGTGCTGATTCGCGAGGCCATGTGCGGCCAGGTGCCCAGCGCCGGGGTCGGCACCTGCTTCAGTCGTCGTGCGCTGGCCCACTTGAGAGAGCTCAATGACGGCATCACCTTCGACATCTGGAGTTTGACCGAAGACTACGATATCGGCTTTCGCCTGCACGAAAGCGGACTGTCCTGTGTCTTCGTGCGCTACAGCGTCGAGCGCGACGAGCTGTCGCCTCGGCGCGAACAGGCCCACGGCCTGTCGATTCGTGACAGCAAGGTGATCTGTGTGCGCGAGCACTTCCCCACGGCGCTGGGCGCGGTGGTCCGGCAGAAGTCCCGCTGGATCACCGGTATCGTCTTCCAGGGTTATCAGCATCTGGGCTGGAGCCGCACCAACTGGCGTCTCAACTACTTTCTGTGGCGCGACCGTCGTGGCCTGGTGGCCTACCCCCTGGCGCTGGTCGCTACCCTGCTGATGCTGATATTGGCAGGGCTTTGGCTGTACGCCGTGCTGTCGCCACAGGCCTGGCACTTCCAGTCGATCCTCGGTGGCTGGCTGCTGGAGACCCTGCTCACCATCAATGGCCTGTTGCTGGTCAACAGGGCCTTCCAGCGCTTCTACTTCGTCAAGATCTACTACGGCTGGCGTCAGGGCCTGCTGTCCTTTCCACGCATGCTGTGGAGCAATCTGGTCAACTTTCTGGCTAACGTACGGGCCTGGAAGCTGTTCTTCACCCGGGCGCGTCACCGCACCTTCGCCTGGGACAAGACCACCCACGACTTCCCCCAGCTCGACGACGCCGTGCAAGTCTCTCTCGAAGCCCTGTTGATCGAGGATGGCGTTGTCACCGCAAGCGATATCGAACGCATAGGTGTTGACGTCGGAGCACGTCGGCTACCCAGAGAGCTGATTGCACGAGACCTGGTGTCCGGGGCGACGCTGGCCAGGCTGGATGCCAGGCGGCGGGGCATCGCCAGCGTCGAGATCCATCCGCTGGTGCTGTCGCCCGCGCTGATCGACGCCCTGCCCCGGCATGTCGCCCTGCGCTACGCCACGCTGCCCATCGGCGAGAGCGGCGACAGCCTGATCATCGCCACCGAGACCGCCTTGAGTCCGGTCGCCATCGGCGCCATTGGCCGGCGCATCAAGCGTCCTGTCGAGCAGCGTCTGGTCCCGCTCGGTCGCGTCACCCTTGGCCTGCGCCACTGGTACCTGGGAGAGCTTGGCGACGTCGACCGGGACCGGCTGCTTGAACTGGATGCAGACGCCGACGCCGCACGCCTCGATGGTTACTGCGCTCACCAGTACCTGCTCGGAGAACTGTTGCTGGAGCAAGGGCTTATCACACCCGCCCTGTTCGGTCAGGCGATGATCGACTTCGATCCTGAACAGGGTCGTCTGGGCGACTTCCTTGTCGCACGCGGGATGATCGAATCGAACGACCTTGAGCGAGCACTCGCGCTCCAGGCGGACCACCGCCGACAGGCGGCCCGCAGTCTCGAGGATGTGGCGGTATGAAGGCCAGGGCGATGTCGCTGCTGATCGCCGTGTCGCTGGCTCAGCTGCTGGCTCAGCCACCGGCCTTGGGGCTGAACCAGTTCGAGGAGTTTCACAGCTACCCTTATCTCGACAAGGCCTACCGGGCAGCAGAACAGCGCGACTGGGCGCAAGTCCAGCAGCTGATGGAGCACCTGATCAGCCAGGTGCCCGAGAACGTCGAGGCCTATCGCCTGCTGGCCCAGGCACTGGCGAAGCAGGGCAATCTGGATGGCGCCATGGCGGCGCTGGGGGCGCTGGACGCCAACGTGGCGGCGGTCCAGATCAATGCCCTGCGCCAGGCCTGGATCGCCGACGGCCACGCCAGCGAGGGCGAGTTGACGCTATGGCTCAGCGAAACGTCGGGCAGCGCCCGGGAGGCCCTGTGGAGCGCCCAGGCCAACTATTTGCGCGCAACCCGCGGCGCCCGGGCAGCACTGGAATGGCTTGCTACGGTGCCCGCCCGGCAGGACGCCCTGGCACGGGACCGCTACCGTGCCGCCCTGGCCGAGCAGATCCAGGACTGGAACGGCGTGATCGATGCGCTGGTGCCCCACGCCATGGAAGATGCGCTGAACGACGACGACTGGCGACGCCTGTCGATCGCCATGATTCAGACCGATGATGCACGCGGCATCAATGCCTTGATCGCCAGGCTTCCCGAGGGCGACGTCCGACATTTCGTGCTGCGCGCAGGCGCCGATCGCGCCATCGCCCTGGGCTACTCCGGGATCGCCCAGCGCTGGCTGGCCACCCTGGAGCAGTCGGATCAGCTGGACGCCAGCGACACCCGCAAGCTGCTGCAGACCTCGCTGGCAGTGGGCGACACCGACAGGGTCCGCCAGATGGCCAGCCGCCAGGACATGGATTGCCTGACGCTGGTGAGCTGGCTCAGCGATCATGGCGACCCCGAGGCCTTGAGCACCTTCACCGAGTGCGACGCAAAGGAAGATCCGCAAAGCTGGCTGATACTCGCCGATCGTCTCGATGCCCTCGAACTGCTGGAAACCACGGAACTGCCGGAGGCCTGGCACCAGCGACGCGATCGGGTGCTGCTGGATCGCTATCGCGCCGACGGGCTGGATGACAAGGCGCTGCGCCTGCTGACACGTCAGCCACAGACGCCGGCGATCCTGCGCGAGCGCGCCGAGGTGACCCAGCGGCTGGGACGCCCCGAGGCCGCCGAGCTATGGCAGCAGCACTATCATCTGACCGGCGATTCCGGCTCGCTTGAGCAGGCAAGCTATCTGTATCTGGCATCACAGCGGCCCCAGGCGGCCCGGCGACTGCTGGAGCAAGCCTTCAAGCTTGCCCCCGAGCGGCTATCGGCGACCTCACTGGCGCGACTGGCCCAGCTTTACGCCGACGACAATGCCGGCGTCACCGATTCAACGCTGGAAGCGCTGGCACGCCAGCTCCGACTGGCCGATACCGAGCGCAACAACCTGCTCGAGCAGCTTGCGCGCCACGATCGTTGCCCTGTCGTTCGCAGCGTGGCCGACGCCAGCACGCCACCCTGGGTGGCCCTCGGGATCTGCTCGCAAGACAGGCCCGCCCAGGCCGCCGCCTATTTTCAGAGGGCGCTGACACAGCTCACCCCGCGCCAGCCAGAAGCTGGCGCGGTGACGGCTGCAATGACGCAGCCAGAGATCCAGGCCCGCAAACGCCTGGCGTTCGCGCTGTTTGCCGCCGGCGACCCCGACGCCGCCTGGCGTCAGTGGCGAGCGTTCGAACGCGACGGCGCCAGCGACGGCAAACTCGACCAGACAGACCGCCTGGCCGGCGCGCGCAGTGCCCTGGCAAGTGGCGACACCGAGGGCGCCTGGCGCTGGTGGCCCGAGGATAGCGATAGTCCTGAGGCGAGGCTGCTCGGCGCACGCATCGCCTTGGCCCGCCACGACGACGCCGGCGCCGTGGCACTGGCCAGAGGCGCAGTGGCAGCCGCCGGCGGAAAGCCCAAGACCGACGCCGCCATCCTGGAAGGCGCGAGCCAAGTGGCCCGCCAGGCCGGAGACCCGACCCTCGCACGCCGCTGGCTGACCCAGGCCCAGGCGGCCTCGCCGGGCTCGCCAAGGCTTGCCCGGGAGCTGGGACTGACGCTCGCTGCAACGGAGGAAGCAGGTGCTCGGTCAGAGGCCATTGCGCTGCTCGAGCGCGCCCGCCAGGCCTATCCCGAGGATTACGTCAGCGCCGCCACCCTGGGGAACCTCTACAGCAGCATTGGCGACAACGCCCGCTCCATGACGCGCATCGAGGACGCCATCGACCTGCAGCCCTTCGACCTGGCGGTGGGCGAGGACAGCCTCGAGGCCATGGCCGAGCGCCGCTACCGGCTGCGAAGGGCCCACGAGACTCTGACGCGGCGCGACCGGATCACGCTGACCAGCAGCTGGTCGCCAACCAGCCCGACGCCGGGGATACGCAGTGACCCATCGAACCACGATAACGACGAAGATAGCGGCCACGATATCAACACCCAGGTGGTTCAATGGGACCACGCGCTTGGCCACGACCCGATCCACCAGGGACGGGAGCTGGCCGGCTACATGAGGGCCATCATCGGCGGCGATGATCGTGACGACTACGGGCGAGGACGCTCCCTGGGCCTGGGACTGCGGGCCAAGCCGTTGGCCCGTCACAACCTGAACCTGTACGCCGAGATGTTCGCCGAGTCCCAGAAAAACGATGACGAGCACACCGACTACAATCTGCTGCTGAGGGCCACCGGCTCCTTTCTGGATCAGGGCGATTACAGCAGCGAATGGCGCGCGAGCCAGGAGCAGTGGAATGAGCGCTCGCTCTATCTCGACGCCGCCTGGTGGACCCAACGTGGCGATGTACAGCTGTTCGGCCGCTACCGTCAGGGCCGCACCTTCAAGCTGCCGACCCGTTCGGCCCAGACGCTGATGCCCTACGCCAGTCTCCAGGCCACCAGCCACGACACCACCGGCTGGGACGAGGATGTACGCCTCGCCGCTGGACTGCGCTGGGAGCTGTGGTACGACGAGGATCACTACAACGCCTTTCGCCGCAAGCTGAGCGTCTCCACCGAGTACCAGCAATCCCTGGGGGGCAACCTCTACCAGGAACGCGACGGCTGGATGATCCATCTGGAGCTGAGCCTGTGATGAACTCAAGCATTCTTGTGGCCGGACACCTCAAAGGCACCGCGGTGCCAGTCCCATTCGCTGGCATTGTCGCGCCACTGACCCTGACGGTGGTCCTTGCCATGCCCGTGGGGACGGTCGCCGCCGCCGACGACAGCCTCCTGACAAGAGCCGCCGAGGCCTACCGTAGCGAAACCCTGTTCTACCAGCCTCAGAATCGCGACGCCTCGCTCAGCGGACAGCAGTGGCAGACGCTGTGGCGGCGTACCCGTGAGAACGGCGTCGACACCTTGATCGTGCAGTGGACCCAGTACGGCGAAGAGACCTTCGGCGGCGCCGATGGCTGGCTGTCCAGCGCCCTGGTCGACGCCGAACGCCAGGGACTCGAGCTGATTATCGGTCTCTATCAGGACCCCGAGTACTACGAAACCCTCCCCGACAACGCCCGCTTCCGTCACTACTGGTACCAGCAGTTGGCCAAGGCCCACGCGCGACAGCAGCAGATCCAGCGCCAATGGCCACTGACGCCGGTGGGCTGGTACCTGCCGGAAGAACTCGATGACTGGCTGTTTCGTGAACCCGGCGTACGCCAGGAACTGACGCGCCAGTTGGCCAGCGCCAGCCAACAACTGACGGGCCCGCTGCACCTGAGCATGTTCAGCGGAGGCTTCGTGACGCCAGGGGTCTACGCGGCCTGGGCCGAGGACATCACCGAAAGCGGCTGGCAGGTGTGGTGGCAGGACGACGAAGGCGCCCGCAACCTGGATCCGCCCATGCGCCAGGGCTACCGCGACGCCCTGAGCTGTCGCATCGGCGTCGTCCGCGAAGCCTTCGCCCGCACCAGCGCGACCGAATCCGACTTCCAGGCAATGCCCGCACGCCCCCGTCAGCGCGGCAGCGACTGCCATCCGGACGCGGTCTTTTCGCTGCGCTACATGCCCTGGGCAGAGGCGCTACGCCAAGGCCCACCTGGCGCTCTCGCTCAATAAAAAACCCCACCGGGGGGGTGGGGTCGAATCGACAAACAGCAACCAGGATACGCGTGATCATTTGAGCCCATCGCGGCTCAGTTGCCAGCTCCCTGGAAGGGGTACACAGGGCCCAGCGCGAGGAGGGACGTCAGCTCGTCCAGCGCCGCCAATGTCTCCTCGGCGAGCCTGGGATCGGCCAGGTCTTCCGGTGCCAGACGTTCGCGGTAGTGACGCTCGACCCAGGCGACCAGGTCGGCGTAGAGGGCGTCGTCGAGCAGCACCCGGCCGGACAGCGCCTCGCGCTCGGCCTGGCTCAGCACCACCCTGAGCCTCAGGCAGGCCGGACCACCTCCGTTGCGCATGCTCTGCTTGACGTCCTTGACCACCACCTCGCCGATCGGGTTGTTGCCGGCCAGCAGGTGATCCTGGATGCACCGCCACACCGCCTCACGCTCCTGACACTCCCCCGGCACCACCAGGGTCATGCTGCCGTCGTCATTGGACAGAAGCTGGGAGTTGAACAGGTAGGAGGCCACCGCATCCTCGAGGCTGACCGCCTCAAGCGGTACCCGCACCGGAATCAGCGGCGTCGACATCTTCTCGCGCAGTGCATCGAGGGTGGCCTCTTCGTCACGGAAGGCCAGCTCGTGGTAGAGCAGCACCGAACCGTTGCCCACAGCGATGACGTCATTGTGGAAGACCCCGGCATCGATGGCGTCGGGATGTTGCTGGGCGTAGACCACCTGATGCTCGCCAAGTCCGTGCTGACGGGCGATGGCCTGGCTGGCCTCCAGGGTCTGGCGGGCCGGAAAGCGACGCGGCTCGACGCCGTCACCACCGAAGGCCTGACGCCCGTAGACGAACAGGTGCACCCCTGGCTCGCCGTGCTCGCCGCACAGCCGGGTGTGGTTGGCCGCGCCTTCATCGGAGAACGCCGGCGTCGCCGGCAGCACCGGGTGATGGGCGAAGTGGGCGGGATCGGCGAAGATCGCCGCCAGCACCCGACCGGTGGTCTCCGGCTCCAGAAAGCGGTGGAAGCTCGACTGCAGGTTGGCCGGGGTGAAGTGCACTCGACCGTCAGCGGCATCCAGGCTCGGCGTTACGGTGCCGGCGTTGGCCGTCCACATGCTGGAAGCGGAGCACACCGCGCGCAGCAGTTGCGGCGCCTGGCTGGCGGCCTGGGCCAGCACCTGACCGTTGTCGCCGGCAAAGCCCAGCGAGCGCAGCGCCCCCAGGTCAGGGCGCTGCTGCGGCGGCAGCACGCCCTGCACGTAGCCCGCGTCCTTCAGCGCCTTCATCTTGGCCAGGCCCTGCAGCGCCGCCTCGCGGGGGTTGGACACCAGGCCACCGTGGGACATCGACGCCACGTTGCCGTGGGCCAGCCCCGAGTAGTTGTGGGTCGGCCCCACCAGGCCGTCGAAGTTGACCTCGACCACGTCCCGCTGGCTCATATCGCTCACAGGCTCACCCCCGGCGGCAGCTTTTCAGGCAGATTCAGGGCTTCGCTCTCCACCGAGGCGACCGGGTAGGCGCAGTAGTCAGCAGCGTAATACGCACTGGGGCGATGGTTGCCGCTGTCGCCGACGCCGCCGAAGGGCGCGTCGCCGGAGGCGCCGGTGGTCTGGCGGTTCCAGTTGACGATACCGGCGCGGATGCGCAGCAGGAAGTCGTCCCAATCGGCCCGCTCCCCACCGATCAGCCCGGCGGACAGGCCATAGCGGGTGTCATTGGCGAGTGCGATGGCGTCGTCCCAGCTCTGGTAGCGGTAGACCTTGAGCAGCGGCCCGAAGTGTTCCTCGTCCGGCACCTCGACCCCGGTCACGTCGACGAGTCCCGGTGTCAGCAGGCTGGTGCCCGGCTCGACCTGGCGCATGCGCGACAGCACCTTGCCACCGCGAGCCTCCAGGTCTGCCTGAGCGGCGAGCAGCCCTTCGGCCGCCTCGACGCTGACCAGACCACCGTAGAACGGCGCCTCCTCGGCAAAGGGCTCGGCCACGCGCAGGCGCTCGATGGCACCGCTCAGGGCGTCGATCAGGCGATCACCGGCCTCGCCCTCGGGCACGATCAGGCGGCGGGCGCAGGTGCAACGCTGGCCCCCGGACAGAAAGGCCGACTGCAGGATGGTCAGCACCGCGGCGTCCTCGTCCGGCACGTCCTTGACCACCAGCGGGTTGTTGCCGCCGAGCTCCAGCGCCAGCACCTTGCCCATCTGGCCGGCGAACTGCTTGTGCAGAAGGCCACCGACCTTGGCGCTGCCGGTGAACAGGAGGCCATCGATACCGGCATCGGCGGACAGCGCCTGGCCGACCTGTGCCGCGCCCTGGACCAGGTTGATGACGCCCGCCGGCAAGCCGGCCTCGAGCCAGCACTGCAGGGTCAGGTCGGCGGTCAGCGGGGTCTGCTCGCTGGGCTTGAACACCACGGTATTGCCGGCCAGCAGCGCCGGCACGATATGCCCGTTGGGCAGATGGCCGGGGAAGTTGTAGGGGCCGAATACCGCCATCACGCCATGGGGGCGATGGCGCAGTACCGCTCGGGCGTCGCCCAGGTCACGCTCGCGCTCGCCGGTACGTTCCTCGCGGGCACGGATGGACAGCGCCACCTTGCCGATCATGGCGCCGACCTCGGTGCGTGCTTCCCACAGCGGCTTGCCGGTCTCGTGGGCGATGCTGGCCGCCAGGTCCTCGCGGTGGCTTTCAAGCACGCCACGGAAGCGCTCGACCAGGGCTTCACGCTGCTCAAGCGAGGTCAATGCCCAGTCGGGAAAAGCCTTGCGTGCGCTGGCAACGGCCTGGGCGACCTGCTCGGCTCTGGCGGCCTTGCCCTGCCACAGCTCGGCGCCGGTGATCGGGTCGAGCTTGGTGAAGGCCTCGGCGTCGCCGGACATCCACTGTCCATCGATAAGCAATTGTTGTGTGGGTTGCATCACGCCTCCTCGTCGGAATTCAGCACGCGCAGGGTGTCGCCGGAGGCGACCTCCAGCCTGCGCGCCTCGTTGTCATTGAGCACCAGCACGCCGTCGGCGTCGGGACCACGCCCGACCCAGGCGGCACGGAAGTCGGCCATGCGGGTGGTCGCCGCCAGCCACTGGGGCCGCTCGGCGCTGTCGGCGTTGGGGTCGACCTCGACACGCACGTGTCGCGACAAGCGCACGCCCTTGACGTCGTCGATGTAGGCCTCGACCGTGGGACCGCCGTCGAAGATGTCGATATAGCCTTCCCAGCGCAGCCCCTGCTTCTTGAGCATGGCCAGGGCCGGGCGGGTGTGCTCGTGGACCTGACCGATGCAGGCACGCGCCTGCTCCGAGAGAAACGGCGTATAGATCGGGAACTTGGGCATCAGCTCGCCGATAAAGCTCTTCTGGCCAAGGCCGGTCAGCCGATCCGCCTCGTTGAAGTCCATGGGGAAGAAGTTGGCCCCCAGGCAGTCCCAGAAGGCGCTGCGTCCGTTCTCGTCGAAGCGTCCGCGCATCTCGGCCAGCACCTTCTCGGGAAAACGATCGCGAAACTCGGCCATGAACAGCCAACGCATCATCGACAGCAGCGCGCCGTTGCGCTGATGGCGGCGATCGGCACCCCGGAACTCCGGGCGCAGGAACAGCGAGGCGACCTCGGCGTCGCCGGTGTGATCCGAGCTCAGAAACAGCGTATCGACGGTGCGATGCAGGTCGAGCTGCTTGGACGAGTGCGCCAGGGTGCCCACGCGGTAGTGATAGAACGGAACTTCACGCCCGACCTGCCCTTCGATGGCGCAGCAGCCGGCCAGATGCCCGCTCTCCTCGTCCTCCAGCACGAAGAAGTAGAGACGCTGGTCCACCGGGGTCTGCTCGTTGAACGCGCTCGTGGCGGAGGCGATCTTGTCCGCCAGAAACTCGCGGTTGTCGGGAAGGGAGGTGAAGCCGACGCCGGTCTCCCGGGCCAGCGCCTGGAGTTCGTCCAGGTCCCCTTCCATGATCGGTCGCATGCGCATTACAGCTCTCCCTCGTCGTAGCCCGGGTCGAGCCCGTCATCGCTCAACCCCAGCGGCGCCGCCAGCACCGCACGCCCTTCTTCCACGCCCAGCAGTTCGGCGTGGGCCGGCGACAGCATCAGCTGGCCGGTGGGCGACAGCGCGTAGCGCGCCACCGTGCAGCAGAAGCCGTCCAGGCGCTGGTTGGCGACCATCGCAGGCTCGGCGTCGGGTAGAGCGTGCTCGGGGCGGATGCGTACCGGGTGCCAGGCGGCGCGACGGAAGGACTCAAGCCGCATGCGATCGCCCTTGATCACCGGGCCTGCGTCGAACAGGTCGACGTGGCGCGAGCGCAGGAAGCCCTCGGCCAGCATCTCTTCCAGCGCCGCCTCGTGGGCCGGGTGCTCGCGCCCGATGGCCGCGCGCGCCTTGGGCGTCAGCAGCGCCAGGTACAGCGGAAACTGCGGCATCACCTCGGCAATGAAGCTCTTCGAGCGCACGCCTGCGATGTAGTTGATCTCGTGGTAGTCGCGCACGAAGAAGTGGCGACCGACACTGTTCCAGAACGGCGACTCGCCGTCGTCGTCCAGATACCCCGGGAAGGCCATCGCCAGCACCTCGGCGAAGCGCTCGGGGTACTGGGCGATGAACATCAGCCGGGCGCGGCGCAGCAGGCTCTCGGCGCTGGTGCCCTTGTACCGCGGATCCAGCGACAGCGCGCACAGCAGGCTGGCGTCCGAGACCTCATGGGACAGCGCCAGGGTCGGCACCTCACGGCGAACATTGAGCTGCTGCGAGGCGTGGATCAGGGTTTCCTGGCGATAGGTGTAATACGCCTCGTTGGCCCCGGCCAGGGCGCGGATGGTCGCCGTACCGACCACCTCACCCCGCTCGCGATCCTCGAGCACGAAGGTGTAGTGCTCGTCGCCGGGCACCTCGGCCTCACTGGCAAACGCCCGCTGGGAGCGCGCGATGCGCTCTTCCAGGCGATCACGGTGGGCCGGCAGGTTGGTCAAACGTGGCTGGGCGGAACCCGCCAGGCGCTCCAGCGCCGGCAGGTCACCTAGCCGCACAGGGCGAACGGCCAGCATCGGATGCCCTCCCGTCAGCTCATGTTGATCGGCACCTTTCACGACGCGCTGACCATCCGTGCGATGGCGCGTTCGAGACGCTCGAGTCCCTCGACGATGTCGGCCTCGGGAATCACCAGCGACGGCGCCATGCGCAGCACGTTGGGGCCGGCGATCAGCGCCATCAGACCTTCCTCGATGGCCAGCGGCAGGATGTCCTTGGCGCGACCTTCATACTCGGGGGCCATCTCGGCACCGATCAGCAGTCCCATGCCACGAATTTCCTTGAACACGCCGTGCTTGCGGTTGATCGCTTCCAGGTGCTCGCGGAACAGGTCGTGACGCTTGGCGACGCCACCGAGCACTTCCGGCGTGTCGATATGACGAATCGCCGCCAATGCCACCGCCGAGGCCAGGGCGTTGCCGCCGTAGGTAGAGCCGTGGGTGCCCAGCACCAGCACCGGGGCGACGCGATCGGTGGTCAACATGGCGCCCACCGGGAAACCACCGCCCAGGCTCTTGGCACTGGTCAGGATGTCCGGGGTGATGCCGTAGTCCATGTAGGCGTACAGCGAGCCGGAGCGGCCCACGCCGGTCTGCACCTCGTCGAACACCAGCAGGGCGTCGTGCTCGTCGCACAGGTCACGCAGGCCCTGGAGGAACTCGGGCGTGGCCGGCACGATGCCGCCCTCGCCCTGCATCGGCTCGACCATGATGGCGCAGGTGTCGTCGCCGACCAGTTCGCGCACGCTGTCCAGGTTGTTGAACTCGGCGTGGAGCACGCCTCCGGGCACCGGCCCGAAGCCCTGGGAGTACTTGGGCTGGCCACCCACGCTGACGGTGAACAGGGTGCGACCATGGAAGGACTGACGGAAGGAAATGATCTTGTCCTTGTGGGCCCCGTGCTTGTCATGGGCCCAGCGACGCGCCAGCTTCAGTGCGGCCTCGTTGGCCTCGCCACCGGAAGAGCACAGATAGACCTTGTCGGCGAAGGTACGCTCGGTCAGCTCCCGGGCCAGCTCCAGTGCCGGCTCGTTGGTGTAGACGTTGGACAGGTGCCACAGCTTGTCGGCCTGGGCCTTGAGGGCCTCGACCAGCACCGGGTGGCAGTGACCCAGCGAGTTCACCGCGATGCCGCCGGCGAAGTCGATGTACTCGCGGCCTTCCTGATCCCACAGACGGCTGCCTTCGCCGCGCACCGGGATGACCTTCTGAGGAGCGTAGTTGGGCACCATGTACTGGTCGAAGTCGGCACGGCTCGGGGTATGGCTCATCGGGGATCTCCGCTGTGGTTGGCGTTGCCCGTCGTCGGACGGGAGCGCGCAGTTTGCGCGCTACTGCAAAGCATGAAATGGATCGATGCTTCGAGTATAGGGACGCCCTCGCTCCACGGCTTTCAGCAATGGGACCCGCTTTTTCACAAAGCTCTGTCCTTGCGCCCTGCCCTTGCACCATCGTCATGACGCCTACCCAGGCTTCGTCTAGGCTGAAGACTCCCGCAGGACCTGACCCGATCACTACCACCTCCAGGGGCTCCGCCATGCTCAACACCACCGTCTGGAACCGCTGGCGCTATTCGCTTTATGCCCCCGTCTACGACACGGTGGCCCAGCGTACCTTTGCCAGGGCGCGGCGGCGCGCTCTGAATCAGGTGTGCTGGCAGTCGGGGATGAAGGTACTGCTGGTGGGGGCCGGCACCGGCCTTGACCTGCCGTGGCTACCGCGAGACCTGGAGATCCACGCCAGCGACCTGTGCCCGGCGATGGTCAAGCGTCTCAAGGATCGCGCCTGTCGGCTTGGCATCGACGTCGAGGCCAGAACCATGGACGCCGAGCGGCTGGACTACGCCGACAACAGCTTCGATGTGGTGGTGATGCACCTGATCCTGGCGGTGATGCCGGATCCGGCAAAGGGGCTCGCCGAGGCCCATCGCGTCCTCAAAGGCGACGGCCAGCTATGCGTGATGGACAAGTTCCAGAGCGACGAGCGGCCCTCGGGACTGGCGCGCAGGGGACTCAATCTGCTGACATCCGCCATCGCCACCGATATCACTCGCCAGGCCCGGCCATTGCTGGACCAGGCAGGCTTCATCATCGAACAGGACACTCCGGTGATGATGGGCTCGTTGTTTCGTGCGTTGATCGCCGCCAAGGCCGACCACGCCGAGCCTCGACCAGCGAAACCGCGACCAGCAGAACCTGGGCCTACTGAACATCAGTCCGGCTGAGCCTGCGTCCACTGGCGATGCTGGCGGCGCCACCGGGCAGGCGTGTCGGCTTCAAAGCGCTTCCACAGCCGGCGCAACTGGCGTTCGTCGCTCACCCCCACCCGCTCGGCGATGTCTCGCGGATGTCGCTGGCGCTGAAGGTTCGCGCTCCCCGCTGCATGGCAAAGGTCAGGGTCGCTTCACTGACGAAGTCCACGGCGTATCCCAGATCGGAGGCCACCCTGGTGGTGGTCTCGCAGCACTGCTCGGTGCGAATACCGCTGATCCATAGCCGAGACACCCCTCGACCGCGTAGCCAGCGGTCCAGCCCTGTATCGGTGAAGGCGTTGTGGGCGGTCTTGTAAAAGGTCACATCAGCGGGGTCTTCGAAGCCCTCCATGGCTCGGGTCAATCCATTGTCGGGATCAAAGGCGCCCTGGCTTCCCGGCTCCGTATGGATGATTCGCACCATCAACATGCCTGCCTCGCGTGCCAGGTCGATCAAGGAGCGCTGAGCTTCCGGCCAATCACCGAGTCGAGTGGCATCCCAGTAGGGGCGCGCGAGAAACGAGGCCTGAACATCGATGACGAGAAGTGCTTTGGTCATGGCCAATCTCCAGCAAAGGGGGGAGATTGCAGACTAGGGCTTGTCTGAAAAGTGCCTGCGCTCGGTAATACGGCGTTAAAAATCGGATCAACATGCTCATTTACACCCCGTAAACTGCGCTTTCTCACCGATTTTTGCCTTGTCTAACCTTCGCTCGTCGACTTTTCGGACAGCGCCTAGTGCCCCGCAGCAGCGATGCGCAGTACAGGGCCGGCCCTGAAGGGGGCAGATTCGGACATGACGTGACTGTCGAGGATTCCGTCTATCGGCATCAGCATAGGAATCGGTATCCGCTGCCCTGCCCTGACCTTTCCCCCATCAATGGACGAGCGCTGGATACCAGCAGACCGCAGCAGCGTAGCCACGGTTGAGCGTGTCATGAACGCAGGAGCATTCGAACGCAGCATCCTTCAAGCGCTAAAAAGGCTCACCTGAGTGAGCCTTTCACGTAGCGGTCGCGAGACGCGACAACACTGCTGCCGTCTTTGCTGACGACTTACATATTCGCTTCCTGGAACGCCGCGATGGTCTCGCGCAACAGTTCCTTCAGCTCTGCAACCTCCTGCTCGAGGGCTGCAATCTTGGCCTGGCGCTCTGCGCTTTCGGCATTCTCCTGGATCCGCTGCATGTTTTTCTGCAAGGTATCGGAATCCATCGCGAAGGCTGAGCCGACGGCCATCATCGAGACCAGCGCTGCAGTTGCCAACATCTTGGTTTTCATGTCTCTCTCCTCGTTTTCGTCGAACATCCTTCGACCACCTGTCCTGACCGCCGCCCCTGGATGGCACTGCCGGGTGGTGGCAGGAAGCGGGAATCAACCAACGTTAGTGAAAGCCAAGGTGCGTCACGGCCACCGACAGGTAGGCGCTTCGACGACCACTCCCGAGCTCTTCCGCCGGACATCCAATGTCACGCTTCAATCGCTCTGCAAGACCGCGTCCCTGCGGCCAGTGAGCCAATCCTTCGACTCAAGTCCTTGAGGCGCTCGGTCCATGAACGTCCACCTGTCGGCGAACAGGCATCGATATCCGTTCGAAAAACACTGTTCACAAATCGACAAGATCAATCTAAAGGGCACCATTTCAGCACGCAACCGACGCTTGCTCTGCATGACCAGACTTGCACAGTCCGAACATTGGTTTGACCACTAGCGCTTTTGGCTGGCGGCATCTACCCAGCGGAAACCGCCAGCGTATTGATGCCCACCGTCTTGTCACAACCAACCCAAAGAGTGCTTCAAACCCGCAAGGCAAGACGGCGTCCCTGCCGCTATAGATAAGGGAGTCATCAAGATGAGCACACCTTTTCTATCGCCTTACCGACGTTTCCCTTCACGCTTGCATGTCCTTTTGGCTGGTTCATGCGCTGCCAGGGCGATCCTCTCGAGTTGCAGCGCGAGCACCCTTTACGTCAGCGTTCTAGCGTGTCTTTCTCCAGCTTGTGTTACTGGGACTCTTCCAGGCTCTCTACGGTCATTTGCAGCAGGTCCTTGAGCTCAGCCACTTCCTGCTCCAGGGCCTCGACCTTCTGCTCTTCAGAGACTTCGGTGCTGCGCTCTTCGATTTCCTGCATGCGCTTTTGCAGGGTGTCGGAGTCCATGGCATAGACACTGCCAGCGGCAAACATGGAGGCCATTACTGCGGCAAAGATCATTTTGGTTTTCATGTCACTCTCCTTGGAGTCGTCGATAGTGTTTCGACGTTGAATCGTTCTGATATTTTGTGCGTTATCGAGCATCCCTTGGGATCATCTTCCTGGACGCGCCGACACTCTGCCCTCTACTTCTACCTTCGGTCTAACCACTTTCCGTCTTTCCGACTCTCGTCGTAACGTTTTGTTACCCGGCAACATCAAATCTAATCGGCATCCCTCATATTGGCAATTGCAAATATGTCCATCTAATCATTCAGGCACAATATTCGTTTAAGCTGCTGATTTAATTCACCCAAACTTCTTGATTGGAAAGGTGCGCCGACACGGACTCTTGCGCCCACACACCTTGGTAGCCATGTCCTCCACCAGCGCCCCTTCACAAAGGGACCAGGCGCGGAGCGGGCTTTCCAGCCCGGGAAAGCCACATTCCCGAGACCGAAAAGCCCTTTCATTTCTATGCAGCATCAGCAACCAGAGCGTCGTCCTGAGCATGCTGTGCACTGCGCTCTGCACTCACCGCCTGCCAGGCTGAGCCGGTGATCACCAGCGATGCGCCGAGCAGTACCAGATCCTTGGCCAGGAAGCCTCCGAACAGGGACGGGAACGCCAGCGTGTCACCGGACAGGCTGCTGACGTGCAGCACACCCGGCGTGGTCAACAGGAAGCTGGTCGTTGTCAGAAAAATCACGCTTGCCAAGGCGCCACCCACCAGGCCGGCTTTTTTCGAGATGGGATAGGCGGCTACCAGCAGGCCGACGATAATCTCGGCGGTTCCGATCGCGGCCGATACCTGATTGACACTGGCGACATCATAGAGCCAGGCCATCAGTGGCGAACTGGCCACAATGCCCTGGATCGCTGCAGCTTCATCGGGGTGATACTTGAAAAAGCCGATCCAGAAAAGAATGGCGACGACGCCATACAGGGCCACATAGAAACCCAGTCGAGAAATGGTGGTGTGGTTCATGTCTAACTCTCCGTCTTCACTTTTTTAGTTTGCGTGGATGGCATCTTGACGCTTCCACTTTTCTGCTACCGTTTCATTCACGCTTCGTTCGAATATGCACAGAATTCCGACCTCAATAGCGGCAGGCTTCCGAGCAACTCGTCTGTTGTTCATGGTGGTTGGTAGGTGTTACCTGCGACTTTCTTACACGCCTTCTTCATTTTTTTTCGTCCCGGGCCGCTATCGACACGCCCATCGACATTCCCGGGACGAAAGCAGAGCCATTTGCTTGGCCGTTGCCTGACCTCAGCCAGCGGACAAGCCGTAACGGCTCCAGGAGTTACGGTATCTATGTAGCATTTATTGGAGATTCCTTACGTGCCAATGCTGTGCCGGTCTATGCACTCGGCGACGCAAAAGAAGGAAATACGCCAATTGTTAGCGGGTAGGCACATCGGGCAGTGAACGGTAGAGATAGCAAGAGGCGAAACGATAGGACGACAGAAGCCGGGGAGAAAGGAGCGAGAAAGGAGCGAAAGATGAGCGAGAGGAGTCGTGCTGGAGATGATGTAGAGCGCAGAGGCGAGTGGAGCGCGTGCAGACGGAACGAGTGGAGGCGAGGCTAGAAATGCGGGAGTGAGCAGGGGCGAAGCGAGAGGGTCGGAGCGAGAAGCTGAAACGCGACGGAGGGGAGAAGCACGGTGAAGACAGCAGCCGTTACCCTCAGGACCAGACCATTCCGACAAGCGTCGCTCATCAAGGCCTGAAGACGTACCGGATACAGAAAGCCTCGAGCGTCAGCCCAGTCGCTCTTCTCTCGGGGTCATGCCGAAGTGGTTGCGATAGGCCGTGGAAAAGTGGGCGGCAGAAGAAAAGCCGGTCTGCAGGGCGATCTCGCCCGCGGGCTGGTCGGTGTCGCGCAACATTCGACGGGCCTTCTGCAGGCGCAGGTCCAGATAATAGCGGCTCGGCACCGACTTCAGGTACTTCTTGAACAGCCGCTCCAGCTGACGGCGAGAGATTCCCAGATGCTCGGCGAGTTCATGGGTGGACAGCGGCTCCTCGATGTTGGCTTCCATCAGCTGGACCGCCTCGACCAGGCTGTCCGGCGCATGGGCCAGGCGAGAACGCAGGGGGATCTGCTGGGGCTCGTCCCCCATGCGGATGCGCTCCATCACGAAATACTCGGAGATACGAGTGGCAAGGCCTGAGCCGTGGTGGCTTTCCACCAGGGTGATCATCATGTCCATGGCGGCGGTCCCCCCACCGCAGGTGATCCGGTCGCGGTCGATCTCGAACAGCTGCTGTGACAGGCGCACCCTGGGATGGGCCGCCGCGAAGGCCTCGAAACGCTGCCAGGGTAGCGTTGCCTGGTAGCCATCCAGCAGGCCCAGCCGGGCCAGGGCTTCGGTGCCACCGCCGATACCGCCAAGCACCACCCCGGACGCCGCCAAACGCCTGAGCCAGGCGGCCAGGTCATCAGGAATGCCCCCCGGCAGCTTGGCCGGACCACACACCAGCACCATGTCGGGTTGCGACTCCGCCTCCCCCAGCGCGGCGCGTGGCAACACCGTCTGCTGGGAGGCGCTGGTAACCGCGTCGCCGCCACTGGCGTAGCTGGTCAATCGATACAGGGTTCGCCCGTGCAGCAAGTTGGCCACGTGCAGCGGTTCGGTGGCACAGGCGTGCGCCAGCAGCGAAAACCCCGGCATGACCACGACCCCGACCTGTCGAAGCAAATCCGGCGAACGTGTTGTGCTGACGGTGTGTGGCATGGGGGGTCTCGAGGAGTGTGCGCGAGGCATATATTACGCCACTGATCTGCGAGATTCAGCGCCCATGTCCGTTGCGCATGGGCTACACCAGGTCGACACCCACGGCAGCTGGCTTCACATCGAAGGAGGCCGCGACCTCTCGGTCGCGGCCTCCTTCATCGCCGAACGGCAGTCCTCTGGTTTACAGCTGCACCACGTCGAACTCGGCGACAGGATCGACGTCGGCGTCGTAGTCGACGTCATCGCGCTCAAAGCCAAACAGCTTCAGGAATTCGTGCTTGTAGCCGGCGTAGTCGGTGATGTCGAACAGGTTGTCGCTGGTCACCTGGGGCCACAGGTCCTTGCACGCCTGCTGGACATCGTCACGCAACTCCCAGTCGTCCAGGCGCAGGCGCCCGACGTCATCGGTGGTCGCCTCGCCGCCGTAGAGGCGCTCGCCGAACAGACGATTGAGCTGATCGATGGTGCCTTCGTGCAGACCCTGCTCCTTCATCACGCGGTACACCATGGCGATGTACAGCGGCATGACCGGAATCGCCGCACTGGCCTGGGTCACCACGGACTTCAGCACCGCCACGTTGGCGCCGCCACCGCTCTGCTTGAGCGAGTCATCGATGGCGGAGGCTGCCCGGTCCAGGTCTTCCTTGGCCTTGCCAAGGGCGCCGTGCCAGTAGATCGGCCAGGTGATCTCGGTACCGATGTAGCTGAACGCCACACTGCGAGCGCCGGGTGCCAGCACGCCGGCCTCGGACAGCGCCTCCATCCACAGTTCCCAATCCTGACCACCCATGACGTCGATGGTGTCGGCGATCTCCTGCTCGGTCGCCGGCTCCACCTGGGCTTCGATGATGGTGTCCTTGTTGGTATCGATGGCGGTAGCACGATAGGTCTCGCCGATGGGCTTCAGGCAAGAGCGCTTGAGCTCGCCGGAATCGGGCAGCTTGCGCACCGGGGAAGCCAGCGAGTAGACCACCAGATCGATCTGGCCCATGTCGGCCTTGATCAGCTCGATCGCCTTGTCACGCGCCTCGTGGGAGAAGGCATCGCCATTGATGGACTTGCTGTAGAGCCCTTCTTGCTTGGCGAACTTGTCGAAGGCGGCAGAGTTGTACCAGCCCGCCGTGCCCGGCTTCTTCTCGCTGCCCGGCTTCTCGAAGAACACCCCCAGGGTATCGGCGCCGTAGCCGAAGGCCGCGGTGACGCGCGCGGCCAGACCGTAGCCACTGGAGGCGCCGATGACCAGCACCTTCTTGGGCCCTTTGGATGCATCGAGGCCGCGCGCACGGGTCGCCTCGATCTGCTCGAGGACGTTCTTCTCGCAACCGACGGGATGGGTGGTGGTGCAGATGAATCCGCGTACCTTGGGCTTGATGATCACGACAGACCTCTTCGTTACTCGCGGCTCCCGAGGGAGAGCCATCCAATGTGTAGAGCGTGGTCGCGATATTCTAGCGGCACAGCGCCGCCCTGTCCGCCTTTGTGCACATGCCCCTGACTTCCCGCGCTTTTCCTTGCCGCGCATTGCGCCTGAACACACCAGGGCCCTGTCCGGCTCTGCTGGCGATCGCGTCGCTCTCTTGCCCACCGGCACGGGGTCGGGCAGGATGCTGCCCACCGCTTGAGGAGACCGCCCGATGGATGCACAGACCCTGGTCGATGAACGCGGCGAGCTGTGGCTTGCCCTGGCGCCCATGTGGCTCGAACGCGAGCCCAGAGAGTCCGACTATGCGCGGATGGTCGAGGTGATCGAGCGCGACGGCATCGCCCTCAAGGACCTGGAATGGGTCTTTCGGATCGAGCTGGCGCCGGTATTGTCGCGTCAGCAGATGTCGGTCGCCGGTGAGTGGCGCAAGTTCGATGACCACCAATTGATGCGCCGTCTAGTCGCCCACAACCTTCGCCTCAAGGGCTGGCGACGCAAGTTCTGGGCGCTGTTCTCGGGCCTGACCACCATGATGGTGCGCCATCGCTACAACGAACTGGTGGAACGGCTGGTGGTGGCGCGCGGAGGAGACATACGCTGAGCGGGAGAGAGGTCAGGATTCGTCCAGTGCCCGCTCGAGGTCCAGCATCATGGCGTCGCCCCCATCGCGAGGCCCATAGCGCTTGAGCACACGGCCATCTCGGGCGACCAGAAACTTGGTGAAGTTCCACTTGATGGCGCGCGTCCCCATCCATCCTGGGGCTTCGGCCTTCAGGCGTTTGAACAGCGGATGGGCCTTGGCGCCATTGACCTCGACCTTTTCCATCAAGGGAAAGGTGACACCGAACTCACGCTCACCGAAAGCGCAGAACTGCTCGGCGGACTCCGGCGACTGCCGTGCGAACTGGTTGCAGGGGAACCCGAGCACGGTGAAGCCGCGCTCGCGGTGTTCACGATAGAGCGCCTCCAGCTCCGCCAGCTGAGGGGTGAAGCCGCACTTGCTCGCCACGTTCACCACGAGCAGCACCTGGCCACGCAGGGCGCGGAGGTTGAAGGGCTCGCCGCTATGGGTGCGGCACTCGACATCATGCAGGGTCATGGGATGAACTCGCGCTTACTGTCTTCACGATGACATGCCAGACGTCATTGCGCCAGTCGCAACGCCCTGGCGGCAAAGCGGCATTCAATTGTCCCCCTCGCGCTCGAGCAGCAACTCGAGGGCCAGCCGCGTATCCGGCGTCACGCCGGCGAGCTCGAGGGCTCGACGCGGTGACATCCAGGCCACACTGGTGACCTCCTCGGCCTGCAGCGACAAGGGGCCGTCCCACTCTACGCAGTAGACGCTGCCAAAGATGCGATACCCGTCCTCATCGTAGCGAAACTCCAGGCAATGGCGCAGCGCTACTGCGCGGATACCGAGCTCCTCGGCCAGCTCACGACGTGCCGAGACGTGGACCGCCTCCCCGGCGCCGACCACGCCTCCCGCCGCCAGGTCCAGTCCGCCGGGAAAGGCTTCCTTGGTCAGCGTTCGATGCTGCACACATAGTTCACCACGGCGATTGCGTACCACGATGTAGGTGGCGCGGTGCCAGAACCGATAGCGGCGCATTTCTGCGCGCCAGGCGCTGCCACAGGGACGATTGCGGGCATCCACCACCTGCACACGCTCCCGGGCGATCACCGCTGCGGGCGCCTCACGCTGGCTGTCAGGGGACGCCTCGCCAGCATTCGTCACGCCAGAGGCCGTGGGAGCCGAGTCGAAAGAGGAAACAGGGCACATCGAAGGGCTCCACCGAGAAAGCCCCAAGACTACCCATCCCGTCCCGTTGCGTCATCCCTCTCGTTTGACCCGAGGGGCACAGCACACCATGCTGAATATCAGGTCTTTCGTCATCAGGACAGGGCCATGCATGACCAAGCTCCGCGAGAGTGCCTGGCGAGCCACCGGGTCGACAATCAGCCGTATTCTCTTCCCTTCGACGCCTTCGCCGACGACGCCGTGCTTCAGTTCTGGCTGGCCCATCTGGCGCCGGCCTGGGTGAGTTGCCGACTGTCCCTGCTGGGCCAGGATGTCGGTCGTGCGGAGACCCAGCGACTGGGTGACGAGGCCAACCGCCACCCACCCTCATTGCGACTTTTCGATCGTCACGGTCGCCGACTCGACGCCGTCGATTACCACCCGGCCTACCACGCTCTGATGCGCCTGGCTACCACCCGTGGCGTCCACGCCATGGCCTGGACGGAGGAGGGGCGCGGCGGTCATCAGGCGCACGTGGCGGGACTCTATCTGCTGACCCAGGCCGAAACTGGCATCTGCTGCCCGGTGACCATGACCCACGCCGCCTACCCGGTGCTGCGTCGAGAACGCTCGCTGCCGGATTGGTGGGCCTCTGGGCTGCTCGTCGAGGACTACGATTCCAGGGCCCTACCGGCGAGCGACAAGCACGCCCTGACCTTCGGCATGGCGATGACCGAGAAGCAGGGTGGCAGCGATGTGCGCACCAACACCACCCGAGCCGAACTTGGCGAGGACGGCTGGCGCCTGTACGGACACAAGTGGTTCATGAGCGTCCCCATGTCCGACGCCTTCCTGACCCTGGCTCAGCGAGACGAAGGCCTCAGCTGCTTCCTGGTGCCTCGCTTCGCCCCTGATGGCGAGCGCAACGCCATCGAGATTCAGCGACTGAAGGACAAGTGCGGCAATCGCGCCAATGGCTCCGCCGAGATCGAATATCGGGGGGCCTGGGCCCACCCGCTCGGCGACCCTGGACGCGGCATCGCCACCATCCTGGAAATGGTTCAGCAGACCCGTCTCGACGCCGCCAGCGCCCCGGTGGGCATGATGCGCCAGGCCTGGCGCGAGGCCTGGCAGCATACCTGTCAGCGTCATGCCTTCGGGGCGCCCTTGGCCGAGCAGCCGGTGATGCGGGCGGTACTGGCGGATCTGGCGCTGGAGGTGGAGGCCGGCGTAGCGCTGATGCTGCGCACCGCTCAGGCCTTCGACGGCGCCAGCCGCGGGGAGGAGCAGGAGCGCGCCCTGGCCCGACTGCTGCCGAGCCTGGCCAAGTACTGGCACAACAAGCGCGCCCCCAGCTTCATGGCAGAGGCCATGGAGTGCCTCGGTGGCATCGGCTACGTCGAGGAAGCACCGCTGGCGCGGCTCTACCGCGAAGCGCCGGTCAATTCCATCTGGGAAGGGTCCGGCAACGTGATCTGCCTCGACGTGCTGCGGGTCATGGCGCGACACCCCGAGGCCATGGCGGCCCTGTATCAGCTGTTCGAGCATGCCCGAGGTGGACATCCGGATCTGGATCGCGCCTTGGCCCTGCTGCCTCAGCCACAGACCAGCGAAGACCTGGTGCCCAGGGCCCGCTGGCTGACCCAGTGGCTGGCCCAGTGCACCCAGGCAGCGCTGCTGGTCCAGCACGCGCCCCACGAGGTGGCGGATACCTTCTGCCGCACCCGCCTGGGCCAGCACCCGAGCCCGGCCTATGGCGTGTTGCCGACGGCAAGTCCGCTGGACGCCATCCTCCATCGCTCGGCGCCAGCATGAACCGACATCGCCAGCAGCCTCGGCCACGAAATGCTCGCAGCCGACGGCGGCCTTATCCCGCCAGTACCCTCAGCGCCAGCCCCAGCAGCAGCACCCCGCTGATGCGATTGATCCAGTGGGCGCGAGCCTGGAGCCAGGGCAGCACGCGGGAGTGCGACAGCCCCAACGCCACGATGACGTACCAGCCACCGTCGATCAGCATCGCCGTCAGCACAATGATGGCACGCTCGATCGAGGACATTTCGGGACTGACAAACTGACTGAGCAGGGCGACGAAGAACAGGATCAGCTTGGGATTACCCAGGGCAACCAACAGCCCTTCTCTCGCAGCGATGCGGTGACTGGCGGCGGTGGGTCGGGCGCCCAGCGCTCCGCCACGCCCGGCCCTCAGCGCCTTTATGCCAAGCCAGGCCAGATACAGTGCCCCACCGATCGTGATCACGCGAAAGGCGGATGGATGGCGTTCGATCACCTCCCCCAGTCCCCAGACGGTCAGCAAGGCGTAGAGGCCGACGCCCAGCGCATGGGCGATCGCCGCCACCACCCCGGAGCTGCGCCCCCCTCCCAGCGTATGACGAAGCACCAGGGCCAGACTTGGACCAGGAGACATGGCCCCCATGGCACAGATGGCGGCCAGAGACATCCACAATGACAGCGGCATCACACTCCCTCGTGAGAATTCCGATGGACTAGACGACGAATGGCGCACAGTTCAGCGTGCTGACACCTACGACCCACGGCGCTCAGCGGCCATCCTTTGCGGCCTGAATCAAAAAAACCATTCTTCGGAAATGACAAAGTTCACGCCCAATGGTCATTTACAAGCATATTAGTATCGATAACGATACTAAATCGGCATCACCAAAAAACGATAACGATCAATCATCGCATGGGAACAGGGAGGGGACGATGTCTGCCCTTCAGGAAGGTCCGATCGTCCGGCTGATCACGCACCCCAACGTGCAGTCGCAGTTGTTCACCCATCACCTGAGCCAGGTACTCGACTGCCAGGTCAGTCCTCTTGCCCCGGAGGCGGTGTCCGGCCTGGAAGCGGAACTGTCGAACTCACCTCCTGGTGTGCAACTGTGGCTACTGGACGCCGATCAGCTATCGCACAGCGACATGCATCGCTGCCACGAGCTCAAGGCACAGTTTCCCGACATTCTGCTGGCGGCGTTCAACCTGGCCAACCAGGAACAAGCCGCTGAATTGTTGGCGTCATTGCACCTTCAGGGCATCTTCTATCGCCGCGACGAACTGGACAATATCTGCAAGGGAATCATCCAACTCCTCGATGGCGCCCTGTGGATGTCGCGTCCGCTGCTACAGCAGATGTTCGAATATTTCCGACGACAGCAGTTCAACACCTACCGTCCCGTCGCCGGTCTGACCCAGCGGGAGCTGGAAATTCTCGGCTTCATCGGCAACGGCGCGTCCAACCAGGATATCGCCACCCAACTGTTCCTGAGTGAGCATACGGTCAAGTCTCACCTGTACAACATCTTCAAGAAGATCAAGGTGCATCACCGCGCCGAGGCCGCACACTGGGCGCGCAAGCACCTGGGCATCCCGCCCCCCATGACCAAGAATTCACATCGCAGCCGTCTGCCCCGGGAGCTCGAGCCTCGCTGAACCGATCACGACATGGCCTTGCGGCCAGGCTCACTGCAACGAGAACAACATCATCGCCCCGGCACCACTGCTGGACGAGGAAGAACGATTGCCGCGCCCGGTGACCAGCACCTCCAGCCGGCCCCCGGACGCCTGCTGGATGACGGTCATGCTGAACCTTCCGTCGGGCAGGCGCTCTACCCGAGGCGCCCGTCCCGCCCAGGTCCCGCTCCTGTGCTCCTGCCCCGGGCCCGTCCACTCCCACTGAGCGGTGAAGGGAATGCCCTGAGTCCCGGAGAACCGCACGACAATATCGGCCACGGCAACGCCTGTACCCGCGAGGAAAAGCCCCAGCCCGAGGACACACCCTGAGAACCGGTGAGTGAATCGGCCCATCTCCCTCCTCCTTTGCTCATCCAGGCGATGCCAAAGGCTTCGGCTGCGCTGCTCACTGGGCCTTGAGCGAGAAGTCGATGAGCGAAAAGTCGACGAGCGAAGGTTAGACAAGGCAAAAATCGGTGAGAAAGCGCAGTTTACGGGGTGTAAATGAGTATTTTGACCGGGCTGGCGTACCAGACGATTTTTAACGCCGTATTACCGAGCGCAGGCACTTTTCAGACAAACCTAGCGATGAAACTGACGCTCTCGCTCCGGCTGCCACAGTATCTCTTCCACCCGCCAGCGCCCTGGCTTGCCCAATGCCACCTGGGTCGTCCACTCTTCCCCGACCCGACGGGTCAACAGCTCGGCGCCCAGCGGCGCCATCACCGATAGACCATCTTCGGTCGTCGCCAGCGCATGAGGATAGACCAGCGTGCGCGTCAGAAGTCGGTCCGTGTCGACGTCCCTGAGCACAACCTTGCTGTTCATGCTGACCACGTCATCGGGCATCTCGTCCGGGTCGCGAATCTCGGCACGCTCCAGTCGCTCTTCCAGCAGGTCGGCGGCAGCCCGTTCGGTTCCGCAGGCTTCATCGATCAGGCGCTGTAAACGCTCCGCATCAAGACGGTTGGCAAGTCTCAACGACATCCTTGGCACCTCACTGCTATACGTCGGCCTGCGTCGAAGACAGGGATCGAGAATCAGGCCTGGCAACAAAAAAAGCCCTCCCCGATATAGGGAAGGACTCGTATCAGTTTCAGCATACGACAACTTCTAAAAATAAGAAACTACTTATATTAAACTCGCACCCGCCTCGCCCCTTGCCTGGACACCGTTCTGTCGCCGTCGCATCGACAAGCGCGGACGCAGTTGACGATCGATGTGACAGGCCTGGCAAGCCTGCCTCTACACCGCCGCCTGCCTCCGGAGGCGTCAAGCGCGCTGGGTTCACGGCATGGACAGGCTGCTTTTCCAGCCCCCATACTACGTCGCTTTACCCACGCCCGAGGCCCCATGCCGACGAGTTCCACCGCTTCAGAGTCCTCTCCAGAATCCTTGACCGAACTGCTCGACCAGCTACAGGCTGCCAGCCAGGACAAGCGCTGCCTGAGTCTGGCTGAGGTCATCAACGCCGTCGGCAGGCGCAGCTTTGCCCCCATCCTGCTGGTCGCAGGCCTGGTCACGCTCACTCCGCTGATCGGTGATATCCCCGGTGTGCCCACCATGATGGCGCTGCTAGTCGTGCTTGCTGCAGCACAATTGCTGGCCGGAAAAAAGAGCGTCTGGCTGCCGGCCTGGCTGGCCAGGCGAGAGGTGGAGACCGACAAGGTCGAGCGAACCATCGGCTGGCTGCGCAAGCCGGCCGCCTGGATCGATCGGTTGTTGAAACCGAGGCTGACTGTATTCACCGGTCAGATCGCCCGTTACCCCATCGGCCTGGCCTGTCTGGCCATTGCGCTCGCCACGCCACCGATGGAGCTGATTCCATTCAGCGCCACGCTCGCCGGCGCGGCACAGTCCATGTTCGGCCTGGCCCTGCTGGCACGAGACGGCCTGATGGCGCTGCTGGGCTATCTCTTCACCCTATCGACCGCCTGGGTGGTGCTGGTGGCGCTCTAGGGCTTGTCTGAAAAGTGCCTGCGCTCGGTAATACGGCGTTAAAAATCGGATCAAAATGCTCATTTACACCCCGTAAACTGCGCTTTCTCACCGATTTTTGCCTTGTCTAACCTTCGCTCGTCGACTTTTCGGACAGCGCCTAGCACGAAGCCCCCCCTTCTTTAGAGCAAAGCCGGCGCAGCCCACTCTCTCTGATCACTGTTCGGCCTGGCCCTGCTGGCACGAGACGGCCTGATGGCGCTGCTGGGCTACCTCTTCACCCTATCCACCGCCTGGGTGGTGCTGGTGGCGCTCTAGCGCTGGCCGCAGGAGCGGTCGATGGCCTCGAGCCATTTTGCCACCGCCTCGGCGCCACCGTCGGGCACGCCCATCACCCGATCGCCGAGGTAGGCCGCGCGACCAAAGCGTGGATGCATGCAGGCCGAAGCCTCGACGCCGCGCCAGGCCGCCTCGACCGCCCGAGCAAAGGCCTGAGATCCGTCCAATCCCTCTGCCAGCGCGGCCTCGAAGGCCTGGCTGGCCGGCACCAGAGCATCCAGCATGGTGCGATCCCCAGGAGCAGCACCTCCGATCTCGGCGATAGCGTCGCCGGCGGCCTTGAGCGCTCTTGCCCAATCCTGCGCCGCGACCTCCCCTTCGCTCGGCAATGCCTGCGACGCACGCAGCAGGGCAAAGGCGTAGAAGGGACCTGAGCTTCCTCCGATCGCTCGCCTCAGGGCCTCCCCGGCTCTGGCCAGGCAGTCGGCAGGCGCACCAAAAGCGCTGTCCGGCAGCTTGCGCAGCGCCTGGGCCGCGCGCACCATGCTGGCCCCCAGGTCGCCGTCGCCGGCGGCACTGTCGAGCTCGGTCAAGCGCTCCTCGCTGGCCACCATGGCGCTCGCCACCGCCGCCACCGCTCGCTGAAGTCGCTCGCAGGGTGGTCCAGCCTCGTCGGCGCCCGGCAGCGGCTCATCAAGCACGCTGGCAGTCACACTCTTCACCTCCGCTGCCACTTCGGCACTGCCTGGCCAGATGCGTACCTCGGTCGGCGACGTGAGCAAGTCCTCGCGGGCTTCGTCGAGCACCATCAACGACAGCGAGCACCCCGGCATTTCCAACGCCGTCATGAAGTTGCCGCACCACCCCAGCACCGGCTCGGCCCCCAGCTCACGCAGCCTGGTCAAGGCCCGTCGCGCCACGATGGCAAGCTCCATCGGCGGTGTGCCGCCGAGACCATTGACCAGCACACCCAGACGACACCCCTTCACCGACAACGCCTGGCTCAGAGATTCCAGCATGCTATCGACGATGGTATCCGCCGGCAGCATAGCCGACTTGCGAACCCCTTTCTCGCCATGGATGCCCAATCCGAATTCGATCTCGTCATCACCGAGTTCGAACCCCGGCCGGCCGACCGCCGGCACCGTGCAGGCACCCAAGGAAATACCCATGGTCGCCACCGATTCGGCCGCTCCCCGAGCCAGCGCGGCGACCTCCTCGAGGGGTAGACCACGGGCCACAGCGGCACCGGCGATCTTGTGCACCAGTACCGTCCCGGCCACACCACGACTCTGCTCCCGGGGTAGTGAATCGCGCAGCGCCACGTCATCGGCGACCATCACCACCTCTACTGGAAGCCCCCGGACCCTTGCCAGTTCAGCGGCAAGGCGGAAGTTGAGACGATCCCCGGTATAGTTCTTTACCACCAGCAGGGCCCCACGTGGGCCGGCGCAGGCAAGGATCGCCGCCAGCACGGCATCGACGCTCGGTGAGGTAAAAACGTCTCCCGCCACGGCGGCCGTCAACATGCCGCGCCCGACGTAGCCAGCGTGGGCCGGCTCGTGTCCGCTGCCGCCGCCGGATATCACCGCCACCGGCCGACGCTCAGGGTCTTCAGGCAAGCTAGCGTCGATGACCACGTTTTCTTCATCCATCAGCGCAAGCCCGGGATGAAGGGCCACCATGCCTTCCAGCATCTCGCGAACGCTGCCTCTGGGATCATTGATCAGCTTCTTCATGATGAGCCTCCTGCCCGACGGTGGATTCAGAATGGCAACATGGATGAGCCTCGACCCCTTGTAAAGCCGGCGCACAAGACTCGCCCCGCGCTTCACGCACGGCCAGGGTGCGCTGAAGCGAAGAGCTGGCCACAGGTTTTTCCGCCACACTGGGCCAGTTGTGCCCAAAAAACAGCAAAGTAGCGCTATCGCACAACCATGCTCATGGCCACCTGATCCTGGTCAAAGGCACAGCCGTCCAAGGGGGCTATTCTGATCCTGCCGACCAAGGATTGGTCGAGTGACAAGTCACCGACGGCATGGACGCCGTCGCCTCGCCTTTCGGGGGCAAGAGGCGGCATTCCGTCCCTCTTCCCAGCAGGGACCGATATGAAAACCTCTCGCCATGACCTGAAACTGTCCGACCCGCTTCACGACTACCTGCAGCACCCTTCCACACGACACGCCGTGGACGCCCTGCTCGCCCATGAGCTGGAGCACCTGGCGGTCGGCATGCAGTGGGACGAACTCATCAACCACTGCAATACGCTGATTCTGGCGCATCAGATCCGCAACGATTATCTAGAAGTCCTGCTGAAGGCGTCGAAGCGCATCTGGAAGCCATTGATCAAGGGCACCATCTGGCGCGAGCTCTCCATCGGAGAACTCCCCCCAGAACAGCAACCGAGCCCCCAGAACGTCTGGACCCAAGGGTTGTTTCGGTGCTTCATCAACCGCGACAACGGCCTGCCACTGACCACCTTGCTGAGCTGGCATCAGGGCGAAGGGCTGGTGGCCGCGTTCAGCATCGAACCGCGGGATATTCACGACATTCCGCCAGGGTGGGAGATCGATGGACAGGACTCCCGCTACTGGCGGACCCAGCCTGGCCTAGCCGAGTATCACCACTCTTCGCTGTTGGACATTTCATCGCTGGCAGGCCTGGCCGAGACCGCCATCACCGCCCTGAGTCAGGCTGAAATCGAGCCATCGTGAACGAGTAAACCGGCGCCCCCCTTCGCCGCAAACAAAGCATATCGGCCTTGCTCCATGCCTTGCGGGGCGCCTTTCGGCCTATTGGTCCCGCACAAATACTCGCTCTCCGGCAATCCAGGTTTCACTCACCCGGGTTTGCCAGAGCTCAGCCGGATCGGCACGCAGGATATCGGTATCCACCAGTACGAAATCCGCCCACTGCCCCGGCATCAAGCCACCCAGGCTACCCTCCTGGTGCGCCGCGTAGGCCGCATCGACGGTAAAGCCGCGCAGGGCTTCGGCCACGGTGAGCTTCTGCCCGGGTAGCCAGCCTCCTTCGGGCTGGTCGTCGCGGTCTTCCCGAGTCACGGCGGCGTGCAGGCCGTAAAAGGGGTTGGCTGGCTCGACCGGAAAGTCGGAACCCGCGGCGATACGGCTACCACTGTCCATGAAAAAGCGCCAGGCGTAGGCACCGGCAAGACGCTCCTGGCCTAGCCGGTCGCCGGCCATGTTCTTGTCACTGGTCGCATGGGTGGGCTGCATCGAGGGAATGACGCCAAGTTCCGTAAATCGCGGTATATCATCAACGCTCACCACCTGCGCATGCTCGATGCGATGGCGAAGCTCACGCCGCTGGGGATCCTGCTCCAGGCTACGCGCATAGACGTCCAGAGCGACACGATTGGCCCGGTCGCCTATCGCGTGCATATTGGCCTGGAATCCCTGGCTGCTGACCTGATCGACCAGCGCCTGCAGGGCATCCTGATTCTGGATCATCAGTCCGCTGGAATCGGGTCTATCACTGTAGGGTGCCAGCAGCGCCGCTCCTCTGCTGCCGAGGGCGCCATCTGCATAGATCTTGACGCTGCGAATATCCAGCCAGTCGTCGGGGTCGTCGTGGATGCCCTGCGCGAGTATCTCGTCAAGCTTCGGGTCGCTTGAAGACACCATCGGGTAGATACGCACCCCCAACTCACCTGCATCGGCCCTGGAGTGGTACATCTCAAGCTCAGCGGCGCTGGCGCCGGCATCGTGCATTCCGGTGATGCCAAGCTCCTGCAGATGTGCCACGGCGGTATCGAAGGCCTTGGCCATTTCCTGTGCACTGCGCGGGGGAATCTTGTCGGTGATGAGCAGCTCTGCATTGTCGATGAAAACGCCGGTCGGTGTGCCGGCATCATCACGAATGATCTCGCCCCCTTCAGGTGCCTGCGTCTCGCCATCCACGCCTGCCATTTCCATGGCCTTGCTGTTGACCCAGATCGCATGCCCATCCACTCGACTCAGCACCACGGGACGATCGGCAATCACTTCATCGAGCACTTGCGCGGTAGGAAATGCCTTGCCGTCCCACAGCACCTGATTCCATCCCCTGCCACGTATCCATTCCAGATCGGGATTTGCCGCGGCGAAGTCGGCGACTTCCCGGGCGCTCTGCTCGGCCGACGCCAGGCCACGCAACTCGACCTCGAGCAGGCCATAGCCGAGCCCCATCAGATGCCCGTGGGCGTCGATCAGGCCAGGCAACAGCGTGCGGCCTCCCGCATCGATCGTTGCCTGTGGTTCAGGGTACTGCGATAGCAGTTGCTCATCGCCTCGTGCCACCACCTTGCCATCCTCTACGACAAGGGTGGCAAAGCTCACCAACTGGCGATAGGCATCGAAACCGTAGCCGTTGGCATCATGAATCACGGTGGTATTGGCACAAACACCAAGACTGGCGCCGGCAACCGACAACGCAAGCAACGTTTTATTGAGCATGGGCCCACCCTTTCATCTTGTTGTCATAAGGCCTGAATCAACTTTCAGCCTAGCCGTATTGTTCGGCGGCACCCTACGAGCATGGGAGATACAAGGAAGGACTATTACTTACAAACACCGAGGAAAAAGAAGGCAAATAGACTAAGACAGGACCATTAATCTGGCATACAACATCGGCACGCATTGTCACCGCTGCCTACCGAGATGCGTTCGGTGCATGCCTTAGAGTCAGGCTTGAGCGTCCTGAAGGTCTTGAGCGGATTAGGCGGTCGATTTATCGAACCGGCTGACAAAACATGGATCAGGCGAGACAAGCGCCAGAATGGGTACTGAGCTTGTTTCCAGGCTCGCTACCTTTTGCGTGGACGATGGTCGGGTCGTGACAACACCGACCCTCATGATCTGCTGACCCGAGCTTGAACGGTCTCTCTGGTTGCCCATCGAAGGTACTGCTCTGGCCTATCTCGAGTCGCTAGCGCCTAGGGAACTGCAGATAGGGGAAAACGAGCGTAAGGAGGGAATACACGAACTGCATTGGGAATGGTGCCGGTGGTCGGACTCGAACCGACACACTGTTTCCAGCGGCGGATTTTGAATCCGTTTTTCGACAACTCCAGGCCGCGCTTGCAACAGGCACTTGTCGATAAATCAACCACTTGCACTCTTACATTAGTTACACACAACACGTTGATTCGCCTCAATCTGCGACCAAACTGCGACCACATTGCGCAATACCACTGCAGCGGACGAGCGTCCGCTGCAAAAGTGACGGCGGTGTCGCCGGCCATTTTCACAGTGGATCTACAACCAAGGGATCATCAGAACGGCCAGGCCTTCAGCAAACCGCTGGAGCTTCTGGAGCAACTCGCCGCCCGCAAGCGCGATGCCCTCGAGTCCGGGCGCAAGGCGTCGGGGTAGGCGGGCATCACCTACGCCGGCGATCCCAGCAACCGGCAAGCGCTGATGGAGCCCTGAACCTCGCCGCCACCACCGGCCAGACCGCATTCGCACGCTGGAAGGACAGCGATAGCCAGTTCCACGCCGACCACCCCGTCGCCGACGTCCGCCAGGCGCTGCTCGACATCGCCAACCGCCGCAGCGAGCTGATCGCCTGCGAAGGCGAGCTCAACGCCCAGACTGCTCTGGCCGCCGAGGACCGAACGGAGCTCGAAGCTGTGGAGTGGTCGGAGGGGGTGGCGTCTCTCAACCTGCCCATTCCGGCCGGTTAACCCCCGGCCGTTTTCGTTAGGATGGGGCCGTCATGCAATGAGCAAGGGGGGCACCAGGTGGAACAGGATCTTGCGACTCAACTACTCACCAAGATGACCGAGCTGAAGGCCACCGTGGAGGACAGCGGCTCGCTGTGGGTAGTGGCACTGCCTGCGATCATCACCGGCACTGTAGGCTTTCTCGCAGCGTTCATCCCCGCCGCGCTGCTGGAGCGCCGCAGGGAGATCCGCCAATACAGGACCCTTCGTGCCTCTCTGATCGCCGAGATATCCGCCATGAGCGAACTCATGCGATCACGCGGATACCTGGAGGACCTTCAAGCGGGCGCGGAAGGAGGGCTTCCGGACCTGTCAGTGAAAGTGCCCAGCGACTACTTCAAGGTCTTCAACGCCAACGTCGACAAGCTCGGCCTGCTGGAGCCCGAGGAGGCATCTCGCATTGTCCAGCTCTACCAGCTCGTTGAAAGTGTCATCCAAGATGTGATCCCCGGCGGGATCCTCTATACCGGTGAAGGCGGAAAGGAGACCTTCCAACAGGACCTCGCCTTCCTGAAGCGCGCCCTGGACCTCGCCGACCGGCTGATCGCTGACCATGCAGCCGACCAGCAGCGACGCCGCATGGGGGCGTTATCAGCCGTTAACGGGTGGTCCGTTCGGTAGGATGGGCAGGCACTGCGGAGCATTCAGGAGAGCGATATGGCAGCAGGGACAAGCGCAATAGCGATAGTTGGCGCCATTACGGGCGTGGCGTCGTTCGGCTGGCAGGTTTTCAAGTACCTCAAGGAAGGGCCGATCCTACGCATCAAGGTCTCTCCGGGCATGCAAGTAGTTGGTCCAGATGCTGAATTGGAGGAGGAACCTTGGGCGCTGGTCAGCATTGCGAATGCTGGCTCTCTGCCCACCACGATCACCCACCTGTTTAGCCACAGCTATCAAGGGCGGTTAGATAGACTGCTTAGAAGAAAGTCCGTCACCACCACGCTCTTCCCTCATCCCGACCCAGGTCGCTTGCCTAGCAAGCTAGCGCCAGGCGAGCTCTGGACCGGGATGGTGAAGGAAGAACACCTTCGAGAATCGCTCGAGCACGCTGACCATTTGTATGTGGGGGTTTACCACGTCTTCAGCGATCGCCCCAAGGTTGTACGGGTATCTCTGGAGAGGAAGGCCCGTGAAACGGATTCTGCAAAGTCTCAGACCTAGCTGTGATCTCTCGGTAGGTTGTTCATCCGGAGCCTACCCGGAAGACTGGAGATGCGAACCAACCAATCGCTCCAGGAGGCCCGGATGAACACCCATAAGAATGCCCGTCTCACTCCGCATGGTCGAGCCCTGCTGGCCGCTCGCGTGATCGATGAAGGGCTTCGGCCCAGAGAAGTAGCGCAAGCCCAGGGCGTCAGTGTGAGAACGGTTTACAAGTGGGTGCGTCGTTTCCGCGAGGAGGGTCGCGCCGGTCTCAAGGACCGTACGTCACGCCCTGCCCGAAGCCCCTTCGCGACAGGCGCGGCTACTGTGGAGCAGATCATCGAACGTCGTCAGCAGCGCCAGACCTATCGTCAGATCGCCGAGACACTGGGCATCGGCCACAGCACGGTGGCGCGCATTCTCAAGCGCAAGGGGCTGAACCGGTTGGCTGTCCTGTCACCGGCCAGGCCCGACAACCGCTACGAACACGACGCCCCCGGGGATCTCCTGCATCTGGACATCAAAAAGCTGGGACGCTTCGAGCGACCGGGACATCGCGTGACCGGCGATCGCCAGCAGAACACGCGTGGCGCGGGGTGGGAGTACGTTCATGTCGCCATCGACGACCACACGCGATTGGCCTTCAGCAGCGTTCACCCGGACGAGACGAGTTGGAGCGCCTGCCTGGCCCTGCTTCAGGCCATGCGCTACTACGCCAGCCTGGGCATCCGCTTCATCCGGGTGCTCACCGACAATGGCGCCTGCTACCGGTCCCGGCGCTTCCAGCGCCTGTGCCGGCGGCTGAGGCTGAAACACCGCCGGACCAAGCCATATAGCCCGCGCACCAACGGCAAGGCGGAACGATTCATCCAGACGGCGCTACGTGAGTGGGCCTACGCCCGGTCATACGCCAGTTCGGCAGAGCGTGGCAGGCACCTGCCCGCCTGGCTCCATCAGTACAACTGGCATCGGCCGCATGCCAGTCTGGATTACCACCCTCCGGTTAGCCGGCTGGGCCTTTCCGTGAACAACCTGGTGGGTTTACACACCTAGCTCTCCGTGGTGCATTTATCCAGCGCGAGCTTATGCCAAAGTTTCCGCTAGGCGGTGGTGTGTGATTGATAGCCATTGCCGGCTGATGCTAAAGCGAGCGCTAGGCTGTGCCAAGTTCGGCGCGCGGTTACACACAGCCGCCTCAGTGGCTATTCCCACCAATGGGAAACAACCGGCAAGGCATCGCCCGCCAGCTGCAGCGGCTCGCCGATGAGCGGAGTGACCAGTCGATACTCACGTCCTTGGCTGGCCGCCGCAATGCGCTCGAAGGGTTCCTGCCAGGTGTGCCGGGCGAGCGCGAACTTGCCAACATGGGCGGGCAGCAGTGCCGCGGCCCTGAGCTCTTCCGCCGCTTGCGCGGCCTCCTCGGGCGTCATGTGGATATAGGCCCAGCGCGAATCGTACTGGCCATGGTCCAATGCCACCAGATCGAAGCCGTCGAAGCGTTGCCCGATCTCGGCAAAGTGGGGCCCATAGCCGCTATCACCACTAAATAGGAGCCGTCGCTCGGGGGTTTCCAGAGCGAAACCGACCCACAGGGTCTGATTGCGCTGCAGCATGCGCCCTGAGTAATGCCGCGCGGCCAAGACATGCAACGTCAGCTCGTCGTCCAGTTCCAGGGTGTCGTTCCAGTCGTGCTGGTGGACGTTCTCGGGGTCATACCCCCACTGCTCGAAATAGGCGCCTACTCCCAGACCCGTCACCACGTTACCGACCTTGGATTTCAACGCCGTGATGCTGGGATAGTCCAGGTGATCCCAGTGATCATGGGTGATCAACAGGTAGTCGATGGACGGTATATCCTCGGCGCTGTAGGGGTTGGTGCCGGCAAAGGCACGATTGGCGAAGGGGACGGGCGCGGCATCCTCGCTGAAAACCGGGTCGATCAGGATCCGCTTGCCACCCAGCTGCACGTAATAGGAGGAATGCCCCAGCCAGATCACCAGATCCTGGTCAACATTCAGCGCCTGCAAGTCCGTCTTTACTGAAGGAATGGCGTCCTCCGGCGTCAGCCCCTCATTGCTCGCACGGAGGTTCTCGACGAGTACTGACAGGAAGCTGCGGTTCTGGGTGAACATCGGGGTATCCACCAGGTTGCGGAAGGCACCGTCCACGTAGTTGGGAGAGCGCTTGATCGTGGCGAGAGCGTTACCCTCGGGCAGCTCGCCGAACTTGGGGTGCTGAAGATAAGCCCACCCTCCCAGCAGCAGTACACCGGCGAGAGTGCCGATCACCGTTACCATCTTCCTAAACTTCTTTTTCATTTCGACATTTCCTGATGGGCAACGCTCCGACGAAACAGCGGATGCAATCAGGGCTGCGGGGATGTCCCGCAGCCCTGACGGTCGGTTAACAGGCGTTCACCGTTCGAACGGCTCGAGGCGGGATCAGATCGGCTGAGCGGTGGGGCGAAACAGGATCTCGTTGACGTCGACATCCTCGGGCTCGTTGATCGCGAAGGCGACCATGCGCGCGAAGCTGTCCGCCGGAATCGCGATTTGGCTGACGAAGTCCTTGGTCTGCGTCTGGATCTCCTGATCGCTGATATGATCCAGAAGCTCCGTTGCCACCGCGCCGGGCGAGATGACGGTGGTGCGGATGTTGTAGGGCTTCACTTCCTGGCGAAGCCCTTCGGAGAGGGCGCGAACACCGAACTTGGTCGCGCAGTAGACGGTCGCGTCGGGCCCCATCTTGTGACCGTAGACAGACGACACGTTGATGATGTGCCCGGACTGCTGCTGCTTCATGTGGGGAAGCGCCGCCGCGATGCCATACAGCGTGCCCTTCAAGTTGACATCGATCATCTGCTCCCACTCGTCGATCTTGAGCTGTTCGAGGGGAGCGAGCGGCATCAGGCCGGCATTGTTCAGCAGCACATCCACCTTGCCGAAGTTCTCGACTGCGGCATCGATCAGCCGGGTGACCTGCGCCTTGTCGGTGACGTCGGTGGCCACCGCCAGGGCCTGGTGGCCTGCCTCGGTGAGTTCCTTAGCCAGCGCATCGATGCGCTCCTGGCGGCGCGCGCCTAGGACGACGACGGCGCCCCGCTCGGCGAGGTGGCGCGCCGCCGCCTCGCCGTTGCCGCTGCTGGCGCCCGTGATGACGATTACCTTGCCTTTGACGTTGTCGATCATGTCATTTGCCTCTGTGTGTTCTGTTGAATGTTGCTTGTTCAGTGTTGAAGGGTCACCCGACGCTCGTCGGGGTCACTGCGCGGCGTCCATGCGTTCGATCCGGGCCGGCAGCGGGCCCTTGGCTTCCAGCGCCGCCGTGCTGCCGTCGATCCTCCCCAGGCGAACCAGGCCCCGCGCGTAGCCGAAGTCGCGATAGAAGATCGCCAGGTTTCCCCAAGGGGCGTAGAGGGTGATATCGCCGACCTCGGGGTCGATGCCCTCGGGCTCACTCTCCGTCGGTAGCGGGCCGGGAAGGTCCGCAACCTTCTCAATGGCGTGAAAGTCCTCGAGGCTCAGTTCCAGCGGCAGCATGTCCGCAAAGGCCCGGGCGGCCGGGGTGTCCTCGAGGGTCGCCGCGAGCGTCTGGCCTTCCAGGACGATCTGTATCTTCATGAGAATCTCCGTTGACGGGGCGCCGTCGGCTAAGGCTTTCGCCACGCAGGCGAGGGTGACGACGGCCATGGCGGCCTTGAGGGCCTGGCGCCGCATGGGATCAGCGCACCGTGTAGCCGCCGTCGACGGCCAGGGCGTGGCCCATCACAAAGGTCGAGCCGGGGCCGCACAGCCACAGCACCGGGTCGGCGATCTCCTCGGCGGTCCCCAGGCGACGGGCCGGGACCTGCTCCATCAGGATATCCATGGCCTCGGTCTCCTGCTCCTTCATGCCGGCGACCATCGGCGTATCGATGATGCCGGGGCAGACGGCGTTGATGCGGATGCCCTGGGCGGCATACTCGAGCGCCGCGGTCTTGGTCAGGCCGTGCACGCCATGCTTGGCGGCATGGTAGGCGCCGCGGCCCGGCACGCCGACGAAGCCGCCGAGCGAGGAGCAGTTGACGATGGCGCCGCTGCACTGCTCGCGCATCTGGCGCAGCTCGTACTTCATGCACAGCCACACGCCGCGCAGGTTGATGCCGTTGACGCGATCGAACTCCTCGCTCTCGAGGTCCGCGGTCTCGGTGGCGATCGACTGCACGCCGGCGTTGTTGAAGGCGGCATCCAGCGCGCCGAAGGCCTCGACCGTCTGCTCGACCATGGCCTTCACCGAGGCCTCATCGGTCACGTCGCAGGTGATGGCCAGGGTCTGGGCGCCGTTGGTGGCCAGCTCGTCGGCGGCGGCCCGAACGGCATCGCCATTCACGTCGGCGAGCGCCACCATCGCGCCGGCCTCGGCGAAGGCCCTGGCCGTGGCCAGCCCCATGCCGGACGCGGCGCCGGTGACCAGTGCGACCTTGCTCGTGAAATCATGACTCATGCGTGCTCTCCCGAAGTAAGTGATGGAGAGGATGGTACGCCGGGCTCGCCAGCACGATTAGCCCGGACAATTTGCAAGCACTCATGATTACGGCTCATCAATCACGAGCGATGGCCACGGCCAGCGCGATCACGGCGCGTCGCCGGCGTACTGCTCGTCGGTGACCGGTTCCATCCAGACGACGTTTTCGCCGTCCTTGAACTGCTGGATCGCCATGTGGGTGACCGCGGTGGTCGCGGTGGCGCCGTGCCAGTGCTTGACCTCCGGCGGGCACCACACCACGTCGCCCGGCTCCATGAGCCGCTTCTCCTCGCCCTCTTCTTGCACCCAACCGGCGCCGTCGGTCACCACCAGCACCTGCCCGGCGGGATGGGTGTGCCAGTTGGAGCGCGCCCCCGGCAGGAAGGTCACCTTGCCGCCGTTGACGACGAACGGCGCCTCGTTGGAAAAGACTGGCTCGATATAGGCGGTGCCGGTGAACTTGTCGTCGGGGCCCATGAAGCCCTCACGGGTGCCATTCTTGATGACCTCCATGCTCTGGGCGACGGCGCCGGTCGACACCAAGGCAGCGGTCAAGGCGATAGCGCTGAATCGGATCATGCGAACTCTCCTCGAGTGGGGTAAGCGGCAAGCCTCGGGGCTGCCGGAATCGGTGGGGGGATAGCCGAGGCGCGGCAAAAGCCCGGTAGGGGCTACGCCGAGGGGGCCTCTCGTTCGATGTCATGGCGCAGCCAGACCACGCCGCCGGGCAGGGTCTCGCAGGCGCGCAGGTGAAGGCGCTGTCCCGCCGCGGGGCGGCTGCCCGGCGGACCCGTGTGGTCGAAGATGGAGGGCTCGCCGGCGAGGCCATCCAGGGCCGGGCAGACCAGGATGCTCAGCGCATCGATGAGCCCCGCCGCCAGGAAGGCGCCGTTTGTGACCCCGCCGCCTTCGAGCAGCAGGTGCTCGACGCCGAAGGCCTCGCCGAGCGTGGCCAGCGCCGGGGCGAGGTCGTCGCCGTCCGGCCCGGCGAAGAGATAGGTCACGCCGGCCTCGCGCAGCCGGGTGAGCCGTCGCTCCGCGACCCGCTCCGAGAGGATCACCACCACGTGGTCGCCCTCGACGTGATCGGCCTCAAAGCGCAGTCGGCCAGCGGGATCGATCGCCACGCAGAGATCACGGCCGGCGCGCGCCGCCAGGTGCGGGGGGCGCGAGCGCGGCGCCTCGAGCCGTTCCGCCTCGGCGTGCTCGGTGACGAATTCCGCCATGGTCCGGCGCCCGACGATCCAGCCTTCGGCCTTCAGCCGGCTCGCCGCCGCCTCGTAGTGGCGCGCCACGAGCTCATCGATCCGGCCGTCCGCCGGGTCGCCCCAGCGCTGTGGATGCAGACGGCCGTCGAGGGAGGTGATCATGTGGCAGGTGATGCTGGGGCGCATGGCGTCTCTCCCGGGTCAGCCGGCATAGTCCCGGTCGCTGACCTTCTCCTGCCAGGTCACCACCGAGCCGTCGACGGCTTCCTGGATGGCGATGTGCGTCATGGCGACCTCCGGTGCCGCCCCGTGCCAGTGCCTCTCGTTGGCCGCGAACCAAATAACGTCCCCGGGGCGAATCTCCTCGACCAGGCCGCCTTCGCGCTGCACGCGCCCCACCCCCTGGGTCACGATCAGGGTCTGACCGGCGGGATGCGTGTGCCAGGCGGTGCGCGCCCCCGGCTCGAAGGTCACGGCGGCGCCGGAGGCGGTCCCGGGCGCCTCGGCCGAAAACAGCGGATCGATTCGCACGGTGCCGGTGAAGTACGCCTCCGGCCCTGGTTGGGACGCTTGGCTGCCTGCGCGGGTGATCTTCATGGTGAACTCCTCTCGCAATGCGATACCGGCTCCGTGATACCTGCTCTCGCGACGCGCAACCTGCCAGGGGACCGGGGAGGCCGGGGTGGTGGAAAGAGCAGCGGAACAGAGCGGATACCAGAAAAGATGGTGTGCCTATCAAGATAGTGGGCACCCGCTTATCGATAAACGGGGGTGGGCGACTAGAAGTTATGAAATTGGTTCATGAGTCTGCCTCTCCTCCGAGCCGTTCGAAGCGATAGACGAGGGCCGGTCCACCGGGCTGCGCGTAGGCGAGTTCGGCGGTCACCATGGCGAAGGGCTCGACGAAACGAGCCGTGTGCAACGGACCGGCGTCAAGGGGCTCATAGCCGACGTCACGGATCAGCCGGCGGGCCACCGACTTGGCCCCGGCATCGTCGCCGTAATAGAGCAGCTGGGGGCGCAGCGAGACGGCTTCCCGCGCGGCGAAGACCTCAAACAGGGCTTCGCTGGGACAGGTATTGAAGGCCGAGACGAATCGCGCCCGGGGCAGCCGCCGCGCCAGCGCCTCCGCTCCCGAGGTGGTGGTGCCCAGCACCAGGTCCCGGTTGTCGAGATCGAGGGGCACGCAGCAGTTGACGACCACCCGGTCGGCCAGGTCGCCGGCCTGCCCCAGCACATCGTCGATCCTCGACCAGTGCACGGCCAGCAGCACGGCGTCGGCCCCGTCGATGGCCTCGGCGGGCGTGCCCGCTCGTGCCCCCGCGTCCCGAGCGAGGCGTTCCAGCCTCTCCGGGCGGCGCGAGTAGCTGAACGTCACGTCGTGGCCGGCCCAGGCCCAGAGGGTGCCGAGCTTGGCGCCCATCAGGCCGGCGCCGAGTATCCCGATCTTCATGAAGGTCTCCCATCAAGATGCTTCATCAGACGGTAGCACCCTGCTCGCGGCTGATAAGTTGCTACAATCGAAAAACAATTATGAGAGAGGCTCATCAATGCTGAGGGAGAACGTCACCGACCTGATGTCCTTCGTCGTCGTCGCCCGGGTCGGCAGCTTTACCCGCGCCGCGGCGCAGATCGGCGTCTCGCAGTCGGCGTTGAGTCACGCCGTGCGCGGGCTCGAGAGCCGACTCGGCGTTCGCCTGCTGACGCGCACCACGCGCAAGGTAACGCCGACGGCGGAAGGGGAGCGCGTCCTCGAGCGGATCGCGCCCCACTTCTCGCAGATCGAGGAGGAGCTAGAGGCGCTGGTCGAGATGCGCGACCGGCCGGCCGGGACGATCCGCATCACCGCCACCGATCATGCCGCCGACGCCGTGATCTGGCCGAAGCTGGCGCCGGTATTGAAGGCTTACCCCGAGCTCAAGGTGGAGGTCGTCACCGACTACAGCCTCACCGATATCGTGGCCGAGAAGTTCGATGCCGGCGTGCGGCTGGGCGAGCAGGTCTCCGAGGGCATGATCGCCGTGCGGGTCGGCCCGGACTTTCGCATGCTGGTGGTCGGCTCGCCCGCCTACTTCGAGGGGCGGGAGAGGCCGCGGGTCCCCCAGGACCTGACCGACCACGACTGCATCAACCTGCGCCTCTCCACCCATGGCGGCCTCTACGCCTGGGAGTTCGAGAAGGCGGAGCGCGAGCTGAAGGTGCGGGTGGACGGCCAGTTCACCTTCAACACCATCTATCCGGTGGTGCGGGCCGCCCTCGCCGGGTACGGTCTCGGTTACGTGCCGGAGGACCTGGTGCGCCCCCACCTCGATAGCGGCGAGCTGGTGGCGGTACTGGAGGACTGGAGCCCGCCGTTTCCCGGCTACTTCCTCTACTACCCCCATCGCCGGCAGTCGTCCCTGGCCTTCGGGGTCATCGTGGACGCCTTGAAACATCGCTCCTGACGCCGTCATTCATGAACCTCCTTCATAACAGCATCCTGTTCGGCAGGCTTGTTCCCTAGCTCACCCGTTGCCACCGTGAACGGCGGTTCGGCACGTATTGCCTCGAGGACCGAGCCCCCTCATGACCAGGAGACGACGATGAAACTCGCATCCGCTTCATTGCTGACACTCGCCATGTCGACGGCAGCGGCCCTGCCTGCCCTGGCTGACGACCCCGCCCCCTCCTCGGACGTGCCCGGCACCGAGGAGATTGCCGCCGTCTCTCCGGCGCTTGCCGCCTACCAGGAGGACCTGGTGCTGGGTGAGGTCTGGGCTCGCGAGGGACTCTCGCCCCGGGACCGCAGCGTCGCCACCCTGGCGGCCGTGATCGCGCGCAACCACCGCGTCGAGATGCGGGCCCAGGTCGAGCGGGCCCTCGACAACGGCGTCGACCCGGCGGTGATCTCCGAGACCATCACCCATTTGGCCTTCTACACCGGCTGGGGCAATGCCATGTCGGCGGTCGCCATCGTCCAGGACGTCTTCGCCGAGCGCGGGATCGGCGAAGATCAGCTACCCGACGCCGACCCCGAGCTGCTGCCGCTCGACGAGGAGGCCGAGCAGGCCCGCGAGGCGAGCGTCGAGGCCACCTACGGCGGCTCCTCCGACGGCGTGCTCCAGTACACCACCGACGTGCTCTTCCGCGACCTCTGGCTGCGCCCGGCCTTGAGCCCGCGCGACCGCAGCCTGGTCACGGTCAGCGCCCTGATCGCCGCCGGCAAGATCGAGCAGGTCGGCTTCCATCTCAATCGCGCCATGGACAATGGCCTGACCCGCGGCGAGGCCTCGGAGCTGCTGACCCAGCTGGCGTTCTATGCCGGCTGGCCCAACGTATTCTCGACCCTGCCGGTCGCCAAGGAGATCTTCGAGTCACGCGCCGAGTGACGCCCGATCCGCCGGTCGTGCCCCCCGAACCGAAAAAAAGCTCCAGGAGAGAGTGATGCCCACCCTGACGATCAACGGCTAACAGCATGACGTGGACGTACCGGAGCGGATGCCGCTGCTCTGGGCGCTGCGCGACGTGGTCAACCTGCCCGGCACCAAGTTCGGCTGCGGCCAGGGCCTGTGCGGCGCCTGCACGGTGCACCTGGACGGCCAGGCCACGCGTTCCTGCATCACCCCGATCTCCGCCGCCCAGGGGCGCGAGATCACCACCATCGAGGCGCTGGCCGAGGACGCCACCGGCCGGCGGGTCCAGCAGGCCTGGCTGGACCTGGACGTGGCGCAGTGCGGCTACTGCCAGGGTGGTCAGATCATGATCTTGCCCACGAACAGTGGACACCCCGTTAAGGCAGTACACTGAACGAGGTGACCCTATGGCAAGGCAAGCAGCATCGATGAAGAAGACCCGTACCCGTTACACCCAGGCCTACAAGGATGAGGCCCTGGCACTTGCTGATCGTGTTGGTACCAGTGCCGCCGCTCGTGAGCTGGGGCTTCAGCCCAGCCAGTTCTACCAGTGGCGAGCCAAGGCCCAGCAGCAGCAAAGTGCTTCGGCCCGCGAGCAGGCCTTGGCTGAAGAGAACGCGCGCCTCAAGCGTCAGCTGGCTGAGCAGTCGGAAGAGCTTGAAATCGCAAAAAAAGCCGCGGTGTACTTCGCGAAGAGCCTGAAGTGAAGTACGCCTTCATCCAGCAGCATCGTCAGGCATTCAGCGTTCAACGGATGTGCGCGTTTCTCGGCGTTGCCCGCAGCGGCTACTACGCTTGGCGACAACGTGGTGGTGGGCCGTCTCCCCGCCGCTGCCGACAAGCGATCACCGATCAGCGTGTGGCTCAGGCCTTCGAGAAGGGGAAGGGGCGCTCAGGCGCCCCCAGGCTGACCCATGACCTGAACAATGCTGGCGTAGCAATCTGCCGCAATACCGTGGCCGCCAGCCTCCGTCGGCAGAACCTGCGCGCAAAAGCCGCTCGCAAGTTCAAAGCCACCACGAATTCACGGCATGGCCTGCCAGTCGCACCAAACCTGCTGGAGCAGGACTTCACCGCTACGGCACCGAATCAGAAATGGGTCGGCGACATCACCTACCTGGCGACCGGTGAAGGCTGGCTCTACCTGGCCGTGCTGGTCGACCTGTACTCACGCAAGGTGATCGGCTGGGCGATGAGCGAGCGCATGACCGCTGACCTGGTCGGCGATGCACTGAAAATGGCCCTGTGGAGCCGGAAGATGCCCAAGGGCGTGATCGTCAACTCGGATCGTGGGAGCCAGTATTGCTCGACGCTGTACCAGTCGCTGCTGACGCGTCACGACCTCCAGTGCAGCATGAGCGCCAAAGGCAACTGTTACGACAATGCCTGCGCTGAGAGCTTCTTCCACAGTCTCAAGGTCGAAGCCATCCACGGCGAGCGATTCGAGACCCGTGAGGCGATGCGACGACAGGTGTTCGAGTACATTGAATTGGACTACAACCGGCAGCGGCGGCACAGTGCAATCGGGATGATCAGCCCAGAGGCCTTTGAGGCCCGAAAGATCGCTTAGACTGGTGTCCACCAATGCTGGGTAAGATCAGTTGCTGGGCAAGATCAACCCAGCATTAGCGGCGTAGGGTGTGCAGAAACCAGGGGGTCATTACAGCTCTGGCAGGTGTAACTACAAAGATGCCATAAGGGGAGCACAAGCACTGAAAGAAAAAACAATAGAATCAGCAGATTACGCGGCCAGTTCTCAAGCTTGAGGGCACTGATCTGGTAACACACTCAGCATCTAGCAGACGAATTTTGTAGGATAAAAATGATCTGGGTCAATGAAAATATCCCATACCCCCCTAAGATACTTAGATATAGAATCATATTTCAGTATGCACCTAACCTTAACGTGGATTGACCTACTTCGAGGATGAGATAATGAATATCCGTATTGAAAAGAATTTGGTGAGAAGCATGCACAAGGTTTCGGAATTTTTCTACAAGAACCACCTTTCGAAACTGCTTCTCGACATACAGGATGAATCTCCCGAAGCTTACCAGAAGATAATCCAGGATGTAAATTTCTCACTTGAAGATAAATTCGAGAGTGAAGTAGCTAGGCGTATGAATAATGGAAACTACGGGGGGTTGATACCGGCCAATACTCTGATGCCAGCAATGATGAGCCGGTTTGGGGTTTCGAAGAGTGACTTTTCAACCGGAGATTCTCCTGAGTTTGAAACCTTGGAAGAAATATGCAATAACTGTTCGGTAGTAGGTACCTGTTGGAAGTCTATGCGAGCAGGAGCCTCGGCCCCAGAAGCGCGAACTTTCTGCCCCAGTGCAGAAGCTTTTCAAATCAAGGGTAAGACCAGTTTATAATACCATATATGCCAGTTTACGTTCCCAAGTGCAACATCGTACCTGATGGCTCACGTTTTGCACTTGGTCATTGAGACCGCCCATACGGTATACAGACGGAACATTGAATTTCACGATTTCACACTGACCAACTCGTTCCATCGCGTCATGTACCTAGGTGTCATCCTTTCACACCGTAGCCCCCAGGCATTACCTGGCCTATTTACACATAGGAATGATTGGGCCAATCGAAATCCCCCAAAAGTTATCAGTCGGATAGACCGGGCAGTTGCTCTGCCCGGCCCCGACTAAATAGCATCTTATGGCAGCACGCCCTCATGTAACTTTGACATTCTTGCCGAGAACCAGCAAGCGAGAAATATCATTAGCCCGGCGATATCGGAGTAAAACCCAAACGAGAAGAGGCCGGCAGGAATCAGTGCCAAGATACCACCCAAGATCAATGCACCTCGGAATGCAGTACCTCGGCTACCTCTCATGTAACCAACGATACCCGAAGTCACCATATAAATACCGAGGGTTGCCGAAGCCAATGCCCAAAGTACACCTATTGGACTTCCTTCAAGAATCAGTGAAGGCGCAAACAGAAAGAGAAATGGCACCACATATGCTGGCCAAGCGAGGCGCATGGCAGACGCGCTAGTTGACCACGCCTTTGTATTTGCGATATTGGCTGCCGCGAATGCGGCCAGCGCCACTGGCGGCGTTACCATTGATAGCAAGCCGAAATAGAAGACGAAGAGATGGGCTGCTATAATCGGAATGCCGAATTCAACAAGCGCAGGAGCGACTAGTGTGGCGAGCAAGATGTAAACCCCGACTGTAGGCATCCCCATACCGAGAATTACACTTATCAAGGCCGTGATAAAAGCCAAGATTACGACATTTCCACCGCTGGCATTAATGATGTGTAGTGTAAGGTTGAAGGCCAGTCCTGAGAGATTCAGCACGCCAATGATCATACCCGCGGCCGCACAGACAATAACAAGGTTAGCCGCTGCACTTCCGGCTGACGAAACTACAAAAATGATGTCACGTAAGCTGATGCGTTTGCCTCGATAGCCAAAAACCAGGCTCACGACCAGCAATGTCAGGATGGAAAGGACGGCAGCCCTCTCGGGACGCATGTTGAGCGTAAATAACGTATAGAATAGCACTACAAAAGGGAGAAGAAAGTGCCAACCTTGACGTAGAGATTGCCATCCAGATGGAATCTCCGCTCGTTCAATGGAACGAATGCCGTGCTTGGCAGCCTGCAAGTCGACGTTGATGAAGATGGCAAGATAGTAGAGAAAAGCTGAAGGCAATGCCGCAAGCATGACATCGGAGTAGTCGATTCCGATGAGATCCGCCATTATAAAGGCTGCGGCGCCCATTACGGGTGGAACCAATTGCCCACCCGTCGAGGCAACCGCCTCGACGGCACCGGCATAGGTAGACGGAAAACCGGCTCGCTTCATCATAGGGATGGTCACGACTCCGGTTCCCACAACGTTACCGACCGCACTCCCTGATATGGAACCAAAAAGTCCAGATGCGGTGATAGCCACCTTTGCGGGACCACCACGAAAGCGGCCCATACCGGCAAGAGCAACATCATTGAAGAAATCGGCAGCCCCGCAGCGAGCCAAGAGTTTTCCAAACAACATATAGGGAACGACCACAACTACTGCCACTTTGAGGGCGGTACCGAGCATGCCGTTGGCATCAATAGCAAGATACACTAAAAGCTCTGACAGTGATGTCGGACGGCTTTGCAATTCTCCAGGGACGAGATGACCGAACAATCCATAGCCCATAAATAGCAATACTACTGCCATAATCCCCACCCCTGCAGATTTGGGGAGGTTAAGCATCATCGCTGCGAACACAACACCACTCAACACGATGAGCCAGCCAGGCATAAACCCGCCTCATTCATCAGAGTGCCGAATGAGGGTCTTGAGTCCATCGATTGCCAGCACCGACCCACTTCACCGTTATGTGGTCGCCGGATAGCCGGGTGATCTATAACCCGATCAGGTTTTT